>JAGVXG010000006.1 GCA_018303885.1 Candidatus Pacearchaeota archaeon
CTGTGTAACTGGCGTTGAAGTTATTACAGGCAAATTATTTACTGGCGGAACAACAACATTCTTTACCGTTAAAACATAGCTTTGTGAAACACTTCCTTTTCCGTCTGAAACAGAAACAACAACATTATACTGTGTATCCGCGTTTACTTGCGGAGCTGTTCCAGTTATCAACCCCGTAGCAGAATTAATAGACAACCAACTCGGAGCCTGTGTTAACGAATAAACCAACGTATCTCCATCAGCGTCGTTTGCATTAACATCATAAACATAATTTTGTCCTTCATTAACCTGTGTAACTGGTGTTGAAGTTATTACAGGTAAATTGTTTTGTGGTGGCACAACAATATTCTTTACAGTCAAAGTATATGCTTGACTTACACTTCCTTTTCCGTCTGAAACTGAAACCACAACATTATAGTTTGTATCTGATGTCACTTGTGGCGCTGTTCCAGTTATCAATCCTGTTTGAGAATTTATTGAAAGCCAACTAGGCGCTGTTGTCAATGAGTAAGTTAAAGTGTCTCCATCAGCGTCGTTTGCATTAACATCATAAACATAATTCTGTCCCTCATTAACCTGCGTAACTGGTGTTGATGTTATAACCGGAAGATGATTTACTGGAGGTGTTGGAACATTCTTTACAGTTATAGTGAAGACTTGAGTATCAAAATCTTTTCCATCATAGACTTTAACTGTTGCAATAAATTCGTAGTCAGCATCTAGCTGAGGAGCCACGCCTGTTATAAGTCCAGTCTGAGAATTAATTGACAACCAGCTTGGTTTCTGTGTTAATGAATAAACTAAAGTATCACCATCCGCGTCAGTTGCGTCAACATCATACACATAATTTTGTCCTTCATTAATCTGACTTATTGGAGTTGAAGTTATAACTGGTGGATTATTTACCGGCGGCACAACAACGTTTTTCACAGTTAAAACATAAGATTGTGTAACAGAACCCTTTCCGTCAGAAACACTAACAACAACATTATACTGTGTATCTGCGCTTACTTGTGGTGCTGTTCCAGTTATCAATCCTGTTTGAGAATTTATTGAAAGCCACATTGGTGCTGTTGTCAAAGAATAAACTAATGTATCACCATCAGCATCTGTAGCCTGAACATCATAAGCATAGTTTGCACCTTCATTAACCTGAGTAACAGGCGTCGATGTTATAACTGGTAATCTATTTTGTGGCGTTGGCGCTAAAACTTCAAGGTATAAATAATCAACATCAGTTTTTCCGCTTGGCGAACCAGTTACAGTCGCTTTTATTGAGTATGTTCCTGGATACAGATATACTTCTTGTCCGAAAACCATATGTTTGAAATATGAATCTTGTATTGTGTCAACATCTAAAAGATTTGTTTCAGAAGTGCCAAGAAAATCCACTCTTACATTCATGCTATTTTCAAAGATAGAATCAGCACTAACAACTATTCCAACGTCATCGCCATTCATTATTTGAAGGCTGTCTGAAGTTGTCGCATCATAAAATAATGAAACAGTTACGCTGTTTCCTGATGCAGAAACAAGCACGGCTAAGAAGATTAATGCCAAGGGCAAAATTAATAGTTTGTTTCTCATTAGAATGTATACCTCAAATTTAATCTTCCGCTATTTTTCTCTCCAGTTCTGTTAAAAGAAGTTCCAACAGAGAAATTTTTAGTAAGTTTATAATCTGCACCAAAGCTAAATGAAAAATTTGTTGAATTGCTTGATTCTCCTTCCATAGGATCTCCTTTTATTGTTTCTCTTTTTCCCAATAATTTCTTGTTTCTTTCATGCCATACATCGCTTTCTCCTTCAATTGTCTCTTCTCTTCCGGAAAAAACTACTCCAGCTCTTACCGGAAATACCCATTTTTCTGATCTGAACGAAAATTCTGCTCCTAACTCTACCTTGGCATCGTCTTCAGTTTTTGTTGTTGTTCTATCTACTCTATGTTTGTAAGTACCAGGACCAATCAATTCAACTCCTCTAAACAAAGTATCTGTTACGCTGCCAGAAGAAATAGGATTTCCTCTTAGAACATAAAAATCTCCGTAACCTCCAACACTAATTGTTTTGCTCAAAGGAATATTTACAAAACCACCAACAATTCCTTCTAATTCATTTTCTCCAGATAAATTTGTTCCAGCCCCAACTTCAAATCCATATCTTGTCTTTAATTTTTCTTTTCCATGAGATTTTCTTGGCCCATATGGTTTTGTACCAACAATTACTTTTCCTCTTTCCCTCGCTCTTTCTGCGTCAGCTTCTTTAATACTATCACTTACAAATTTGTCTCTTGCAACTTTTTCTCTTTCCAAACTATCTCTCACCTGTCTTGATACTCTATCTCTGATAGCCTCTTCCAAACTGTCAACATTAACTTTTGGCTTTGCATAACCATCTGAATCAGTTTTAACATCAACTATAAAAGGGATGCTATTTGCTTGGTATACAGTCCGAATTCCTCCGACATTTTCAACAACTTCTGGACTTCTTACGACAAAAATATATCTTCCATCTTTAATCCTCTCTTGTCCGCCGCTAAAAAGTGAATCCCCCCTATCAACCTTTCCGTCTCTAAGAGATTTTTCAAGCAAACTTACTGATTTTGGATCACTATCTTCAGTACTTTTTGAAAGTCCCCTGAAATAATCTATACACGCTTTGATTCTATCTGTCATAGGTTCGCTTTTCCCTAAATATGATAATATATCTGTATATCCTCTTTTTGTGCCTACGGCAGTAAGAGTAACTTGTCCTTTTTTAGACCTAAATGCCTTTTTTATATCGATGTCTGTATCTGGCTCAAGTTTTAAATTATGAACAAAATCTTTTAATAAAACCCCGTCGCCGCAAGCAGAGTAGTTAAGTTCAGAATCTGTAGAATAAATTAAATTTCTAAAAGTTTGAGTTTGTGACTGTTTTTTAGTTGAATCTGGAGCTTGCTGCGCATTTGCAGAATTATAACCTAAGCTTCCTAATGCAATCATAGCCGCAGGAATAATTGAATTATACAATGATTTTCTCATGTATTCTCTGAGAAAGGGGCTTTTATAAACTTTGCGGTAATGTAGTCATTATGAAATTACACTTCATCAATAGAAAAGAGCATTTTCACTCGATAAAATATATGAGGGAGACAGGATTCGAACCTGCGCAGGCACTAAGCCATAGGATCTTAAGTCCTACCCATTTGACCGGACTCTGGCACTCCCTCATTAGAAAATCAAAACCGAACAGCCTTAAAAAACTTCTTGTTTTATAGAAAAATTATAACCTCTTTTATCATTTAATGTTACTTAAGACTTCTAATTTCTTTAAGAAAATCTTGAGTAGACATTCTTTTGAATTTTCCTTGGTTATATTCCTTCCAAGCTTTTTCTGTTCTTTTTACAAATTTTAAGTCCTGTTCATCACTAAAAACAGGTCCCGAAACTTTTTTACGCATATCTTAAATAATGAAACGTAATTTATTAACATTATTGTGATAAGCCCATAAGAAAACTTTTATTAACAATCTTTCTGTTTAACTTATATGAAAGAAGCCATAGTCCGCATTTTAAAAAAAGCGCTGAAAGAAAAGGGTATTAATTTATCTGAAGCGGAAATAGAAAAATTCATTGAAATTCCGCCAAGTTCTGAAATGGGGGATTATTCTTTTCCCTGCTTTTTCCTTGCAGAAAAGCTTAAAGACAATCCTTCCCAGATTGCAATAGAACTCCGCGAGAAAATAGGAAATGCTTCTGTGGAATTTGAAGACATCCAGACACAAGGCCCGTATATAAATTTCTTCGTAAACAGAAAAGCCCTCGCAAAGCGGATTGTCTTCCAGATTCTCAGCCAAAAAGATGATTTCGGTAAAGCAAATATTGGAAAAAAAGAGAAAGCCCTTATTGAACACACTTCAATAAATCCGAATGCCTCTCCACATGTCGGAAGGGCGAGAAACGCAATAATAGGTGACAGCATCGTGAAAATTCTTGATTTCCTCGGATTCAAAACAGAGACGCATTACTACGTCAATGATGTTTCAAAACAGATAGCAATGCTTGTCCTTGCCAATGCAGAGAGTCTTAGTTTCGACAAGATGCTTGGCAAATACATTGAAATCTCAAAGAAAGTTGAGAAATCCAAGAAGCTCGAGCAAAAAGTTTTTTCTTGGCTGAAAAAATTCGAGTCCGGAGACAAAGAAGCCGAGAAAAAATTCGAAAAAATCACTAGGACATGCGTTAAAGGGCAAAGTGAAATTCTAAAGAAGCTCGGAATTCAATACGAATTTTTTGATTATGAATCAAATTACCTTGAAAGATCAAAAGAAATTCTCGAAGCCCTGAAGAAAACAGGAAAGCTTCGTAAAGACAAGGACAACAGGCTTTACCTTGACCAGTCCAATACAGAATTAAAGGGCATGATGAAATCCCCTGTTCTTGTTTTGACGAGGTCGGATTCAACAGGGCTTTATCCTCTAAGGGACATAGCATATACTATGGAAAAAATGCAGATAGCTGAAAAAAACATGATCGTCCTTGGCGAGGACCAGAAACTTTACTTTCTGCAGCTTAAAGAGGCTTTGAAACTTCTTAGTTCTGGTTCGCCAGAGGTTGTTCACTACTCTTTCATAAACCTTCTTGACTCAGAGGGCAAATCAAAAAAAATGTCAACACGAAAAGGAGACGTTGTCCTTTTGGAAGATTTTTTCGACGATCTTGTGGCCAAGGCAAAAAAAGAAATAACAAAAAGAAAAACAAAAGGCAATCCAGAAGTTGTTGCAATAGCTGCCTTAAAATACAAAATTCTGAAAAATTCTCCAAATAAATTAATCCAGTTTGATCCTGACGAGGCTTTGAACTTCGAAGGCGACACAGGCCCCTACATTCTTTACAGCTATGCCCGTGCTTCTTCAATTTTGAAAAAGGAGCCAAAATTGGAAAAATTTGAAGTTCATGATTTGGAAGAAAAAGAAATTGAACTCGTAAAAAAACTTTCACAATTTCCAGAAGTTGTCTTAAGTGCTTATAAAAACCTGAATCCTTCATTAATTGCAAATTATTCTTACCAATTAGCACAAGTTTTTAATGAGTTTTATCACGCTTGCAAGGTTATCGGCTCAGAAGAACAGGAAGCATTTAGACTTTCTCTTGTACAATCTTTCAGACAGGTTTTAAAAAACGCTTTGTGGTTACTTGGAATAGAAACTGTCGAGAAAATGTAGCCCTAATAATTATACCTAACAAAGGTACTTACCCCTTTATTTCTTGGAATTGCCTTGTTTTTAATGCTTAAATCACCATACAATTCAAAATGTAATTTTGGAGATAAAGTATATCTTATGCCGTTTCTCAAATTCAATAAAAAGTCTCCATTTCCCTTAACTAAATCTACTAGGCCTGTTGCAGTTCTTATTCTGCCCATTTTATAGCCGGCTACAAAACCCATTGAGACCTCATTTGGCGGATTAACCCTGTCACGATTTCTTCCGGTATTATTATATTCAAATGAAGAGGTTAATTCGGCATTCTTATTGTTGAATAAATAAGTTATTGCTATGCCGGCTTTTTTGTCTATTCTCCCATTTCCTGTGGCAATGTTTTTACTTTCCCCAGTTGGAAAAGTTAAGGAAAAATATGGAATTAGATTTAAGTTTTTAATGCTGCTTCTTGGGCCAATACCAATAGAAACATCTCCAAATCCTCTTCCAGAACCATTTGGCGAATCTATAAATTTGTAGGGTATACTAACAAAACCAAATTTTCCAAATTTGCTTCCATCCCAATATTTTAATATCAAAATATTAGTTAGCAAGCCAACACCATTCTCATTTTTAGAGAAAGAAAGCCTCTCATCTAACTGCAAATTTGTCGGTCCTCTTAAACCCTGAAAAATAGTCTGCCCACTAACTTTGCTGGGTAAAAGAGATGCTACTAGTGCTAAAGGCCACATAAACTTTTTTAGGTGCATATGTTTCCTTGATACGCGATGCTCTTAAATCTTTGTGGTATCATAACAATACCATTAATTTTATATACCAAATAATACTAAAAATACTATGATTGAAATATCTCTTAGGAAAATTGGATTGTCAGAAGGAGAAATTAAAGTGTATATGGCTTTACTTAATCTAGGGGCTTCCCCTGTAAACAGAATCCATGAAAAAACAGGGATAGAAAGAAGAAATATTTATGATATACTCAACAAATTGGTTGAAAGAGGTTTAGTCTCTTATATCACCGAAAATAAAAGAAAATCTTATGGTATTAGCCACCCTAATAAGATAGTTGGTTATATTGAAGAGAAAAAACATGATCTTGAAAAAAGTAAGCAAGAAGTAAGCAAAGACATTCCCTACCTTATTGAAAAATTTAATTCTAAAAAAGTTGAAATAAACGCAGAAGTTTATAGGGGAGATGAGGGAATAAAAGCTGTATGGGAAGATATGCTTAACTATAAGGAAATTCATTGGATTGGTTCTGGGCGATATGTTCCTAAGAGATTTCCATACTTTTTTGATAATTGGAATAGAAGAAGAATAAAAAAGAAAATTAGATTCATTAATTTAATAAGATATGAATTAAAAAAAGAAGTTAAGCCTCTAGCTCTAGAAAAATTAAAATTCCTTCCAAAAGAGTTCAGCGGAAACCCCACAGTTATATGTACCTATGGAAATAAGGTCGTTAATTTTCTTTATGGTGAAAATCTTTTTGCTTTTTTAATCGAAAGCAAAGAACTGGCAGATAATTACCGGAAATATCATAAGTATTTGTGGAATAAGATAGCAAAAACTTAGATCCCAAATCTCTCAAAATCAAAACCTATTTAAACCATTTTCCCTTAAAGAAATCGTTAGTTAGATATAAAATAAAAGGAGGTTGAGATGGCAAAACAAGGTGGTATGGACGTTCTAGGAAGATGGGCTTTTCTTATAGGAGTTATCCTAGCCGTAGTCCTCGGATTTTTAGGCCCGGTTTCAGGAACATGGGCAATGGTTCTGGTTGTTATCGGAATTATTGTAGGATTACTCAATGTTGCTGATAGAGAAGTAACACCATTCCTAATGTCTGGAGCAGTTTTGATAATTGCAAGCGCTCTTGGTGGCAACTTACTCGGTGGTTTACCTTACGTAGGAGCTATACTTGATGCATTACTTGCAATATTCGTACCAGCTACAGTTATCGTAGCGGTAAAAAACGTCTTCAGCTTAGCAAGAAGTTAACTTCCAATTTTTATTTTTTTATTTTTTTAATTTATGTTTTTATGATTTGAAAATTTAGTTTAGTGAAAAATGCAAAGGTTAGACATAGAAAAAAGAGTTAGAGATGTAAGGCAAATTCTAAGTAATCCAAGAGTTCAATCTAAAATTGAGGCGGCTCAGCAAAGATGGGAAGATAAATATAGACCATTAACAGACCCTATTCAATGTTCAGCAAGATTGGCTACAGAAGATTACGAAGTCACGATAACTTCTCCGCCGGTTAGGTATAGACATTAGCCTTCCTTTTATTTAACAAATTCAACGTTATCTAAGTTCTCAAATTCATTATCTCCAGTGAGAAATTTAACTCCAAGTTGTTTTGCAAAGCAATAGCCTATGCAATCAGTCATTGATACATTTCTTTTATTCAGCTGATTTTTTAGTTTGGCAGCTTCTTTAATAACTTTATCGTCAAATTCTTTTACAAATTTATAATAGATATTAAAAAATTTGTCGGCGTCGGTTTCTCCATATTCTCGAAGCAAAGCCAAATAAATCTCAAAAAGATTTAATTTACTAGTTATAATCTTGCTATCGCCATAAATTTTATAGCTCTCACTTCCTTCATATATCTTATAAAAAGCATAGGTATCAAAAAAGAAAGCTTTTTCTTTAATTGTAAAGATCTCTTCTGAGCTCATCTTTTATTTGTTGCGCTGATTTTTTTATTTTACCTTTTCCCATACCAAAAGTTTCTTTGAAGGCGTTTTTCGAATCTTTTAAAACAATTAATTTTAAAGAATCGTTTTCTTTAATTTTTTCTTCCTCGATGATTTCAATAGGTATTACTACGCCAAATGAATTCCCCCAGCGCTTAACCTTTGTTTCTATAACTGTCATAATTATACTTTGTATAACTTATTATTTAAATGTTTCGATTCCCTTTATTTCTTCTTTACTCAATCTCTCTCTAGAATCAATCACTTCACAGTCTTCATTTCATGCCAGGCAAGTTCAAACAATTGCTCTAGAGCACCGGCAAAGAAGTCTGTGTTTATCCAAACCCCAATATCATAATTAGGGTGGAATTTTTCGTCGTCGAGAAGCATGAACATCAACTGACTCGAATCAATTATTGCAAATCTTGCTTTTATTTTTTCCATGTTTTTTACTTCTGCAACTCTCTTAAGCTCTCTTGCAACTTTTATATTGTTACTATTTATTGGAGCAGCTATTCTTATTTTTATGCCGCGTTTCTTGCATTTTTCAAGACTCGGCATTAAGACTTCCATCTTTCTATTCAAACCTTCTGCTGTTGTTACGATGGTTATTGTTTTTTCAGCATCTCTTACCATCATATCAAGATGATTATACAAATTTTGGCGCCCTTTCAGGCTTCCAGACATGTCAGAAGGCTCTACAAATTTCACACCTTTAGTAAACAGAGAATTCAATTCATTAAGAACCTCATCACCCTTCAACGTTTCCAAACGCTTTGACCTTTCCTTTGCATCAACCATAAGATTTTTCTTGACTCTTTCAACGACTTCTCCCGGCTTTAGTGCAATGAATTTTATCGGCTTGCCAAGCTTCATAATAATAAAGCCCTTTTTCTCAAGACTCTCGAGAATATCATATGTTCTGGACCTAGGAACATCAGATATGCTGCTCAGTTCTCCAGCAGTCGAAGTTCCACGAGAAAGAAGTGCCGCCCATACCTTAACCTCATAAAGATTAAGATCAAATATTTTTCTAAGCCTGCCTAAAAATTCTTCTTTGACTATCATATTATATTTCTAATTGCCCATCCTCTTTTTAAAGATTGTTATGATAAAAGAGTAACCGATTAAGGATTACCTGTTGGTAACAATAATCGCGATTGAGCCCTTATTATCTTTTATTTTAAACTCAGTTTTGTTTTTAAATCTTTCCGTACTGCTTTTGAAAATTTCAAGTTTTTTTGCGTTTGTCCTTTCTTTTATGAAGGATTTTTGTTTTTCAAGGATATTTTTAAAATCATCATCGGTGATTATGAAAAGTTCAATTCTGTCTTTTTTCTGCAGCCCAAGTTTTTTCCTGAAATCCTGCACAAGCCTAGACATTTCACGAGCATAACCCTCTGCTTCAAGCTCGGGTGTTTGCCTTGTGTCGAGCTCGACATATTCAGTATAACTTTCATCTTTTTTTAATTTTGGCATTTTGAACTCTACTTCCTTAATATTCAACTGAGACTTTATTATATCTAAAAATTGATTGTAAGGTTCTTTTGTCCTTATGAATACTTTCATTTTTTTAAGCGGCCACCTCAGTCCTATTTTTTCCTTGTCTCTTTCTGCTAAGCCTTTTTCAATTATAACTACTACATTTCCAAATTCTTTTTCTAGTCCCTTATCAATTTTATTCTTATTAGCATTTGGCCAACTCCTTAGATGCACGCTTTCTTCTTTAACAATTCTTTTTTTTCTTAAGCTTTGCCAGATATTTTCTGTTATAAAAGGACAGAAAGGCGCGAGAAGCTCCAATAGGCTTAAATAAACCTCTTTAACAACAAACAAAGCTTCTTTATCCTCAGCAGAAATTCTTTCTCTAACAAATTGTATGTACCCCCTGCTAAAATCATTCAGCCAAAAATTCTGCAATTCTCTCGTTGCGGTATGTGGATGTAACGCATTTAATTCTTCAGTTATTTTTTTTACAAGAGAATTTAATCTTGACATTATCCATTTATCCTCTATCCGGCTTATCTTGGTTTCTTTTGAATTTTTCACTAGATTTTGAAGATTGTAAAAAATATTAAGATTATTTCTAGGCTCTTTTGCAACATGGAATCCAAATCTCATGTCTTGGCTTGGATCTTGAAGGCAATATAAAAACCTCATTGAATCTGCGCCAATTTTTTCAGCTGCTTCGTCAAATGGTATTGAATTTCCTTTACTTTTGTGCATTTCCTCGCCTTTTTCGTCTTTAAGAGTTTCATATCCAAAAAGAGACTTAAACGGAGCCTTTCCAGTTATTGCAATGCTCGCCCACATTAGTGCATTAAACCAACCTCTTGACTGTCCGGGCATGCTTTCAGATATCAGATCAGCAGGGAACCATTTTTCCCAATATTTTCTGTCTGTTAAATAATTTAAAGTGGAAAATGACACAATTCCAGCATCGAGCCAGGCATCTCCGACATCAGAAATTCTTGAGACTTCTTTGCCGCATTTTGAGCATTTTACCTTTATTTCATCTATCCAAGGCCGATGTATATCTTTAAGGCCATCAACTTTTTTCTTGTCAATAGCCCTCTCTCTTAATTCCTGTAAACTCCCCGCAACAAAAACCTCTTTGCATCCAGGATTTTCGCATTCCCAAATCGGAAGAGGCAAGCCCCAGTATCTCTCACGGGAAATTAGCCAGTCCCCCATGTTTTTGAACCACTCTTCTTGCCTTACTTTTCCATATTCTGGATACCAATTGACTTTTTTATTTTCTTCAATTAATTTTTTTCTTATTTCGTCGCATTTTATGTACCATTCTGAAACCAATCTAAAAACAAGCTCATTACCACAGCGCCAGCAGTGCGGATACCTATGCTTATAAGGAACTATCTTGTAAGAAAAGTCTCTTTTTTCCAAATCAGCGAGAACCTCTTTATTTACTTCTGAATATTTCTTTCCTGAAAAATCTCCGAATCCAGAGGAATAAATTCCTGCCTCATCCAAAGGAGAAATAACATTTAGATGCAAATTTTTTCCTAGTTCATAATCATCTGTCCCGCAGCCCGGCGCAATATGAACGATTCCCGTTCCTTCTTCTTCAGAAGCAAGTTCCCATAAGACAACTTTATGAAGAGATTTTTTTTGTTCCAAGAAGTTTTTATAAGGCATTTCATAAGACAATCCAGAAAGTTCTTTTCCCTTTTTCTTTTCAGCGACTTTGTATTTCCCATTCAATTCACCAAGCCTTTTTTCAGCAATCCAATAACGTTCGCCATTCTGTTGTTCTGCTTTCACATAAACTATGTCTTTATTTACAGCAATTGCAACATTTGCAGGAACAGTCCATGGCGTTGTTGTGAAAATTAAAAAGTATTCATTATTCTTTCCCTTGATTGGAAATTTCATGAATAATGCCGGATGCGTTACTTCTTTGTAACCTTCTGTGACAATATCATGCTTTGAGCTCGCTGTTCCGCATCTCCAACACCACGGCACAGCGTCTCTTCCTTTGTATAACCATCCTTTTTTATGATATGTTTTAATCAAAAACCAATTATGAAGATTATTGTTATCTGTCATGGTATAATAAGAATTTTCCCAATCCATCCACTGCCCAAGCCTTATTGATTGTTCTGTCTGAATCTTTGAGAATTTTTCAACTCTTTTTCTGCACGCCTCTACAAATTTTAAAATTCCGAACTTTTCAATGTCTTTTTTGTCTTTTAATCCAAGATCTTTTTCTTCCTCTCTTTCAACCCATAGTCCCTGGCAATCAAATCCGTTTTGAAAACGCATCTCGTAGCCTTGCATTGACTTATATCTGTGAAATAAATCCTTGTAAGTTCTGCCCCATGCATGATGAACTCCCATGGGATTATTTGCAGTTATTGGCCCATCGATAAAACTCCAAGTTTTTCCTTTCTTGTTCTTTTTTCTGAGTTTTTCAAATATCTTTTTTTCTTTCCAAAACTTCAAAACTCCTTCTTCACTTTTCTTAAAATCGTACATATTAATTTTAACAGTTTGACATTTTTAAATTATTTTAATTCTTCTTGCGGACTTTCTTAAGCTTTTTCGGCTTCCACTCAACAATCTTTCCAGCTTCTATTTCTGGCTTGTCTGCGAGCCTTAAACCGGAAATCTGGCTTCTGGTTAATATGGGAAAGTGTTTGACTTTTGCAAGATAATCATCGACATACCATAAATCATCTTCAGAGATAATCCAGTTAAGATAATCAAATCTCGCCAGATTGACAGGCATCGAGTAACTTCTTAGCGTTTTTCTGCCAGAATCGTCGAAATATTCATGAAAAAAACTCATGACTAATTCTCTTATACTTTTGTAAATAGGTTCTCTGTAACGAAGAACAGCATGATTTGTCTTGCTTATTGCCCCCCAGTATCTGCCACGTTTAAACACGCAGATAACATGATCAAAATCTTTTTTAACAGAAGTTAAATCAACAACAAGCGGCTTTTCCCCATGAATTCTTAAAGCAACAGCAGCCAATAAAGCGCCTTCAATGCAATGCGCTTTCCATTCCCTTAAAACCATTCTTGGAGAAATGCACGTGTCTTTTTCATCTTCCTCAAAGTTTATTGGGATCTTATTAAGAAAATCCTGAATTTTTTTCGGGGTGTTTAATGCCTTCAGGATTTTCATCTCCTTTTCATTTAAGCCGAACATGATTTGATTAGGGATTTTTAATACTTAAATGTTAGGAAAATACCGCAAAAGTTCAATTAAATTAGCTGTTGGGATTAAAAACTTTTTATTGTCTATTAGCTAAAACCTTCCAAAACTTCCTTCTCAAGAAAATGCAGCTCGCTCGGAATTATTATGCAGAAAGGCGCTTTAGCTTTTTGTTTTTTAAGCTTGCTAATATCACCATAATGAATATGAGAATCTTTAAGCCCAAGCCGTTCGCATATAACTACCTTCTCTAACTTAACATTCTTATTTCGGCAATCTTTTTCTAACTTTCTTAAGGCGTCATTAAAACTCATCCCAATATCAACAAGAATTAATGTATGCGCTTTTATACTTAAATTTGATTTAACAACATCGATATAACTATCTGCATCAAGATTTGGCAGACTCGTTGTTTTTCCAAATTTGTAAAGCTGAAGTCCTGTTTCTCCAATAGCATTTAAAATAGAAGCGTTATGAAGAACTTTGACTTTTATCTTTCTTTTTCTAGCTTCTTGAATCAGAGAGATATGTGTTGTCGCTGCCAGCGGGCTTCCATAAACAAGCAAAACAATATCCTTGCTTTTTGCCTCGCCAAGAACCTTAAAGCTTTCAACAAAATTTCTGTCAACAGGAACAACTTCTTGGTTAATCTCTTTTTCAAGTTCAGAAAATTTGTAAGGAAATTCAACAGTATAATTTTCAATGTAAACCTTGTCAGCCTTTTCTATTGCCTTACCCAGCTAAAACCTTCGTGATTCAAACCAAGTCCGATTAAGTGTAACATAAAAATAAGAGAAAAAACCAGTTTTTAAGCGTGTTGATTATCAGAGAATTTTTCTTCTATAATTCTTGATATCGGCTTCCCTGTTTTTTCTTTTAATTTCTTAAGCTTGTTTATAGTCTCGACTGAGAGAGTTATGTCTATTCTCTTTCTTTGAAAAGGCAGCTCTCTAGTTTTATCATAATTTTCCAAGATTTCAAATACTTCTTTATATTTCTTCAAAATTATATCTTTATTTAATTGCATTTTTTAGCCTCCATTCAATTTTTCTTATATCCTGAATATTGTTTTTTGCGATTGAAGTAATATGATGTACAAGCAAATCACGATCCACGCCTTTTTTGAATTCGTGAGCAAAACTTAATGATACATAAGCTGCTGTTCTTTTATTCCCATCTGAAAAAGGATGATCAACCAAAATTGATCTTAATAGATAAGCTAATTTTTTATAGTTTCCGAGTTTTTTATTGCCTAATTTATCTAAAGCATAGTCCAAGCTAGAATCACTTCTTAAATTTCCTCCAAATCCTTTGTTTATTCTCAAAATTTCTTCCTTACCAATTTTCATACACATAAATATTGGTGACATAGTTTATAAATCTTTTGCTCTTAAACTTAAAATCAAAGGAGGTGGAAAATGGTTTTAGGAGAAAGTGTAAATTTGTGGGCTGTTTTGGTCTCGGCAATTGCAGCCATGATTGTAGGCTCTTTGTGGTATGGTCCATTATTCGGTAAAGCCTGGATGAAGTTATCTGGAATGACGCCACAGAAGATGAAGTCAATGAAAACAAGTGTTACTCGGTCATATCTGCTCGCATTTATTGGAGCCCTTGTTTTGGCATATGTCCTTGGTGTGATTATTGGATGGGCAAACGTAACAACACTATGGTCAGGAGTTGTTGTAGGATTTTGCGTTTGGCTCGGATTTAGCGCAACACATGCCTTAGGAGCAGTTATCTGGGAAGGAAAACCTTGGACAGCGTTCTGGCTTAATGGTCTTGGTGGATTAGTTAGCTTGGTTATCCAAGGCGCAATACTTGCCGCCTGGTAGCTCTTTTAATTTATTCTAATTTTTTCTTTTAGAGTTCTTTTTTATTCTTGGTTTTGATAAGCTCCTGCTTGTAACAATTGCAATAAAAGCAAAAGTAAAAAGCAAAGCATCATTTCTAAAAATCAAGCTTAAGATAACCCCTAAAAAACTCGCTAGTATTATTAATTTAAACCAAAATTGTCCCTGCTTTAGTTCTTCTTTTGTTTGCTTTGCAAGATAGTTGCCAATGGGAAAGCCTAAAATTAGTATAACGATTCCAATTAATAGATTAATTAAGTGGGCCATAAAAACCAGAGGAAAAAGATATTAATAAATCATTTGATTAAACTTCACGAAACACGCACTCTAGTTCGCCTTCAAGATCAATAGGTTTGCCATCATTTTTTTCCTTAAGCAATTTAAAAACTTTTTCTCCTATGTCATCATATTTCTCGTCCGGAAGATCACTTTTACTTAAGATGAGCTTCATATCCTTAAATCTAGCTTGTTTATTTAGTATATCTTCTTTTACCATTTCGTAAAGATTTAGACTAACACAAGGAAGAGCGTAGTATTGACCACCAGACTCATAGACTAAAATCCTCCACGGCATAAAACAAATTACCCTCAGTTTTATTTAAATTTATATGTGTTATTCTAATATAGGGCTGTTTTTATTAATCATAAACTTTAAAATCCAGCCTGTTTATCTAAAATCATGGCATATGAGAAATTTTTGATAGCGGCTTCGAAACTCGATAAAGCAGGAATCAACATAACAACCCAGCTAAGCCAGTTTGGAGATTTTAAGTTTTATCTTGTTGACGGAGAGATAATCCATACAGAAAGTCTAGACCTTGAAAAAATAAATTCTTTTGATTTCGTAGTCTTTGCATCTAAGCATAAGTCTGAAAGTCGCGAGAAGACACTTTCTGTCCACGCTCCTGGAAATTGGCGCTCTGCCGAGTTTGGCGGTCAACCAGGACACGTATGTAAAAGCTCTGCATTCTTCATGAAACAGATGTTTGAAAAAATGCATGAAAACATGCTGCAATACAATTTGAAAGAATACAAATTGACTCTCGAAGCGACGCATCATGGTCCCTTAATTGACAAGCCATGTGTTTTTGTTGAAATCGGCTCTACAGAAAATGAATGGACAGACAAGCGTATTGGTTTCATTGTCGCAAAGGCAATTTCCGAAACCCTGAAAAACTTTAAGCCAAATCCTTACAATGAAATAGCTGTTGCAATCGGCGGTCCGCACTACTGCCCAAACTTCAATAAAATTCAACTGCGTTCGAATGTTGCGATTTCTCATGTTATTCCCCAATACGCCTTTCCCTTTACAGAAGAAATGATAACCGAAGCCGTGCATAAAACAGAAGAAGAACTCGACTTTGTACTTCTAGATTGGAAAGGGCTTGGAAATGCAGAACAACGCCAGAAAATTATCGAAATTCTCAACAAGCTTTATATAAATTACAAAAAAACAAGCGATGTTGGTAAGTGAAATAGTTCAATAAAATCAAGCAGCTTCTTCTTTAGGCGCAAGGCTATCCAAGAATTCAACTTCTCTGGAAGTAAATTCTGCAAGCAGTTCACTCATTGATTTATGGTCAGGTCCTGGAAGACCAACAGCATTGTTTTGTATCAACGTTTCCAAAGGATTTCTAAGAGTTGTTCCTCTCATTGTGACCCCGCGAAATTCACCGCCCACATATTTTGTGTGCGAAATTAGTACACCATGTACATTAATATCATAATTATAAACTGACATAACAGCTTCTGGTAAATTTTCAGTTATTCCCTTGGCAAGTTCTCTATCGTCGCCTTCATAAAGAACAGCATATCCTTCTTCTACTTTTTCCTTAACAAAATATCTTTCTGCCATGAGATTTTTAAGAAGCCCTAGTTTTTAAATATTTCTATTTGTTACTCTTTTAGAATTAATACTATCTCTTTTTCTTCCACGCAACAAATCCGATAACAATACCATATGCTAGGGTTCCCAGCCCTCCAGCAATAAAACCAAGCAGCGGGGAAAGAGCCAGCCATCCAGGATATCTAAGTTTTTCAAAAACTCTCCAGTTAGAAATAATAAAAAGAGCCCCAACTGCAATCCACCCTAAAATAGGAATTATTAATAGGAATACCCATGCCCAATGAAATCCTCCAAGTTGCAGCCACATTGCTATATTAGCAAACGGAATCCACGCAAGCCAAGGATGCTTATGACCGCGTTTCTTTGCAACAGTATACCATGCCCATGCAAAATAAATGTAGACAGCTATAAGAATAATTAAGGCAAGAATAATAAAAGCCGCAATAGTAGCTCCTAAAGTTGAAGCTAAAACTGTTTGTTGGAAGTCAGGACTACCCCATATATCCCATCTGCTAACATTTGCTAAATCAAAAAAGGTCATTCCAAAAATACGCGAATCCTGTTTATAAAACTTTTTACAAAACTTTATTAATATTCCTTCTTTTTAAGTTCATGGACAAAAAACTCGGAAAGAAAACACCTAAGAAGTTACATACTTTTGATCTTAAAACAAAGGAAAAAATCGAAGAGCTTTTTGGCGACGCGGATCGCCGCCAGAAGAAATATATTTCTTGGCTCTATGAACTTGCAACTCGTGATGAAAAGACAGGACTTTACAACAACAAGTTTTTTGAAAGCATTCTTGGAATGGAAATGGAAAAAGCACAAAGAGGTTATGGAGAACTTTGTTTGTTCATAATAGACATTGATTTTTTCAAGAAAATAAACGACAAATACGGACACATAAAAGCCGATGAACTTCTCAAGCGCTTGGCTTTGGTTTTAAAAAAACAACTTAGAAAATCAGACATTGCCGCAAGATTCGGAGGTGAGGAATTTTTCATTCTCCTTCCAGAAACAAATTTAGAGAAAGCAAAAAAGATAATTTCTCGTTTTCAAGCGTCAATAAAATCAGATAAAACTCTCAAACGTCATGGAATTACTGTTTCCGGCGGTTTGACGCAACATCAAGAAAAAGACACAGAAAAATCCTTCAAGGAACGCGCAGATAAGGCGCTTTACAAGGCAAAAAAAACAGGAAGAAACAGGTTTGTTGTGGTGGAGTAAGATTTTTTCTCACTAAAATAATAGAAACTAATTTATACCTTAAGAAAAAGTCAGTATGGTTTTCGTAATTAAATGTTAAGGCGAGCTTAGAATAAATTAGGATTATTAATAATTAAGCGAGCGAATATATTATTAAATAAAATTAACTAATTTATAACTCTGCTGTTTTCATACACGCCCATTTTTCTTTTTCTTAGTTCTTTGAAGAAAAGTTTAGGCGGCACAATGTCTTCAGGAGAATAACTGCCTGGTTTATTTATAACTTTCTTGAAAATCATTTGTGCCATTATACTCGCAGGCATCCCAGTGTCAATATTGCACCCAGCATCTTCCCAGCCTTTTAATGGCGGAACAATGCATTCCATTAATATTTCCTTATTTTTTCCTAAATGTTTACCTTTTATTAAAACCCAAAGATTTTCTGTTTCCTTGTAACCTTTTGGCATTCTCAATCTTTTAAGTAATTCAGTAAGAAATTCATCTGGCCAAATATCCATGCCTTTAAATTTAACTGGTTTTTTACTTTCAAATCCTAAATCTACCAACTTTTGAATAACTTCCATAGAATGGTCTGGGAAGCCAGCATAAAATTCAATATTCTTTACCCCCTTCTTTTTGCAAAACTTATGAAAAGTATATGTCTCAGGATGATGTCCGACATTGAACTGATTTTCTTTTCCAACCGCCTTATGATAAACCCTAACAATGGAGTCTGTTGGCCTTATTTTCATTACCTTGTGATTGTGCCAATAAGGCGCAATCATTGTAAATTCTTCAAGAATGCTTTCTATTGAAAAAGGAACTACAAACTTTTTTATGTTTGAATCCCAAGCAAAGCCAACCTCAACAGTATCTATCTTATCAAATTTTCCATCAGCATAATTAAGCATCACATTTCCAATTCCAGGCACAGAGCCACACCCTGTTATGTGAATTAACTTACTTTTCTTTAAGGTTTTATTCAAAGCGAGCTGTTTTTTTAACATAGGAATATCAGAACCAAGATCAATTGAATGAACTCCGGCTTTAATACAAGCTTTCAGACAATTTAAATTCCAGTCTCCTTCTGCAGCACAAACAACGACTTTTGCACCTGATCTTTTTATTACCCTAACAGCATTCTCCATATCACTTAAATCAACATACATAAAACCGGTTTTTTTCTTGAATTTCCTTAATAAATGTTCTACTCGACTTTTATCTCTACCGCACATTAAAACAGAGCAGCCGCTTTCAGCCAAATCTCTTGTAACAATTCTGCCCTGCATTCCAGTAGCGCCAATAATACAAAAATCAAATTTCATTTTTCCCTCTTTTACTACTTTTCTCTTTTTATTAATAATAGGACTTAATTTAAAAATATAACTAAGATAGTTTAGGTTTGAAAATACTCATTTAAATGACTCAGTGCAAAAGTTATTCTTTTTCCAAGAATATTTTTTAAGTATTTAGGAACAAAAAATTTTCTGCCTAATTTTGTGAATTCAGATAAATCTTCTACTTTTTTACCTATTATTCTTCTTGCTATATAGTCCCCACAATATGCAGCCCAAGGAAGCCCTGCACAGCCCAAAGCATATTGAATAGATTTATTATTTTTATCATAATCTACAATAGGTTGGAGATCTTGTGTTACGTCAGCTAAGCCAGCCCAGTAATAAGAGAACTTGACATTTTCTAAAAGAGAAACTCTTTTTTTTAATTCATTGATAAATTTTTCTATTATTTTTGAAGAAAAATTTTCAGAAGAATAAGTTGTCCAAAGTCCAGAACCACCAATAATAATTCTGTTGCCAGCTACCGGTCTATAATGCATATAAATTATCCTAGTGTCCCAACACATTAGCTCTTCTTTTGGGTATAAAGCTTCTATTTCATTTTTGCTTAAAGGTTCACTGACCGCCAAATAACTTTGAATGTGATAAATTTTTTTTGAAATCTCTTCATTAAACTCAGCTTTCATTTTATCAATGCAAATCAATATATTTTTTGCGATTATAGAACCAAGACGCGTTCTTGCGGTGTTTCCCTCAATCTTATGGACTTCGCTGTCTTCGTAAATTTTCACGCCTTTTTCCAAAAGCAGGTTTTTCATTTCCTGGCAATATGAAAATGGATTAATTCCATAAGAACCAGGATACTTTAAACCAAGAGTATAATTTTTTACGGGATGAATTTTTTTAAGGTTCCTTTCATCAATCAATTCAAATGGCAAATTTTCTTTTTCTCTAATATTAGCTTCCTCTTTTAACCACTTTTCATGAGACTTTTTAAAGGAGAGATATAGCGAATCCTGTTTTCTAAGATCACAATCAAGGTTATATTTTTTAATCATTTTTAAAATAAGATCAACACCCTTTTTTGGAATTTCGTGAAGTGCCTTGGCTTTTTTTTCTCCATAAACTTTGATAAGTTGATCCACATCTTTTTCACTTTCAGGAGTTAGAAAGCCCGCACTTTTTCCAGAAGAGCCGCCGCCGCAAAATCTTTTTTCAAGAAGAACAACTTCTTTTCCCGCATTAGCTAGGGTTAAGGCAGCATGCAAGCCAGCAAAACCACCTCCAATAACCAAGCATTCAGTTGTAATATTTTTATCAAGAGGCGGGCAATAAGGCGATTTTACTTTAGAAGAGATCTCAAACCAATTTTCATATATCATTTTATCACCTATTTTTATAATACAAATTTAGTAATTAACATATAAAAACTTACCTTCCTTGACGTCTAATAATCAACTCTATCTATAGTTATACTACTTTAACAATTTTAGCATGGTTTTTTATTAACTGACTATTTTTGGCTATTCTCCAAACAAAAATTTCCTCAAAGAATAATTTTTTATTTGCGACTTCTTTAGCTTTAAAACCCAAGCCATTAAAATTTACACTTTCTGAGTGTGAGCTTGTTATTAAAAAAATCTTGCCCTCTTTAGTTAAATGTTTTTTTGCCTGTTTTAGAAACTTAATAATTATCTCATTTCCTTTTTTGCCACCAGTCGTTTCTCTCCTAGAATTTTTCGGTTCTTTTTCATCCAACGGCAAATAAGGCGGATTGAAGACAATGACGTCAAAGCGTTGTCCATCAATTTTGCTGAATAAATTAGATAAAATAACTTTAAACCCTAAACTCCTACAGTATTTTACTGCTTTACTATTAACATCTACTCCTAGTATATTGTCAATTTTAATTCCTGATGATTTAGCAGTCACTAAATTAATTCCGCTTCCAGCTCCCATCTCTAATAATCTCAAATTAGGATTAACCTTTAATAATTTTGGCAATTCTTTTCTTAGAGCTTCAGACATTAAATAAGAATCTTCTGCAGGCTCGTAGATTGGCATTTTAAGAAGTAATCATGACTAAGAATAAACTTCTTGTTCCTCTCCTTTTATGAAGTTCCAATCTAGCTTCAAAAGTTGTTTGACGGCAGGATTATTCGTATTAAGCTTATACAAATCTGATTTTCCAACCCTTCTTGTTTTCATAACAATATTGTTTTTTTCTAACTTATTCCAAAATGTTTGAAGAGTTGAGTAACTAACTCCTGAATTTCTTGCTATTTCTGTTAAAGGATAGTCAAACAATTGATAAGTTATAAGAAAATCTAAAGCCTTCATAATAGGATTATTTCCAAATATTTCAATAAAGATACTTTCGTTTTTCATTATAAATTTTAGCATTTCTCACTTTTAAATGTTTCTATTAATGTTTTTATATTCCAATTATAAGAACATTTAAATATTACTTATGGTTTAATATTTTATGGAATTTAATGATGAGGATAAAATTAAAGCAACTATCCTTTATCATTTAAGAAGAAAAAAAGTTATTGGCGGTGTTCATACCCCCTTTGATACTGTTACAAGAGGTTTTCCTTCTCATTTAGGTAAAGATGTTAAAAAAATAGCTGAAGAGCTAATTAGAAAAGGATACATTATTAAAAAAATAACAAATTATGGTTTGCATATTAGCTTAAATAAAGATAAAATAAAAGAAATTGAAGAATTCATCAAAAAAATTCTTGATTATAGCTTTTGATTTTACATCACAGAAGCTTTCTTTATAACAACCCCTTCCAAAGGTCTATCTTGGCCATCTGTTTCAACTTTGGAAATTTCATCAACAACGTCCATTCCTTCAACAACTTTGCCAAAGACAGGATGTCTTCCATCTAAGAAGTTATTGTCAATAAGATTTATGAAGAACTGGCTTCCTCCAGTATTCGGGCCTGCATTTGCCATTGATATTGTGCCACGGTTATTTTTATCCAACGCGCTTTTTGTAAATTCATCTTTAATTGTGTAACCTGGCCCGCCCATTCCAGTTCCTTTAGGATCTCCGCCTTGAATCATGAATCCTTCAATAACTCTATGAAAAACCACACCGTCGTAAAAACCCTTGGAAACCAGGGTTTTGAAATTTCCTACAGTGATTGGCATTTCATCATATAATTCTATTACAATATCTCCGTGGTTAGTTTCAAGTTTAACTTTAGCTTCCTTTGTTTGCACCATATTATTTATTCCGAATCCGATTAGCAAAACTAAAATAATTGCTGTTATTATAAAGATTGTCTTTTTGTTTGGTTTCATTTTCAGATTTGTTTAGGCATATGAGAAAGAGAAGAAATTTTGGTTAAATAATCTTTCTAAGAATAAAAGCCAACAATACACACAAATAGACAGCTATTTAAGGGGGGCAAATCTAATTTTCGGAGAGAAAAATGAACGAATTTCTTACTTATGCCATCGATAAGAGCAAGAATATTTACTGTTTAAGGGGCATTATAACAAAGAAAAATAAATTAAAAGCGAGTCTTGTATATGTTAATGTAAAAAAGAGTTTAGCAGATAGATACAATCCTAAGGGTGGCTTTTTCTATGCGCGTAGAGTATTAGACACAAAATTGGATAATTCTTATATGGGGGATTTGGATAAAAATACTCGGGCTAAAATAAACAAGTATAAAGTAAAAAATCAGAATGACTTTTTCTTAGAAGTCCCCCTAGTAGAAATAAAAAAAACAATTCCTCCTATGAATCTAAAGAAGAAATATTCATCTTTATCAAAAGAAATAAAAAAATTTGTAGATTTTTTAGAAATCAAAGGAATTCCTAAAAGTAAAATGTTTTTATATGGAACAGAGGTTTTAGGACTAGAAAGACTGGGAAAAAAGAAATACAAATATCCACCAGATTTTGATTTAGCAATTGTTGGTTTGAAATACAGCGAAAAACTTAATCAAATAAAAGACCAAGATTTTGTTAAATATACCGGCTACAAAAGGGATAAGACTATTTATTCTAAATACAAGGGAGATAATAAGTTCTTGCTTGCCAAATATAGATCCAAATCAAAATTAGCATTTATTTTACCAAAAAGAAAGGGTAGGATGATTGATATTAGATTTATAAGAGAATCTCCTAAAAGATACATGATAAAAATTCCACCTGGGCATTCTTCTCTTATTATTAGTGGGAAGGTTTTAGATGATTTAGAAGGCCCAACAATGCCCGCAATATATTCAGTTATTACAAAAAAAGGAAAACCCATCACAGTAATAACCGATATGTTTAGATATCTTGGTGCTGCTTGGAAAGGAGATTATGTCAAAGCCAGAGGATATTTTATACGCAAAAATAACACCCTTTTCGTGACTAAATATGATAATTATATCTCTCCAATAAAAAAGCCATTTTAAAATACGCCCACTGCAGGAATCGAACCTGCGAGCCCCGAAGGGCCGAGATCTTTGCATCCTCTTTTAAGGGAGGGTGATGGTCAGGGAACCGTACTCTCCCAAAGGAGATGGTGCGGAAGAACTTTGGTTCTTCTGCTTAGCAATCTCGTGCAATACCATTATGCGAAGTGGGCATAAATCTATAGAATTCCTAGACATTATAAAGATTTCTTAAAGAAAAAAATAGCAGTGATTGGATTTGAACCAATGATCCCCGGGTTATGGGCCCGGTGAGGACTCCAAGCTCCTCCACACTGCTATACTATTGCTCTAACGAAATTTACTTATAAAGCTTTCTTTTGTAAAAAATGATTCCTAGTCGTATAATCTTGATAAATGTTGTCTTTTCTAAATTAACAAGATAGTATAAATATTGAATAAAATTAGAGGCCATGTAATGGGTACCATAAATAAAGAGGTTGCAGAATGTGTTGGATTATGGCTAGCTGAAGGAGATAATAAATCTGCACGGGAACTCACATTTACAAATAATTGTTGGGAACTCATAGAATTTTTCAATACAAATATGAAAAAATTATTTAGGGAATTTAAATATAATAAAAGAATTTATGTATACACCCCTGATGGTTCAAGGCCAGAGATACAATTAAAAGATTGTCAAATAAACTATTATACTCATAAAAGAGCCACAAAACCTTATTTTATATTCAAAATTGCCTCAGTAGAGATAGTTAGAAAATGGAAAGAGATAGTTGAAAGTTTATTAAATAAAAATGAATTTTATCCTTCTATTCTTAGAGGTTTTTTTGCAGGAGAAGGGAATATACATGAAGGAAAAAGAAGTGTAAGGGTAATAAGGATATCGCAAAAAGAAAGAAAAAAATTTATCGACGAAATTTTAGACTCTTTAAGTTTGAAATATAACTTTACAAAAAATAATAGAATGTATAACTTATCAAATAAGAGAAATTGGGACATTTTTGCTAAGCACAAGCTCGCGAATTTACATCCTAAGAAGAAAGATAAGTTCTGGAGACTTTATAACAGCTATAAACAAGAACATTATGACAAGTTTTATCTAAAAAATAAGATATTGGAATTATCTAAAGATCCTCTTACTACTAAACTACTTTCGAGTACCCTTAACAGATCCGAGGCCAGGATTTGTGAGGTGCTAATCGATCTGAAAAAAGAGAATAAGATAAAAAATTATCGGGTGGGAAGCGTTAGCTATTGGATTTCCGATAAAGATTTGATTATCATCTCAAAACTTAAAAAGGACTATCTCTTATTTTCAGATAGGCCAAAACAAACTTCAGAATTTGCAAAAAAATTTAACGTAAGCTGGAAATCTTCCTTCAAAAGGCTTAAGGAACTTGAAAAATTAAATTTGGTAATAATAGACAATACAGGAAAATGGATAAAAACTCAAAAACCCAAGGCAATACTCGCAATTTAATAATGGGCCTAGATGATTCGGGAAGAGGTCCTGTTTTAGGTCCAATGATCCTTGCTGGATGTCTCATTGACACAGAAACAGAAAAAGAGTTCAAACGTCTTGGCGTTAGAGACAGCAAACAACTATCACAAAAAAGAAGAGAATTTCTAGAAGAAATAATAAAAGAAAAAGCAATTAGTTTTGAGGTCATTGTTGTAAGTCCTGAAGAAATAGACACGAGTAATAAAGAAGGAATAAAACTGAATGAAGTCGAAGCTTTGGCCATGGCAAAAATAATAAATAAACTAAATTTTTCCGAGAACACAAGTGGTGCAAAAATAAAAGTAATCGTTGACTGTCCTTCGAATTCTATAATTAAATGGTGTGATTTCCTCAAGATGCATATAAAAAATCTTTCAAACCTTGAAATATCATGCGAGCACAAAGCAGACATAAATCATATATCTGTTTCTGCGGCCTCTATCCTTGCCAAAACCCAAAGAGAAAAAGAAATGGAAAAACTAAAGAAAGAATACGGGCCGGAAATTGGCTCTGGCTACGGTGCAGATCCAGTCACAAAGAAATTTCTTGCGAAAAATGCTAGCAATAAAAAACATCAAAAAATCTTCAGAAAAACATGGTCAAACTGGAAACAGGCAAATAACAATATGGGCCAGAAAAAATTGATTTAAATTCTATTAAAATTTATATTAAATATGAAAAAAGCCGGCATTTTTGAACCATAGTTTCATAAATTACATTATTGCTGTCTTTTTACTTTAAAAACCCCAAAATTTCATCAATAAAAACCTTTTAAAGAATTCCCGAATTCTTTAAAAATAGTCTTTGGCTAATTTTTACAATGAGTTATATAAAAAAAGTGGTGATGCACGGCTTCAAAAGTTTCCCAAGGAAGACAGAGGTTCCATTCACACCAGGAATCAATGTAATTTTCGGCCCAAATGGCTCCGGAAAAAGCAATATTTCTGATGCACTTTGTTTTGTTTTAGGAAGGTTAAGCATCAAGTCTATGCGCGCGGCAAAAGCAGAAAATCTTATTTTCTTAGGAACAAAAGAAGCATCTCCGGCAAAAGAAGCCTCTGTGGAAATGGTTTTTGACAACACCCGGAAGATATTTTCCACAGAAGGAGACGAATTGGTAATAAAGAGAATAGTAAGAAAAACTGGGCAAAGTGTTTACAAAATAAATGGCGAAACCAAAACAAGGCAGGAAGTCCTTTCCTTGCTCGCCCAAGCTGGAATAGACCCAAACGGATTTAACATAATTCTTCAGGGAGAAATACAAAATTTTGTAAGAATGCAGCCTGAAGAAAGAAAAAAAATAATAGAAGAAGTTTCTGGTATTTCAATCTATGAATCAAGAAAAGAAAAATCCATGCATGAGCTGGAAAAAACAGAAGAAAGGCTGAAAGAAGTAAGTTCAATTCTTCGCGAAAGAACTGCTTACCTTAACAATCTTGAAAAGGAGCGCCAACAAGCTTTGAGATATAAAAAACTTGAAGCAGATGTTAAAAAGTTAAAGGCAAGCATAATAAATCATGACTTATTAAGAAAAAAGAAACAGGCAGAAAAAGTAAATTCAGATATAGAAAATGAGAAAAAAGAGACTGAAAGGCTAAAAAAAGCAATAAACGAGATAGAAGCCAAAATAAGTGGTTATAAATTAAAGGTGGAAGAAATTAATTCTAATATACAGAAATCAACTGGCTTGGAGCAGGAAAAGCTTAACCACGAGATAGCTAATTTAAGAGCCGAACTTGCCGGGATAGATGTGAATTTGAAAAATCAGGAAACCCGTTTGCTAAACCTATCCAAACAGAAACAAGACACGCAAGAAACATTAAAAGAAAATGAAACCTCTCTCAAAGAGCTTAAAAATGAGCCGGTAACAGAAGAAAAGAAAAAAAGAGAAATTCAAGAGAAAAAGAAATTGTTCGAAAAAATTGAGGAACAAAGAAAAAGATTTTATATGCTAAAATCAGAGTTAAATTCTGTAAAAGAAAGAATCCAGGATAAAACCAACCTTGTCCAGAATTATGATAGTGAATCGAGCTTCCTTCTAAAACAGATAGAAGCAATTTCTTTAGGAGTTTCTGACCTAAAGACAAACCACTCAAAGCTTGATAAATTAAATGAGTATTTTTCACAGCTTAAAGTTTCCCTGAACAAAAAATCAAAAAGGCGCGTGGAGCTAGAGAAAAAAATACTGTTAAACAAAACAGAAATAGAAAACCAGAAGAAAATGATAGAAAAAATCTCAAAACTTGACATATGCCCTGTATGCAAAAGCAAGGTAACAAAGGAGCACCTTGAAGAAATTAGGGCTGAAACTTTGCCAAAGACAGAATCATTGAAAGAGGAGATAAATTCTTATTCTGCCGAGCTGAACGCTTTGTTGAAAGACTATGAAAATTCTATAATAGAAGCAGAGCAGACAAAGGAAAAAATTTCAAAGACAGAATCCGACATTAACAAAATTTATAGCATAGAAGAAAAGAAATCCCAAATTAAAAGCCTCCATGAAAAG
The DNA here is from genome assembly GCA_018303885.1 of Candidatus Pacearchaeota archaeon. Classification (GTDB taxonomy): domain Archaea; phylum Nanobdellota; class Nanobdellia; order Pacearchaeales; family GW2011-AR1; genus ASMP01. The sequence continues at coordinate 27,194 of JAGVXG010000006.1, forward strand.
TCAGAAAGAACCAAGGCAGAGATTTCTCTTTTAGCTAAAAAAATAGAATCTCTTGAAAAATACCTTAGAGAAAATTCAAATATAGATGAAAAATACGAATCTTTGAACCTTGAAATCCAGGATATATCTCTCAGAACAAGAGAGACAGTGCAGCCAGAAACAGGGTTTAAAGCCAGAGAGCTTGAAAGGTTTAGGATTTCTTTAAAACAATTATTAAGGGAAGAGCAGGATGTAAAGGACGAGCTCGTTAACACCAAAAAAATTTTTGATGAAAAGCAGAGAATCCTTGCCGAAAAAAGACGCCAGGAAGAAGAATTAAATAAAAAATTCCACAAATTAATCTCAGAACGTGAAGAATTAAGCAAAAAGATAAGAGACGATGAATCTGAAACCTTTTCTAAACAGCATAATCTAAGAGCGACAGAAGAAAAGATGAATGAGATGAAAATTGAAAAGGCAAGGGTTGATGCAGAAGCTGAAAATCTTCAGACAGAAATGCTTTCATTTTCTGACATAGAAACAATTTCCGGCAACCGAGATATGTTAATCGAAAGACTTGGAAGAGTCCAAGAAGAATTTTCAAGAACAGGCACAGTAAATCTTAGGTCTTTAGAAGTTTACGATTCTATAAAAAAAGAATATGATAGCATAAAAGAAAAGTCAGAAATTATTATAAAAGAAAAAGAAAACATCTTAAAAGTTATCAATGAGATAGATGTGAAAAAGAAAAAAGTCTTTTCACAAACCTTGAAAAAACTAAATGAGCTTTTCTCAAGAAACTTCTCAGAGTTGAGCACAAAAGGGCATGTTTTCCTTGAAGTGGAAAAGCCGGAAACGTCCGAAGAATCCCCGGAGGAAAATTCAGGCGTTAAAATAATTGTAAAAACAGGGCACGGAAAATATTTCGATGTTCGCTCTTTGTCAGGAGGAGAACAAACACTCGTTGCCCTTTCCTTAATTTTTGCGATTCAGGAATACCGCCCATATTATTTTTATATCCTTGATGAGATTGATGCCGCGCTTGACAAAAGAAATTCAGAAAGGCTTGCCGGTTTGCTGAATAAATATATGCAAAATGGACAGTATATAATCATCACGCACAACGATGAAGTCATTCAAAGAGCGACAAATTTATATGGCGTGAGTATGCATGATGGTATAAGTAAAATAATTAGTTTGAAGGTGTAAAATGAAGATTATTTCCTGGAATGTGGCTGGATTAAGATCTTGTTTCAGTAAAGGTCTTTTGGATTTCATGAAGAAAGAAGGCGCAGATGTTTATTGTTTTCAGGAAGTGAAATGCCAAGCAAATCAATTTCCACATGAACTTAGCGGATTAAAAGGCTATGAAGCATTTCATTCTTTTGCTCAGAAAAAAGGGTATAGTGGTGTCTCTGTTTACACAAAAATCAAACCTATTAATGTCATATCTGGAATTGGTAATGATCTTTTTGATTTTGAAGGCCGCACGATTACACTGGAATTTGGAAATTTCTTTTTAGTTAATGCATATTTTCCTCACTCTCACAGAGAACTGAAAAGATTAAGCTTTAAATTAGGTTTTAATAAACATTTTTTGAAATTCTGCAAAAAACTTGAAAAAATCAAGCCAGTTGTTATAGCCTCCGACTTTAATGTTGCTCATAAAGAAATTGACCTTAGAAATCCTAAGCAAAACCTAAAAAATGCCGGTTTCACAAAAGAAGAAAGAGAATGGTTTGATTTGTTCTTAAAAGAAGGATTTATAGACACCTTTAGAGAGTTTACTCAAGAACCAGGACATTATACTTGGTGGACTTATCGAAATAACGCCAGACAAAGAAACATTGGTTGGCGTGTTGATTACTTTATAATAAGCACGAAGTTAAAAAGCAAATTGAAAAAGAGTACCATACTTAAAGATGTGCTTGGATCTGATCATGCCCCAATATCTCTAGAGATTGATTAGTTTCTCAACATATATAAATTCCAGGCACTTTGTTTTTATATGGACAAGCTCCAGCTTCTTCAAAGCCTTAAACAAAAGAATTTTCCCGAAGAAGTAATAGAAGCCTTTTCTGAAGTTAAAAGAGAAGACTTTATCTCTGAAGACCTTACTGAAAAAGCCTATGATGACACTCCTCTGCCGATTGGACAAGGGCAAACAATCTCGCAACCACACACTATTGCGATAATGCTCTCTGAGTTAAATATCAAAAAAGGGCAAAAAGTCCTCGAAATAGGTTCTGGTTCTGGATATGCCCTTGCTCTGCTTTCTGAGCTTGTTGGAAAAGGCAGTTCGTCTAAGCGTAGCCGAACCGAAGGAAAGGTTTTTGGCATAGAAATAATTCCTGAACTAGTTAAAATGTCAAAAAAAAATTTAAGAAATTACAAGAACGTTAAAGTATTCAATCAAAGCGGCTCTGACGGCTTTCCCGAAAAAGCGCCGTTTGACAGAATTCTCATAAGCGCCGCGATACACGAAATTCCCGAAAAATTAATGGCACAGCTGAAAGTTGGAGGGGTTTTAGTCGCGCCTAAAGGCTCTCGTTTTGAACAACAAATTATCACAATAAAAAGAATTTCAGAAACAGAATTTATGATAAAAAAGCTTCCCGGGTTTTTTATTTTTGTGCCGTTTGTTGAGTAAGAAGAAAGTTAAGTAATATTGGCCCAGCTAAACCAATTAAAAATATAAAAATAATAAAAAAGAAAAAATAAAAAGAAAAAATTTAGTAATAACTTTCGCCGAACTCTTCTTTCTCAGGTTTCTTTCCAATCAGGACAATCAAAACTACAAGCAATATAACGAAAATTATTGCAAGTATGACTGTCAAAACAACGATTGGACTTGAAGCGCTTCTTCCTTGTGTAGTTGTGCTAAAGTTTACTGTGTCTACAAGTGTTCCGTCTGCAGTGAAAACATTCACAGAATAAACCTGTGTTCCTTCTACAGATGATACTGCGCTAACAGTTACTGCCTTGCTTGATCCAGCAGGAACAGCAACCAAACTATCGCTAACACTTACTGACAAAGTGCCTGTTGATTCAGGAATTAATCTGTATACAACTACCTCATTTGTCGGATTGACAATAAGCAATTGATTTCCAGACACAATAAAGTTTCCTGAAGAAAAGGCGTTCTTCACAACAAGCTGAGCACTCTCGCTTGAGGTAGTATCTTCATTCTCTACCATTACATCAAGTGTGTAAGTTCCTGACTTAGCATCATATGGAGCCTGAAGGAAAAGTCTTCCATTCACAGTATCTTCGTCGTCTTCATTACATTTTCTGTTAATGTTGACGCCGTAGTTTTCCACAGCTGTATCGTCATCGTCACACTCAAGAGCAACTAGCTCACCGAAGAAAGCTGTTCTTTCGACGCCCAAAGCAGATATTTTTGCAGTTACAAACACATCATCTAGGTCGTTATAACCCGTATTCTTCAAAACAACATCAACCGGGAATGTTTCCCCAGCCTTTACTGTTTGAGGAACGCTAACAGATACTATGTTTGCATTGAAAGACTCTCTCTGAATCCTTAAGGTATAACTTGCTTCTGTTCTGAAACCATCTCCGCTTACTTCAACGTTAACGGTTGCAAAATCACTAAGTGAATCCTTAAGATCGAAAGGAACTTCAAGCCTCAATGTTCTTGTATATTCCCTTCCAGATTCAACATCAAAAGATCTTGTCTCTGCTTTAACATCTTTTTTGTCCCCTTCAATTTCCACTTCTACTGTAACGTCAGAAGCGTTAACCAAAGAACTGAACTCTACTCTAACATCAACTGAGTCACCTACAACAAGAGCAGGATCACTGTTGACATTAAGTCCGTCAACTTCAACACTTGAAAGAGTTGCAAGCTGAGCAGCACTAACAGTAGCTACTAGGAACAAAACACTTAAAAGCATCACGAAAGAAACCAAAAGTTTCTTTGTATTCATTTTGTATCTCATGTAATTTATTTGGAAAAAGGAAACAAAGTTTCCTAATTTTTTACTATTTCTAAACACTAATAGTTCTTTATAAACTTTACGGTGATGTTGTAATTATCCAGTTACACTAGTACTAAGTGTTAGTAACAAAAAGTGAAAGATTTTTTGCTTCCCAATAAATCTAAAAACTCAATAATTTTATCTTTGTGTCCGTCGTCGTGAAATTCTTAGCAACTATAATTTTTATACCCGTTTCTTCTGCATCGCTTATTATCATGTTGTTTGCAGTGCCATCAATGACTATCGCAAATGTTTTTCTCCCAGATTTTTTTAATGTTCCAGAAAGACTTTTCACTGAAACGCTCTTTATCTCTTCAAAAGAATCATCAATCAAAATTGCTTTTCCAGTTCCTTTGTTTTTGTTAAAAATTTTCTTTAGTTTTTCAATAGATTCATCATTAATATCTGACTCTTCTTTCATTTCAGGTTCTTTAGAACTCTTCTGGGAGAAAGCAGAACCAGATGCCCTGCTTGAATACTCCCCAGTTTGGCCAAGCCTGGACGAGCTCTCCCTAGAAGAATTTAGATATTCTCCAACAGACATTTTTCTTCTCAAAGTCATGAGAATTTCTTTGCCTTGAAGTTCCTCAACTTCTTTTCCATCTGGCGCAACAACAACATACTTTATGCGGGCATTGTCTAGAACGTTTTGAATAATGAGTTTACCGCCACGATCCCCATCAACAAAAAGAGTTATGTCTTTTTCCTGGCTGAGTTTCTTTACCCCCTCAGGCAGCTTTGTTCCATTCATTGCTATAACGTTTTTTATCCCAGCTCTCAGTAAATTCAAAACATCAGCGCGTCCTTCAACAACAATCAATTCCTGCTCTGAAAGATCCCCATAAGGAAGTTTTTCCTCTCCATACTCTTTAACATCAGAGGTTCTTGCAGAATCTTTGATTGTCTTAGAAATTTCCCTAGAATCTGTCTGCCCGCTGATTTCTACCATTAACTTTTTAGCACGCTCAATGATATAATCCCTCTTGCTGCCACGAACATCTTCAATTCTTTCAACCTCAATTTGCGCGTCACATGGACCTATTTTTTCAATTGTCTCAATAGCAGCAGCAATCAAAGTTGTCTCTGATTGGTCCAAGGCAGTTGGAACTTTAATCACTCCAGATGTAATCTTATCTTTTCTTTCTAATTCAACTTCAATTCTTCCTATTTTTCCTTCTTTCTGGAGTTCTCTCATTTCTAAATCCGAGCCAAGAAGTCCTTCTGTTTGCCCGAAGATAGCTCCGATTACGTCCGGCTTTTCCAAAGCGCCTTCTACTCTAAAATTCGCATAAATCATGTATTTTATAGATACTGGACTTATTTTTGCCATTTTGTTTTTTACTCCTATGTTTTTATTTAATTATATAGAAAAATATTGAAATCTTTTGCGTAGTTTCTAAAATAAATTCAACTACATGAATCTTTTACATTACTTTCTCAAAAAGGGAAAGTCAATGAAAGTGAACGTGAATGTGATTATTCGGTATAATCTCAGTACTTTTCTACACGAAAAGTACGATTATGGGGTTTTTAAGATTTTGGGTTCCAAAATCTTACTACCTATGGCTTCCTCTCCAACGAATGCAATTCCTTTCTTCAGATGCGTTTCACAAAGAAACCATCGCAGAAAGCATTATTTTCTTTCAAGAGAGTGTAACTCCTTTCTTCTTCCTAGGTTTTCATATAAAACCTTGAGTTTTTCTCTTATTTCAGCTCTTTCTGATTCAGTTATCCTCATTTCCAAAAGCTTCTCGTAAATTTGCATTGCATTCGTTCTTTTCATGTTTTTTTCAAATATATCTGCTTGCGTTTTGTAAAGCCTTAGCGTCTGCTGGTAGATTTCTTCTCTTTGCACAGAATTCGCATCTGACATTGCTTTTTTCATTGCTTCTTCACTGCCAACAACATCACCGCCTTTAACATATGTCTCAACGCTTTTCATATGGTGCTTGATTTTCTCAACGAAAGTTATTGAAAGACCTGCCATGTTATCATACATTTTCGCGGCTTCCTTAAACATGTTAATTTTCTCATATGTTTCCCCGAGTTTGAGATAAACAAATTTCTTCATGTCCATTGTCAAAGGCTCTTTCAGAAATCTAGTAAGCCAGTCTATTTGGACATAAGTTCCTTTTTCCGCAATTTCTTTTTCAATCTCGCTTTTCGTCATCCCTGCTTTTAACATATGAAAATAAAACAAGACTTCTTTTTAAGGATTATTGTTGAAGAAATTATTTAATGGCCTAAAGTAAACCAGAGAAACTAGGGGGCAGGAAATTACATTTTGGAAAAAACAATGAGCCCAATACCTATAATAACTATGGCAATGCCAAGAATTTGTAAACCAGAAACCGACTCTTTGAAAATGAGCCAACCAGTTAATGAAGCTAGAGCGATAGTGCCGCCGTAAATCAGAGGAACAACATATGGTAAACCACCTTTTTCAAAAATCTTTATTAGTAAAATAGAAAACAATGCAATCGCGATACCAGCAAGTATAGAATAAATTATTCCAGAGCCCGTTGTCGCAATCAATTTTACACCTTTTGAAAATTTATAGAACACATAAATGATCAACGGAAGTATGGCACCCAATCCATTAAAAATAACAGAACCTAAATTTGCGTCGATTCCTTTGCTCGCCTTTGAAACGAAAATATCAAAAAGAGTATATAGGATTGTCGCGATAATAATTAGTATTATGAGAGACATAAATAAAGTAGAATGGCAGGATATTTAAAATTATTGTTAGAGAATTTGTTTAAATATCTTTCTAAGTTTTTAGTTACTATGGTTTTTAAGAATTATTGTTGAAGATTTTGATGTCTTACTGCAAATTAGCTTTAAAACCAGCACAGATTTTCTTTGAAAATCGCCGAATGCAAAGCATTCGGTTCGTGCTGGTTTTGTATAAAAATTAATTAATAGAAAGCTGATATTTATTAGAATTATTCTCTTTTATATTTACCTACACCATACTTTTTATCTTGCTCATCCATTTTTCTTAAACTTTCTTGAATTCTGTACCTAATGCCATCTATTTGAACTCCTAAAAAACTTAAAGCGCTACTTATTAGCAGATAATCTTCGTCTTTAATCTCTTCATCTAGTGCCATTTTTTTCTCTTCAGAATTCTTAGGCGATTCTTTACCATCACCTTAAAATCAACCCTTCTTTTTCACAATCTCGTTGCAGATTCCGGCAGCAACTGTTGCGCCGGCGTCTCTTACTGCAAACCTGCTCATGTAAGGATTCTCTTTCTGAGTTTCAAGGCAAAGATTTCCCTGCGGCTTGATTCTTACTTTTGCAGAATCTCCGTTTTTTAAGAAATCAGGATTTTTCTTAATTACTTCTCCTGTTCTTGGGTCAATCTGTTCAATCAATTCAACAAACTGGCATGGAACCTGAGCTGTGTGAACATGGAACACTGGTGTGTAACCTTTAGCCAAAACAGTAGGATGATTTATAACAGTGATTGTTGCAATAAATTCTTCAACAATGTTTGAGGGTCTTGCTGCCTCGCATATAACATCGCCACGTGCTATATCTTTTTTTCCAACACCCCTAATGTTTATTCCAACATTGTCACCAGCAAGAGCTTCAGGAATAGTTTCATGATGCATCTCTATTGTCTTAACCTCGCCAGTAATTCCTGTTCCTGTTCTTCCAGGAAGCACTATGACTTTTTGTCCGACTTTCATAATTCCTGTTTCAATTTTCCCAACAGGCACTGTTCCAATTCCTGTAATTTCATAGACATCCTGAACAGGCATTCTCATTGGCAAGTCAGTAGGAAGCTTTGGTTCAGGGAACTGATCAAATTGCTCAAGAACTGTTGCCCCTTTATACCATGGCATGTTCTCAGATTTCTTTACAACATTATCTCCCTTTAATCCAGAGCATGCGATGAATGGAGTAGTCTCAAGCTTTATTCCCACGCCTTGCAGTAATTTTCCAACTTCTTCTTTAACTTTGTTGAATTTATCTTCTTTGTACTCTACAGCGTCCATCTTGTTGATTATGACAGCGACGTTTTTTACACCCATTGTTCTAAGAAGCCAAAGGTGTTCTGTAGTTTGTGGCTGAACTCCGGCAGGAGCAGCAATAACGAGGAAAGCGGCATCTGCTTGGCTTGCTCCTGTAATCATGTTTTTAACGAAGTCCCTGTGTCCAGGCGCATCAATGATTGTGATTTGGAATTTCTGTGTTAATATTTTTCTGTAAGCAAGATCTATTGTCACGCCACGCTCTCTTTCTTCCTTAATTTTGTCCATGACGTAAGCGAACTCAAAACCAATTTTTCCGTGCTTTTCAGCTTCCTGTTTTAATTTTGCCATTTCCTGCTCAGAAACAGCGCCGGTGTCGAAAAGCATTCTTCCTACGACTGTCGATTTTCCTGCATCGACGTGCCCGACGAAAACAACATTCATGTTTGGTTTTTCTTTTGCCATGTTAACTTGAAAAATTCTTATAAGAATTTTCTGATAATGATTAATGAAAATTTAGGTTTAAAAACTTTTTGTTTAAGGACTTAAGAAAGATTTTGTTTTTATTCTAATGATTAGCTCTTTGTAAAAACTTATTATCTGGATCTCTTACAGGGTCTTCTTTTGTTGAAAAATATACCTCAAAATCTGGAGTAAGCCATAACGCATCATAATTTTGACTGTTTATTACAACTTCCAAAGGATTTAATAATTTTTCAAGAGAGTCTCCAAATTGTCCAATATCTTTTAAGGGTTTCCAGTCATCATCTAAATAAGATTTTTCATCATAACCTGGATATATAATTCCTTTATCATCTATAGTAATGAAACCTAATGGCACCCAAGCATCTGGTTCAGGAGGCCTCATAAAAAAATGAGTTATTTTTCTTCTTTCAAAATCCATCAAATTTTAGAAAAAACATACTTTATAAATTCTTACTGATTCTCCGCCAATCCCTTTCTTGTTCTTATCTTTCTTATAACCTCAGCCTGGATGCTTGCAGGTGTTTTTTCAAACATCTGGTCTGCTAAAGCACTCGTGCCACGTCCTTCTGTGGCAGAACGTAAGTCAGAACTCCAGCCGATCATTTCTGCAACAGGAAGTTTTGTTTTCATTTCAGTTCCAGATGCATCTTGCTTTACTTCTAACATTTGTCCTCTCTTTCCGCCGACGAGTTTTGTAACAGCGCTTAGGAATTTGTCAGGCATTTCAATAACATGAATCTGCATTGGCTCTAAGAGTGCAGGGTTTGCCTTTCTCATTGCTTCGTGAATTGCTTCTCTGACTGCAGGATAAACCTGAGCAGGGCCACGATGGATAGCATCTTCATGTAGTCTTGTATCGTCAAGAGAAACTTTCATTTTTATGCAGGGTTCTCTAGCCAAGGGCCCCTGATCGACGACCATCTCGAAAGCGTCAAGAACCATTTCAATTACTTCCCCAATATGAACTTCACCACGAGTGTCATCCATGAAAATATTTCCTTTGTAAACATCTCTGACATTTCTTATTGAATCTCCTGTCCAGCCGAGTTTAGAAAGAACGCTTGCGAGCTCATCGCTTTTTTTCTTTACCCTTCCTTCGTGCAGCTCTCCGCTTTTTATTGCGTTGTAAATTTCATCTTCCAATGGCTCAACTTTTATGTAAAAACTATTGTGCTTATTCGGGCTACGTCCTTCTACAACAGGAGATTCTTTTCCTATGGTTTCTCTGTAAACTATGATTGGCTCTGAAGTTTTCACATCAAGGCCTTTCTCTGTCTTAATTCTGTTTTCAATAATTTCAAGATGAAGTTCTCCCATACCAGACATAAGAGACTCGCCCGTTTGTTCATTAATCTCTATTTTTATTGAAGGGTCTTCTTTTGCAACTTTTTTAAGAATTTCGACGAGTTTTGGAAGATCGCTCGTTTTTTTGACTTCAATGGCTTTAGTGATGACTGGTTCGAAAATATGTTTTAGTTCTTCGAAGGGAGTTTCTGGTTCAAGGGTTATTGTTTCCCCGGCTTCTCCGGTAACTCCAGATATTGCCAAAACATTTCCTGAACCGATTTCATCTATCTGTTCTGGTTTTATTCCGTTATAAATAAAAAGCTGCTGTATTCTTTGTTTTTGTTTTGCAAGATTAAGATAAACTTCTGTTCCTGTTTTTAACGTGCCCGAGAATAATCTTCCGGCTGAAATTTCCTTTCCACTTTTTGGCTCGATGACAATTCTTGTAATTACAAAAGCAATTTTTCCCTTTGGGTCACAGTTAATCAAGCTTTTTCCTAATTCAGAATCTATTTCTCCGTGCCAGATTTTTGGAATTCTGTACTTCTGCGCTTCCAATGGATTTGGAAGATGTTTTACTACCATATCTAAAAGAACTTCGTATAAAGGAGCGTTTTTCCAAACCCATTCTTTTTTCTCTTTCTCTTCCATTTCATAAAGCTTGAATATATCTTTGAAAGTTATTGCTTTTTTCTGCATGAAAGGAACAGAGAGTGCCCAGTTTTCTCTCGCAGAGCCAAAAGCAACACTGCCATCTTTTATGTCAACAGCCCACTTGTCCTTGAATTCCTGATCTGCAATTTTTTTTATCAAATCATTAAATTCATGGAAAATATCTATGAATCTTTGCTGCATTTGCTCTGGAGTAAGCTTCAGTTCCTTAATCAATCTGTCAACTTTATTGATGAACAAAACAGGCTTGACTCTTTCTCTTAATGCCTGCTTGATTACTGTTTCTGTTTGAGGCATTATCCCCTCGACAGCACAGACAAGAACAACAGTTCCATCAATAGCTCTCATCGCCCTCGTTACATTTCCGCCAAAGTCCACATGACCTGGCGTGTCGATAAGATTGATTAAATATTCTTTACCGTGAAAATCGTGGACCATAGAAACATTTGCAGCATCGACAGTCAGCAGCCTTTCCTGCTCGTCGGCGTGCTGCCATGTCGTCATTCCTGCTTCCAAGCTTCCGGCAAATTTCTCGGCCATGTGTCCAGACGCTGCAAGAAGATTATCTGTCAGGGCCGTTTTTCCGTGATGTATGTGCGCACTGGTTGCAATATTACGAATATGCTTCTGGTCGCTGCTAATTCTTTTTATCTTCAAAAATTGTGTTTCTTTTTCTGCCATGGTAAGACACCTACGGTTTCTTGACCGTCAACTTCCCTTACGAGAAGAATAGTTAAGGAAGAAAAAAATTGTTTTTAAAGTTGTTGGTGAGAAAACTTATTCACGAATGAACTTATTTTATCTATTCTAATGCCTTTCTTTCCAACTCATTAGCTATGTTTTTTATATCACGTCTAAATAGTGGGTCTCTTAGAACATCTCTTATCATGGCATGGGGTAAACTCCCTAAAAATCCAACTAATTTTTTCGCTTCTTTAGAAGGGTTATAAGCACTATTCGGTCTAGCAATCAATTCAATTCCAGTCCCGTATACTTTTTCTTGGCCAGTTGGAAGATAAATTTCAGTTACTTTCATGCAAAAAAATAGGAACACTCATTTATAAGAATTATTGTTGTGAATCATCGCGCGCTGTCCGCCTGTTTCTCAGATTCATTTTTTTTCTTCATGGCGAAACTTTCCTGGTTTTTATCAGCTGCGAGCATGATTTCTTCTGCAAGAGTTTGTGAAACATTTTTTTTCTTGCCAAAGGCTTTCTCAGAAGCCCCATGTACAATATGTTTTAAGGCAAGACTAACACGCCTCAAAGGAGACACATCAACTGCCTGAGGGTATCTTGCTCCACCATATTCTATGACTGTTATTTCATCTCTAGGCGCAGCATTTTCAACTGCTCTTACAAGAACCGCAATAGGATTCTCTCCGGTTTTCTTTTCGATGGTTTCAAAAGCTTCTAAAATAATTCCCGCGTTTCTTGTGTATTTTCCTGTTGCCGACCCTAAAATAATTCTGTGCTTCTTGCCACGATGGCCCGCAACAGCAAATTTATTTATGAGTCTTTCAACAAGATTAACTTTTATCTGCCCAAATTTTTGGAAATTTCTTCCATGGCTTTTCAATGCTAATTTAGGATGCAAGTTTATAACATTTCTTAGCCCTTGATCTTGAATGGTAATTCCGCTTACATCATATTTGTCAAAAATCTTGAATAACATTTGTTCTGTCATTTGGCACTCCTGTGACGCGAATTTCCTGTTCGCGGAACCTTTTGACGAATGAATGAAAATCTTTGATTTGCTTCCATTTTAAACTCTATGCACCTCAAAATCATGATTTCTTTGATACAACGCTCTTTTAATGCGATTTTTTTCAAAATTAGTCATTAGCCCAGTAATTATTGCTGTGGGCACAATCCCAAGATTTAAATTTTCTTTTAATATTCTTCCTTGAACCGAATCGTCAGGGTGCCATTCAACCAATGAAAGTTTTTCTAGTCCTGGAAAATACTTCACTTTTCCGTTATTTACATAAAATCTGTACTGTCTGATTGGTGCCATTTTATCTTCTACCCTTCAGATGCGTTTTTGCAAAAAAACCATCGCGGGTTGTATTATTTAAAATTTTTATAATCATCTTCTACCCTTCTCGATTTTGCCGAGCCACAATAAATGCAGCGGCTGATCATTTACTTGAATAACCTGAAACCTGACACCAGGAATGTCTCCCTTTGTTCTTCCCTGCTTTCCGCCGATTCTTTCAATTAAAACCTCGTCGTGCTCATCGATAAACTTTTGAGCCAGGTTTCCAGGAATGAAAGCAGTGACTACCTTGCTATTTTTTGTTAACTGAACTTTGCAGCATTTTCTCATCGCAGAGTTTGGCTGTTTTGCCTCTTTCTGAACTTTTTGAAGCACAATTCCCTTTGCTTGGTTTGCTCCTTCAAGAGGATCTGATTTAGCATAAAGATTTAGAGTTTTCACTTTATATTTTCTATCTTTCCATCTAAATTTCTTTCTGTTTTTCTGCAGTTTTAAAGCGTTTTTTAATCCCATTTTGTATAGAATAATTAATTAGAAATTGGTTTATAAAGTTTCTGTAGGAACTTGCGTCGAATGTAATTAATAAAAATCTTCATTTAAACAAAACTTTCTAAGATAAGCCCTAATAAAACCCATCGTTAATTCCCTTGGATGATTGGCTTTAATTTTGTAGCTTCCATAAAAAGTTGGTTTGTGAGTCTCTGTAAACTTCTCTCCTTGTAAAGGATGTAATCCCAATGCTGTTAAGAAGCTTTTGTCATTATCTTCACGCATTTTTGGAAAAGTTATATCTAAACTATCGCAAATATCCTTAGTACCTTCTCTTTGCATTCTAACAACAAAAAAAGGTTCTATATTTAAACTCAAACAAAGAGTAGGCTTTACTCCCTCTAATTCCGTATTTATTTCATGTACTAAAAATGGCTTTATTCTTTTTTCAATACCTTTGTTAATATCATAAACTGCGAAATATAATGATTTTGGCCATCTATGTAATCTAAGATTTTCAATATAACTTTCATCCGTAACTTCTCTTATAGAGTTCCAAGGGCTATGCTGTTCCTCTATCTCTTTTAAAATAGCATCATGTGAAATTTCTTTTCTTCTGCCCACAGCTCTATTTTTATTATAAACCTCAACCATTCTTTGAGAACTTAATGGAGAAAACCTAGTATACTGAAATTGCAAAACCCTTACTCTACCACCCTTTTTTATAATCGCAGGTTTAGATATTCTAACAAGTTTTGTTCCATTTACAGGATTAATTTGAGCAGGAAGTAATTCTGTTCCAAAAGAATTACATATTTTTTCAAGCAAAACCTCTGTTGTTGAAGGATTATATTGTGAAATTCTATTTTCGAATCTGGCTCTTCTAGTCATTTAATTCTTGAATTAAGCCACCTTATAAGAATTATTGTGATTTAATTAAACAATCCTAAACTCCTTTCCGAAAAAATCCTTGACTATCTTTTGCATTTCAAACAATCGGCGTTTGTTTCTTCCTATAAGAATTGCCTTGTTGTCCCCGCCGCTGATTAAGATCTCATTGCCCCTTATCTCGAAATTTCTGAAAGTCGTCGGGCTTACAACAGCTCTTATAAAATATTCAGCATCTCTTAATCCTTCTGGCTGCGCTACTACTTTTATTCTTCTATCTAAAATCTCACTCATTTCTCTTATGTTTCTTCCGCCTTCTCCAACTGATTTATGAACAAGTGGTTTTGGAACACAGAAAACTATTGCTTCGTTATATTTAAAACAGAAACGTGTTCTTACGCCCATTATCCTCTCAAACAAATTCAGATAGCGAATTTCCTGCATATCAATCGTGCTGGCCATGTTAACTAAAATGTCTAGAAATATTTCTTTTATAAACTTATCTTTTATTTTTTGAGAATTAAAATTTATTTGTTTTTTATTATTATACTCCCAATTCTTCTTATGAAAACAAAAGCATAACCCCAAATTATCGGAAGCCATATAGGAACTCCTAACAAAGTAGAGTCCTGCCAATATTGCATTCTATAAAATAATCCAAGAATAACTTCAATAAAAAAACCAAGGATTAATCCTATAAAAAATAAAGCCCATTCACCTTTATAATATTTTATTTTGAAATTAATTAATAAGACAAAAATAACCGTTATAGTAAAAATCAGTTCATTCCCTTTAGTTATTGTCAGAATAATAAATGCTATTATTAAACTTAATATTTGAAATAAAATCTCCTTTAAATTTTCTTTCTTCATTCTATTAAACTAAATCTATTTATTCGTTGCTTCAACAACCTTACTCTCCGCCCTTTTCTTATCAGCTTCTTTTTTTACGAGGGGCCCAACAACCTTGACAAGCAATCCCGGTAACCCGGTACCGACGGGGACTGGCTGATTCAGAATTACGTTTTCTATCACACTTAAAAGATGATCTTTATTTCCTTTTATTGTTGCATTAACAAACTGCTTTACAGGAGTTTCGAAAGTCGCTCTTGCAAGTATCGAAGATTTCTGCGCGATAATTCCTATTCTCGTTACTCCTTTAACTTCTCCAGTGTTAGTCATGGCGTCTGATACAAGTTTCAAATGTCTTTTGTCTATGTTCAAGCCTTGTGTGTTAAGAACTTCCTGTATTTCATTGATTATAAGCTGTCTTGCAGCCTCAATTCCAAACACGCTCGCAACTTCATGAAGATCATTGGAAAGTAATTTCTCTGGAGCAACTTCTTTAATCTCAAGCATTTTCTTAAGATTTGTCCCTAAAGTCATAATTACAAAATCCCTGTCTTTTTTCACAATTAAAATCTGCTTTATTCCTTTGACCCCAGAGATAATTGTTTTCTTAAGTTTTTCTTTAATCTGATAAATCTCTTTGAAATTCATTTCAGAAGCACCAATAGTTATTGAATCTTGTTTTTCCTTTGCATTAAATCCCAATTCATTGAGTTTTTCAACAACTTTTTTCAAAGAAATGTGGCTGTGCCTGATTCCTTCCTTGTCAATTTTTATTTCTATTTTTTTGTTGCTGAAATCAAGGTCAATTTCAGACGCAATGTCTTTTATCGTAACCTCTTTAATCTTTTCTGCAAAAACTCTGGCGTCTTTTTCATTATCGTATTCTTTCTTTAGATATATTTCCATTTTAGGCGAGCTCGGTTTCTTTCTTGCATCAAAAATTTCTATCAAACGCGGCAGTCCTTGAGTAACCTGCATTTCTGAAACACCGGCAAAGTGGAAAGTTCTTAAGACCATCTGTGTAGAAGGCTCCCCAAAACTTTGTGATGTCACAACGCCAATCGCTTCTCCGGCTTCGAGTTTGCCACCGAGATGAAGTTTTGAAATGTCCATGCCGTCGTCTCCATATATGAACTGAATAATATTATTATTGCTGTCTCTTATTGTTTCATCATACTCTTTTCTTAAATCCTGCATAGCGTTTGCAAGCCTTCTATATAAATATCCGGATTTTGGCGTCCTTAATGCAGTGTCCATAAGCGTTGCCCTTCCCGTCATTGCTCCAAAGAAAAATTCATCTGGCTTCAAACCCTTGATGAATGGGCTTCTTATGAACCCCTTTGCTCTTGGGGAAAGATCTTTTTCTTTGAAAAAAGAAAGAGTTCTGTTATTGTAACCGATGTCAATTCTTTTTCCTTCCAAATCCTGCTGGCCAACACAACAAGCCATTTGCGTAATATTCAAAATATTTCCTCCCCCGCCAGATCTTATCATGTAAGTTACAGGATTCTCCTCTGGAAATTCTTTTTTTACAACCTCTCCGATTTTAGTTCTTATCTCGTTTAGAACCTTGAGAATTTTTATTTCTCTTGATTCTTCTGCAGTCTTGCCCTGAATCACCTCGAGAGTTCCTTTGCCATAATCATTAATTATTTCTCTGGCTCTTTCCTCTGCTTTCTTTACTATTTCTTCGCTTATGTCAACAACTTTCTCCTCGACGTCAAGATCATTAAGAGCAATTGTTATTCCTCTTTCTGTAAGATGATTTTTTCCAAGATTGAATGCCCTTTTTATTGCCTCAAATGAATCTTCTCTTCCCATTTTCTTATCAATCTCCTTGATTAAAGCCCCGTCTTCGCTGCCGAAAAGGCTGTTGTCAACAAAACCATGAGTTATTTCCCCGTCTTTAATTTTAATTGCTTCATTAGAAAAACTAATCTTTGGAAGAATGCTTGAAAAAATTTCTAAACCAGAAACGTTTTTCTTCGAGAAATGATGATTTATTCCTGATTTGTAGAGAAGTTGATTAGCGTCTTCTCTTGAGAAATTACCTATGCTAAGAAGATAGCCTCCTGTGATTGCGTCCTGAGAGCATCCTATCCAGTTTGTGTTGTTTTTTGGAGATATTAAATTCTTCTTTACTCCAAGGAGAATCTTTGCTTCGGATTTAGCTTCTTCTGTCTGAGGGCTGTGTATGTTCATCTCGTCTCCGTCGAAATCAGCGTTATAAGGTGCTGCGACAGAAGGATGCAATCTGAACGTTCTTCCAGGAAGAACTTTTACATAATGAGCCATGAGGCTTCCTTTGTGCAGGCTAGGGTGCCTGTTGAATAATACAATGTCTCCGTTTTCAAGATGCCTTTCCACTTGGTATCCAGGAGAAAGCTCGCTCATTATTTCTTCTTTTAGCTCAGGTGTTATTTTTTTTCTTTTTCCGTCTGGCCTTATGACATAATTTGCTCCAGGATATTCTGAGCCGCGTTCCACGAGTTTCTTTATTTTTTCAATATTCAAATCATTGACTGTTTCAGCCACTGTCACAACTCTTGCAATTTCATACGGAATTCCGACTTCGTTAATTTCTATCGACGGATCCGGAGAAATAACTGTTCTTCCGGAATAATTCACTCTTTTACCAGCGAGGTTTTTTCTGATTCTTCCTTCTTTACCCTTGATTCTTTCTGTTATTGTTTTTAATGGTTGCCCAGAACGATGCCTTGCCGGTGGAATCCTTGCCACGGTATTATCAAAGAAAGTCGTTATATGGAACTGCAACAAATCCCATAGGTCTTCAATGATGACTTCAGGAGCTCCCGCATTTAGGTTTTCCCAAAGACGTTGATTAGCTCTTATGATGTCTGAAAGTTTGTGTGTTAAATCATCTTCGCTTCTTTCTCCAGATTCAAGAATAATGCTTGGCCTTACAGTTACTGGAGGAACAAGCAACGTGGTTAGCACAGCCCACTCTGGCTTAAAGTTTTTCGGATTCATTCCTATTTTTATTAGCTCATCATCAGGAATCTTGACAAGAATCTCTCTAATTTCAGTAGGGAAAATTCTTATCTTTCCTTTGTAAAATGTCGTCGGCTTGTCTAGCCTTATTTTTTCCTGATTAGCATTGCAATGGGGACATTTTTTTGAATCCTTTGCCTTTTTGACCCTAGTGCTTGGGGTGTTTTTATCAAATTCTTTATCAGTAATCATTAGTTTTCCGCAATCATGACAGAAAGATCTTAGACAAAGCTCTATTACCGGAACATATTTAAGATGCATCACAGAACGAGCTAAGTCAATGCTTCCAGAGTGTCCTAAACATTCTTTAAGCCTGCCCCCGCAAGTTCTGCAACGAACTCCGGGATCTATTGCACCAAGTCTTAAGTCCATCAATCCACCGTCGACAGGATAACCATCTATGTCATAAAGTTCAGGAGTCACGATTTTCGCAACCGAAATTTTTTTGATTTTTTCAGGGCTAAGAAGAGAAAATCCTATTTCCCCGATCTTTTTCTTTATTATTTGCATTTTTATTTATGAAAGTCTCCTAATCTTTATTTTTGAAAATTTATTTTTCATTCTAACTTGAAAATCTTTGTAAAAATTTAAATTTACCATTACCCGTGCCTATTGGAATCTGATTCTGCGCAGGCCTTTGTGGCATTTCTTTTACTCTATGGCCATTACCATTGCCATTAATTATGCGCCCGATTTCAAATTGAACAACGCCATCAACCTTATCAGATAATTCAATTGTTCTTTTTTGATCATTATATCTTATAACTCCATCATTGTCAAAAATATAGTAACTATTTCCATTTACAGAAATTTTACGGAGTGCTAAATCTCCAGCCCATTCAATTATTTCATCATACACTCTAGCATCTTGAACTTTAACCATTTTAGTGTATGTTATTTCTTTTTGTGCCATTGTTTGCGTCGTCATTTTATTCTTGATGTTCTATTTTCTTAGGTTTAATTTCAGCCGAAATTTCTTTTAAATCGTCATATATTCCTTCTGGGCATTCAAGAACCTTTACTTCTATCCCCCCAAAAGGATTTCTAGATGTTTTTATTTCTCCCCCATTATTTAACCCATAAATTATTTCACCATTTTCATGCTTAACACTACCTACAACTTCAGGTCCTAATCTAGTTAAATAAGCGACAATAGTGGGATATGTTGTCTCTGCATTAACATACCAGCTTCTATCTAAGCGTCTTCCTTCTAAAGAAGGCGTTCCTGCATACATTATCTGCGTACCATCATCTTGTTTAATAAATTGTATGGCCATTTTTATTCGTACTTGTTTTTTAATCCGAAAGTTGTGTGAATATGTAACCCTTGAAGCTCTTCCATAAGAAGTTTGAATGCATAAGAGATTTCAACAGATTCAACTTCTTCGCTTCCACAAACAGAGCAGACTTTTTTATTTCTGATATTGTCTTCTATAGCAACAGAGCCGCATTTACTGCATATAGGAAGAACGACTTTATCAGAATCATATCTTTCTTTTAACAACAGTGCTGCTCCATGCGCAACTAATGCCTGCTGTTCCATTTCTCCCAAACGCAAAGCGCCACCACGAGAACGCCCTTCCACTGGCTGTCTTGTTAACAAAGCAACTTTTCCAGAAGCTCTCCCATGAAGTTTGTTTGCAACCATATATTTAAGCTTCAAGTAATAAAGATTTCCAACGAATATTTTTGCGCTTATTTTTTTTCCAGTAACGCCGGAGCGCATTGTTTCTTTGCCGTCGTAGCTGAATCCAAGACGTTCTAATTGCGTTTCAAGTTCTTCCTTGCCAACGCCTGAAAACGCGGTTCCGTCGACAATTTCTCCGCTTAAACATCCTACTTTTCCAGCAAGCAACTCAAGCAAATAGCCAACAGTCATTCTGCTTGGAAGTCCGTGTGGATTAAACATGATATCAGGTCTTATTCCTTTTGATGTGAAAGGAACATCTTCTTCTTCGAGAAGCAAACCCAAAACTCCTTTTTGTCCGTGAGAAGTTGCAAATTTATCTCCTGGCTCAGGAATTCTTTGATCCCGGACTTTTACCTGAACAATTTTATTTCCGTCTTCGTCTTCTGTAATAAAAACAGCTTCGACAGTTCCTTTCTCTTCCTGTTTCATTGTCACGCTTGATTCTTTTTTTGTTCTTACAGAAATCTCCCTTGCTTCAGATAAGAATTTTGGAGGAGACATTTTTCCGATTAAAACCTCGCCTTCATTGACTTCTGCTTCTGGATACGCTATACCGTCAGTTTCCAAAAAACGATAGCTAGCTTCTGTCTTATACCCAGATGCATCTTTTTCAGGAACAGCTATCTCGTCTTTCAAGCCTCCTGCATAATTCATTTCAATTGCGCTGTAAGGCCTGAAATAAAAACTTCTGCCTACGCCACGGTCAACACTTCCTTTGTTGAGAACAAGAGCATCTTCCATGTTGTATCCTTCATAAGGCATTATTGCAACAACAAGATTTTGTCCAGCAGAATAGGCATTTAAAGTGTCATAAACAAAACTTCTTACAATTGGCTTTTGCGGATACTGCAAAACAGAAACGTCTGTATCGAGTCTTGCAAGATAATTTGCAGCATACAACCCAAGAGATTGTTTTTGCGTCTTGCTTCCACGATTTAGTCTCGAACTTTGGTCGTGGTTGCCATAAGGAACTAAGCTCGTAATTACGCCAAACAAATCCATATGGTCGACTTCAAGATGTGTATGTTCTGGCGTAATGTCTTCTTCATTTAAGACAACCAGCGCACTTTCCTCTTCCGAGGCGTCTAGGTATTCTATTATGCCTTCTTTGATTAAATCATTCCACATCATTTCTCCTTGTTCTATCTTTACCAAATGTTCCTCTTTGAGTTTTGAAGAGCTGTTCTCAATAATTATCAATGGCCTCAAGACTCTTCCTGGTTCTGTTGAAATCAAGACGTTTTGGAAATAAGGATCATATCTTATGTTCATTTGTATCGGCAACGCGCCCTCCCGTCTCTTCTTCCTTATTTTTTCAGTAAATTCCCGTGGGTTTTTAACAGAGCCTATGAAAATTCCATTGAAGAAAACTTCTGTATCTTCTGGACCTTCTTTTACAAGCCCTTCTGATTCAAGGGTTTTTAAAAAATCTTCTTGATTAAGCTCAACCCTTGTTGAAACTTTTGCCATAATCGCCAAGTTCTTTCTCAGCCCGATTTCAGTTCCTTCAGGAGTTTCAATAGGGCAGAATCTTCCATAATGCGTCGGATGTAAAGTCCTCGCGGCGAAATTTTCCTGATCGCTTGGAAGCATAGAAGAAACACGCTGAAGCTGGCTTATAGTTGCAAGATAATTTGTTTTGTCCATGTTCTGTGTTATGCCAGACCTTTCTCCTGTCCAGCTTCCTGTTGCGATTGCAGATTCAACCCTATGAGAGAACAATGTTGACTTTGCAATTATTTTTATTGAAAAGAATTTTCTTCTTTTAGTTGCTTTTTGTAAAGAATATTGGATATCTCTTATTAAAATTCCAAGATTAACTCTGAATAACGTTGCCAGTAAGTCTCCAGAAAGTCTGACACGTTTGTTTGCATAATGGTCCTTGTCTGTTCTTAGGCTCGGGTTCTCTTTTGCAATTAAAAACTGTTTTATCAGCTTGCAGAGAGTTACTGCCTTCTTCATCCTGTCTTCTTTTTTCTGTCCGATGTGCGGAAACAAGTAGGAGTCTATTCTCTGCCTTACTCTGTCGAGAATTTCTTTTTTTGTTCCCTGAAGGTTTGCCTTCTCAGAAATATACATCATCGCATCTTCCTTAGTTGCCACGTTGACAAATTCATAAAGATTCACAATGACAGAATCTGTTTCTTTTCCTAAATATTTCTGAATGTCAGACTCTCTTGTCATCCCAAGCGCTTTGAGAATAATAACTGCAGGAATATCTTTTAGTTTGCTGAACGAAACTTCAAAAATTCCTTCTTTACTTTCTGATATTAACACAGGAATTCTGTATGTTCCTTTTAATGAAAATAGTTTTAAAGAAAGTCCTCGTCTTGAATCTGATTCTATGAAGGGCTGGTTTTCTGCAAGATCTTCTGCCATTACCATAACTCTTTCGTTTCCTCTTATGATGAAATATCCTCCTGGGTCAAGAGGATCATGATAACTTTTTATTAGCTCATCACGTGACATGCCATTGCTGTTGCACGCCTTGCTTTTCACCATTATTGGAATTTTTCCTATTTCAACAATTTCTGAGTCGACTTGGTCGTCTTTCTTGACTGTTATTTCTAAGGTCACTGGCGCAGCATAAGTCAGATTTCTCATTCTTGCTTCTGAAGGAGTTATCAAAGAAGAACTTCCGTCTGCTTCAATGACTCTTGGCTTTCCGACTGCAATTTTTCCAAGGGTGATTTCAAAATCTTCTTTATCTATTGTTTCAGAAATCTCATTTACGATTTCCTGCATCCTTTTTTCCAGAAAATTATTGAAAGAAATAACATTAGATTCTACTAGGGAGTGCTCTTTAAGATATTTTTTCACGATTAGATGTTTTCTGTTTTCCATTGTGTTTTTTGTTTACAAAAAACGCAGCTAAAGTGAGCCTGCGAACTTTTGTCTTTTGGTTTTAATTTACTCGCTATATTCATTCGAATTAATTTTGGTTACTAATATTCAAAACTTTTACATTAAAATTTTGATTTATCCTTGCGAGTTTAATCTCTTAGTTGCAGGAGATGCAGAACCCGCGGGTGGTTCTGCGAGCAAGCTATTTTCATTAATTATATTATTACTTGATATTATTTTTCCCATTTCATACAACAACCCTATAATAAAAGACTGTGTCTTCTCCGTCCTTTCTTTCAATTTTGATTATGTCCCCAACTTCAGAACCTTCAGGTAAAGCAGGGTCATCAGAGAAAACCTTTGGAAGCTGGGCACGAGAAATATTAAATTCCTTAAGTAGTTCCTCAGCCTCTTTCTCTTTGAGTTTTATGTGTTTTGGTTGTAGAATATGCATGGTTTTGGGGTTGAATGGAAATGCGACGCTTTAGACTTTTATCGTCGGTAAATTTAAATGATGAAATTTGTTGAAATTGTAATCTATTTAAGTTGCTTTAGTGACTTGCCGATAATAAAAGATACCAAAATTTGCTTTAAAAATCTTTCTATGATTGAGGGTTTATGTTTTATGACCTTAGTTTCTAGAATAATCATCATCACATCTAAAGGGCTTTAGTCCGGATTCTCCGGATTCTTGTTTTTCGCTAAACTCTTCAACTGCTTGTTTAATCATTCCTTCCAATCCACCCATAACCCCTGTAATAAGATCTCTCCCAAGAATACATTTAACAGTTTCCTGCATCATTGAAGAGGCCATATTTCCTAAAACCTGAAACGATGTATCTTTAACCTGAGACATAAATTCCAACGAGTTTAGTGCACGATAAAGCAGTCTAATTTGATTAGTAACATTCTGATAATCTCCAAAATTTCCCGCAACAGAGAAAACATCAGAATCTTTTACTCCTCTATCAAGAAGATAATCTAATTCTAAAATATCTGGAAACGCCCCATTTTCCAAAAGTCTGATTTTTAGATACCATTCTTCTCTACCTGCTTTGTCTATCAAATAATTGTAAACACCTACCCCCTCTTTTCTCAATCTTTCTGGCACACTATCTAAAAACTCATCTGGAACGATCCCATTTGCAAACAGAATATAATCTCTTCCATTTTGAAGTTTGCCATCTTTATAATGTTTTTTTAAGTGTTCAATGATTTCTTTGTCTCCTTCTGCTATGCCTTTAATTTCTGGTACAGGCAGTAGTCTTAAAAAATAAGTCTCTTTAATCTCTTCTTCTGTAGGTTTACTTTTTCCAAGCGAACCCAAGTCTATTCCTTTTGCACTCCTTCTCACAAGATCAATAGCTTCTTCTCTTTCTGGAATTCTTGATTTTGAAATTGTTGCTATCTGCGTGGCTTTTGCCTTTCCCCCAACTAATGGTCTTTTTAATGGCTTTGCTCTTCTGCCAAAAACTTCGTTAGGAACAATCGCTCTATATGTTGGTAATTCTATTTCTGTCATGTTATAATTCTCCTCTCAAAACAGCCATGGCTGCCCTGGGATTTTTCTCAAAAACTTGAAAAGATAAGCTTACCATTTCAAATTGCCTTCTTAATTGCTCTGGAACTTCTATATTTAAATTTATCCCTGTTTCTTTTTCGAATTGAGTTGTTACTTGCTGATTTCTTAAATCTGAATAAGAAGCAACTGTCAAAAGGACATTATAACCAGGAGCTGTTACTATTCCATCTTTTTGTTGAGATACCATTAGTAAATAAGGTTCTGTCGCTTCTTTGAATACAGCATATTTAACAGTGCTTCCTAGTCCAACCAGAACATTTGTCAATGGCTCTGAACATTTTCTTACAGCTTCTTCTAAAGAATCATCATATCTTCCAAGTTTTACTAATGTTCGCGGTGTTTTAATTGAAACCATTTTATAATCTATCTTCCAACCCCAAATAATTATCGAAAGGATCGCCCAATCCAATTTTTCTATTTATAATACCTGTACCTTGAATACAACTTGAACAGTTACAACGACCTTCTTCTCTCCTTTTTTCTAACTCTTTTCTTCTTTTTTCATCTGGTGTATCTGAATAATATAGATAATCCCATCCAATTTGTTTTTCTGGTATATCATCTCTAGAAACAATTGCTCCTCTAAATCTCGCCCTTGTATCTTCTGGGGGATGTTCAACAGCGTGTTCTATTTGTTCATCAGTTAACATTCTATCAACCAATCCTCTTGACTGAAGCATATAAAATAATCCAGTCTGTCTATTAACTTCATGATATTGTAAGTCAATGTTTCTAACAGCAGTATCATTTAAGCCCTTTCCAGTTCTAGCCATATAAGAATCTATCAATTTTTTCTTAATTACCCAATCAAGCCATCTATCCAAGCTCATTGGATTTCCCTGAAGAGAATCTAAAACAAACTTCCATCTATTGAGAATATCATCAGTCATT
>JAGVXG010000015.1 GCA_018303885.1 Candidatus Pacearchaeota archaeon
AGAATTATTCAAAGCAGTTCCATTAACATCTCTGATTGTCCCATTAAATACCCATGCTGAAATAAAAGACATGCTTGCAAGAAAAATGCCAAATGCTAGAACTAAAAACAAAACCCTCTTTTTCACCATTTTTCACTGATAACTCTAGGAAAAAAATATTTATTAATCTTTCTAAAATCAAAACCCTTAAATAAGTTATTTTCTTTTACTATTTATGACAGACGGATTGCTTTTGGCAGCACTTCTTGGCGGCGTCGGAGGTTTAACACGCGGGTTTATTGGCTTACTGAAGGCGCTTTCTTTGCGCCGAAGAATAATCTGGACATATTACCTTATAACTGTTGTAATCGCTGTCGTCATAGGAATCTTTGTCGGCATTGTCTTCAATTTTGACCCGCGGCTTTCTTTACTTTCTGGCTACGCAGGCACAGACATTCTAGAGGGAATTTACAAATCTTTTAACGTGCAGAAGGTTTATGTTAAGGGGAAATAATTAAAAGTTAGAACAACCTAAGTAAATAAGAGATGATAAATAAAAAAGAAGTTGTGGCTTTTTCGGTATTTCTTTTTGTTTTTCTTTTAGGTGTTTCTCTAGTTTCTGCATCTTGGTTTTCTGATACTTGGAGTAAGATTACTGGGGGTACTATCGAAGATTCTGTAACTTGCACTGATTCCGACAACGGTATAAATTATTACAGCAAAGGAAGCACTCAAGATGGTAACCAGAACACCACAAACGATGTATGCCTATCTAACAACCCAAAACAATTGTCTGAAGTTTATTGTGAAGATGGCGTTGCAAAATCTGCAGCATATGACTGTCCAAATGGATGTTATGATGGTTCTTGTGTATGCCCAACGACAACGTGCAACGATGGAACAGTTTATGGGCCAGAAAAATGCAGTGTTAAGGATAATGTTTGTACTTGTCCTTCTTGTCCCGCCATTACACCAGTAATAACTTGCTCTCCTATGCCAACATGTACTGGAGCAAAAGACACAGGGCAGAAAGATAGCGATGGATGTCCAATTTATTCTTGCCAACCAACATCCACTACTTGCCAGCCAACAAAGTGCGGTGATGGAACAATTCGCGAATGTAACTTAATTGATAATCAGTGTGTTTGTCAAACGTGTCCTGCTCAAACATCCACTTTTTATATTTCTGGCGTGCAGGGAGTCAAAAAAACCTATTCTCCATCTGAAATATTAAATTTAATGATAAAAGGAGTTGAGCAAGACGGAACTCCTGCAACTGCTGAAGAAGGATTTAATGTCCAATTCTATATAGACGAATGGCCCCTAGTTCAAGGACAAAGCTCAAAAGGAGATAATGCATATTACAAAGAGGGATACTGGTATGGAAACATTGCCTCTCCAGATAAATTAATTGGATATAGATTACAAATCTTTCTATACTGTTCAAGAGATAATTCATACTGCTCACAAAAGTATGGAATAAAATCTCAAGTTGAGAATACATATTACTTTTCAGTAACCAAATCAACATGCAGTGACAGTGATGGTTTAGACTATTATACAAAAGGGTTTATGAAAGCGGGAGATGGCGATTCAGGACAATATGATTCCTGTCTTAGTCAGAATGAACTTGTGGAATATTATTGTGAAAACAACGAAGCAAAAAAAATGAGTTATTCCTGCCAGAAAGGATGTGTTGACGGGGCATGTACAAAAGGGGAGCAAATTTCAGAAAAAGTATTTTGTAGCTTTATGAATTCTCAGAAGGAACAAAAATGTTATACTTCTTTTGTTAATGGTATAGCAACATGTTCAGGAATTGGAAATTGTCCTGCCGAAGTAAAAGGCTATAAAGGAGAACAAATAACATGGAAATCTACTTGTGGTGGTTATCAATACACAACTATGGATGGAAATGATGAAAAAATAGAATTTGACTGTACTGGCGGAGAGACAAACATTACTCAAGTTCTAAATAAGGGTTTCAGAAAAGTTTATTTCCAATGCTATGATGGGGAAGAATCTAAATCTACTGAAAGAGATGCATGTAAAAGTGTCGATTACTGGAAAAAGTTCGCCTCACAGTTCTGCGAAAGTCATTGCGATGATAGGTCCGGAAAATGTGGGATAAATACTTTTTCTATCGGGGAGGAATGTTATATTGAAGAGGCTACTTTGAGCGAGGCTAGAGGACAATTACAAGGCACACCAGTAGAAACAGCAACTTCAACTCAAATAGAAGAGCCAACAATAGTGTGCAAAGATTCTTGTCCGTCAGAAGGGAAATGCTATCCTTTTGGTTACCGAAAATCAGCTAAGTTTTGCTCTGATGATGGAAATTTTGTTGAACAATCTAAAGAAGAGACGGTTTGTGAAAACAATTTTGAATGCTCTTCAAATGTCTGTATTTCAGGAACTTGTGTAAGTCAAGGACTCCTAAAAAGTATCCTTAATTGGTTCAAAAATTTATTCGGTTAATTTTCTCAATACAGTAGACCCTGTAACAACAATCCTTAAAAAGCATTGAACAATAGAAAAAAAATGCCAAATGAAGGAGCTAACTCAAGCATAGAAACTCAAACATATACTGGGCCTGTTTCTGGAAGAGTAGACTATGATATTATTCCAGACGAAGTTGTTAGAATCACATCAGGAAGTTCTGCAGTTGCGGGGTATTCAGAAAAGCCAATACAAGAGCGCCCAATGTTTACAGATTCAGTTGAGCCGCGGGAAAGATACGAGCTGCTAAGAAGAGTTTTGGGAATAAGAGAAAATTAATCTTTAAAATAATAAATCCTATTAATTTTATTCTATAGAAACATTTAAATAGAAAGTAAGATTAATCTTATTTATGCAAATTGACACAACAAAAATGAGTTCACGAGGACAAGTAGTCATACCTGTTGATATGCGTAAAGATATCAAAGAAGGTGAAAAATTAATCGTAATTAGAAAAGATGATGAAATAATTCTAAAAAAAAATATTTCAGAATGGACACTTTTATCTGAAAAGTCCCTAGCCAAAACCTGGCTCAATAAGGAAGAGGACGAAGCATGGAAAGACTTGTGAGGGGAGATATCATAGTAATAGAATTCCCATATTCTAATTTAAAAAATTCTAAGAGGAGGCCTGTTTTGATTTTGAAAATTCCTAAAGGAGAGGATATTGTTGTTTTGCAAATAACTAAATCTTCATATGAAAAACAGCTTGAGGTAGTAATAAAAAAAGAAGATTTTAGGCAGGGAAATCTTAAAAAGGAAAGCCGTATAAGAATAGACAAAATTGCTTCTATAGACAAATCACTAGTTAAATATAAAATAGGTTCATTAAAAAAAGAAAAATTTGAAGAAGTTTTAAATAAAGTCGTTTCTTTTTTAATGGAAGGTTAAAATGCCCCAAATAACAATTGATATTGATGATAAAGTTCACAAGGTTTTATCTGCAAGAGCAAAGAAAAACCTAATGACAATAAGAGAGCAGGCAGAAGATATTATAAGACGCAGCGCTGCAAATTTTAAGAAATCAACGCCAGAAGACAAAATTGATGATACGCTTGTTTCGGTTTTCTCGAGAAATAAGAAGGGAAGAAGGAAGTAATATAGGAAAAACAAGTCCTACTCTCTGCATTCATCAACTCTAATTATAACAGCTTGATTTTACTGTACTAACAATATTTTTTCCTTAAATCATCGGCTTTATCCAGATTTTCCCACTTGAAATCAGGGTCGTTTCTTCCAAAGTGCCCATATGTAGATGTTTTATGATATATCGGTCTTTTTAAGTCAAGGTGTTTTATTATCTCAGCAGGTTTTAAAGGAAAACTTTCCCTTACTATTTTTTCTATTTCCTCTTCCTCAATTTTATTTGTGCCGAAACAATTTACCAAAATAGAAACAGGCTCTGCAACCCCTATAGCATATGATATTTGAATCTCGCACTTGTCTGCAAGTCCAGAAGCAACAATATTTTTTGCAATGTATCTTGTTATGTAAGCTCCGCTCCTGTCAACTTTGCTTGGATCCTTTCCTGAAAAAGCTCCTCCACCGTGCCTTCCATGTCCTCCATACGTATCTACTATTATTTTTCTTCCTGTAACTCCAGAATCTCCGGCAGGTCCCCCGATAACAAACTTCCCAGTCGGGTTTATGTAATATTTAGTGTTTCCATCAATCCAATTTCCACACACCGGTTCAATTATTTTTTCAATAACATCTTTTTTTATCTTTTCATATTCAACATTTTCATCATGTTGCGTGGAAAAAACAATGCTGTCTACACGAACAGGTTTTCCGTCTTCATATTCCACGCTTACCTGGGCCTTTCCATCTGGCCTTATGTAAAAAAGTTCTCCTGATTTTCTTAATTCGGTTCTTTTTTTCATAAGTTTATGCGCCAAAATTATCGGAAGAGGCATGAATTCAGGAGTTTCATTCGTGGCATATCCAAACATTATGCCTTGATCTCCAGCACCTTGTTCTTTTCCGTCTATTGTTCTTTCATCAACTCCCTGCGCAATTTCAGGAGATTGTTCTGAAACCCTTGTGTCTATTTGGCACGTATTTCCATTAAAACCATACCTATCATCATTGTATCCCACACTAAGAATTGCCTTTCTTGCAACAGATTCCATGTCCACCTTTCCTTTGCTTGTTATTTCTCCGCAGATAAGCAAGAAATTATCCTTAACAGCACACTCTATCGCAACACGAGAGTTTTCATCCTGCTCCAAAAAAGCAACAGCACACTCTATCGCAACACGAGAGTTTTCATCCTGCTCCAAAAAAGCATCAAGAATAGCGTCTGAAATCTGGTCACATATCTTATCTGGATGTCCTTCGCTAACAGACTCTGACGTGAAGATATACCTCCTCTTTCCCATTTTCCTTTTAAAAAAACTTCTTTTATATAGATTATGAAACAACAAACTTTTTTAGATAACAACCAACTTAAAAATCCCTAATTTTTTCATCGCACTCTTATCTTCCCTTCTTGCCATTGTCTTAAAATATGCTTCGATGTTCTGTCTTCATCGACTTCGTTTCCTTTCTTGAGATAGCTAAGCCTACGCCCAAGCTTTTCAATTAATACCTCGACATCTCCGTCTGCCTTTATGTTATAATACGCTTCTAATATACCAGGATACTCTTTCATTATCTCAAAAACAATAACATCAGGATCTTTTGCCTTATACCATGTGGTTGCGCCTATTTTTGCGTGTTTTGCCAAAAGCCTTCTATTGCCGTAAGTTTTTTCTTCAATAGGAATTATTCCAGGCGTATCAATTAAATAAACTCCGCTAAAGATTTTTATTTTCTGGATGCCCTTTGTGAAGCCGGCTTCAGAAGATGTTCTGGAAACAGCTCTTCCTGCAAGAAGATTAATCATAGAACTTTTTCCAGTGTTTGGGTATCCTATAACTCCAATGTTTACAATATCTTTTTTTAGCTTTTTAACCTGTATCTTTATCATTCTTATTAATGTAGCAGAACCCTTCCTGTTTGTTGAAGAAAAGAAAAGACTCGGTTTTAAATCCCCGTAGTCTTCTTCTATTTTGGCTTTGTTTATATCCACAAGATCTGATTTGTTAAAAATGTAAATAAGAACTTTACCAGCGTCTTTCACTTTATTTTCCATCTCAATATTTCTTGTTTTTTCTATGAATCTAGCGTCTAAAATCTCAAGAATAATGTCTGCTTCATTGATTACTTGGTCTATCAAAGTAGGAACAGAAGTCTTATGCTTATTCGTGTAGTCTGGCTTATTTCTACCTTCCTTCGCCTTTCCAAACGGATTTGTCATAAACACTTAAATTTCAAGAGATATATAATGGTTTCTTACACCCCTTATGTTTTCTTTAAGAATAAAGGTTTAATGAAATCTCCCCAATTTCTCTAAAGCCTAGACGAGTTTCTTTTGGTCGAGAGATTTGCCCAGGAATAGGAACATCTCTTACATTAGTTAACGATTCAAGAGTAGCTTTTCCATCATCCAGCCCAATAATTCTTGCAACAGTTGTTCTATGCTTTTCAGCTAGTTCTAAAGCATGTCCGTTGTCATTTGCTTCAAAAGTATATGTTACTCTCTTCTCTTTATCTAACCAGCATCCTTCAGCAGCAACGATGCCTATACTTTCCTGCATGTACTTAAGATGATAAATCCCAGTGTATATTTCCATTGATTTTATAGTTCTAAATCCTTTAAAACAATTGTTATATCAGAAAGTATATTTACAATAGAATTAAGAAATCAAACCTGTCCGGTTTGATTGAACTTTTTCATTGCTTGCTCAAGAATCACTTGTGGCGCAAAGCCCTTTCTGCTGCAAGCCTTGACAAATTCATCGTAAACTGCCTGATCGACATTGTATTCAAGTTTTCGTTTTTTTGCTCCAGGCGGTGTTGCTGCCATACTTAATTAAAATAAAGTCTATTTATAAATCTTCTAAATATTTTTTAAGCTGATTCTATTGTAATTATTATATGATTTAAATGGTTTTAAAAATTTCATGGGAATATTTGATTTTTTAAGAAAGATAACACAAGGCAAAAAGACGCCTGAATCAGGAAAAGAGAAAATAGTTTTTTCAGAGCTTGGAAGCTGGGCTGAAATAAGAATAAAGGACATTGAAAAACAAGAAGAAGACGTCTTTTCTTTGATTAAGGGAAAAACAGATGTTTTTTCAAAGGAAATCCGAGAAAGAATAAAAGCCATTGAAAACTTTAACGTAAGCCAAATAAAAGCAGAAGACAGGATTAAGTCTGCTGTCGAAGAAGGCAGAAAAAAATATATCGAGTCTGTAGAAGCACTGGTTGAAAACTTGAATAACATGAAAAGCGACAAACTCGAAAACATCATTTCATATTCAGACAAGGTTTTTTCAGACTTCAATAAAAGATCTCGTTTAAGCTATGAAAGAGCAACTATACTAATTGGCAAAGAAATGGCTGAAATAAGAGAAAGCCTAAAGTCCTTTTCAAAAGATTTAATAAAGATTTTTGATGAAAATAAAAGCCTTGCAGAATCTTCAAAAACAATTTACTTTATAAAATTAAAATTAAGGCAGGTTGATAGACTAGAAGAAGAAATTGAAAAAATCAATGCAGAAATATTTTATTTAGAAAAAGAAATAACCAATGTGGAAAAAGAAAACACGGAAATTCTTCAGGAAATAGGGGAAATTAAGAAAAGCCCAGAACACCTTGAAATTCTAAAGTTACAGGAAAAAGTCAGCGCGCTTAAAAATGAATTGGAAAAAGATATCTTCAGCTTAGGGCAGACAATTGATTTCAGGGCTCTTGGAAACTTTTACCATATTTTTGAAGATAAAATGGAGATATTAAAGTTACATAGAGATGACTTTAAAGCAAATTTTCATAAAGACGATGGAAAAAGCATAATCGCTCTTTTGGAAGGCGCTAAATTAAACAACAAGAGCATACCTGAAAAACTCGATCAAATAAACAAGAAAAAATCAAAAGCCTTAGAGCTTGAAATAGAGCTTGAAAGTGAAAAAAACAAAGACAAAACAAGTGAGTTATATTCAAGAAGCACAAAAATGGTTTTTGAAATTGAAAATTTAAAAGACAAAAAAGCAAGAGGAGAAAAAAGACTCGGAAAGCTTAGGGAAGAAAAAGAAAAAATTACTAATGAAATAAGGGAAAACGTTGAAAAGCTTGGAGCTGAGTTACAGTAATGCCTTTAAATTTTTAAAATCTCTCGCACCATTGGCAGCCTTGATTAGGGCATTCTGAGTTTAGAATTTTTAATGCTCTTTTCCAAATTTTCTCTGCATTTTCTATGTCGATTTTCATTTTCTTTAGTGTCGTGTCAAAAATAACCTCTCCTGTTGACATGACTTCTTTTGGAACATAAAAAAGCAAGAAAGCGAAGTCTTCTGTGTTGAAACCATTTTTTCTTAAGAGAAAATTGTAAATATCAAGCTGATTCTGATAATACTCATGCGTATCTTCTTTTAAATCGAAGCCCCGTGTTTTGTAGTCTAAAACAATCAGCTTTTTCCCCTGAACAAGAATGTTATCAACAGCCCCATGCAAAACATTGCCTCCTTTATCTTCCCAAGAAATCCCTTTGAGATTATTCTGCCAAGTTTTTAAAAGATCTTTGTCATCAAAAAGTTTTAGATTTAAACAATCTCCGTTGTTGCATAATTCTGGAGGCAATTCTTCCTTATCCCGAAATTTATTAAAATGAACTTTTAAGATTCTGTCCATCCCGCTCGGCAAGCTTGGGAAAATCCCATTTGGCCTCTTCCATACATTGTGTTTGTCAAGCCAGAAGCAACGAGGACATTCTTTCATTAAGCCTAAACTTGAAGGTGAGAGCTTGAATGTTTTCTCTTGCATTTTTTAGAGAACAATGCGAGGTTTTTAGATTTTTGTTTTGATTTTTCGGCTGTGTTACCCCAAAAATCTTAATATTTTTCCAGCTTCTTTTATTCCCATATCATAAGTTTCTAAAAGTTTAGTTCTATCTCTTGTTAATGGTAGGGTTCTACTTTCTTTTGGCGGATGAACAAGTAAAACTCTTTCATCTTTTAATGCTCTATCTAAATCTTTTTTGAAAGCAAGAACTTTTTCTCTGGCATATCTAAGGAAAGGTAAATCAGCTCTTCTGAGTTGGGCCAGTGCTCCAGTAAAATACTGTTGCGATATATATGAAAGTGTTAGTCTTGGTTGATGATTGATTGCTACGACAATTCTATTTTCAGGGTGTCGTGAGATAAGATGCTCTAAGCCAATAGCTTCTCTAACTCCGGCGTCAATAAAATTTTGTTTTTCTGGATCCCAATAAAAAGGAAAAAGGCTTGCCGATGATTTAATTTTAGATAATGTTTCTGTTTTTCCATCGTGATATTCAATTTCTCCAGTTTTATTATTAAAGAGCTTTATAAAAAATGGAACTGGCTGACTTCTTATAGCACCTATGTTTAGAACTTTGATATTTTTTGAAACGTTTATAAGGTAGTCAATATCAACCCCATTAGATTTTCCCATTAGCATTCTACCGAAGTTTATGAATCTTCCATCTGTTAGGTCATCCAAATAAATTAAGGAACCGAGCCTAGATTCTCTCGCTAAAAAGTAAGCCGCATTAAAAGCTCCAGCAGAGCTACCATATACTGATTCTATTTTATTATAAATATTACCCTCTTCCAATCCCGTAACAATACCTCCACCAAAAACTCCAGACATTGTGCCACCACCAAGATATAAAATTACTTTATCATCCATACTAAACTGGAAGAAAACGATTTTTTAAACGTTGTTATGGAAAAAATATTAAGAATTATTATCCAATTTTAAACACTGCAGTCACCCTCGCAGAAATCTCTTGCTCGCTTGGTGTGATTGATGTGGCGATTTCTGCTCCTGATTTTACAACGCCACCGCTAGCGTCTTCTGCATAAGCTAACCAAGGAACATACCCAAATTCGCTTGTTGATATTGACACAAGCTTTCCAAGTTTTCTGTTAGCTCCTTCTGCTAAAGCTCTTGCCTTTGCTGTAGCATCTTCTGTAGCCATCTTTATTGCTTCAATCTTGTACTTGTTCTGATTTTCTTTTGACAACTCATAGTTTATGTAATTTATTCCAGCACCAGCGCTAATTCCAGCGTCAATGACTTTTCCTATTTTTTCTTTTTCAGCAATAGGAACTTCTACAGAAATCGAATGTGTTGCAATATATCCCTTGATTCTTTGGCTTCCGCTCTGCCAATCGTATTCGGGATAAACACTAAATCCTTGAGTCTTAATCTCATCGTCTTCAAAACCAATTGCAATCAAAGAGCCCTTCATCTTGGAAACAATCTCACTGTTTTTGTCACTAGCATTTGCTGCTGTTTGCCCTGTTGTTTGAACATTAAAATACACGGTCACAAAGTCAGGCAGAACCTTTATTGTCGATTCCCCGCTTGAGCTTATCGTGTTCTGCCCAGTGGCGTTGCCCATAAAGTTGAAATAAATCAGAGCCAAAATTATGACTCCAACAACAATCATTCCTGTGATTAGAACACCTTTATTACTTTCTTTCATTGAATAAAGTGCAAATGTGGTTTTTTAAATATTTACTTTTCTGTATTCTTCTGCCTTTACTATCGACTTTTTTTCCTTCTTTCTTTTCTACAATTGAACTACGACATATTTAAACAAAAATAACCGGGTTTTCTTATACAATTTTCTATGATTGAACTACGACATATTTAAACAAAAATGATTAGATTTTCTTATACAATTACAAGGGAGGAAAAATAAAGAAAAATGACAAGGACAAGCGACAAAGTGCTTATAGCAGTTCTCGCCGTAGTTTTCATAGGAATGACAAGCGCATTTATTGCTGCTATTAATTCTGGAAGCGATTCCGGGTTGCCAGAACAAAAACCATTTGTAAAGGTGATCTACAGCGATGACCTAGAATTAGGAGAAAGCATAGATGAGGATAATGAAGCAGAAGACATACCTATCAGCGGAAGTGCATTGGATAGGGCAAGCGCAGCAGCTCTGGAATATATCGGAGAAGGAAGGGTTACAGATACAGAGATAGGAGATGAAGAAGGATATTATGAAATTGAAGTAACTTTAAATAATGGCAAAGAAGCAGATGTCCATCTCGATGAAAATTTCAATGTGCTTAGTGTAGAATACAATTAATTTTAGCTTTTTATTTTTTTACAACTTTTGTTCGAACATTGAACCAATATATTTATAAAATGTTTATAGTTTTGAAGCCCATGACTAACAAGACTAATAAGAATCATTTCTTCTTGATCTTTGTTGCAGCAATCATCTTAGTCTCAATATTCTCTTTTGTATTAGCCCAAGAAACGCCAGTTAACCCAGACACAGAAGGCTTTGAATTAGAAAAACTGATAAGCTTGATAAATTTTGTTCTGGCGTTGACACTTTCTATTTTCACATTTATTGCTTATAAGAGGAGCGGGAAATCAAGGCTTTTGTTTGTTAGCTTGGCATTCATTTTACTTGCTATAAGGAGTTTTCTTGTTGGATATGAGCTCATTGGCGGGGAGATATCTTTTGCAGACCCAGTCACAGTCTCTCTTGACTTTATCGCCATGTTAAGTTTTTTCTATGGGGTGTTGAAGAAATAACAGGAGTTAAAATGCACTATCAAAATCCGAGCGAAAAAAACGCGGATTTACTAAAACTGTCAAACAGAAAAAAAATTTATGAATTAGTTAGAGAAAACCAAGGCTGCCATTTCAGAGAAATTGAAAGAAGGATTAAATTTCCCTACGGAACTTTAAAATATCATTTAAACTTTCTCGTCAAACACGGCCTTTTAATTGAAAGCAGAGATAAAAACAATACAAGATACTACACAAAGGAATTAAGCAAAGACGATTCCAAATTAATTTCCCTCTTGCGACAGGAAAGCATAAGAAAAATCATACTCTTTATGATTACCAATAAAAATTCTAGTTACAAGGAAATTGTAAGTTTCCTTAAATTATCTCCTTCAACAGTTACATGGCATTTGAACAGCCTCTTAAAAAAAGAAATTATTGGCAAGAAAAAAAATTCAAGACACTTCACTTACTTTTTATTAGCAGATAGGACAAAAATAATGAGGCTTTTAATTTCTTACAAAAAAAGCTTTCTAGATTCATTAGTAGATAAAACTATTGAAATGTGGGACGTGAAGTAATTTTATCACTTTGGAAAGTATCGACAGCTTTAATAATACAGTCTTTTTTTATTTTTTATGACGATTGAAGAAATGATCCTGAGGTTTTCGCTGGTATTTATTTTGTCGCTTGTTTACGGACTTCAAAGACAAAAAAGTCATAAGCCAATAGGATTCGGAACTTTTACGCTTGTTTCAATCGGCGCATGCGGCTTGGCTATAATTGCAGTTGAAATGGGAACAAATCTCACAATATCACTTCTTGGAGCCATAGTTACAGGCATAGGTTTTCTTGGAGCAGGTGCTTTGATAAAAGGCTCTGATAGGGTATTTGGTTTCACAACAGCAACAAGCATCTGGCTTTTCGCGATTTTCGGATTAATTATAGGACTTGGCTACTACACTGAAGGTTTCATTGTATATGTTTCTGTGTGGCTGGTAGTTGGCGTCGACAAATATCTTGAAAACAGAGGAATAGGAACCTATAGAAAAAAAGTTACAATAACATACACAGAATTTAATAAAAAAGAGCAAATAGCAAACATCTTAGCAGATTATTGCACAAGATTCACCCTTATGAATGTGAATATGGACAAAAAACAAAAGACAATTTCTTCGGGTTATCTCGTAGAAGGCCCAAAAAAAGAAATAAGCTATCTTCTTAAAGAACTTTACAAAAACAAGTGGTGTGTTTCTGTTAAGTTTGAGTAAAATTGATTAATTGATTTTAGTACAAGAAACTTTTTACTATAAAATAGGTTTAAAGTAAGATTAAGTTAAACAGGAATCAAAGATAAGATATTTAAAACAATATTCCTTTAATTACGTGTGTGTTTAAGTGAAAAATGGGTGATAAAAGGCAGCTTATTCTTTTAGCTTTAGCCTTTGGTATTTTATTTTTTTCAGCGTTGTCTTTTGTTTCATCGGCAATTTATCTTTCTGATGTGTACTTCACAGTTCCCGAATCAGTCTATGTGGCAAATGAAACAATTTCATTGAAAGGATTTGTCTATCAGGCAAATTACACCGACGCAGGGGCTTTGGTCAATGCATCGGCGGCGTTGGCAAATGCAACCGTAAATTTAAGTTTAAGGTATTCTAATAGAACTCATTTAAAGATGTATAATTTCACAACCGATGCAAATGGAAGTTTTTATTCAAAAAACAACTTCAGAACAACAGCAACAGAAGTCAATGCCCCTCTTGTAGCAGGTAACTACATATTACAAGCAAATTATACTGATTTAAATTCAAATGTTTCTTTTTCAGAAGTGAGAATATTAGTCATCAATATAACTGCTGATTTTTTAAGGGTAAGCACTGAAAAAGCGACATACAATTCCGGAGAAAATATCCAGGTTAATGTTGAAGCAGTAAAACTCATTGGAGACAGAGAAATATTTGTTGCAAATGCTTCTGTTAGCGGAACATTTCGGGAAGCGGCAACTAAAAATACTGTAAGCGGAAAAACATTTTCATGCGTTACTGGAACAAATGGAAGATGTAACGCCACCCTAAGCGCGCCATCTGTGGGAGATTACGTTGTTGAAATTGAAACTTTTAAGGCATATAGCATTTTTTCAGTTGTGCCTTTTTCTTACAATCTTTACATGAAAGACGAACTCGGAAAAAGCCTGAAAAATGTTTTTACCTCGAGCGAGCAAGCAAGTGTCGAAGTCAGGATAAATAATGTTTCTTCAGGCACATACACTTTTTCAGGATATGTCCAAAATTCTGCAGGAAATAATGTAAAAACAATAACTTCAACGACGCTGAACACAACAAATTATTTTACAAACAAATTCATCTTTTCACTTTCAGGGTTTAGCTCGGGCGTTTATACCGCCTATGTAACAATTTCAAATTCCGCAAACAGCGACACCATAAACTCGTTGACTTCTTTTAAAG
Organism: Candidatus Pacearchaeota archaeon; assembly: GCA_018303885.1. Classification (GTDB taxonomy): domain Archaea; phylum Nanobdellota; class Nanobdellia; order Pacearchaeales; family GW2011-AR1; genus ASMP01. Next base: position 13,551 of record JAGVXG010000015.1, read on the forward strand.
TTGAAGATTGGACTCTTTCAGTCAATAAAAAGTCGTCTGGCTCTGGCTTTGAATATGAACACAGCGCCTTTCCAAATAAAACACTAAAATTAGAAGCGTACCCAAAATACAGGGGAAATGGTTCTGTGATTAACAACACAGGAAACTTTTCAATTTACTTAAAAGACGACTTAGATAATTCAATCTTAGCCATAACAAATGTCTCATGGAATGCCAGTTGCGGAAAAGACGGCTGCTACGAATTTAATTTTTCAGCCCCAAACAACACAGGGACATATCTCATCCACATAAATTATACCTCGAGTAGCCTCAGTCGTTTTGTAACGCAAAGAATGCATGTTATTACCTCAGTAATGTCTGCGCAGTCTGTAAACAAGGACGGTGACATAAAAGAATTATTTGGGACAAATGAATATGTTTTCTTGTCTTTGGACGGATATAACTCAACCTCCACAGAAATAAATTTTTCAGACGCAGACGTATTTTCAATTACTTATATGAACAGAACAGAATTTTCTTATAGCGAGGTTGGAAATTTTGAAGCCATTAACCTTTCTAATTCAAGCAACCTTTCATGGGCGTGGAATTCGTCCCAACAAAAAATTAAATTAAATGCGCCAAAATTTGGAGGATTGTATGATATTTACATTTTTGCAGATAATCAAACAGTTGGCGCAAGCACGAGGTTTATTGTAAATCCATATGATTCATGTATGGTGCCAAAAAGCAGCCGAGATGCTAACTACTTCGCGTGGCA
>JAGVXG010000007.1 GCA_018303885.1 Candidatus Pacearchaeota archaeon
TATATGATATTCTATTTGTTATGTAATTCATCTTCTCCTCCTTAATTCAGCTTCCTTAAGTTGGTCTCTTTTTTCTAGTTCGCGAACTCCTCCAAAATTTAAGCTTAGTCTTCCAAAGTCTTCAAAGCAAAGTCTTACCATGTCATCCATGATTTTTTCCTGCTCTCTAATAAAAGAAACAATTTCTTTGGGAATTGAAACAGCATAACTATTTCCAACAAGCCTCATTTTTACTCTAAAATCTTTGTTCTTCAAATTTATAAATCTGTTGTACTCTTGCTCATCAGAAGGGTGAATTATCATTGATTTGCACTCTGGACATAAAACAGCTCTTAAAACAAATCCATTTTTAGTTATCTCTGCTTTTTTCATTTTCACATCGCATTTGCTGCAGAGTATTGTGTTGTCAAAAAGATCTGTCATTTTTTATTTTATTTTTATGTATATTTTTTATTTGTGTTTTGTCTTTTTTATTTTGTTTTATCATGTCCGCGTCCTAAGACGCGGCTGGTTGAAAAGAGGTGGATACACTTTTCGTATACACAAGAAATATACACTATTTAAATATTTCGGTGATTTTGGTGTTTTGAGAAGTTTGTTTTATTTTCTTTTAAGCAAAGAATCAACAACATAGTAAATAATTTGATGGTATCGGTTAAGTAGTTTTCTTTCGTTATTTATTAAATCTTTTGGAAATTCTCCGAAGGGCAAGATCGATTCTGGAATTCCGTCAATAACTTCATTTTCCATAAACATTAAAATTCCGCCAGTGTTGTATTTTATTGCAGTAGAAAGAGAAATAACACCATTAGTAGATTTTGTATAAAGGATTTTTGCCAAATTTCCATGATAATCTAATTCTGTTTCTCTGGTTGAAGACACATTCCCTTGAATTGATTGTGAAGCGACTTGGCGAGTGCTTTTGCTAGCAAATTCCACATATCTGTCCACTTTTTCTTTAGGAAGAGGATTTACTTGGCTCTGGCTAAAAAATAAAGCAAACGGTAACAAGAGGCTTTCCAATTTCATCAGGTTAAAAGTCTAAAGGAATATTTAAAGATTTATATAAAATTACTAAGAACCTAAAATTCACTCATTCTCTTCAATATCGTTAATTATTTTTCCCAGATTTTCTGAAACATGATTCATGACCTTGGATTCTGAAGCTCCTGGATTTCTCTCTTGATATTTAAAAGCATAAGAAGCTCCAGCAATTATCGCTCTTTTTATCTTATCCTCTTCTGACATGTAAAAAATTGAGTAATGAACTTTAAAAGCATTTATATAAAATTATGCGATACCAGAAACTTTTTAAATAACCGCCTAATATCTGGGCTATGAGTTTAATTAGACTAGGAGTTTTAGCGGCAGGGCTTGCAATATGGTACCCTTTAAATAAACAACCATCAGAATACAAAAATTCTACTGACAGGTATGCTCTTCCACAAGAAATTGAAGTTGTAAATGCTTCTTATCATATAAAAAGTCAGGAAAATCCCATTATTATTAAACCAAATGGGTTAGAACAAAAAATTCAAACAAAAGCTGTTGATTTTTCAGAAGATTTTGTTATAGAAACAGATAGATATAAGTTAGTAAAGGATAAAGATTGGCTACCTTCAAGATTAGTAGGGCATACCTTTGCTCTTCCAGGAAGATTAATTTTTTGGGATTGGGATTATGGGTGGGGCCAAGATGAAGAAAGAACAAAGGCAGTTTTATCAATGTTAGAAAAAGATACCACAATTAAAGATATAACTGTAAGGCTAAATCATAATGAAGCTTTTTATGATTTATATAGAATGTTTACCGAGGAAAAACTAAGAAAAAGGAATAATATTTTTGCTAGAGTCCTTTTAGGAATTCCTATGGGTCTTGGTAATGAAATCTGGGCAGAATTTAGTAGAGGAAGTTATTACAACCCTCTAACTAAAACAACTGTTTGTTACAGTAATGTTGAATCAATAACAGCGCATGAAATTGGGCATCACAAAGATTTTTCAAGATTCAGTTCAGATTGGGGGTATCAATTATTAAGAATTCTTCCTCCATTTATGCTATCCCAAGAATGGAAAGCTAGCGTGCATGCAAGGGACGAAATACTTAACAAAAAAGATCAATGGCAGTTTAATAGATACTTAATTCCGGCTTTTGCAACTTATGTTTTGGCATCAATTGCAGTATTATACAATCTTTTTAAAAAGAAAGAGGAAGAACAAAAATAAAAAATCGGACTGGACTATACCTCAATACCAATATTTTAAAAACTATGTTAAGTTTTTATAATTATGGCAGAAGAAATTAAAAAAATCGGTGAAAAATCTAATAAAAACCTATTTCAAAAATTCTGGTTTCTTTTATGGAAAGATAATAGCATCAAAGGGTGGATTTTTTCAGTTGTCTTCCTGTTCTTATTTATAAAATTCATATTTTTTCCCGTGCTCAGCCTTGCAACAGGAACATCATTGCCTCTTGCAATAGTGGAATCATGCAGCATGTACCATCAAGGTGGCTCGTTTTCAAACTTTGACGCTTGGTGGGACAATCACGAAGAAAAATACACAGAAGTTGGAATAAACGAAGCCGGCTTTAAAGAATTTCCACTAAAAAAAGGGTTCAATAAAGGAGATATTTTATTCATAGCGAGAGCCAATCCTGAAAAAATACGCGTTGGCGACGTAATAATCTTCACTGCCAACCAAAGAAACCCGATAATTCACAGAGTTATTGAAATAAAAGAAAACCAAGATGGTACAAAAGTTTTTTCAACAATGGGCGACAATAACAACGGACAATTATCTTTTGAAAAACAAATAACAGAGGAGCAATTAGTAGGAAAAACCGTCATGAAATTAGCTCCTTATGCTGGATGGATAAAACTAGTCTTTTACGACTGGAAAAAACCTATTGGAGAAAAGGGTTTTTGTAATGAAAATTAATTGTTTATTAGCATCTAGATCTAATGGAAAGTCTTCTTTCTTTTTCAGATATGAGATTATCTAATCCTAAATCAAGGTCTTGTCTCTTAGCATAGGAATAAACAAGCCCTTCTGCCCTAGTCAATAATCCAAGTCTTTCTACATCTGGCAAATAAGCATACCAGATATCTGCTGCCCGAGCCGGGTCGTCATATCTCTCAAAATTAAGTATTAAATGAGTCATAAGAAATCTTTAAGACTCATGCCTTATAAATTTTTTCATAAGTAAAATTCCCCTTCAAAGCATAAACAAAAAACTATTTAAACAAACTTGGGTAAAACCTAAATAAAAACAAAGGAGACTATTTAATGGAGTTCTGTCCAAAGTGCGGTGCTGCCCTTTTTCAAAAAGGCAAAAAGGATGTTTGTCCTAGATGTAAGTATTCAACAAAAGGAAAAATCAAGCTAAAAGTTTCAGAAAAAATTGAGGAAAAAAACAGGGTTAATATCATTTCTGATAAAGACAGCGAGATTTATCCTGTAGTAGAATTGGATAAACCATGTGAAAAATGCGGTCACAAGAAAGCTTACTTCTGGACTTTGCAAACCCGCTCAACAGATGAGGCAGAAACCAAGTTCTTCAAATGCACAAAGTGCCAAAACACCTGGCGAGAATATAGATAGAATTTTAAATTGCGTTTCATTATTTATTTTATGCAAAAAGAGGCGAAAGTTAGCGTTAAAACAGAAGAAACTTCCGAGATAAGGTTTGTTATTAATACATACGAAGATATTTTTTCTGATTTTGATCCTAGACCATATTCACTAAAAGGGCTATCTGAAGATTTTTTGAGTGCGGCTAAGGGATCACTTACAAATAAACCAATTGATAAAATAGATTTTATTTTTTTGGTTCAGAAAAAAGAACGAAAAGAAAAAGAAGAAGCGGTGATAAAAGAAAGATTGAAAAAACATTTTAAAAAACACATGGAGATATTTGAAAAAGAAAAATCTAAAATCGTAAAACGTGGAAGTATTTTTACCGGAGTTGGAATGATACTTATGCTAACTGCAACCTTTTTATTTTTTAAATTTAAAAATGAAAGCCTACTAGCGAGCTTTTTTACTATTCTCCTTGAACCCGCAAGCTGGTTTCTTTTTTGGGAGGGTTTAAACCAGCTTATTTTCGAATCAAAAAAAATTGAACCTAATTTGGACTTCTACAGAAAAATGTCCGATGCATCAATTAAATTTAATTCTGTATAATTTAAAATATATGCTTCTAGTATCAATTTATTTAAAAAACATCTTAGAGTATTATTTCAATGTTAAGCCAAGATGAAATTAGGTTAACTGTTGCCAAATACTCAATTCACTATTCTGATGATTTAAGAGGGATGCTAAAAAAACCACATATTTTTCTTATTGGTGGAGAACGCACAGGAGACTGTGCAATTGGAGATTATAAAATCAAACATGGCTACGCATTAGATATAATAGCAGATAAATTAGAAAAAGAAGAATACGGCAAAGAAGACAGGTAAGGAAAAGAGCTGATTAAGATTCTTGAAGATATTACAAATCCAAGGTTATTCAGGATTTTTCACATAAGCGGAATTCCAGAAAATGTAATAAATTTTTCACTGGCAGAACACTTAGGTTTAGAAAAATTGTTGAAAATGGGAATTGTCGGAGCAGAAAACGGGCTTCTCATTAAAATCCCAAAAGTTGAAAAAAAAGATTATCTTGATTATTTAAAGCGCAAAGCGGGTTTTTTAAGATACGCCAGAGAACAAAATTTATTAAACCAAAATCATCAAGGAATAAAAAGAAGAATAGATGATTTGTTTTTGTGAAGAGTTTTAACTAACTTTCCCAATTCTTTCAGACCAGCCGCATTTACCACATTTGAGCAAGATAAGATTGTCTTCATCTGAATAAAAAATTCCCATATCAATGACCTGGGCTTTATCATAACCGCATTTCTGGCATTTGTGCTTGTATGTTGCAAATTCATTTTTCCAGTCAAGAGTTTTAAAGGCTCTGCCAATATTATGCTTGTGCAAGATTTTTTCTTTTTCAATCAGTTGGGAACTAGATTTTAATTTTTCAGAAAAGTCGCAATGAGCGCATTTAACCCAAAATTCTTTTTCACCAAGTTTTTCTGGTATCATTATATTCTCGCATTTCGGACAGAATTCTAAGGCCATTATATCTTAAGAAAAAGATAATTTAAAAAAGCATTGATTAACGAATAAAGAGTGATAAAAGTTTAAAATATAATGGATTCTTTGACTTATATGGTGATAAATGAAGAGCTGGCAGAATTTGTTGGGGCTTTCGTAGGAGACGGGTGTTTAAGCAGTTACAAAAGATCAAATAGGAAAGGAAATATAGAAGAAATACAATTTACTGGTTCTTGGGAAAAAGATTCCCCCTACTACCTAGAGATAATTCAGCCGATAGTAATGGAAAATTTTAATGCAAATGGTAATATTAAACATAGAAAAGATGATAATACGGTCAGGTTTAGAATAACAGACAAAAAAGTGATCGCTTTCTTAAGAGATCTAGGTTTTAATTTTGGTCCAAAGGCCAAGACAGTTAAAATACCGGATAAAATCTTAAACGATTCTTCTTTGCATAAATCTTTTTTAAGGGGATTTTTTAATACAGATGGAACAATTTATAAAAGATATAGTAAACAGTATGAAAAACATGCAAAATTTTATCAAAACTATAAAGTTGTACAATTTAAATGCGCGAGTAAGAACTTAATAGTACAGGTGCATTCTATGCTTGAAGAGCTTGGATTTAATCCAAATAGAGTAATAAAAACTAAGGACTGTTGGGTCTGTAGGGTTACTTTTCAAAAAGATGTAACTAACTTTGGAAAAGAGATAATAACCAACCATAAGTATCATAGAGATAGATTTCTTTCATAGAAACGTTTTTAATATAGGTCTTTTTTAGAAGTTAATGGCTCCGTAGCTCAGTCTGGTTAGAGCACTGGAGTTGGTAAGAGATCAACAGTGAAACTCTTAACTAGATGATGTCATTTAGGGACATCCAGGTGTTTCAGATAAGCTAGTTAAAAGAAGTGGGAAAAAATATCGTAATTAAAGGCCTCCCATACCTATTGCAAAGAGGCCGTAAATAAGAGGAAATATAACAGAAGCCGCCAAAGCAACTATTGCAAAAGTTTTTTCTTTATACTTATTCAGATGAATTATTGATACTACAAATGTGAAAAGTGTTGAAGCAAGCATGAAAAGCATCCGAAAAACATCAACAAAACCATAAAAGGAACCATTAAATACAAGAGTAAAAAGTATCGGAAGAATCAAAGTTGTCACAATCATCACCCAAAAAGAAACTCTTAAAGAATACCAAACAAAGCCTTTTTTGGGTTCGTCTTCAACCATACTCATTTCAGTCTAAGTTCGTATAAATATCTTTCTAAATATCTAAGTAAACAAAACCAGACATCAACAAATAAGCAAAACAAAACTTTCGGGGCGGTAGTTATTAGAATTATCTTATCAGCTTTTGTATGTTCTCAATCGCATCTGCAACTTCTTTGCCTTTCTTGGTCAGTTTTATAATTTTTATCCGCCCCTTTTTTTCAAAACCAACCAGACTCAAAATCTCTAGAGTCTGCAAAATCTTCACCGCGTGGCTATAAGTGCAGTCCACCTCTTTAGCCAATATACTACCGTATCTCATTCGCGTATTCTTCTTCAAAGAAACTAGCATCAATGCCGGCTTTCTCCGGAAAAAGATGTCAAAGTTATCTTTCATTGTTTCTGATGCATCCATTTTATTGTATATATCCCATCAGTGAGCCACTTTTAAATCTTTCGAAACGATGATTCATATAGGCTTCATAATATTTATTAATCAAAATATATAATAAAAGCAATGGATAAACCAAAAAAAACGTTACAAACCAAATTAAAATCACCAAAATCATTAAAACAGCAGAAGAAAACAAAAATTCTTGCAATAGGTGATATCCACGGCGACACAGGACTCGTAAAAAGACTGGTTGAAATGGCAAAAAAGGAAAAAGTAGATTTAGTAATTCTTGCCGGAGACTTAACGTTTGCAGAAAGGTCAACAGACTACATTGTAGGCCCTTTTATAAGAGCAAAAAAACAAGTTCTTCTCATTCCGGGAAATCACGAGTCTATTGCTACAGCGGATTTTTTAGCTGAGGCATATCCAAACACAAAAAACATTCACGGCAGTAGTTTCAAAAAAAATGATTTGGGAATTTTCGGGGCTGGAACAGCAAATATGGGGGTTCATCAAATAGGAGAAAATAACATATTCAATGCCTTAAAACGTGGCTATGAGCAAATTCGGGGTGTGAAGAAAAAAGTAATGGTTACACATATGCATCCCTTTGGAAGCAAGGCAGAAATCTTTGGTTTCCCTGGTTCCCTTGCCATAAGGAAGGCTATAGAAAAATTCTCCCCAGATATTCTAATAAATGCGCATATCCACGAAGCCGGCGGTTTATATGAAAAAATAGGAAAAACATATGTAATTAATGTAAGCAGAAAAGAAAAAATCTTTGAGATATGATCTTCTAGATTTAACGATACTTCTTACTTCCATAGGGTCCCTTACCAGGTTGTTTCCATAAAGGAATTTCAGATAGTGAAGATTCTAATTCAGATTCAGAAGCAGCTCCGCGTTTTTGCCTATTAAGAAAATAATTTGTTATTATCAAAGTAGCTGTTGTTGCAGCCATAATTCCGTAAATAACTTTAAATGGTTCAACTTTCATAAAAAATCAACTAATAGTTATCTATTTAAAGTTTATGTTGAATCATTAAATTAATAAGAATATACTAAAAATGCCAAGAAAACCACAAAAACCAAGAGAACAGAAAATTGCTGAAGAATTTTTTCCCGTTGAACCTCAAGATATAAAGTATTCTATAGAGAAAAAAAATTCCCCTCTTGATGTAGAACTTTCTGGTAAAAAAGAAAAAACTTTTATTGAAAAAACCGAAGTCGCTATCACTAAAAAACCTCGTGTTAAAGGTAAGAAACCAAAACAAGGTAGTAAAGTTAGCAGTGTCAGAACTAAAACTAAAAAAGAAACTCAATACGAACCAAAAAAAATCACATTAAAAAAAGATGGTTACGAACTTATAATCACAGAAAAACCCCAAGCAGCATTAAAAATCGCTTCTGCTCTTGGAAAATCCGTAAAAAAATCAGAGAAAGGCGTTCCTTATTATGAAGTTGTCCGAGACTCAAAAAAACTCGTCGTTGCCTGCGCTGTTGGGCACCTATTCACACTAAAGCAAAAAAACTCTGGCTCTGGAGTTCCGGTTTTTGATTTGGTTTGGGTCCCAAATTACTTAGTCAAAAAAAACGATTTCAGCAAAAAATACTATGATGTTCTTGTCAAACTAGCAAAAGGTGCAGGAGCTTTAACAGTGGCAACAGATTATGATATTGAAGGCGAAGTCATCGGATTAAACGTTGTAAGGTTTATTGCAAATCAAAAAGATGCTTCAAGAATGAAATTCTCTACTTTAACAGACAAAGAACTAAATGTTGCTTATGAAACAAAAAGCCAAAGCATTGACTGGGGGCAGGCAATTGCTGGAGAAACAAGGCATAATCTTGATTGGCTTTATGGAATAAATGTTTCAAGAATGTTAATGAACGCCATAAAAACTACTGGAAAATTCAGAATTTTTTCAATGGGCAGAGTTCAGGGCCCTTCTTTAAATCTCATAGTGAAAAAAGAAAAAGAAATCTCAGCTTTCAAATCAGAAAAATATTTCCAGGTTTTCATTACTTTAGAAAACCCAGAGCTAGAGCTTATATACAAAAAAGATATTTTTAACAAAGGCGATTTGCGTAAATTTGAAAACCTTATCGGCAAAACAGCCGTGGCTTCCACCAAAAAAACTCAAGAAACTCTGCCGCCAAATCCACCATTCAACTTAACAACTCTACAAACAGAATCCTACAGGCTTTTCGGCTTAAACCCTGGAAAAACTCTTCAATTAGCGCAATCATTATACCTTGCAGGAATTATTTCTTATCCTAGAACATCTAGCCAAAAACTCCCCGCGGCAATTGGCTACAAAGAAATTTTAGAAAACCTCGCAAAAAAATACAAAGTTGAAAAACTCATAACCAGAGAAAAGCCAATTGAAGGCAAAAAAAGCGATCCAGCACACCCTTCAATTTATCCTACCGCACAAGGCAGTCCAGAAGCGTTGGAGGAAGATGAAAGAAAAATATACGAACTAATTGTAAAAAGATTTCTCTGCTTATTTATGGATGATGCTATAGTTGAAAATAAAATAATAAGTGTTGATGTTAATTCTAATGCTTCAGGTAAAGAGCCGTTAACTTTTATTAAAAAAGGCTCTGGTATAAAAAAGAGTTCATGGCTTCGGGTTTATCCTTCAAGATTTACAGAGAAAGCACTTCCAGATGTTACCGGAGAAGTAAAAATTGCTAATTCACGAATAGAAGAAAAAGAAACTCAGCCTCCAAGGCGTTATTCCCAAGCATCAATTCTTACAGAACTTGAAAAAAGAAATCTTGGAACAAAAGCCACTAGAGCAAGCATACTTGAAACACTCTACAATCGAGGTTATATACAAGACCAAAATATAAAAGCGACACCATTAGGAATTTCTCTTATCGAATCTCTTGAAAAACACTCCCCTATAATAATTGACGAAGCCTTAACAAGAACATTTGAGCGTGAAATGGAACAAATACAGCAGGCAAAGAAAGGCTATGTAGAAAAAGAGGAAAAAGTCATCGAGAAGGCAAAAGAAGCCATTGTAAAAATTTCAGAGCAATTCAAAAAAAAGGAAAAAGAAATTGGAAATGAGCTTTTGAAAGCAAATACAGAGTTTAGAGAACAGCAGAAAGAAGAAAACAAATTAAATATCTGTCCTTTATGTAAAAAAGGAAATTTGCAGATACTCTATTCGAAAAAAACAAGAAGATATTTCGTAGCTTGCAACAAATATCCTGAATGCAAAAACACATACAGCCTTCCGCCAAATGGTTCAATAAAAAAAACAGGCAAGGTTTGTGAATCTTGTGGCTGGCCAATATTGATGCGGTTAAACAAAGGAAAACGTCCCTGGGAATTTTGTTTTAATAAAGATTGTGTAACAAATAAGGAAAGAATTGAAAAATACAGACAGAAACAACAGGAAGAAAATTCAGGTCAATAATTCTTAAAAGTATATATACTAAACCCACCCTCCAAGTGTTGTCTGGGTTTTCATGTTTTCTATTATCTTGCTTTTTCTCAAAATCTTTTCTGTATCAAAACCAAATTTTATCATTCCTATTTTTCTAGAGCTTTCTGTGAGTTCTTTTATATCTGCGAACTCTAGTTTTTTGTTACCAAGAACTTTTCTTGCGGCTTCTCGGCATACCCACACGCCGAGCGCAGCCCAATAACTTGGAAGTTCTATTCTTATCACAAGAACGCTTGCTTGTCGCTTAATGCTTTCTAGGTATTCAAGAATAGGGAGTCTTGCAGCATAATATCCTCCAGCAGTATTTGATGCATAAGTTTTCCTGCCATCGTAATTCTCATAATCTGTCGCTGCCTTGATTTCATTGCCTGGATTCCATGAACTTCCCGGCAAATACAACTCAAAAAGCTCGTAAGAAAAAACATTTGGTAAAAACATGATTAAGTAAGCATTTCCCATAAATTCTCCAAAAAATAATTCATAGTTTTCCATCCATTTGTAATCACGTATTTTTTTCAACAAACTTTTTCCTATAATATCGTCTGTGGCTGTTATAGACCAGCGCGTTGGCACGAGTTTCTTGTCCTTTTTCATTCCAAGAACACCAACACTCAAAATCTGGCTTAGAGAATATTCATTAAAATTGTTGCCGTAAAGATTAGCTACACTTTCTGAAGCCTTCACTTCATCGTTAACTGCCCTATCAAGTTTAGTATCGATTTTTACATTACCGGTAATTTTAGCATTTTTCAGTCTAGCGCCCATGCCTTGCGGGAGAACAACCTTATCTTTTGTTTTTATTCCAGGGTTTATTCTTTCTTTAAGTTCTATTTCAACATCAACTGGTTTTGAAGCCATGGCAAGCTCTTGTGCTATCTGGACAAATTTCTTGCTGTTTTGCCTTGGATCAGTAACTCTTGATTGAAATCTTGAGTTAAGCAAACCTTGTCTAAGATTTATCACATCTTTTATACCAAAACCCTGTTTCGCCCAGTAACTAGGAGAATCGTAAACCCATGCATTTTCATCTTTTTCCAAAGGGCTTAGAATGCCTACATTCACTAAAGGATATTTTAACTTTGATCCAATAAAAACACTCGGTGGAGAATTTGTATTAAGTTCAGAAATCTTATCTAGGTCTTTATACTTAAAGTTTATGTCTGCTATTTTTCTGATTACTTCAAACCTTATGTCTGACATTTTTGTATAATTGATTGTTATTACAATTGTTTTTATATTACAACTGCATATTTATCCTCTTTTAATTATCATACAATCTGCTTAATTTAAACTTTTCTTGCACTAAAATCTTCTGCATTAACTTACTAGCTTTAACTAAATATACAAGAGAAGTGAATTTATATTCTTTAAGAACTACTAAAAAGTTGTTTCCTGTCTCTTTTAATGATTGTTCTTAAACTTCTTCAATGAAAGGAAAAAAAATTAAAAATAGGAGTTTTACCTTCGCCTTCTTTTAGGCTTAGGCATTTCCCCCATCATATTTCCGTGATGATGCATCCACGCGTGTATCACAATAATGGCTGCTGCAATAACAGTAACCCACATGCTAGCACTAACTCCTAATAAAGCAGGCCATAACGCAACAATCAAGATTACAACGCCTAAAATCGTCTCTCCCCACTTACAATTACAATTAAACATTTTTCAACCTCCTTCGGAAAACAAAAGCAAAAAGCCTTAATAAAGGTAACGCTGATTGAAATTGTTATTCAGCTCGTTTCACTCTCTGTTTTTTAGTTTCGCCTCATTTCATTCAGCTCAGAATTTTATAATACTTTTAACACAAGAACAAAAATAATTAAATTGTCGTTATTATTAAAAATTTTCTTATGGTGAGAGTGACTAGCTAAATCCAGCCCTTCTTAAAAATACCCTCTTTCCTGATTTCAAAATTTAACTCTTTCAGAGGCATGCTTCTGTGCTTCAGAAGAACTGCTTTTCTTTTTCCATCAACATTTTTCAGTTCAATTATTGTCTTGCTCCAGTATTTAAACAAATCTCCACCGACAATATTTACTTCTGGTTTTATCCCTTTTTTCCAGTCTTCTTCTGAAAGAAATCCGTGATAAACCTGATTTGTTATAATAATTGGTATCTGCTCTTTCCTAGAAATCTCGGCAAGGATTCTCATTTGTTTTGCAACTTCCCTATTTACTTCTTTAACTTTGTAGTCATCCTTCAGTTTGAGAGCGTCTCCAAGCTCAAGCCTGTAAAGCATCGCCATTCCATCAACAACTATCAACCCTATATTTTCTTTTTTTACCCTTTCTAGAAGTCTCAGAAAAATTTTCTTTTGTTCTTCAAAACTAGTCGGATTTAAAAGAAAAATATTCTGTAAAATATCTTTATAATTTTCTCCCACAATTTGCTTGACTCTTTCAACACTGAAACCACCCTCAGTGTCTATAAAAATAACTTTGTTGCCTTTCTTTGCTTGGCTACAAGCCGCCAAAAGAACAAAATTAGTCTTCCCGCTTGCCGGAGGCCCTGCAATCATCGTAATAACACCGCGTTCATAGCCTCCATGAAGCCACGTATTCAGGTCAAAGCTTCCTGCAGAAATCTTTTCATCTGACATAAAGAAAAAAACGCGTTAATATTAATAAGGATTATTGTGGTGAAACCGCTCGCTTCAGAACGGCCACGCTTGGATGTTCGTTTTTCATCGCTCGCTAAATAGCTCAATCGTAAACTCATTCGAAATTGATAAGCTGTTAATATATTAAAATTTTGGAATTAGATTAAAAATGATTTCGGGGTGGGCGAGAGGGGGAAGGGTCATTATACCAGAAAACTCACTTCATCTTCTTGAAATCGTCCTCTAACTTATCAAGGTCTTTGGATATCGCAGAAACAGCGTCGCTAAGTGCTTTTTTTGCTGTCTTGCCCTTTGTAGTGATTTTCAAAACAGGTTTTTCAGTAGGATGCTCTCTTTTCCAGGCAGCAAGGACAACGCTGGAATCTTTATTAAGGTAAACTCTAAGAATTTCAACTAATGTAAGATTTTCAAGCTCAACTTCAAGCTCTTCCTTAGAATTTTTTAAAACCTTCAACTCCATATTAAGAATTCTTGAAATTAGTTTAAAAAGTCTTCGGTATCTTAATTATCTTGGAATAGGTATAACTTTTGGCAAGTAATGTGGGAGTCCCCTATAAGAATGGTTTTCTTTTTCAAGCTCTCTAATTCTTGCTTGTGCTATAATTAGTCCCATTGTTTCATAGGACAAACCTTCTCTTCCAAGAATATATCCGAAATCAGGATAAGCTAAATTAAATTTAGGTATTAGCTCTCTTCTTGGAGTTGTCGCTAATCCTTCTAAAATACCATGAGCAAGAAAAATAAATTGACCATCAATAAACAACTCATGACCACCATGTTCAGGATGATAAACTACTTTTATTCTTCCGTCATCATATAGAGTTTCCTCACTTGTCATTTTCTTCGTCTCCTTCGGTTTTTTCATTTCCAGTAGGCTCCTCTTCAGGTTCTTCAAAATCTACCTCAAACTCTGAAAAATTTCCCGTGTATTTTCTTTGTTCTTTAAGTCTTCTTAAGTCAGCTATTGTCAGATTTTTTGAATTATGTGGTTCAAAAGTTAGTGTTTTTATTTCCGTGGTTTTATTTTCACCTTGCTCCTTTGCTTTTTCTTCCTTAATTAAAACAATTCCTAAATAATTCTCTAACTTCTTAACAAGAATGTAATCTTTTTCTGGCAAGATTCCCTGTTCAGCCATTTGTACTGCTGCTACGGGCTCGGAAATATCTCTGGCAAGCTGTTCCTGAGTAACCTTTTTCATTCTCCTAAATCGCGTAATAACCCAATGAAAATTGTCAATAAGATCTGGCCTTGGCTTTCTTTGTGTGGAAAAATTCTTTTTGAAGTTTTTATCTACAATTTTTCTTAACGTAGCATCATCTTTTTGGAGTTCAATGCTTTTTTTCCATTGCGGCTCTCGGCCTGTTTTTTCTCCGTTTGGGCTAAACATAAGAAAAGGGTATAGTTGCTTCCTTTTTAATATTTATGTAAGAAAAGATAATGTTATTTTAGTACTTCAGGTAAGAATTTATCTCGGAAACGTTGTGGAATCCTTCCAATTTGATGTTTTCGTTTATTATTATCGTGGGCAGACTAGTGACATTGTATACGCTTTCTTGCAAATCCACTATTCCAATTCCCAAATCCCCTGAAATCGGGATAAGGATGACTTTGTTCCCTTTCTCTTCCTTGACATCCCTCAGGACATTTGAAATGATATTCTGCTCTGCAACTTTCAGGTTGTCCGTATTGTCATTCGAAAAAAAATAGACTACAGTGTCAAAAGGATTATTGCATTTTTTCTTCAACAATACTGCGTTAAGCCAAAGTTCTGTTTTTAATAAGGCGTACCTTTTTTTCTGGGCCAAGAGATTGTCTGTAATCTGGTTCGCTTCCTCTGCCTTTTCGATTTCCAAGCCTTCATTGTAGATTCTGTCTGCAAAGATAAAGTTCTGTTCTATCGCAAACTCACATGCACTTTCATCCATAATCTGATAATAATAGTTCTGCAATTTCAAATCCAATGCTTCAATCTCATTGTTTTGGTAATTATGTTCGATTGCTGCATTTCTGCTGTTTTCCACGTAATATCCAAGTGAGAAGCCTATCGCAAAAACAATAGCCGTAACTAGGAAAGATTCTAGAAAAACCCTGTATTTGCTTTGCATTATTTTGTATACCATCTTGTATCTCCTCGCGCCAATTTGTACAGCGCAATAACCAAGGGAATTGTGTACAACGACCTGTACGTAACAGAATAGATTAATATCTTTAAAACACTTTTCTTGCCGGTTTCTGAGTTTTTGAATCCGGTTTTATAATATATTATTGACAGTGTAAAAAACAACCCGGCCATCAAAAGCAGGAGAGTCACCGACATTGTAAAATCTATATATTTCAGATAGTCATACCCAAAAGCAGCGTAATAGAAAGAAGCGAGATTGTAAGCTCCTTTAATCCACAAGTACCTCAGCACCAAAAATATTCCGATTATTGCAAAAGCAAAGGATGCTGAAACATAGGGAACAACAAAATACCCAAATGCATTTTCCGGATTGTGGAACATTGCTTTTCTGTATTTGCGGATTGTCTGCATCCCTCCCAAATTCCATCTGACTCTCTGCTTAGTCCATTGCGAAAAATTGTCTGGAACAGTGGTATAAACAATCGCATTGTACGCCATTCTTGTTTTGTATCCTTCACTTAGCAGATGCCATGTTATCTCAATGTCTTCGGTAAGATTTGTGGGATCGAAGCCCCCGACCTTTATCACTTCCCTTTTTCTGTAAACGCTGAGAGGACCGTTTGTGACATACACAGAGTCAACGAAATCAAGTAGTTTCCTTGTCCAGGCGATTATTGAGTAATCCAGAACTTGGTACCTTTCAATCCATTTTTTCTTGTTTTTTACTAAAACTCTTGAGGTAACTGCAGCAACTTTTTCATCCTCAAAATACCCAACCATTTTCTTCAGGGAATCTTTTTTTGGATATGAATCCGCATCAACAACGGCAATCAATTCCCCTTTCGCGAATCTTATTGCATGATTCAAAGAATTTGCCTTTCCGGAATTCTTTTTGTTGATCACTTTAACAATTGAGTATTTTTTCTCCAAATCCTTTGCGATTTTCAATGTCCCGTCAGTGGAACCATCATTTATTATCAGAATCTCTTTCTTGTTCTTCGGATAATCGATTTCCATTAAAGCTTCAACAGTTTCTTTAAGGCTTTTTTCCTCATTGTATGCGGGAACCAAAAAGCTTACGCTGGGAAATGTTTTTGCCTCTGGAGAATAAAACAGATCTTTTCTATGCCTCCAATGTAAAATTAAGAAGATGGTGATAAAAAATATCCCAAAGAAAAACAAGAGCAGATAAAGTCCAGTGAAGAAATTCATTTTTTACCTATTGCTCCTTCTGTTCCTTTAATTCCAATTTATTTAGATGAAAAAAACCGCTGTTATAGTAATTAAAACTGTTTTTTGGGTGGGTGGGTGGGGTGTAAATAGTATTATATTTAATTTTCATTTTCTGGCTCCTTTTTTGTTATCTCCTGCTCTGAAACATTAAAATAATCATAAAACTCGTCGCTTAAGCTTATCTCATAAGTATGCCCCATCCTTTTCTTTTTTATTAAACCAAGTTCTGTAAATCTTTTTATATGGTCGTATGCTTTATTACCGCGAATTTTTATTATAACAGATTGTTTTACAGGTTGTTTGAATGCAATTATTGCCAAAGTTCCCTGTTCAGCCTTTGAAAATTCGCTGGAACCTGAGGCAAGTCTATTCACTATTTTAGCATACTCTTGTTTAACATCCATTTTCCACATCTCATTTTTTTCAACAATCTGAATAGAAGAATCTCTGGCTTGGTAATCTGCCTTGAGTTTCTCCATGACTTCTCTGATTAATATGGGATTTAAATCAGAAAGCGAAATCAGGTCTTTCATATTTAGAAATTTTCCAGAAACAAATAAGATTGCCTCAATTTTTCTAACGCTCTCTTTTTCTGCTTCATCATCAATCTCTTTAATAGTTCCCTCTCTTAACATGATGAAGAAAAGCTTATCAGGATTTTAAAGGTTTTGAACTTATATCTCAAATCTCAATATTGCCCCAATACCTGCCATATTAAGAAATTGCTCTGATTTGGCTTCGCTAAGACGAAGCAGTGAAATTTTTAAATTTCAAAACGAAGAATCGCCCCAATGCCCGACATATTTAAAAATTGCTCGCCTTCTGTTGTTTCTGTTGAAATCACTGTTACTTTCGCATCTATGCCTTCTGCAAGCTTTGTTAATTCCCTAACAAGAGGTTTTTCAAGGTTTGTTGATAGGTAAAGTGTGTCTACTGCGCCAAACTCCAAGGCTTTTCTTGTTTTCTCTTCTCCAAGAGCAGTCTTCTTTGGATTTTCTCCAAGACTTTGGAAAAACTTTTCGACTTCTTTTACCTCTTGTATTCTTTCATGGTTCACCAATAGACTTTGTGATTTGTCCATCAGTTCTTTAAGTCCTGATTCAGAAGAGTCTCCAATGTCAATCTTTCCAAGGACTTTTTCTCTTAATTTCGTTGGAAGATAATCCCCCTCAACAAACTCATCTTTAGTTGGTATTGGACCTCCAATAATAATTCCTTTAAGTTTCGGCAAATCAAAGAAATTTTTTTTCATTTCTTCTGCAATTCTCTTGTAAAATTCCTTTGTCAAGCCTTCTGTAATTCTATGAAACCTTTGGCTTGATTGTCCACCAGCCCTCACCTTGCTGGGAATCCCAGAAGTCATTTTCTGGATGACAGAAATTCCTTTTCCTTCGAGAAGGCCAATTGTTGCCTCTTTTCTGTCCATTACTAAAAGCCCATAAACTTCTGTAACTTCAAGCATTTCTTTCAATGGCTCTAAGATAAATTCTTTGTCGCAGCGATACATTCTCGTCTTTAGCGCCATTGGCGGTTCGATCTCCCAAAGCCTTAAGTCTTCCTGTCCTTCGACTCTAGAAACATTTCCAGAGAAAAGCGCTAATCCATTCTCAGGAGTTTTTTTATGTTCTTTCAACTGTCGTGTTATCTTGTCTAAAGCATTACCGACATTTTTCCTCGTTCCTGTGCTTTTAATGTTCTTCGCAGTAGACTTCTCAGCTTCAAGCTGATCCGCAACAGTGTAAATGTTCTGGCCAGCAGGAATGTAAACAGTCACAAGCTCTGTGGCTCTGCCTTTATACTGTTCAAGTTCATCGACAATGTCTCTGAGTTCTTGTTTTGTTATTGCCATTTTAAGTTAAACTATGAGCAGCTCTTAAATCCTTCTCAAAATTTTTTAATTCTTTAGGAATTTTTATTCCTTCTATCTTATCTCTTAAAGAAATTCCCTTTTCTTTTTTTATTTTCCAGATGTGTGAATTGAAATTCATTAATTTCTCTGCTAAAGCTTCTTCATTTTTAATTTTTTTATTAACGGTCGGCCACGTTTCTTTAGTCAAATCAATTCCTTTTTCTTTTGCAATAACTGAAGTAACTTGGGGGATAATCGGATAAAACAGGTACAAAATTCTTTCAAGCAAATGGTGCAGAGTAAATTTAGCAGAATCACTCTCTTCTTTCGTAAACTTTCTCTCTTCATTATATGCTCTTGCTTTTATCAATTCAATATAGTTTGACGCAAAAACATCCCAGAGAAATCTTCTCAGGCTTTGTGATGGATGATAAAAATCATATTCTTCATAAAGTTTTTCACAAAAACTGGTTAAGAAGTCAACCTGATTAATAAATAACTCATCTAATTTAGTTAACTTTGGTTTTTTCTTTGGTTTATCGAAAAGCATTACAAATTTTGAAACATTCAGAATCTTATTTATTGTTTTTAGCTCGGCATTTATTTTTTCTTCAGAGCATTTCAAATCCTGTTTTGATAAGTCTCCTTCAACCGCAGACCAGAGTCTTATTGCTTCCCCCCCATATTTTTTTAGAAGTTCCTGGGAATTAATCATGTTTCCTTTACTCTTAGACATTTTATGGCCTTTTGCATCAACAATATGCTGGTGTATCCAAACGTCCTTAAAACAAGGTTTTTTTGTTTCAAGATAGCCGCGGAGCAAAGTGTAGTAAAGCCATGTTCTAACAATTTCTTTTCCTTGGGGCCTCAAACTTGCCGGGTAAGTTTTTTTAAAAAAAGCGTCGTCTTCTTTATACTTCAAGAGAACAAGTTCTGAAATTGAAGAATCCATCCACGTGTCAAAAACTCTTTCTTCACCTTTCCATTTCACGTCTTTAAAATCCTTAACCTTTCCTATCTTTCTGCTATTTTCATAAACGTCAAAATTTTCTTTTGGGCTTTCTTTCCAGGGTTCGGAATAATCTTTTCCATCAGAAACTGCAATCTTGTTTCCAAATTTCCACAAAGGAATTGGTGTTGCATAAAATCTTCTTCTGGAAACAGGCCAATCAACTTTCAAAGAATCAATCCAATCAAAAAGAATTTTTCTGGATTCTTTAGGATAGAATTTAATTTTTTTCGCAATTTTCTTTATTTCTTCTTTAAATTCAACTTGCTTTATATAAAATTCCGGCATTTGAATAAACTCGACTTCAGCGCCGCTTCTTTCTGACATTGGAGTTCTATGAACAATGTTCTCCTGCTTAATAACGAGGCCCTGTTCTTTCAAAATTTCTATTATTTTGTTTCTTGCATCTCTGACTTTCATGCCTTTTAAGATTCCTGCATTTTCATTCATTGTTCCATTCGCATTTATTGCAATTACTGGCTTAATACCTATTTCTCGGAAAAATTGAATATCAGATAAATCTCCTGCAGAACACATCATTGCAATCCCTGTTCCTTTTTCTTGACTAGCAAGGCTATTGGCTTTAATTTTAACTTCTTTGCCAAATATTGGGGTTATCGCAGTCTTTCCATCGAGGTTTCTGTATCTTTTATCTTTAGGGTTAAAAATAACCATCCCGCAAGTGCAGATTAATTCTGGTCTTGTTGTAGCAATAATTATCTCTTTTCCAGTTTCTTTTACTTTCCACTTAACAAAATTGAACACTGACGGGATTTCCTTGTAATCTATCTCAGAATCCGCAATCGTTGTCTGAAGCTTTGGATCCCAATTGTTAATTCTTGTATCTTCATAAACAAGTCCTTTTTTGAATAAGTCAGAAAAAGTGGCTTGTGTTAATCTTCTGTATTCTTTTGAATCTGTGTGGTAAACAGCGCCTATATGCCCTCCTTTCTTGTAAGAAGTAAAAGATATCCCAAATTTCGCAAAAGTATCCTCTGTTTCATTCGAAGCTCGCTCTAGTATTTTTTCACAGTATGTAATGAATTCGTCTCTGCTAACATGAAAAGGGGAAACACCAAACTCTTTCTCTGCAGCAATTTCTATAGGCAAACCATTTCTATCCAAACCTAAAGGAAATATAACCTGAAAGCCCTTCATTCTTTTATAACGGGCAAAAAAATCCATGTAACAATAAGTAACAGCCTGCCCAATATGAATGGGAGCATTAACATAAGGAGGTGGCGTATCAATAGAATAAACCTTCTTTTTTGATTTTTTGTTAAAATTATAAGCTTCAGATTTTTTCCATGATTCTACTATTGATTTTTCAACGTCAGGCCCCCAATTCTTAATGTCTTTGAGTTTCATAACTAAATAACTGATAACAACTTTTAAAAACTATTTGAATCTAGTGTTTTTATACCTAGTACTTGTACCAATCTTAGGAAGGTTGAGTGTCAAGGAAACCTAGGTTTCCTTACAATGGCAGACAACAAAATTCAGATGCCGGGAAGCTTCGGCGGATTGATGAGATTCCAGGAAGAATATTCCAGCAAGATAAAATTAAAACCAACAGGCGTAATCGCTTTCGTAATTCTTATAATAGCTTTCAGAATCTTTCTGGAGTTTTTTTATTAGGAAAAGATTGAAATAAATAGTATTACAGCAAATCACAATAATTCTTATAAACCAATTAACTGGTTAATTCTAATGATAACTATACCTAAACATGGTGAACTAGAGCAAAGAGTAACTCTTTTAATGCATATTGGAAGAGACGTAGCAAAGAGGGGGGAAGGTGGATTTAACGTTGATTTAGAATTAAAAGGAACTCTTTATCGTTATCCTGGTGCCTCTAAAGAAAGGTATGAAGCATGGGAATTCTTAAAAGAACGAAATCTAATCGAAGTTTATGACGAAGAAGAGGTCGCTGATATTGATGGCGAAGCTACTTTTGTAAAATGTAGACTTACTGAAAGAGGGCAAAGACTCTATGGACATATTGAAAATAAATATGAAAAATTCCTTGAATCTTTAAACCATATTTTTCTTTAGATAAATTTTAAGAAACAGAAAACAATAAAAACCTTTTATATTTTTCTAATGGATGTTCCCTGGACTTGGCGGTGGCTTGGATCCAAAGAAAATGCAGGCAATGATGAAACAGCTTGGCATGAATCAAGAAGAAATCGACGCAAAAAGAGTTGTAATCGAAAAATCAGACAACAGCAAGCTCATCATTGAAAATCCTTCTGTAGTTAAAATAACAATTAAAGGCCAGGAAAGCTTCCAGATTTCAGGAGATGTAAAGGAACAGGAAGCTGGAATATCCGAGGCTGATATTCAAACAGTGATGGAAAAAACAGGCGTCAGTATGAAAGAAGCAAAAAAAGCTTTAGAAAGCACCAACGGAGATTTAGCAGAGGCGATATTGAGTTTAAGTTAATGTCAAGTAAAAATTCTGTATTTATCGCTGTAAAGATTTGAGATTAATTCTTCTTGATCAGGATTCTTACCCATCATAAATCTTTTTATTTCTTCAGAAGTAAGAGGCTTATCTCCATGCATTTTATTTGGTCTGTGGAATGCAATATACTGGTCGGCAAGAGACACTATTCTGCTATTAAAAAGTATATTTAAAATTGTGCCATTCGAAAAATTAGTTGGGTATGGAGGCAATTCATTTGGTGAAGGGTAAGGATCTTTTAAATTAAAAGTATGAATAAAAGCTGCTATAAAAGCAGACATTAAAAGTCCGTGTTCTTTCAGGCGTTCATAACCTATTAGTGAATGTCTTTTCATTATTTCGTGATCTTCAAGTGTATATTCGCCACCAATACCATAAGTTTTATCAAGGATTTTAACTGGAATTTCCACTTTTCCATGGTCGTGGTTTAAAGCGCCAAAAAGTCCTGGTCTAACTGGGAATGGTGTGGCTCTTAGTACTTCGACAGTTTTCAATGTAACATTCAAAGAGTCGACATAGCTAGGCGGGTGATGTTTTTTTAATTCTTGTGATAAATCCCAGGCTACTATTACTTTTTCATCGAGTCTTAAAGGAGCACGACGTTCAAATTCTCTTTTTACCCTTTCTTCCAAATCCCCCATTTCACTTTCATTCATAAAATTAGCAAAATTAGATTCTTTTTAAAGATTATTATAAAAAATCAACTGCTCTATTAAACGGCATATATTTCATCACCAACAATTATTTGAATTATCAAACCTTTAGGTTTTATGGAAAAATTCCTTGAAAACCTCACCACGGCAGAGAAAACAATTCGTGCTGCAGACCACATGATTTATGTGACCTTTCCCTTGATTAAGGACAAAAGGCTCTTGTTTAAAATTTTGCATGAAACCAAGAACGCGATTGCTTTATGCATTAATTCAATTCTTCAGTATGAATACCTTTACAAGAGGATAAAATTGTACAAAGACTCAGGGCTAAATTTCAAGATTTTCGTTGAAAAATGCGTGCCAAGATACGGAATAACAAAAGAAGAAATGAACCTTATATTAGAATTATTTGATTTTGTAGAAAAACACAAAGAAAGCCCTTTTGAATTTGTAAAAGACGAAAAAATAGTCATTCTATCAAGCAGTTTAAGGCCAAGAACCATTACAATTGAAAAGATAAAGGAATTCATGACTGTCGCAAAAAGCATTTTCAAAAAAACACGGGAAACCATTAAGTAAGTCCCTGTCTTAAAGATTTAAATAAAAACCCAATAAAGTTGGGTAATTTGGTAGTAAAAAACGTAAGTAACTCCTCTGGAAAAGTATAAAAAGCTGTAAGTCTTGACTTAATATACTTCTATTTCAACCGAAAAAGGACAGAAAAAAGAGAAAAGACTTCATGGAAGACATAATTCAGGAGAAAATAAGCGCTGACCACCTTCTTTATGTCAGCTTAAAATACACTAAAACCTGTGATGTAATAATAAATCTCCTAATAAGATGGAGAAAGATGATTGAAACTAGCATTAATGAGATTCTAAAACATGCCAAAAAGAAGAAGAAAATTCCATCTGTTCCACTTAACCCTGTAGGAAAAATTGAAACTGTTCAAAAGCTTTTCAAAAAAGATGCTAATTTTTTGGAAGTGATAGAAATGTACGAAATGTTTAGGAAAATAGAGGAGCTAAGAAAGGAGCGCATTGGCGAGTTCAGAAAAAACGTCACCCTCAAGGTTTTTTACAGGGGTGAAGAAATAAGCATAAATCTTGAAAAACTTAAAATCTACGCAGAGAGGTTAGAAAAATTTATAAGTACGACTAAGCAATTTCTTCTTTCTTAGAAATAGAAATTGCTTGGGATAAGGTTTGTATAAATAATGAATACTTGATAATTTTAAGATATTTTATATATGTATTAGAAAAATCTATACTTATAATAAGGTTTAAAAAATACTTTTACTCAAAACAATAGAGACTAAAAGCGGTAAAATGTCAAAAATAATTGTTATAGCTTCAGGAAAAGGTGGTGTTGGAAAAACAACAACAGCAATAAATCTAGCTGCCGCAATGAATTATTTTGGAAGAGATGTCTTAGTTATCGACGGAAACCTCTCAACACCAAATGTTGGAATTCACCTAAATGCCCCCGAAGTCCCTGTAAACTTGAATCATGTTTTAAAGGGTGAAGCAGAACCATTTGAAGCTGTTTATGAGCATGATTCTGGAGTAAAAGTAATACCAGCGTCTCTTTCTATAAAAGAACTTAAAAGAACAAGGCCGGAAAAAATGAAAGATTTTAAGAAAGATTTTAAGAAAATTGCAGAATATGTTATTGTGGATTGCGCAGCTGGTCTTGGCAACGAAGCAACATGTGCGATAGAGCTTGCAGATGAAGTTATAATAGTAACAAATCCCGAAATGCCGGCAATTACAGATGCGCTGAAAGCAGTAAAATTTGCCGAGCAGCTAAAAAAACCAGTAAGAGGAGTAATCGTAACCCGTGTTAAAAAAGATGATATAGAACTTTCACCGGAAGTCGTGAGGGAAATGCTTGAAACTTCAATTCTTGGAATGATTCCCGAAGACGATGCCGTAAGAAAGTCAATAAGTGTAAAAAATGCGGTCGTTCATTCACATCCAAAAAGCAAGGCTTCACGCGCCTACAAAGAAATCGCGGCAAACCTTTTAAAAATTAAGTATGATTCAGACAAAGACAGAGAAAATCTCTTAAAAAGATTTTATAAGTGGCTGGGTTTGGGTTGATTTTTTAAGATTTATCCATAAAAGAAAAATATTTCAAATTTTTACCTGATTCTGCTTCCTTCTTCAATATCTGAATCTGGTTGGAGAATTTTGACAACTTCTTTTCCATTCTCAATTTCCTTAACAGCAGCAAGAAGCATTCCCTGGCTTTCTATTCCTTTAATCTTTCTTTGCTCAAGATTTGTAAAAATAACACAGTTTTTTCCATTTAGCTCCTCTTTTTTATAATATGGTTTTATTCCCGCAACAACTGTTATCTTGCCATTTTCTTTTCCAAGGTCAACTGAAAGTTTGTAAAGTTTATCAGCGCCATCAATGTCTTCTGCTTTCAGGATTTTTCCTGTTCTTAAATCAAGTTTTTGCCAGTCTGAAAATTTTATTACTTCTGTCATTTTTTATATTAATTAATTCTACTTTAAAAGATTTGCATATAAACTTAAATCTTCTTAAATAAAATCTCTGATTTCTTTATTTTATTAGCTTTAATAGGCTTTTTTATATTATCAAGTTTTATCTCAAAGCCAAGATTCCTAGCAATTTTTTCGCTTGTTTCAGGAATAAATGGCCAAAGAAGAATTGCAATTGCTTTTATGCTATCAATAAGTTCATAAAGAACCTTCTTATCTTTTGTTTCCCAGGGCTTTTTGCTCTGAACATGCTCATTGCAAATATCAATAAATGCAAATACTTCGTTAAGAGCTTTGTCAAATTCGTATTTATCAATATGTTTTTCTATTTCTTTAAGTTTTAGTTTCTTAAGCAACTTATTCTCTGTTTTTTCAATTCCATATTTTTCAGCTAATGTCGTGACACGTGAAACAAGATTCCCAAGCTTATTCGCAAGCTCATTGTTGTGTCTGGCAATTAGCGTCTCTTCTGAAAAATCTCCATCTTCTCCAAAAACAAAATTTCTCAAAATGTAATACCTTATTGTATCTGAACCATATTTTTTTGCGAGATAACTGGGAGAGATTACATTTCCAAGGCTTTTTGAAATTTTTTGTCCATTAAAAGTCAAAAAGCCGTGAATATAAACTGTTTCTGGCAACTTATACCCTCCAGCAAGAAGCATTGCTGGCCATATCACGGCGTGAAACCAACCGTTATCTTTTCCTAAAAGATGAACATCTGCAGGCCAGAAATCTTGTTTTTTGCCGGCTCCAGAAAGATAACTAAGAAGAGCATCAAACCAAACATAAACAACGTGTTCTTTGTCAAGAGGAAAAGGAATTCCCCAAGAAAAATTCGTCCTAGTGATGCTTAAATCTTGCAAGCCTTCTTTAACCCTGTTTATTATTTCGTTTTTTCTTTCTCTTGGAAGAACAAATTTTTCTTGTTTATACAAATCTAAAAGCTTTTTCTGATACTTGCTAAGTTTGAAGTAATAAGTGTCCTCTCTTATTTTCTCAAGTTTTTTCCCAGGATGAAAAGAACATTCTCCATTAATAAGGTCCTTCTCTGTATAAAACCTCTCACACCCCACACAATATAACCCTTCATAAGTGCCTTTGTAAATATCATTTTTTATCTTTAGAATAAAGTCCTGAACAAATTTTTCATGATCTTTGTCAGTAGTTCTTATAAATCTTGAAAAATCAATGTTAAGAATTTTCCAGGCATCTTCAAATTTTTCAGACATTCTATTTACAAAATCTTTTTCACTCTCTCCTGCTTTCTTAGCGCTTTCTGAGATTTTCTGTCCATGCTCGTCTGTTCCCGTCAAAAAAAATACATTATTATTCTTAAGTTTGTTCCATCTTGCCAGGGCATCTGCTACAATCTTCTGATATGCATGCCCTACATGGGGTTCTGCGTTGACATAGTCTATAGCAGTTGTTATGTAAAATTTATTTGATTTCATAATAATTGTTTTCTTTCATACTTTTTATTTCTTCCTAAAACGTCTAAGAAGTATAAACTTAACTTAACATTCCAACTCTTTCCAAATAAGGGATTAATTGTGATTCATCTCCCTCTCTTAAATCTCTATCATACTTAAATTGTTCAAAGCGATCATAAATCTCTTCTGGACGCTCCATTTTTCCAAAATCGCTTGAAAATGAAAAGGCCCTGCAATGTAATCCATTTGAACCAGGAACAGGTATATCGCATATGTTATAAAAATCTCCAGGGTTTAGTTTTTTAATCAACCTTTGCACTATCCTTTCTATTTCCCTTGGCTCATTTCTTATCACAAAAATATATTTATGTCTTTGTCTTTCCTGCTCTCCAGTATCTGTTCTCATATTCCATCTTATCGATCTTAAATTTTTTCCCATAAAAAGATAACCACTAAAGACTATATAAAAATTTATCAATTTAAGGATATAATAGAAAATGTTTTAGCGCGGGTTCGATCCCTGCAAGCCGCATGTACTTATTTTAAAAGACAAATTTAAATAAGTGGTTTAATTAGAGAGAGTATGAAAAATCAAAAAGGATTTGCACCAATTATTGGGTTAATAGTTGTTGTAATTGTATTAGGGGCTAGTTTATATGTTTATAAAAATCAGCAAAATCAAGATATAAATAAAGAAACTACAACAACGCCCCAAGATATAAATAAAGAAACTACAACAACTCGCCTAGAAGGAGTATTCTCATACCTTAATGGAAATTTTACTTTTTTAGTATTTGTTAATGATAATCAGGATACTCATGTCATACGACTTACTTTTAGTAATCAGAGTGAAGTAATAAAAAAGTTAGACATTGATATATCGAAACTTCCGGCAGATGAATGGTGTTCGATTTCTGCTGAGTCAGTGGCAACAATAGATGTAACGGGCTACGATACTGCAAGGGCAGAAAAGGACTGGAAGGATGAAGTAACACTCAAAACAGTTGTTGTTCCTGCTACATTTTCAGTAGTGTGTACAAATAAAGAAGACACAACAACTCGCCTAGAAGGAGTATTCTCCTACAATCGTGGAGGCCTTAATTTTTTAGTATTTGTTAATGATAATCAGGGTACTCATGCCATATACATTACGTTTAGTAATCAGGATGAAGCAATAAAAATGTTTGATATTGATATATCAAAACTTGATATATCAAAACTTCCAGCAGATCTTCCAACAGTTGAATGGTGTTCGATTATGGGTGAATCAGTGGCAACAATAGATGTAACGGGCTACGATACTGAAAGGGCAGAAAAGGATTGGAAAGATGAAGTAACACTCAAAACAGTTGTTGTTCCTGCTGTATCTAGTGTGTTTTGCGCTACCCCCTAGTAAATCGGTTCTCTTCTTGTGAATTTCCAAAAGTGGCAGAAAAAAGAATAAATAAAAGGTATTGGCGTATTCAAAAATCGGGATTTAAAGGTTGCATTTTAGCCTAGAAAATTATTTAAACAGAGTTTCGCTCTTCTATGAATGTTCAATAAAAAGAAGTGTAAAAACTGCGGGGAAAAAATAAGCAATAGTTACAACTTCTGCCCCTATTGCAGGGTTCCTTTAATAGACAGTTTTGATGATGAAGATTTTGGGCTTTTGGGAAGAAATGATTCTATGGAAGAAGTAAAGCTTCCTCTTGGTTTTAATCACTTATTTAATTCATTGATTAAAAACATGAATACCCAATTCAAAGAACTTGAAAGTCACAACGCGAAACAGGACCAGAAAAAATCAGAAGTAAAAAAAGGTGGGATAAGCATCTCAATTAGCACTTCTGGGAACAGGCCCCCAGAAATAAAAGTGACATCTTTTGGAAATATCCCTAAATTCAAAGAAAGAGAAAAACAAATAGCAAAAAAAGCAAATTCAATAAAGCTTCCTTTATCAGAAAAAAAGTTCTCTGGGATGCCAAAAAAAGAACCAGAAACAAATATAAGGCGATTGTCTAACAAAGTGGTATATGAAATAAATATGCCTGGAGTGAAATCCATGGAAGACGTTTCAATAATACAACTAGAAAACAGCATAGAAATCAAGGCATTTGCAAAAGACAAAGTATTTCACAAAATAATACCTATAAATCTTCCGATAAGCGATTACAATCTTTCAAAGGGAAAACTTGTTCTTGAGCTTGATGCCAGATAATAATTAAGCACATAAAAACTTATAAACTACTTATTAAAAAGTTTAGGATGGCAAATGGGTTAGAAAAGCATGAAAGGAGCATTTTAAATAAAATCCATGAAAAAGGCTGGGAAGTTTATGATTCAACAAATGCTCATACAAGAGATGATGCAGAAAAATCTATTAGAAAAGGCCCTACACGTATTTTAGAAAATGGAAAAAGGTATGTTTTGTTACCAAAAACGAAAAGCCCTAAAGATCCAAAGGTAGTTTTTAGTACAATAGAAGAGATAGTTAATAGAGAACCTCCAACAATATCAATAGACGGTGAAAGATTTCCTTGGACTGGTTTTATTCCATATGAAGATCATATAAAAGTGAACACAAATGTAGGGCATTTTATTTCTTATGAAAACTTTTTATCTTCTATAGCAAGCATACTTCAAGTCTAACTTATTCAACTGTAACAGATTTTGCCAGGTTTCTTGGACGATCAACATCTAAACCTTTTAAGTCAGCAATGTGATAAGCCAAAAGCTGAAGAGGAATTGAATTTATTATCGGAGAAAGTTCTTCCATTGTTGCAGGAACTTTTATGATATAATCAGATAATCTCTTAATATTTGAGTCATCTCTATCTGTTATTGTTATTATCCTCCCGCCACGCGCTCTTACTTCTTCTATGTTGCTTAAAACCTTTTCAAAAACAGTTCCATTAGTCGCCAAAAAAACAACGGGCATATTTTCATCTATCAGGGCAATTGGTCCGTGTTTCATCTCTGCAGCAGGATAGCCTTCTGCATGAATATAAGAGATTTCCTTTAGTTTCAATGCCCCTTCAAGAGCCACTGGAAAATTTATCCCCCTTCCTAAATAAAGAAAGTTGGTGCTTGATTTAAAAATCTCTGCTATTTCCTTTATTTCTTCAGACTTATTTAAAACCTCGATTAATTTTTTAGGCAAAGAAGAAATTTCTTCCAATAAATTTTTATCTAACGACAATCCTTTTTTCTGCCTGATAAATAAGGCAAAAAGTAGAAGAGCCATTACCTGTGAAGTAAATGCTTTTGTGCTTGCGACTCCTATTTCAGGTCCTGCATGCAAATAAATTCCAGAATCTACCATCCGGGATATTGTAGAACCTACTACATTTACAATACCAAGAACTTTCACATTTTTTGATTTGGCTTCTTTTAAAGCCGCAAGAGTGTCTGCAGTTTCTCCTGACTGAGAAACAACTATCATTAAATCATTTTCATTAACAAGCGAATTTCTATACCTAAATTCAGAAGCATAATCTACTTCAACAGGAATCTTTGAAATTTTCTCTATTAAATGTTTTCCTATCAACGCAGAATGCCAGCTCGTCCCGCAAGCAGTTATTACGACCCTGTTCAGTTTGTTTATATCAAAATCTACTGTTAGTTTTACAAGATCTTCCTTTATTCTGCCTCTTAAAACATTCTCCAGAGCCTCTGGCTGTTCAAATATTTCTTTTAGCATGAAATGTTTAAAACCTTTTTTCTCAATCTGATCAATATTCCATTTAATTTCGTGGACATCTCTTGTTATTTCTTCTTCTTTTAAATTTTTAATAGAATAGCTTGATTTTTTAATAGTTGCTATATCATCATCCTCCAAATAAATAACTTTATTTGTATAATCCATTATCGGGGCCGCGTCTGAAGCTATAAATATTTCATTTTCCCCTATTCCAAGAATCAAAGGAGAACTTCTTTTAGCTACAACTATTTCCTCATTATTTTTATGAATTACGACTAATCCAAAAGTTCCTTCAATAAGCTTCAGTGCCTTAGAAACTGCACCTTCCAAATTACCAGAATAAAATTTCTCTATTAAATGGGCAAAAATTTCAGAATCAGTTTCAGATAAGAACTTATGATCTTCTTTTTCTAAAATTTTTCTTAGCGCAGAATAGTTTTCTATGATTCCGTTATGGATAATTATTATTTCTTTTTTACAATCTGCATGAGGGTGCGCATTTACCTCATTTGGTGCCCCATGAGTAGCCCATCTAGTATGTGCTATGCCTATAGTGCCTTTTATATCCTGAAAATTCTCTGGATGATAAATATCATTTATACTGCCTTTGCCCTTGATAAGGAAAACTTCATTTTTATTTAAAACACATATGCCTGCGCTATCATAACCACGGTATTCTAATCTTTTTAATCCCTTAACAAGAATTGAAGCAGCCTCTTTTTCTCCTATATAACCGAAAATCCCACACATTATATTATTTGATGCAAAGGACTTTTAACCTTTATGAAATCAACTACTACGGCAAAAACGAACTCACAAAACTTATAAATAGTTAATTTTTCTTGAAATTGAATGAGCCCGTAGCTCAGCCTGGTAGAGCACTACATTTTGTCTTAAGTAAAATTAAGCGGAAGGTGATTCTGATAGGATTAGAAAAAGTAAATCTTATCTAATCTCAGCCAGGTAGGGGTCCACGGTTCAAATCCGTGCGGGCTCATTTATTTTTTCAAATAGAAACCCCAATCTTTAAAAACCATTTTTATCTCAATAAATAATGGCCCAAGTAAACGCCCAAATAAATAAAGAGAAACTTAATGTAAAAGAACCTCAAGCGTCTTACAAAGGAATGTATCATTACATGCAGCAATCCTGGAAAAAACCAGACATGAAAATACTTAGAGAAAGAATGACTCAGTGGCGAGCTTCTCCGGTATTTACTAAAGTCGATAAACCTTTAAGAATTGACAAAGCTCGTGCCTTAGGATACAAAGACAAAAAGGGTTTCGTAATAGTGCGTGTTCGATTAATAAGAGGCGGACACAAAAGATCAAGGCCTAATAAAGGCCGACGTTCAAAACGACTTCATACAAGAAAAAACCTGAGAATGAATTATCAGTGGATTGCAGAGCAAAGAGCTGCAAGAAAATACACAAATTTAGAAGTTTTAAATTCTTATCAAGTAGGAAAAGATGGCGTTCATTATTTCTATGAAGTCATTTTGGTTGATCCAGAAAGGCCTGAAATAAAAAACGACAAAACAATTTCGTGGATTACAAAACCTGGAAATCGTGGCAGGGCGTTTCGTGGTTTGACAAGTGCTGGAAAAAAATCCCGTGGTTTGAGAACAAAATCAAGGGAGATTAAAACCAGGCCAAGTTTAAGAGCTCGTGGTAGGCTAGGGAAATAATCAACCTTAAAAATCTCTGATTCTTTAAATAATAAATTAGTTCGCTCCGCTCAGAGGTAAAAATGTTAATAGCTAAAACTTGGGTTTTATTTTTAACAAATTAGATGAATTCGACGAGCGATAGCGAGGAGCAAAGTAAAAACAGAAGATGAAATACAAAGAACTTGCTGAATTTTATGAAGCCGCATCAAGCACGCCAAAACGCCTTGAAAAAACTGAAATTCTTGTCAAATTCTTGAAGAAAATTGCTAGTTCTGGGAAAGAACTGGATAGAGATGTTCTTTATCTCTTGCTCGGAGATATTTATCCAGAGTACGACGAGCGTAGGATTGGAATTTCAACACAGATTGCGATAAAGGCAATTTCAAAAGCAACAGGAATCAACGAAACCAATGTTTTACATGAATGGAAAGTTCTTGGTGATTTGGGGAAAGTCGCTAAAGCTTTGACTGCGAAAAGAAAACAATCAACGCTGCATACCGGTGTTTTAACAACAGAAAAAGTTCTGGAAAATTTAAGGAAGCTTCCTGAACTAATCGGCAAGGGAACTGTTGGAAAAAAACTTGATTTGATAACAGAACTTCTCTCTTCTGCTTCTCCTGTTGAAGCCCTTTATCTTATAAGAACTTTAATCGGAGATTTAAGAATAGGACTAAAAGAAAGCACTGTTAGAGATGCTATGGCTAAAGCTTTTTTTTCTGAAAACAAAGAAGCCCCAAAAAAAATCCAAGATATAATAGATAAATCAAATGACCTAGCCTCGGTATTTAATATCGTAAAAGATGGAAAAATTGATGAATTTGAAAAAATACATTTGGAAATAGGAAAACCAATAAAGGCTATGTTGGCTCAAAAAGCAAAAAACATAAAAGAAGCTTTCGAATCTGTTGGAAAACCTGCTGCTATTGAATATAAATATGACGGCTTTAGGTTAATAATCCACAAGAAAGGAGATAAAGTTATTTTCTTTACAAGACGTCTAGAAAACGTCACAAAGCAATTTCCAGAAGTTGTTTCCTATGTTCAAAAATACGTAAAGGGCGATTCTTTCATCTTGGATTCAGAGGCTGTCGGGTTTAACAAGAAAACAAAAGAATATATGCCTTTTCAGGACATAAGTCAGAGAATAAGAAGAAAATACCATATTGAAAAGCTGCAAGAAGAGTTGCCTGTCGAAATAAATGTTTTTGACATCCTTTACTACAACGGAAAATCCCTTCTTAAAGAGCCATTTGAAAAACGTACAGCATTGATAAAAAAAATAGTAAAAAATAATCCTTACAAGATAATCCACGCCAAACAAATAATAACTTCTGATGAAGTCGCAGCAGAGCGTTTTTACAAGCAGGCTTTGAAAGATCGCCAAGAGGGAATCATGTTCAAAAACCTCCAGGCAAGGTACCAGCCCGGCAGTCGTGTTGGCCACATGCTAAAAGTCAAGCCAGAAGAGCGTGATTTGGACTTAGTCATAACTGGCGGCGAATACGGAACAGGGAAAAGAGGAGGTTGGCTTTCCAGTTTCATTCTTTCTTGCAAAGCAGGAAAATTAAAAGATGAGTTTCTTGAAATAGGAAAATTTGGAACAGGAATAAAAGAAAAATCAACAGAGGAATCAAAGATAGGAATTTCCTTTCATGAACTAACAGAAAAGCTCAGGCCTTATTTCCTAGAAGAAAAAGGCAAATCTGTAAAAATAAAACCTAAGATTGTTGTCTCTGTGACTTATCAAGAAATTCAGAAATCTATAAATTACAACTCAGGATTTGCATTGCGTTTTCCTCGCTTTACAGCGTTGCGTCCAGACAAGCACCCAACAGAAGCAGCAACGCTTGACGAAGTAAAAAAGGATTTTGAAAATCAAAAAAGAAATTGGAGATATGGTTAAGGAAATGAAAGTGAATCTCTATTCAGAGAATTTTATAAACTTTAAAATTTTACTACTATCATGAACCTTTATCTTGTGAGGCATGGTCAAAGAGGAAAGAATGAAAAATTTGATACATTAACAAAGGAAGGAATTTGGCAATCTAAAAGATTAGGTCCTTACTTTAAGGATAAAAAGATAGATTATGTTTATGTAAGTCCTCAAAAAAGAGCACGGGACACTTTAAAGCACATAATACCTTATCTCAACAAAAATGTAAAAATAGATATCTCTGAATCGGTTAAACAGCAGGGCGCTCCGGCAGAAGTTGAAGAATGGGTAATCAAAAAGTATAAGATAAAAAATGAAACAGATTCCCAAACTAAGATAAGGACGTCTAAATTTTTAAAACTCTTAAAAAAGAAACACAAAAAAGATAATGTTCTTATTGTAACTCATAAAAGATTTGCTACTTTCACAATAAAAATTTTGTTAAATCTTAAAGGTAAAAGAGGTAAATACGTGTATGTTCCAAGCTCTTCTGTGTCTTATTTTAAAATAGAGAGCAATAAATTAAAAGATTTTTTAACTTCAGATATAAGGCATCTTTTAAGATAATTTAACTCAAAAAAAGGTAAATTCTAAACTCTCTGCACTTCTTTGTGCCTAAAACAATCTACAATATGATCATTGACTAACCCTGCACCTTGCATGAAAGCGTAACATATTGTTGAGCCGACAAATTTAAAGCCACGTTCTTTTAATTCTTTGCTCATAGCGTCTGATTCTTTTGATGTGGCTGGAAGTTCCTTTAACGACGTGAATTTGTTTACAATTGGTTTATGATTCACAAATTTCCATATAAATTTATCAAAACTGCCAAATTCTTTTTGTATTTCTAGGAACTTTTTAGCATTGTCTATTGTTCCTAAAATTTTAAGTCGATTTCTTATTATTCTGGCGTCGTTCATCAGCCTCTTAAAGTCTTTTTCCCTATATCCAGCTATTTTCTCAGCATCAAAACCATGAAAAGCCTTTTCAAAATTTTTTCTTTTTTTTAATATGGTTTTCCAGCTTAAACCAGCCTGAAAAGTGTCTAAAACAAAATACTCAAATAGTTTTTTATCGCCATGGCATGGGTTTCCCCATTCTTTATCATGATATTCAATCATGTCTTTGTCTTCTGAAGGCCATTCGCATGTTTTCATGTTTTTATTTTCCATAGTTTTATTTTATCACTTAAATATATAAATTCTTTTAAATCAAAGCTTGCTTGCGCAGGAATGAAAAAAACATGGTTATTGGGGTTAATTGGATTGATGAGTTATGGCGGTTATAGATTAGGTAACGCGCAAGAACAACAAGAGCCGGAAAAGCACCAGGTAATTTATAGTCCTAAAGTAACTAACGCTCTGATTTATATTTATGATAAAAAAACAGGAGAATTTCCGTTATGTGTTTTAGGTAAAAGAAAAGGAAATACTTATTATGTAAATGATTTGAGAATTCCGCTAGTTACTCAATCAACAGATTCAACAGCAGATTACAATAAAGAGGATTGTAAAAATTTGGATGGCTATCTGGGAATGGTACATAACCATGTAGGTGATATTCGCCTTTGCGAACCAGGGAATAAAGACTTAAGAGGATTTATTTACGATGAAAGAGCGCAAATTGAAATAATCGTGTGTGATGTTAATTCAGATAGCACGCAAACAAATATTCGCGTCTGGTATAAAGAATTATTGCCCAAAGGTTTAATTAATTCATTTAAACAGCAAAACCCCTAGGAATTATTTCTAATTCCCCCTCAATCCTTTTATAAACCTTTATAAAGCTATTTTTCTGTTATTTTATATCAACCAGGAAGGAAAATCGAAAAAAACCTTGGTTGTTTTCAAAAATGGCAGCTAGCACTTATAAAATACAGAATATCGTTGCAACGACTTCTCTTGAAAAGCCTATTCCGCTTACAAAACTTGCAAGAACCCAGCCAAACACAGAATACAACCCAGAAACATTTCCCGGTTTAGTTCTTCGTGTTAAAGAACCAAAATCAGCTGTTTTAGTTTTCTCTTCGGGAAATCTTGTCTGCACTGGAACAAAATCCATAGCGCAAGTCAAAAAAGTCATCCAAGCAGTAATAAGGCAACTAAGAAAAATAAATGTCAATATAACTGCAAAGCCAAAGATAACTGTCCAAAACATCGTTGCCTCTGGAACAATAAACCTTAAACTTAACCTTAACTTCCTTGCTTTGGAAATGCAAAACACAGAATACGAACCAGAGCAATTTCCGGGGTTAGTCTACAAGCTTATAGAGCCAAATGCCACTTTCCTTTTGTTCAGCAATGGAAAACTTGTCTGCACAGGAACAAAGAACAAGCAGCAACTTGAATACAGCATGGCTCTTCTTCTAAAGAATGTGAAGGCTGTTTTGAAGAATTATGAGAAGTGATTATAGATATCTTTATATATAATTCTTTTTACCAAAATTTATGGATTTAAATGAAATATTTGGGTACGCGGCAGATGGGGCGAAATGGCTAGCAATAGGTAGTGTAGCATATCTTTTGGGCTTGGCTGGGTTAAGTAGTATAACGAGAGTTTTTTCAGAAAGGGTTAACTCACAGGAGGATTTAGACAGAATAGTAAAGGAAGAGGTTGAAAAATTGGGGATTACAAAACCAATAAAAGCCAATTTTCAGACATCTTATGCGGGTGGAGCAAAAAAAATTGGCGAAGGAAACTACGAAATAAATATTGGTGGTTTTGCTGCAAGAAGAAGTATGGTACGTCATGAGCTATATCATATTCGTAAAGGACACTGTGAAAAAATTAGGGAAGAAATTGGTATTAATGATTTATTTAATTATTTATTAAAATACGAACCACAAGCTATAGCATATCAAGTATTTGGAATTAAACTTTAAGCAAGGTATATTATCTCAAATCTTCTCCAGAAATAACAAGTTCTAATTGATTAATTTTAGGATTATCAGCTAAAATTCTTATATTTCTAAAACCCTGTTCATCTATTATTTCTTTCAAATTATCAGGGAGAGGAAAATCAACCTTCTTGCCATTATAAGTTAATTCAGTTCTATAAACTCCTCTGTCACCTCCTCTAAGACTCTCACGTGACGTTGTTAGTACATATTCATCAACCATTTTGAGAAAATGAACTTTCCCTTTTTATTAATTTCTCTCTTTCGGTATATAGATTCTTTTCACTCCTTAAAAATAATCCACAATTCTAAAAATCATATAAAACCATCCTTTAGTTTACAATAAACTATAAAAACAGACCATGTATTCCACTTTCATGGATGAACAAAGAGGAAAATCCAAAACAGAGGAATTGATAATCGAGGCAAAGAATTTTTTTGATTTCTACAAGAAAGACATAGGGGATTCTATCAGAAAAGGCAAAAAAACAATACTTCTTGATTTTACAAAACTCATAGAGTTCTCAAACAAGCTTTCAGAGGAAATATTGACAAATCCCGAAGAAACATTAAGAATGGTTGAGGTTGCTATAGAAGAAACAGGACTAGTGAAAAATATCAGAGTACGTCTTGTAAATGTTCCAAAAAGTCAGGAAATAAAAGTAAGAAATATACGTTCGAGAAATCTTAATGAAATGATTGTTATTGAGGGTATTATTCGTCAGGCAAGTGACGTTCGTCCGCAGGTTGTGAATGCAAAATTCGAATGCCCTTCATGCGGCACGATTCTTTCTGTCCTTCAAATAGAGAAAAAATTCAGAGAACCTATGCGTTGTTCATGCGGCCGAAAAGGTGGATTTAAACTAATAAGCAAAGACCTAGTTGATACACAGCGTCTTGTTGTTGAAGAATCTCCTGAATCTTTATCAGGAGGAGAGCAGCCAAAAAGAATAAATGTTTTCTTAAAAGAAGACCTTGTAGAGCCTAAGATGGAAGAAAAAACAACTCCTGGAAGCAGGGTTAAAATTACAGGTATTTTAAAAGAAGTTCCTGTTCCTTTGCAGTCTGGCGGTTTATCAACGCGTTTTGAACTCGCTTTAGAAGCAAATAACATCATACCAATGGAAGAAACTTTCGAGGAACTCGATATAAATGAAGAAGACGAAAGACAGATTCTAGAACTTTCTCAAGATCCTGGTGTTTTTGAAAAACTTTCCAAGAGCATTATTCCAAGTGTCTGGGGACATGACGAAATAAAGCGGTCCTTAGTACTTCAGCTTTTTGGTGGCGTTAAAAAAGTTCACGCAGATGGACAAAAAAGCCGTGGCGATTTCCATATTCTTCTGGTCGGGGATCCTGGTGTGGCAAAATCAGCAACACTCGTCTTCATGTCTGGAATCTCTCCAAAGGGAAGATATGTCGTCGGTAAATCAACATCTGGCGCAGGCCTTACCGCCACTGTTGTTCGTGATGAATATCTTCGTGGTTGGAGTCTTGAAGCAGGAGCAATGGTTCTTGCAAATAAAGGGCTTGTTTGCATTGATGAATTAGAAAAAATGGATCCTAACGACAGAAGCGCGATGCACGAAGCAATGGAGCAGCAATCTATTACCATCAGTAAAGCTAATGTTCAGGCAACGCTTCGCTCTGAAACTTCTGTACTTGCAGCAGCAAATCCAAAATTTGGGCGCTTTGATCCTCATCAGGCAATTGCTCAGCAAATTGATCTTCCGCCGACGCTGATAAACAGATTCGACGTTATTTTTCCTTTAAGAGACTTGCCTGACAGAAAAAAAGATGAGCTCATCGCAACACATGTCTTATATGCTCATCAAAGCAAAGGGGAAGATATGTTAATCCCAAGAGACCTTTTCAGAAAATATGTTGCATACGCAAAACAAAGAATAAAACCAGAACTGGGCGATGAAGCTGTAGAAGAAATAAAAAAGTTTTACGTTGATTTAAGAAATATGCCTGTTTCATCAGAAGGAACATTAAGGCCAATCCCAATTTCTGCGAGGCAGCTTCAGGCTTTAATAAGAATGTCAGAAGCTTCGGCAAAGATGAGATTAAGTTTAAAGGTAACAACAGAAGACGCAAAAAGAGCCATAGACATAATGAAATATTACTTGATGCAAGTTGGTTATGATTATGAATCAAAAACATTTGACATCGACAAAGGCACTGGAGGAATGTTGACATCTCAAAGAAGCAAAGTTTTTCTTGTTAGAGACACAATAATCAAACTAGAAAGCAGAATGGGAAAAATGATTCCCATAGAAGAATTGGAAAAAGAGCTTGAAGGGCGTCTCACAAAGGATGAAATTAGCGAAGCAATAATAAAATTAGATAGCAGTGGAGACACATACCGTCCAAAAGCCGGATATGTTTCAAGGACTTAAAATGATACATCAAAACACTCCCCTAAATTTACGTTCGCTTTGCTCAAAGATTGATTACTCACAACTTTTGATAAGTTGTTCGTTAAAAAAATTTTAAGCGAGAAACCAGTCGTAAACGATTTCGAGTATATCAATTTATAATTAGTGTAAAAAATCAAACAAAAAATGGCAGAACAACAATTTAAGCGTCATACAGCGTACAAATTAAGAATTGGAGATGTTTTAGTAGGCAAGCCTGTAATGAATGGGGAAAAGCTTTCATTTATCGAGCTTGGAAATAAAAAAGTTAA
This sequence comes from Candidatus Pacearchaeota archaeon, assembly GCA_018303885.1. Taxonomy (GTDB): domain Archaea; phylum Nanobdellota; class Nanobdellia; order Pacearchaeales; family GW2011-AR1; genus ASMP01. The sequence continues at coordinate 38,950 of JAGVXG010000007.1, forward strand.
TCGTGTAAATGTTTTAGGAAACATCGTCGAAAAGTATGAAAGCGAAGAAAGGGAAGATGGAAGAAAATTTCTGTTTTTGACGCTAGACGACGGTTCAGGGCAAATAAAACTAAAAGTCTTTGGCGATGATTCAGAAAAATTCAAAGATGTTTACCAAGGACAGACAGTTGTTGTAATCGGCACCCTAAGATACTGGAATAATGAAACATACGTCGCTCCAGAGCTAATAAAAGAAAAAGATCCAAAATATCTTATGTTAAGAAAATTAGAAACAGAAAAAGATAAAGCCCATACAACAGGCAGTGTCGCAGAAAAAGAGCAAATCATTGCAATCAAAGATAAAATTCTCAGCCTAGTAAAAAGCTCTGAAGAAAATGGTGGTGTTGAGCTAGACAGGCTTATTACAGAACTTCGTGAATTTTCTCCAGGTATAATAAATCAAGAAATCCAAAAACTTCTCGAAGAAGGAATTATCTTCGAGCCCCGCCCTGGAAAAATCAGGTATTTGGGGTGATTCTGTTTTTCTTTAATTAGATCATAAAAAATAAGTGGAGTATCTTTCTTGGTTCTCGTTCGGTACACCTATCACGCAGGCAAGTTATACATTACCACAAGTACCATCATATTGGCGGTATTGTCCTTGAGTGCACAACTGTGTACAGATCCTCACACCGGAAACTTTTTCAGGCGAATCATAGCGCATTCCAAAGAATGTTGCACCCGGGCAGCAAATATCTATCGGGTGTTGGTATCTTGTGAGATTGAGGACAGCTCCGCCTGCAGGAATACAGTTTGCTGGTAGCGTAGAAGCGCAAGTTCCATCGCGCTGTCGATACGTACCATTCACACAAGGCGTGAGGCACATCGTCGCAGTACCACCACCACCGTTGAGAGTGCGGACAGGAACATTATCGACATGCTCAAGACCTGCGCAACAACTACTCTCAACACTACCATTGTATTCTCTCACCACACCTACTTGTCCATCCATTGAGCATTGGATTTGGAAGCCAGAAGTATCTCTTATTGGAATAATATATGATCTCACATTCACACCTGCGCCGACTGGAATACCATCCAACCGAACGAGTGTGAGCGCTGGATGAGAAGCTGCCGATTTTTCTGATATGCACCCGCTACCCACATTCGTTATGGGCAGATACAAACCATGAGGACATATACTTGAATCAGGAACTGGTGGGGCCGTCGCGATTTCGCCAACGGCAAGGTTACCAGTGTTGAACCAATCGCCAGGCGCATCGCTATATATGACACCAAAACGGGCAGTTGGATTATCATAAAATTTGTTGATGGGCGGAAAAAGCATAACTTTGTAGGTTTCGCCGTTGACGACTATCGATTTAGTCTCTGACTCAAAGAGTGTTGCGGTTTGCCCGCCAATACTGATGGTTGCACGTGGTGGTCCAGTTGAATCGATGGTGTAGTTCTTCGGAGTTCGGGGCGACAGTGCTGTTATATTGAAATATGTGATTTTCGAGTCCACAGGGTTGTTATTTGTTCCCCATCCACTGTAATAGAAGCCGGTCGCCTGCGCAAAGTAGTAATGATTTCCACCAAGTCCGAAGTTACTCCATGTATGCGAACACGTAGCATTCGGGATAAGACCAAACGACAAAAATCGTGATTCTCGCGATTCCGTTCAGATCAGTTGCGCTTGCAGTAATGGTGACTGGTGCAGGTATAGCATTTCCCGCAGGACTATGCGATACGGTAAGCACTGGTGCGCTTTGCGCATAAACTCCAACCAAGTACGTCTTCGTGGGTGAAGTTACAGTCGCGCCAGTGGTATCGGTCGCGACAGCGTAGTAGGAGTATGTATCTGGCGTGCCCGAGCCATTGTTCGTAACGAAAACACATGGCGAAGACGAACACGTTTTAAGAGGTGCATTGTTGAGATAAATTTTAATCTGTGTAACACCCGCACCACCCTGCGCCGTCGCGGTAATAGTTACTGGATACCCCACTGGATGCGAGATAATGTCTGGAGTAGCAACAACTGAGAGAGTGAGTGGACCAGTGTACGGTGCTGGGTCATTGTTTTGATTGTTATTTTGATTATTATTGCCATTTGTTGTTTCGTTCAGATTTCCCTCAAAAACAACATTTTCATTTCCCAATCCAGAAACAACTTCTTCTTCGCCATAATCTTTCAGATAAGGATCTAACACTGAAGAACTTCTTTCAGCATTATTTTTATTTGATATATCATTTTCATTAATATCAAAAGCATAGAATAAAATTACCCCTAAAATTATAATTACACCAAAGCCAATCAAAATTATCATCGGCCAATTTACAATTTTAGGCGCGTTTGGAGTGAATGTGTGTTGCGGCATTTTATCAACTCTTTTGAATTTTTAATACTAGGTTTATATGAATTTTAAATTTATAAATTCTTTTGTGATGATTTATTAAAATATAAAGGGAAAATTAATTTAAGCAATAAAAGAGATTGTCCAATTAGAAATATGTGTACACAAAAGCTTATGTGGGAGAAAAGCAATGTTTAACACCCTCATATATGTATGAAAACTGTGAAATACCTGCTTGGTGGAAGGCTTTTTCAACAGCGTCTGGAATACCTGACTCTTTATTGATATTCTCCGGACCAATTACTAAAGGTTGACCATTTAATTGCCTCATAACATCATCTGATGTTTTTTCGTTCTGAAGTAACATGGGTGCTTCTCCTTCTGCTTTAAAATCACGAAGTAATCTTCCGTCTGCCCAGCGAATCGTATTGTCAGTATATACAGCAGATCCTGCTGGAAGATATGGTGGTTTGTTGGGGTCGAATACACTATACACCATGGGAAGATTTGGCCAAATTGGGAAGGTACCTTGCGGAGTGACTACCATATCCTCAACTAACTCACCAGTTCCTGTCTTGTTTCCACTTGAAGTATAGCTCCAACCTGAAGGAAGAATTCTAAGAACTGCATTAGGGCCGCCAAGATAATCTGTTTGACCTTGAAATGAAACCGGGCAAGAAATTTCTTGTGGAATTGAATTAATCATTAGTAATTTACTATTATTGAAATCGCCCGGGGTGGTTGTTATACTCGGGAGATTTCCAGTGGTTCCGGTTGTTGTTCCACTGCTAATTGTGTTTTCATCTTCTGTCTCTACAACATTCTCTCCACCATTTCCTTGTTCAGAACCTTGTTCAGAAACAACTTCTTTTTCACCATAATTTTTTAAGTAAGGATCTAAAACTGATGAACTTTTTTCAACATTATTCTGGTTTTCTCCTGTCCCAAAGCCAGGAAATTGTGATTGAGAACCAACTCCAGAACTTCTATCAATTCCCGTATTCTCTCTTATATCGCTTTTATTAAATAAGAGCATGAATGCGACTCCTGAAATTATAATTACACCAAAGCCAATCAAGATAATCATCGGCCAATTTACAATTTTAGGCGCGTTTGGAGTGAATGTAGACTGTGGCATTTTATCAACTCTTTTTATTTAACTTTTATATTTACTCTTAGGAATTCAAGTTTAAAATTCTTTTGTGATGGTTTTTAGTTAAACATTTTAATTGGACGCACAAATATGATGTAATAAATAACCAAATGAGTTAAATAATAGTAATGAATAACT
>JAGVXG010000008.1 GCA_018303885.1 Candidatus Pacearchaeota archaeon
AGCATGTGATCCAAACCAATCAGCATATTCTGTGAAATCACTATCGCTTGATCTTGTTGCAGAGGCATTGTAATAGTCAGATGAAAGCAGTATTCCGCTTACTCCGACTCCATTTGTACTTGAACCCATACTTGCAGCATTGTCTTCAAGATCCACAACTATTACATGATATTCGTTTTTATTGTCTTTATTTTCCCAGACAATAAGCGCAGGTTGGTCAATATTTCCAGTTCCTGCTGGATTAACCATGTATAGTGTTGTTACGTTAACACCTGCTACGCCTCCACTTCCGTAATTAGAACCATTTGTTGCATTGTTTGTGAAGTTGTATCTAACTGCACCAACTGTAATAACCGAATAGTTCAACGTGTGAATTGCGTTGGCTGCACCTGTTGTGTTCAATATCGTACTTCCAACTGTCCAATTACCATCTGTTGCATTGCTTCCTACATTATATGTGAAAGTTGTAGCTGTGTAGCCATCTCCATCAGGGAGCAGTAAGTCATTAGTAGCACTCATGTGGTCGCCAAATACAGAGTTGTTTGTTCCATTCACATCAGACAAGTTTATTGACGTTGGCTGATAGAACTGAACTAAAGCTCCTGATTTGGTTTCTATTGTTGGGAATACCACAAATTTATTTGTAGCAGATGAGTCGCTTGTTGGATACTTCAGTTTAACACTAGCACTTTCTCCTGTTCCATTAAAGTAAACAGTATATCTCTTACCGTCAACATCTAATGTTCCTTCAGCTTCTGTACTTGTGAAAGTCGTTTCATATATTGCTCCATCAAATACATCTCTGAATTTGACTCTGTCATTTGTTGTAGCGCTTGAGCCACTTGTCTGGTTGTAAACATCGTACAACTCCAAAAGATGTCCATAGTCTTCATTTCCAACTACAACATATTTTGTAGTTCCGCTTGCATAAGAAAGATTTTCCATTTCTCTTATAGCAATGCTGAAGTTTGAGTCATCAGCAAGTCTCCACATCAAACTTTCATTGTGTGCAAAGTCAACGCTTTTTTCATTTCCGCCTTGTTCTGTGAATTTCACGCTTACAGTATCATCTCCAGCTGTTGTAACAGAAATCATGTCTCTGCTTGCATCATCTAAAGGTGAAGTTAAGCCAGCAAAGTCAATTTTGAAGCTTCCGAATACAGGATCCACAAAGGATGTTCCTGGAAGGATAGCGTCATGTGTTGAATCAGGCCTGAAAACAGCTATTGCAATCTCAGTTGTTGAGTTAGCAGGATCACCACCACCAGTATTACCTCCATTGAGATATACTAATGTTCCGTCAATAGGATCATTGCTTTCTCCTACTGTAACTGTTGCGGCATCTTCTAAAGTAATCTTTTCAGAACCAGCAATAACAGTTGCAGATAACTTCAAGTTTGTTTCATCTGCAGTTTGAACTGCAATTGTAACGCCATTAATCTTCTTAGATGCAGCTTCGTTAACTTCTTTACTCTCACTAGCGCCGGCACTATTTGTTACTTTTACTGTAGCAGCAGTGTCAGAAGCAGATACAAGTTCAATTGTATATTGGCTTCCGCCAACTGTAACTGTTGAAGCAGGTGTATCACTTGATAAACTAACCTTTTCAGCTTGTTTTAACAAAACTAAAGTGTCAGTGTCTGTTGCCGAAGCAACTGTGAATGTTTGCCCAAAAAGAACAATTTCCTCACCTTCTGAATCTGCATTCGTGAAGTTGATTGCAGCCATTGTCGCACTTGCGTTATATAATGGCTGTGCCGCAGCGCTTGTACCCATGCTTATACCAATAACAGGGTCATCACTACTCGATGGCTGTTTTACAAAAATAACTTTTCCAGAGTTCTCTCCACCAGCAGCTGTTCCCGCTATAAGCTTTATTGTTGATGTAACTTTGGAATCAACATTCCCAGAGAAAGTATAGTCTCCAAGAATAGTTGGAAGATCACTCTTTGTTATAGTTGACTTTACAGCATTCAAAGATGTATTAAGCCAGATTCTGTCAGCGCTTGTATCTAATGATACTACTTCACCGCTTGTTGAAGCTGTTGTACCTCCAGTTGTTCCACCCATGAAGGATTGAAGGCTGGATTGTATGTTTCCTGCCTGAACAACGTCAAGTGCAGAAACACCTGTACCTGTACCATAGACAACTGCTACATCTGCTGTTCCTCCAACAACGAAAGGTGCTGGATAGTTTGCAGCAGCAGCAATACCTGCAGTCATGCCAATCATCAATGCACTACTAGCTAAAGCCGATATTTTCCTAAAATTAAATCTCATTTTTTATCTCTTTTCAACCTCCTTTCAACTCTTTTGAAGAGTTGTCAAAGACAACTTTCACCAACTCGACAGCTATAGGGTAAGCCATCGTGCCGTGTGAATATGATCTTCTGATCGTTTTTCTAATCCCTATAAAGAACACCTTGGATAGGTGTTGTCGGTGCCTGAGTAAAAGCCAATTTCTGTTTAAAAAGCTTACTGTCTTTTTTCTTTCCAAGCCTCATCAAAGCCCAATTTTTAAGGTTTTATTTATAAAGCTTCTGTTGTTACTTCATTATTAATACTCAAAATAGGGAGACGAAAACCACAATCTTTATTAACATATACTACTTATTTAGTAATATATAATAAAAAATAATAGATATTCAGATATTTGGAATAATACCCGAATAATATCCAATAAAACCAATAAATAATAACATGGCAGGCACAAAAACAAGGGAAATAACTATAACTGAATCAAAAGGAGCTTTTTCCTTGCCAAAAGGAGCTCTTTCACTGTTCAAAAAATCAGCAACAACGTCTAAAAAAGACTATGATTTTGAAGGCATCTCTGCGTTGAGGCATCTTTTAAGCAATGAAAAAGCACGGATGTTAAACGTAATAAAAACGCAAAATCCGGGTTCTATTTATGAACTAGCTAAAAAACTTAATCGTAGGTTTAAGCCAGTGGCTGATGACATAAGGCTTCTTGAAAGGTTTGGCTTCATAGAGCTTTCAGAAGAAAAGATAAAAGGCAGGATTCGCCACAAGCCAGAAGTGATTGTTGATACTGTTACAATACATATTAAGGTTTAGGATTGTGATTAATTACAATAAATAATAAAAAGGAGCAATACCTATAGATTATAATGAATTTAGAATATAAAGCAGAATTTAAAAAATCTGACTTAATAGGAGATATTGCCGAATCTATAAGACATAGAAGACCGGGTGTAGACATATCAAGTAGCAGAAATCTTGCAGAGCTTTCTTTAGCCGATCTAACTTTACAAGGAAATATGTTAATATATAGAATGTTAGTTGAATCAGGCACAAATTATGCACTTATTAGAGCTGATGGTGGTGAAATAGAACCTGCAATTTAACTGCTATTTCTAGTAATAAGCCGTAAATGTAACATTAGCTCCAGGCAAGTCCTGAAGCGCCCCTTTATAGTTCGATGTTAAATTGCCTTGCTTTACATATAGAATTTCTTTAGTGTTTGAAGCTATTTTAAGTTCATAGCCTTTTACGGGCTGATTTTGCCCGGTTTTCCAGCTTTGCGCCAAAATCCCTGCCAAAGTTTCGTTAAGGAGGTCACAGCTATTTATCTCTTCTAAATCCCGTTCAGGAGCTGCCTCAAAACAGGCTTTCTCACTGTCACAAAGGAAAATAAGCTCTTGAACAGAGAAAACTCTTTTTTCAGGACCGCATTCAGCAGTGTATTGCAACGTGGCTTGTATAAAACTATCGGCTTCGTAGCTTTCCACATTCTCTTTTCCCGACTTCTTCAGAGAAAAACTCAGCAAAAAAAGGATGACAATAGCCACGATTATGATAATTAAGGCAAATCCAACCATTTCTTCCTGTCCTCGCTTGTTTGTTTTTGTCATGTTTTAACTCACTCGCTCTCGAACGACCACGCTTGGGCGTTCGTTTTCGTTATTTATTTTACTTTTAATGTGAAAACCCATAAGGTTCAATTTACATAAACTTGATTTTACTTCTATTAACAACTTACTTTCTTTCCTTCTATAACCAAAATTATCATTTATCATTTTATCTTCTTATATGTAACTATAATCTTTGCTATTTCACACACGTCAGCAATATAAGGATATGCTGCCACAAAATTTCCCTCTTCATCATAAACTTCGTCACTTTTGGCTTGTTTTCTGCATAAAGCCACGAAGTTTGGAACTCCTGTTCCACCTTGTGGTTTCAAAATTTCTATTTTATTGCAATCTGGATAATTTTCCACAGTGCATAACTTACTTCCGCCTGTTGAAGGATAAATCTTTACTATTTCTATTCCAGAAACCCCCCAAAAATCAGCATCAGAGTACTTTTTTATGTTTTTCTTTAAAGCCATGACCTTGTCGAAATCTATACAATTTACCTTTGTAGTGCCGAAAGCCTCTCCACATGAAAACTCTGGCGAGTTTGCAAGTTTTGAAACCAAAAGTATCGCATTCCTTTCTTCGAGAACAGCCGCAGACTCTTTTAAGCCAGAAAACAAAACATTGGCTATAAACAACCCAACCAAGGCGAAAAACAAAGTCACAGCTATAAGCATGAAAGCCATCTGCTGAATCTTCATTTGTCCGCGTTTTCCTTTATTTTGTTTTTTCATTCTAATTTGCTCAATTCTCTTAAATTTAAAATGATAAGCTTCAATTCAACTTATTTTTAACTTTTTTACTTTAATTAACATTTTTATTTTTCCTATTATTAATCACCATAACTTAACCGTGAACCTGTCAAAGCACATTATATAATTTTTAACACCTATTTCTTCAGATACCTGAACTACAGATGCTAAGTCTCTAGAATCTCTTAGGGAATTTGCCGAGTTAGCCAAAAGCAAGAGATTTACGCTTGGAATACATCCTTGTTTCATTAGGAGTTGTTGTTTTTCATCGTACAGTTTCGAAAGTTCGCTTGTTCTTTTCATAAGTCTTTTTACTTGGCACTCATATATGCTCTTGTCTGAAAAAACAGCAGCATACATTAGGGAATCAGCCTCATAATAAACAATCTGCCCGCGTTTCTCCACAGACTTCTGAAATTCATCAACATTTATATCACAATTGTCGTCGCTAGACCCAAAACAAACCTTTATGCTGTTTTCAGGACATGCACCATCTTCAACAAGAATATTTTCCTGATTCAAATCAGAAAGTTCTTCTTTTATTTCTCGCGGAGGCTGAAAGAAACAATACTTTTTCTCTTTTGACATAAGATAAATCAAATCAGAAACCTTAAAGGGAAATTCAAAAGGCTTCGCAAAAATAATGAAATCTTTTCCTTGTTCAACACCTTCAGAAAAAATATATTTGTTTGAAAACTCTGTTTGCAGGTCTGTTTCTGTCCATTTTTCGAAGCTTTTCTGGGATATTTTTATTATCTGGCTTCCAAAATTTTCAGAAGTGCTGCACTCGTTGTAGATTCTTGTTTCTACAGGCATGGTAAGCAGCGTGACAACACTTGTTTCAAATCCCGTTTCTAAAGGGCTTAATAAAACAGAAATTTCCTTTCCTGTTTTCGCCGTTGTTGCTTCTCCACCTGTCTTGATAACTTTTGTAGAAATGTAAATTGCAAGAAACAAGATAACTGCTCCAACGATGATTGCAAAAATCCATGCAAAAGAAATCTGTAATTGCCCTTTTTTGTTTTTGCCTCTTTTTTTTATCATGTTTAGCTCACCCACTCCTTTCAGTCGCTCTCGAACGACCACGCTTGGGCGTTCGTTCCCATAATTGGTTTTATTGTTAATGTAAAAGCCAAACTGATATTATAAATTTTCATATGATATTATTAATTATCACGTTTAATTTTATATGAACCCACTTCGATTTTATTTTAAGTTTTTAATGTAAACAACTTAAGTTATTTAATTAACACTTATTCTATAGTAATATTATTTACAATTTATTTTTATTTAATACCTTTGTTAACCACCAATTCTTGTAATCCTAACCAACCTATCACTGAAATCTTTTACCAGCCTTAACTTTACTTTCCCATTAACGTTTGATATGCAAAAAGGATTTTCATTTTCAGTAATTGATGCTAAGTCTATATACTTTATTTCTGCCGATTCAGTTCCTTCAAAATCTAATGGATAAAAAACAATGTTTTCTTTTCCATAATAAGCTCTTTTTAGCTCATTGTAAATTCCGTTTTTTGCACCTCTTGCCGAAGAACTAAAGTCAACAAAGCAGGCAAATGACTTTTTTCCAGGTAAGGAGTATTCTTCATTTTCCGAGGATTGTTCGCTTTTCCATACTTTCTCTACGTCTGATTGAAAGTCATTCAAGAATTTGGCTGTTTTTGCAGAATCCTGGACACCAAGAAAAGCCCTTATTCCAAAAAAAGCAAATGCAAGAAAAAACACTATAAGAATTATGGAAAAAATCATCCCAAATGAAAGTTGCATTTGTGCATTCTTTTTTGTTTTCATGTTATAATATTATGTAATTTGATATTTAAAATATGTTATTTCTTAGCGATTCTCCAAAAAGCATCAAAGTAAGATTTAAAACCCTTGGCTATTTCTTCATTTTCTACTAAAAATCCGACTGGTTCTTCTGATAAGAAAAAAATAAAAGATTTATTTTTATAAAAAACGATAGTCATATTAGAAACTAAATATTCTGGCAAAAATTTTATTTCTGATTTTAATGAGGTTGTTTTAACCAATTTACTTTTTATATCATAGTTTGCCAACATTTTTACTTTTATTTTCTTTTTTGCCCTTTGTTTATGATAATTTTCAAAGAACTCTTTAACTCCCGGTTTATTTTCTCCGTAAGTAGCACCTATAACATAATAAGTACTTCTTGGCGATAGTTCATCTAAAATATTAAGATAGAAGTTCTTTATTGCCTTAAATCCCAAGTATAATATGGCTTCCGTTTGTTGTTTTCTGGCCCTTTGTTTTAGTTCTGGGAGTATTTTTTGAATTATCTCTTTTTGCTGGTTAAAATGTTTAGTTTTTTCCTCTAAATAATTAATAATTCTTTTTGGCTCCATAGCACTAAAATAGGCTACTTTCCCCCTTATTAAGGAGCCTACTAATCCTTTTTTAGTTAGTTTATCAAGAATAATATATAATTTAGATCTGGAAACCTGAGACTCCTTGGTTATAGCTCCTGTAGAACTTTGGCCTATTTTTAAAAGAGCCAAGTATACCTTAGCTTCGCCAGGCGTTAGTCCAATCTCTTCCAGTATCTTAGTGTCCATATCTTAAATTTAATTTCCAAATATAAAAATCTTTCTATTTTTATCCCCCTAAGGGGAACACAATATATAAAAAGATAATTTTATGCCGTTTAATTATGGAAACTAGAATAGGAAAAATTAATAAGAATTTGAAAGATATTTTGAGAGAAAGCGATGAACTAGCTGGAAGATTTAGCCCAAAATTAAGAAAAAAAATCGCAGATGTGAATGATATTAACAATAAATATTCTAAATGGGCCCTGATTATTGGGGGCTTAGTAGGAACATCAATTGGTTATTCTACTGGATTTTTAAGGGATTCTGGAGCACCAGAAATAGTGAATTATATTTCTTATTTTATTGGAGGATCTATGCTTTCAGCTCTTCCTGGTTTATTTATTGGGGATAAAATAAAAGAAAGAGCATATCTTAGACTGCAAGATGAATATCCAGAGAAAGCTCAAGATATAGAGAGATTCCAAGATTTAGCTAGAGACTTTAATGCTCTCAGATCCATGTTAACTCCATAATAACTTACGTAAATAGTAAAAAATCAAAATGAAATATAAAATAAAACAACAGAAAAGAAAAGATAAAAAGAAAAACGCGCTAAGAAAAATAGCGGATGCTGGATTAAGTGCTTTAGCTATTTTGAGTTTAAGCGGGGCTGGACTGGGATTTTTATATCTGAGTGGGATTATAGGTAAAGAAGAATATATGCGAAGATGTTATTATAGTAGCTATAGTGGGGTCCCAACTAAAACAATTCAAATAGCACGAGTAAGGTTTCCCTTCAGTCTTTATGTTACAAACTACAGAGATTTTTGGGAAGACGGTAGCTTAGACATTTATGAAAGAGGTTCTTTAGATATGGGTGAAAACGTTCTTGGAGAAAGATTAACAATAGTATCAGACACCATACCTCTTATTAGGTATGCTAAAGAAGGAAGAACATTATTAAGAATTTCTCAAGAAGCAAAAGAATTACAAACAAGATTTGACAATTCCTTAAAATTAAAATCTTATTTCTACCATCAAACGAAGTGTAAAGCGATTTAAAATCAATCACTCCTAACTTCAAACGGCTTCGCAATAATATTACATGCGTTAGGGAAAGGCTGGTTTCCAAACTCGTCAGAGCATTTTATGTAAAAAATCTTGTTTGTGTTCCATGCAGTTGAATGCTCTGTTCCATTAACAGCCTTAGTCATGTTTGTGCCATCCTTAAACAAGTAATCACAGCCAAAGTTTCCATATACGCATTGTGCTTTTTCATTCGTAATCACCTTCAGACTGTTTTCTTGTCTGAAGACACGAACAACTGTAGGTGCGATTGTGTCTGTTTCTACTTTGAAACTAATTGTTTTTGTGTCTACATTTCCTCCAAGGTCTATGCATTGAATATCATAAATGTAGTCTCCTGCTGTAAGGAATAAATCCTGAGAATGTTCGTGTGTTCCTGTATTGAAAAATTCATTGAAGTTTCCACCTGTTCCAGGTCCTTCATAAGAGCACAATGCCTTTCCTTCATCATATCCTGCAGAGGTCTTTACTTCAAGCTTTACTTTTATCACATCTGTCGAATCTTTTATCGTCGTTGAGTTTGGTTTTGCAGAATCTATTACCAAAGGCTCTGTCCCCTTCAATGTGAATTTGTATGACTGTTTGTTTGTATTTCTTTTATTTTCTTCAGGAGTTCCTTTCAAATGTGGCTGATCTTTGCATCTGAAATAAAATTCGTTATCTGCTCTATCTATCAAGCCAGTTAAAGTCGTTGCACATTGATAAAGCATCTGTGCATTGAATTCAAGTGCTCCTGTTTTGCATGTCATTTGGTTTTCCATATCATCGTAGGCTCTATCAAGTCTGTCCCACTTACATTCACTTGGTTCATTTACATAAACCTGGAGATTTACAGAAGTTTGTCCAAATGGTATTGGAGAATTGTTTAAAATACTTGTTGTTACTATTTCTGGCTGTCTTTTATCTGGCCCATTATCAACACAGAATTTAAAGATCGTAAAGGCTGATGGAGAGTCTCCTTTTGGATTTCCGTTTTCATCTTGACATCTGAAATAAATTGAGAATCGTCCCCCATTTGCAAGGGTTATGCCTTCCGCCTCAAGAGCATCAGGACTTTGGATATTTGTTTGGAATGAATGGTTATACCTTGTTCTACCTTCACTTAAGAAATGTTCCATTGTATCAAAATTATTTTTATTTGAGAAATCAACTTTACATTTTCCCGCTTTATTAAGAGTGACACCAAACCTTAAAGCAATGAAGGGGGCCACGCATCCATTATCGTTTGTTTCAGGCACAATTTTCCATCCCCTGTTTGGAGGAGAAGTTGTACTATCTGGAATATATTTGTAACCTGTTGTAAGGATTTGCTGCCATGGTTGCATTATAGGAGGTGTTACGTCGTCTCTGTTTTTCCAGATACAAAGTTCTTCTGTTGTCCCCTTATTAACAAGTTCACATGCCTGCCCAAGACTTTCACATTGATATTCTGTGCATGGCAAACCCCCTTTATTACACCTGTCACAATACTGTCCGCCCAAAGGCGCGTCCCAAGGATAACATGTAAAAGAATAAAGATCATATTTTACATCTTTGGCAAAAACCGCAAAAATTACCACAGCAACTATAAGACCAATAACTGGAGCGCTAATCCCCAAAATTGCATTTATTCCTAGGTCTTTTAATGTCATTGAGGCAAAAACACCGATAGAAACCCCAGCTGAAATTGCTTTTTCAATTGATGGATCTAAAAAATCAACTTGGCTAAAGAACCCTCTAAGGCCAGCGTAAATACCTGCAGCTGTAAAAGCATTGCCACCCACTTGCCCAATATTTTTACCTACTGATTCTCCAATTGCTCCACCCCTCCTACCACCAGGCTCGGCTACCCCCCTAGCTCCTCCTCCACCAAGTCTGGTTACCTCACCAGTTACTTGTATCGATGTTGTTTCAGTCTGCTCCGCTCTCTCTAAACCAGACAAATCGCTGCCAGACTCTGATGGCGCTAACGCTTTTATAGTGGATTTTGTAGTGGGAATAGGCACTGGAGATAAAGCATTTACAACACGAAACTCGCTTCCAACAAAATAAGAAAAGGCAATAATACTTACTAATAGAATAATTATCTGGCTTATTACAACACTTTTTTTTATTTTATTTTTCATTTCAACTTATTAAGACTCCTCAGGTTCATAGTTTTTAGTTCTTACAACAGGGTTTTCGCTGTGATAGCCTTTAATTTCTATGTAATTGCTTTTGTTTCCACAATCTCCGAGAGCAACGCACATGTTATTTCTATCATTCGCCCATTTATTACGTGAGAATTCTAATATGAATTTGTTCGGAGGATCGCCCTTTCTTAATCCAGCACATTCACAATTTTCTTTGCAGTCCCAATCCAAACCACCGAGCAAACTTTTTTCAAATTTCACTAAGCAATTATCACTTGCAAGCAGGCATATATCTGTTGCCTTACTTTCAGGAGCCCAAAAATCAAATCCGGGAGGATAAAGAGGTACACATGCAGCACCCTTTTTCTCATCGTCGTCACCAGAAACCTCTGCTTTTGGCACAAGTTGCCCTTCACTATTGACTACAAAGGGTTTTCCTTCGTCGTCACGAAATCCTGATAATGATAAAGTTTGCCCTTCTAACCATTTACAGTCTCTTTTATCGCGATTTTCACAGTCTTTTTTATTATCCATAGAAGTACATTCTTGCCATTCATTTGCCCTGCATCTTGCTGAACTAAATCCAGGAACAACTTCATCTTCAATACAGAGTGTTCCCCTAAAAGGATCACATAACTCTGTGGTAACTTCCCCATTATAGCAAACAAATTTTCCATGCTGGCTTCCAGGCAAGTTTTGACTTATTCCTGTAGAGGTAGCACACCATGTTTCTCCGTGCTCATATTTTTTGCCCTGATATTCACAACTTAAATCCGCACAGACAAAACTTCCGTATTGTGGTTGTGGTGTTGCCTTGTTGCCACGCTCAAAAGGCTTGCAAGTACTACCGGGTACAGCTGTATAATCACAGCTTCCACATGTAGTAGAGCCAGCATTGCCTTCATCTGGGTTGCAGCTTTCATCCCTTTCTTTTATATTGGTCCAGTATTCCTGATTGTTTATTTTTGATGCATCGTAAATATTTGCAAGATTCCCGCACGTGTCTAAGAAATAAACCTCAAATTTATTTTCAACACATGTTGTTTTCTGTGATCTTCCGCAATTTGTAGCAAGAGATTCTGCAGAACACAAAAGCCCCTCATGAAATTCTATTGTTGTATCCTCAGAACTTCCAGAATTTGATTCAAGTTTTTGGCATTCTGATTGCGTTAAAAGTTTGCATTTTCTTTCGATGCCATCATCAATAACACAAGCACCCTTTACGTCAGGATTTGCACTTGCAAGACAGGCTTCATTGCTTTTTATATCTGACCTGAAATTTGATGGAATTCCATAATCAGAAGAAAGAGTTTTACATTCGTTTTGTGTTACAAACGCTCCTTGGTCTCCAAGCAAACAACAACCCAATTGGCATTGAATAATCTCATCTGGTTTTCCGGGAAGCCAGACTCCGTTGCTTTCTTGACAAACTACTTGAGGAACGTTAGGACGGCATTCTCCTGCTCTGTTATTAACACATGTTCCAAGCTTGCAAAATGCAGTGGCTTCACATGAAGTTGAAGCTTGGCGATAACGCTGGCCAGTGATAGGGTTTATAGCTGTGTTAACCTGATTTGCAGGAACATTCTGACACCATGCACCGCTCAATGTTTTTTCAGCGCAGACAAAAGTTTCTCCGACAGCAGATACTTGATTAATTGATAAAAATACTAAAATTGTTAATATAAATACTCCGAGTATCAACATAGACCAACTTTTTTTTACCATATTAATAACTCGCTCCTTCCAGTCGTTCATAATTTACGCTTTTGTTAATGTAAAAACCCACAGAATTGAAATTTATAACCATACTATTTTCTTTTAACTTATTAAAACTCTTTTTCTCTTTTTTATCATCAAAATATATTTTCATCATTTTAATTCGTTGCAACTTCATCAATTCCATAGCCAGGAGGCCATGCAACGCTTCTTGATGCAAACTGGAATTTATTTCCCGTGTTTCTGTCTGTTAAGATATAAATTGTTGAGCCATCTACCTGATTGAGCTTTTCAACTTTTAAATCCGGATAATAACTCATGTAAAGTGTTGTTTCTGCATCTCCGAATTCTGATTCCCAATCAATTATGCTATTTGCTATGCTTACCAATTCATAAAGACCATTGTTCAAAACAACATTGAAAGAATCATACCTTTCTGTATCTGTTTTCGTCGTAGTTAAAGTATAATTAAATCTTGCCACAACTCTTTTTGGAAGCAATTCAACTCTTACATTTCCAGGCCGCAAGTTCACAGTATATCCTCTTGATTCATAACTGTTTTTCAGCTCGTTAAAACAATTGACTACAGCAGGTTTTATTTCGTTTTCAATTTCTGATTCAATATGTTCTTTTAGCAATGGCCGTTGAACGCTGCAAGTTTTGTAATATTCTGTCGTGTAGCAAAGATATTCTATTTTATCATCTTGGTAAAGAATGAAATTTTCCGGATTCACACTGCCGCCTTGTGATGAAATAAGATTGACAGTATCCTCTAAATCATTTTCAATACATATCTGTATGAACTCATTAGGGCTTTTTTCATCGAACCCTGTCGTGACTGTTGTTCCCGGCCTCAAAAAATAAATCAACACAACAAGCGCCACAATCAAAATAGCAGCAATAATGAAAACAGTTACTTGTCCGCCTTTATTTACTATAAAAGAATCACCTCTTTTCATGTTTTATACAAGGAAATTTTATTTATAAATCTTGTTGGGATTTCGTTGAATTTTACGATTCAATCTTCAGTTTCAACTCTTGGCGCTAAAAGAAAAGAAAGTTCCATGAAGCCGTTTTTTATATCTATTTTAAGAGGGTGGTCATCTGCAAATTTTAAAAGCGTCCGGTCAGAAAGTTTCGCACCTTTGACGAATTTTTGCAAATACTCCAAGCTGTATCGTGATTTGCAGTTTTCTGCCTGAATCTTGGCCTCGTCTCCTGAAAATTCAGACATCGCAGAATTCAAGCCGCGCGCTTCTATGATAAATTTCCCTTCCCGAACGATAAATGAGCACGCGTCTGCAACAACCATGCAGTCTTCAACAGAATCCACGAAATCAGATGAATTTAATTCTATTACAGAGCTGAATTCAAGATTTGGTATTTCTTTTTCCTCGCTTTCAATTTCTATTAAAGCCAAGTTGAAATTTCTTTTTATTCTGTCATGAATTTGAATGTTGAGCACATTGCCTTTTTTTTCCATAATCAAAGAACTTCCGGGCCCGCTTCTTTTTAAAACTCTTTTTAGGTTTTCAAGATTAATTCCAAGAACTTCGTTGTCTGTCTCAAACATTGAGAAAGAACTTTTTGGAAGAACAAACTTAACCATTGAAACATTTGCAGGATCCATGGCAGTTATGCTCAACCCTGATTCGTTGACTTTCATTCTTACTTCTGTCACAAGCTCGGAAATAATTTCCACTACCCTAGATAAAAGTCCTGGATTTTCAAGTCTGACTAGCATTTTAATTATAGGAGCGGAACCTCAACACCAAAAAACAGGTTCTGCTTTTAAGTATTGTTATCATGAAGTATATTTATATCTATAGCACCGATTTCATATTGTATAATTATATAAATGTTTTACCTTTAAATTTGACATGGAAAAAGATGTGGGAAAAGACTTAGAGAAAAGCACCAAAGAACAAAGAATAAGAAAAATAACACAGCTTTACTATTCAAGGCCAGACGTCCAGAAAGCGATATTTGAATTTTCAAAAAACAGAGAAGTTGTCCCAAGCTACATGATGGAGGCCTTTGGAAAGCGCCCGGACGCGTTTGAGTACTTAGGGGATATTTTTGAACTTGTCAAGGGAGGAGCAACAAGCTTTCACTGTTCTGAAGAGCTTTGGTCACAGCCTCTTTCTCTCCTTACAGGAATGACTGAAAAACAGCTCAACGAACTGCGAATTGGCTGGGATCTTATCTTGGATATAGACAGCAAATATCTTGACTACAGTAAAATCCTTGCACAAATAATAATACGTGTTTTGAAATTTTATGGAGTTAAAAACATAGGAATCAAGTTCAGCGGCAGCAAGGGATTCCATATAATCGTGCCGTGGAAAGCATTCCCCAAGGAAATTAATCAAGTAAAAACCAGCGAAATGTTTCCCACATGGCCGCGAATTTTAACACAATTTATAATGGAAGCATGCAAAGATGACTTGATTAAAAAAATAACAGAGACAACAGAGGCCCAATATGCGACTGTTAAAAAATACATTAAGGGCGATGAAACTTCAGGAGACTTCGCGAAAAAAGTCATGCCTGATTTAATTCTTGTTTCATCAAGGCACCTTTTTCGTGCCCCTTACTCATTACATGAAAAAACAGCTTTGGCCAGCGTTGTTTTAAATCCAGAAGAAATAAAAGACTTCGAGCCAAGAGATGCAGATCCGTTAAAAGTAAAAATTAGGGCCTTCATGCCGGATTCCAAAGAAGGCGAAGCCACAGAAATTCTCAGAGAAGCTTTAGATTGGTACAAAAACAAAAACCCTGATGAAATACAAGGAGACGTAAACCAAAGAAAAGAATTTGACTTTAAGCCCATTAAGCTTTCTGATTTTTCAGAAGAACTTTTGCCGCCATCAATAAAGAAAATTCTGCAAGGCATGGCAGACGGGCGCAAAAGAGCGTTGTTTGTTCTAATAAATTTTTTTAGATCAATAGGACTCGACAAAGACATCTTTGAAAAGAAAATTTATGAATGGAATGAAAAAAACGAAATTCCATTAAAAAAAGGCTACATACAAACTCAGATTTCATGGAGTTATAGAAATAAAACCGCACCGCCGCCAAACTATGACAAAGACTATTACAAAGGAATCGGGATTTCACCGACAGAGGAAGAACTCCGCTATAAAAATCCCGTGAATTACATGGTAAAAAAAAGCATGCAGAAAAACTTCCAAAATTCTCAGGATGCTCAAAATACAGATAATTCAGTAAAAAGAAGAAAGGCAAAACGCGCAGAAAACTAAAGATAATTTTAAAAAGAAGAGAAAGTTAGTAATAAAATGGCTAATCATAAACTTCCAGTTTTCATTCTCTTCACCGTTGCCGGTCTTGCGCTTAGCGCTTTATCATTGGGCTCAACAGGGCATGTTATTTCAGATGTAACTGGAACAACTCAAGGCTTAGCAGGAGTTTTTCTTTTTATTCTTGGGTTGGCGGGAATAGCTTTTGGTTCGAAGAGATAAAAAATATCGCACCAGAAAACATTTAAATATATCTTCTGTTTGAAATAAATATGAAATTAACGGTTGATATACATAAAGGAGAAAAATTCTTCATTGCAAGAGTTCCTGAGTTAGGAGTTACTACCCAAGGCAAGACAAGACAAGAAGCAAAGAAAAACCTAAAAGAAGCAGTTCAATTACATCTTGAATCAATGGTTGAATATATGATAGAAAAAGGAAATGTCAAATTTAGTAATAATAGAGTGATTTCTTTAAGTAAATAAAATGCCCAAATTGCCTAGAATATCAGGCGTAGAAGTAATAAAAATTCTCACTAAATTTTTTGGTTTCAGAACATTACGACAAAGAGGAAGTCATGTTACTCTCACGAATGACTTGGTTTTTCTTACAGTTCCTTTGCATCCCGAGTTAGACAGGGGAACACTATTAGCAATTCTAAGAGATGCCCATATTTCAAGAGAAGATTTTTTAGAGTATGTGTAAATTAACTCTTCCCCACCCGCCCCACCCTTAAAACACATTTTTAATAGAAGCCCAACAGATTTTATATTAACAATTTTTAGTATATATCTGAGCGTAGCGAAGCAAACCAGCGAACGAAGCGAGCGATACCAATATTCAAATATCTCAAAAATATTTAAAAACAAGAATTAACTCTAGATACTATGAAAAAAGAGGTGTTGTTTTTATTTCTCTTCATGGTTTTGGTCTTTGCAATCCTTAGTTCAGTTAATGCCGCATTGAACACAACCCAAGAAAAGCAAAAAATTGATTTGGCTTATACTTGTCTAAAGGACAAAGTTAACACTTCGACACTATGTTCGTCACTTACAACAGAAGAAAAAATATTTACGCTTCTTGCGGTTAATCAATGTAAAACAGAACTTATTTCTGATTCTTCCAACAGCGAGGAATGCTGGCCAACAGGAAACTGCAGATTAAAAACAACTGCGCAGGCAGTTCTTGCCTTGGACGATGCTGGCGCAAACACAGAAAAAGCACAGTCCTGGCTTCTTAATCAATCAAGAGGAACAACAGATTTAACATGGTTTTTGGAAATCGAAAGCGCGCAACCTACGACATGCACAATATCTTATTCTTCACAATCATTTAATGTAAACATCGGCGCCGACAAAAAAATAACAAGTAACGCAGGAAGTTGTTTAACTCTTGCAGAAAATGATTATTGGCTTAGAATAGCTCCTTCGTGTTTTGACGAGGAATTTGAAATTTCCTGCAACGAAAGATTTCTTACAACTTTGTTATTCAAAAAGCCTTCGTCGTCAACAATCCATGTTTCACCAGAATCTTCGTCTGCAGCAGCCAGCGGCACAACATCAGAAAAAGTAGATTCTTCCTGTTTCATACAAAACAACGTATGCAACTACGAAGGAACTCTTTGGGCGTCACTTGTTTTGGATTCCTTGGGCAAAGACGTTTCTTCTTATCTGCCTTACCTGCTCACAGTTGCAGAAGATAACAAAGTGTTTATTCCAGACGCATTCCTTTATACCATAACTTCAAATTTAGACCACAGAACCTCTCTTCTTTCAAAACAAAAAAGCAAGAAATACTGGTCTGAATCAGGAGACAAATTTTACGATACAGCATTAGCACTTTTCCCATTCCAGCAGGAAACATTACAGGAAAAAACAAACTCTAAAGAATGGCTGCTTTCTGTTCAAAACCCAAATGGTTGCTGGGAAAATAACGTAAGAAACACAGCATTTGTTTTATCTTCTATTTGGCCAAGAAGTTTTTCAGGCGGAGGCGGTGGTGGAGGAGACGGAGACGACGAGGGCGACGGAGAAAATGACACAGGAACAGAAATCTTTAGTTGTGGAGAAGCAGGTTTCTCTTGCACTACTTTTTCAGCCTGTGATGAAAACTTTGGCGACGTTCTTTCAGAATATGATTGCCCAGCGCCAAAAGTATGCTGTACTGTTGAACCAGCACAACCAACATGTGCTGAGCAAGGCGGAAATGCCTGTTCTTCTAATAAAGTATGCATAGACGGGATTCCTCTAAGCGCTTCTGATGTCGTCGGGCAGAATTGTTGTACCAGTGGTGGCACTTGTGAAGCTCAAGAAACAGGAGGAGAAACTCTTTCTGATTGTGAGGCAAATAAGGGTATTTGCAGGTCTTATGGCTGTGATTCAGGAGAAGAAAGTGCTTCATATAGTTGCGAATTTACGGGCAACACTTGTTGCGTATCAAAACTTTCAACGACAGACGACAAAGGAAGCCTTCTTTGGATATGGATCTTACTAATCTTAATCGTTTTAGTGGTAGTAGGAATAATCTTCAGAAACAATTTAAGAATGCTTTGGCTTAGAATGTCTAAAGGACGTGGCTCAAAATCATCACCGCCATCATCGCCATTTTCAATGTCAAGACCGCCAGGTTATCCCCCATTTAGATCAACACAAAGTGCTCCAATGCATCGTGCTTATGAGGCCTATGGAGAGAAGAATTATGCTTCCGCCTTCACAATCATCTCAAGCGCGAGCACCACAAAGACCAGCACCAAAACCAAAATCAACAGCGCAGAAAGAACTCGATGAAGTTTTGAAAAAACTGAAAGAGATGGCGAAGTAAATAAAAAATATACAAAATAAGCACAATAAATAAAAAGAGGAAAATATTAGGATAAAAGATGAGTGACTACTTAAAAAAATTGGACGAACTTAAGGTGAGTGACTACTTAAAAAAATTGGACGAACTTGAGGGGAAAAAGTCATCAGGAAAATCTGCCCCATTTAGAAAAAGTTATGAAGGAGTTTCTAAAAGGGCGGCAAGTCATATCCCTAGTTTTTATAGTGAAGCAAAAGGTTACGCACATATTACAGGCGGAATTGATGGATATCTACAAATTGAAGGCCATGCATTAGATGAAGTAGATTTGAGAGCTTTAGCCCGCAGAACGATGGAGCAAGCTAAAGAAGATAGTTATATTAGTGGAGCGATTTATGCTGCAGAAATATATGCTGGACTTGGGAAAAGCCATATAGCTTTAAGTAAATTAATGGCTGTTGTTGAAAAAGCAGCCAAAGAAGGTAAGGCAAAACCAGGGGATTTTGAAGATGTGAGATATTTCGTAGAAAGAATGGAAAGAGAAAAACAAGGAAAACAACAGAAACCAAGCGGCATCGAAGGCCGCGTCGGCGTTTTCTTTGCCTCAATCATCGCCGGCATTGCTATCGGTGCCTTATCTCTGAAGTCAACAGGAAACGCAATAGGAACATTAGGCACGACAACTGGTTTGCTTGGAGTTTTTCTCTTTATTTTTGGATTGGCTGGGATGGTTTTTGGCAGAAAAAAATAATTATTTACCAAACCTATCTTTTTTGTATATAACATCGTGATGGTCAAAATCTACAAACTTAATCTTATTGTTTATTTTTTCAAATTTAAAAACAAGAACAAAATGCCCGATATGAACCCCTTTGTAGTCGCTTAAATCATATCTTAAATTTTTGTAATGTTCCACATCTAGCGAATTAATAATCTCTTCAATTTTATTCATAACCTGTCTACAGTGAGCCTTATCTTTCTTTAGTAATTTGTTAAGAATTCTTTGTAAATTGGGCATCACCTCATAATTATACATTTAGCCCTCTATTATTTTTCTCAATTCAGATATGTTCTTGAACTTAATTCCTTTCTCTCTTTCTATTTTCTGTAACTTTTCCAAATACTCTGGCCTTAATTCTGGCTCTAAAATACTTCCTCCACATTCAATAACGATTTTTGCAATGGCCTCACTTTTAGTTTTTAAGTTGTACCTTGCTTTCACTATGTTTAATATTTGATTTGCTTCTTCAGGAATTTCAATCATTGCTTGTACCATTTTATTTGCTCTTTATGTTATATATACATAACATATATATTAAGTATATAAATCTTGTGTCATGGAAAATACCAAAAAAGCACCCATCCTAAAACAAACCAAAAAACCACAACTTTCCAAGCTTTAAAAAATAAAATTAATCTAACACATTAAAATTTATTAAGCTGTTTTTTCTTAATGTTATATGTATAATCCAAAAATAGGAATTGGTAATAAATATTTTAATAATAGCCGAGATAATTTAACTATTAACAACAAAAACTCCGCTATATTATCTTTAAAATTATTTTTACTATTAGCAATCTTTTTTGTTTCTTTGTCTCTCATTTCAGCCGCAGAAATAAACTTTATAAGAGCAGAAAATTCCTCTGGTTTCAGCCAAGGCGAAGCTTTGATAGCAAAGCTTTCTGGAAATTTTATTGACAAGCCAACAAGCAATAATGTCTTTTTTTATCGCGGGCATGTGCGAATTCCTATGGTTTACGAAATTTCAGAGATGAATGATGATTTTTACATTTATGCATTACTCATTGGAAAAAGCCAAGGAAATTACTCTTTAGCTTTAGAAAATGTAAGATACATGACTGGAGCACAGGAAAGTGAAGAAGATATCGTAAAAAACTTCACAATCAATGAAAATATTTCTGATTTCTCTATAGAACCTGGATTTGTAATTAATGACACTGATTTTTCGATTGAAGTTCAGAATTTGCAAAATAATCAAATTACAATAAATATCGATACCAGTGACAACCTTTTAGTTCAAGATTCTGTAAATGTCAATTCAGGCGAGATAAAAGAAATAAGCTTTCAGCTAAAAAATCAAGAGAAATCGTTTTCAGAACAAATAAAACTGAGCTCTGAAAAAACATCTTACACAATCCCTATTTTTATAACTTCAAATTTAACTAGTGGAGAAGAAATAAATAATTCTGGAACAACTAATGGCGGAACAAACAATTCTGGAACAACTAACGGGGAAACAACCCCTGGATCAGAACCAGGCACTAGCTTCAAATTCGAGCCAGGTATTGTTAGAGTTTCAATGGCTACAGACTCAAAATCCAAGAGAATTATTTACATTATGAATACCGGAGAAACAGAAATAAAAGATATGGTTTTTTTCGTCCCATTAACGCTAAGCCCTTATGTCACCATAACTTCTTCTAAGAACATCAAAGTAAATTCTTCAGAGAAGGTTGAAATAACAATAGAGTCAGACACAGAAGAAAAGCTTGTCGAGGGAGAGATAAGTGCAGAATCAGAGAATTTCACGTCTGATTTCAAACTCATTCTAAATTTTACCAAAGATTACACGCCACCAGAAGACGAACAAGGCAAAGAGGTGGTGATTGTGACAACATGTGTTCAGTTGAAAGGAACAGTTTGCACTGAAAACTATAAATGCAGCGGAGAAACTGCAGACACAAAAGATGGCGTTTGCTGTATTCAACCAGCAACGTGTCAAGAAGTTAAAAAAAGCTCAACAGGAAAAATAATAGGATGGTTATTAGTGGTCTTTGTGGTTTTGCTTTTATTCTGGTTCTTTAAAAGATATAAAAAAGTAAAACCCCAAATTAAATTCCCTAAGTAGAGGTAAGATACTTTTAACCTCATAAATACTTATAAATAATTTTTGTCTATTTCTTAAATGGGAATTGAAAGATTCTTAAGATTAAGCAAAAAAGAAATAGAAAGACGCATTGAAGAAGAAAGAAGGAAAATCCCAAAAACTCTTGGAACAGAATATTTAGAGCAAAGACTTATGAGATTTAAAAGCCCGGAATGGCAATTTTTAGATTATCATGCTCATTACAACCCAGATTTATTAGCCCAAGCTTTAGAACAATATTCTTGTTATGATGGTAATGAAGTTAAGGCAGCAATAATTGAAAGTTTAAGAGAAAAATATATCTTAGCAGAATTATTAACAGAACAAAAAATCCTTAAAGCAAATAGAATTATCGCTTCTTCTTAGCCTTTCCCTTTGCTTTCTTTTTCACTGGTTTTTCTTCTTGCATTGGCACTTGAGGTCTCGGCATCAAATCCTGAATGTTTCCGCCAAGTTCTTCAATTTTTTTCAATAATATGATTTTTTCGTTCTGCATGATTCTCGCAATCTCGTCATACGCGTGTAAACGCCTAGTAAGTTCATTTAGTATGTCATTCCAGCTGTTATTCGAAATTGCAATAATCTCAGGAGAAATAATCTCGAGATGTGCCGGCATATACTTGAAAAGAAGTATAGCTAGATTCAAAACCTCGTCAATCTCTACTTCAACCTCTGCAAAAGTTGTGTAAAAATCTTTCTGGTCTTTCATAAAAGTCGGCTCTTTTATGTCTTTCATTTTTACCTTAACACCCTTTTCCTTGTCTATTTCTTCTATCAGTTTTTCCAGGCTTTCTATAAGATGTTTTGGAGGCCTGCCTATTACGTCAAAAATCATAATTACCCTTATTTTTGTATCATCTGTCATTTGAACACCTTTATTTTTGCTTACCTAAACTCGTTTTTATACCTCTTTCTTTTTATTATAAACAAAACAGCAATCAAAACACAAAAAACCGCAAATCCCCAGAGAGCGATGTTTTTCTGTAAACCTTTGGCTTCATCTGTTTTTATAACTTTTGGATTCAATGGATTTAATACTATTGTTTCTTTTTCTACTTCCTGATTAGATGATAAATTGTTAATAGTTGGCTCTTCTATTTCAGATCTATTTTCATTATTGGTGCTGTTATTTGCATCATCTTTATTTTTTTCTTTCAAATCTTTTTCTGTACCACTATCTTCATTTTCTTCGTCTTCAACACAAGCCAATCCTTGAGTTTTTATGTTACTAAGAGTTACTTCTCCTATTCCTTTAACTTTTATTAAATCGTCAACAGAACTAAATGGCCTTGAATTTATTATTTCTTGTGCTTTTGCAGGACCTATTCCAGTTAGTTTATCAAGTTCTTCCAAAGAAGCAGAATTTATGTCGACTTGCCCTTCTTCACAAATAGCAGAGATAAATTGGACAAAAGAGATAATAGCCAATATCAATAACAAAACCTTTCTCTCCATAAATTACTTATACAAAATAAGATTATAAGATTTATTGCTTCAGAATATAGCAATTAAACCTACTCTTTGTCTTTGAATTCTATAAATTCAATTTCTCCGCGTTTTTTCCCTTTTTTTGCTACTAAAATCCTTGAAAAAATCCTATTTTCAATTAGCCAATGACACATCCCTCTTTCAACTTTATCCAGATAGCCGTTTCCTTTTGCCTCTAAGCCAATGACCTCATAATTTCCATTTGCAACTTTTTTAAAGCAAATAAAATCAGGAAATCCTACTCCGATTCCAAGAACTTTTAGAAAAGGATTGTATTTTCTTTTAGCAGGAACCAGCTTTCCAGTTTTACCTTTAGCTTCATAGTCAACAGTATTCATCCATTTGCTTACTGTCCAGCCCATTTTTTCAATTTCAGATCTTACCTTAGCTTCAAACCTCGTTCCCGCAGCCCTATTCTTCCTGCCCTGTTCTCTCTTTTTTCTAGTTGGCATGACTTGTAAAATAAGAAGCAGTTTTTATATTTTAAGATTAGCCTTCTTTTATTAATTCCTCTAAATGGCTATTTGGGACATTATCTCCCTCTGATATTGGAATCTTAGAATCATCCAGCTCCTTTTTTCCATTTGCCCAGTAATACCAATTTTGTAGCTCGTGTACATGTTTTATCCAAGAAGGAAATTCAAAATTTACATTTAATAGCTCTTTCCACTTTCTGTTTAATGGAATTGGTGTTAAATCCTCTAAACTAGCATACTCTTCCTCCAATGATTCAGAATCAGGATAGTCTACTAAATAAGAGATTTGTCCAGAGCCTAAAGCTTTAACTTTTATTATAGCAATATCAAATTCCCTACATCCTACTTGTAATTGGGTTAGAATATAGTTATTAGGTCTTAACTCATCGTGACTAATCATAAAAAATCTTGATTTTCTTTGTTTAAAACTTTTTATATACTCTGTTTTATCCTTAATAAGTTACTTTCTTTTTTTCATAACAAAAATAGCTAAAAAAGCCCCGATTGCGTTTGCTATTAAATCAAGAGCAGTATTGTAATATCCTCCGACGTTGACTTCTGTAATGCTTACTGTTGCAATGAATTCAACAATTTCATTAACTGCTCCAAGTCCCATGCTAATCAAGGCAGAGAGAATGTAAACTAAAGTCCAATTAGGTTTTGTTTTTATCTGCCCTTGGATTAAATGAAAAGCAACTAAAGCCGTAACAAAGAAGCCGAACACATGGACTAATTGGTCAAATTTCAAAACAAAAGTGTCTCCAATATCAAATAAGTGAATAATTTGGAAATTATATAGAACATTTCCATTGACAATTAAACCGCCGCCTGACATATGCAACAATCCCCAGATAGACAATCCCCATAAAATCAGATAATCGAATTTGCTTCTTTCAAGTGTGAAAAATATCAAAGCAAAAAAGAAAAGCAAAACAAGAATATACCACAAAAACTCATAATTCTTTATGCTAATATAATAAATTGAGTAAATTAGAACATAAGCAAGTGTGAATAATAAAATCAACCAATGCCCTCTTTTTAGTTTCATGATATCAGAAACAAAATATTATTTATAAATCCCGTGCTTGTAGCGTCTTGCGCCCGTTTTCCTTGGCTCTTTTTATCCCATCAAGCAAAATCTCTTCAACCTTTCTTTCCAGCGCCAAGGCAACTTCATCTGCAATGCTGGAAATTGCGCCTTCTTTATCCAAGTCCTTGACAGTTTTTCTTATGTTTGATTTAACGATGAGGGGCATTACTTATCATAGAAAAAATCCTTTAAATTTCTTTTCCTCTTTCGATAGCTTTTTTCAGTTTTGGACTGGAGTTATAAATCCAAAGTATTCCCCTATGCCCCTCCATTATCTTTCCCTGTTTCTTAAAATAATCAAGAATAATATTAAGTGTTTTATAAGTAATTTTTTTAGACGTTTTTGCTTTAAGTTCTTCCTTAGTCATTACTATTTCGGCATTCTTCAACATTCTTTCTACCATTAAAAATGTTTTAAGACTTGGGTAATCTATTATATTATTCATTTTGTATACTATTAACTCAACCCAACTTCGTCTTTTATATTTTTAA
The DNA here is from genome assembly GCA_018303885.1 of Candidatus Pacearchaeota archaeon. Taxonomy (GTDB): domain Archaea; phylum Nanobdellota; class Nanobdellia; order Pacearchaeales; family GW2011-AR1; genus ASMP01. Next base: position 24,610 of record JAGVXG010000008.1, read on the forward strand.
TTCCTTCTATTGCAATTGAAAAAAATTCGTCAAGTGTTAAACCAAGAGCCTCAGCTTCCATTATAATATTTCTTTCAATTTTCGCTGCAAAAGTTTTGTCTTTAAATTTCTTTTTCAATCCAGAAGCTTCCATATCACTAATTCTACTGTCGCGCATTAAAGCATACGCGTGAACTAATCCCGTAATTGTTTCAGAAGAAGCTAAAGCGTATTCAATCTTTTGTGTTCGTGTTTTATCCGCTAAATGAGGCAGTTCATGAAATCCATAACCATGGCTTAAAATGGTTTCAATAAATTCGTCGTCAAAACCAGCTTCTTTTAAAATTTCAGGAGCTTTTGTTAAATGCGTTTCAACATTATCTTTTGTGATCCCCCAGTCTACATCATGCAACAAACCAAGCATTGCCCAATAATCTTCGTCTTCTCCTAGTTTTTTTGCCAGCTGCCTCATGACTGCTTCGCTTTCTAGATAGTGAATTAGGTCTTGGGGATGAGAATTATATTTCTTAATAAGTTCTAATGCTTGTTCGCGTGTTATTGGAAGAGAAGTCATTTTAATTTAAAATTATTTTTCTAATCTCATCTATTTGAGAAAAATGATTATCTTTAGTTATTAAAAGATGATTCCCTTCATAAACTTGAGCCGCAATTAATAAATCAGTTAAGGACAAGGATATCCCCCTTTTATCATACTTTGCTTTTAATTCTGCCAATATCTCTGCTGTTCTTCTTGTAGTATTTAAGTACGCAAATTCTTTTAAAAAATTTATAGTCTCTTCTTTATTTTTTGGGCTTCTCTTTAACGCGCCGATTATCACTTCAAAATAAGTTATAAATGTTATTCCTGCGGGCCCATAATGTTTTTTCTTTATCTTTTCCAGTTCTTCTATTATCTTTTTATTTCTTCTTTCTAATTCAATTACTATAGAAGTGTCAAGAATGTTTGTCATATCCTAAATCCATATTCTTTTCTTATTTTACTAACCACTTTTAACATGTCTTCAGCTTCTTCGTCAGTTAATATTTTTTTACCACTTAAGATTTTCTTCCAGCTTTCTTCGGTTTTTCTTTTGTATTCTTCTAACATCATTCTAAATAAATTACCCAATCTTATGTTATTTTTAGCCGCTAAACTCTTAAATTCCGCCCATGTTTCTTCATCTACTCCTTTAATTGTTTTTATTTCCATAAAGTAATACAGTAATACTAGTATTTAAATATTACTATTTCATTTTTCAGGTTTCATCAAAGGGAAAATAACTGTTTCCCTAATCGGTTTGTTTTCTAAGAACGAAAAGAGCCTTTCAGAAACTCCAAAACCAAAAGCAGGAGGCATTCCATGCTTTAAAGCTTCAACATAATCCTTATCCATTCTTTGCGCTTCTTCATCACCTTGTTCTCTTAATTTTTTTTGGTATTCAAACCTGTTCATTTGATCTAAAGGATCGTTCAATTCACTGAATCCTTTGCCTATTTCAGAGCCAGCTAAAATAATTTGGAACCTTTCGACAACCCTTGGGTTTTTTTCTGATTTTTTTGCAAGAGGCTCTAATTCAACAGGCACATTAATCAAAAATCCAGGTCCAGAAATCTTTTTTCTGCAGTATTTCCAAAGGTTGTCCATTGCCCTGTTGCGGTTTAAGCCCTTTTTATCATAATCAACTTTCAACTCTTTAAGTTTTTTTTCCATCTGGTTCAAATCCGCTTTTAAAACATCTATTCCCGTCATTTTTTTTATTATTGCAACATAATCATAGATTTCCCACTTTTTTGAAAAATCAACAGTAAACTCCCTTATCTTAAATTTTAAAGTTCCAAAAACATCTTTGGCAATTTTTTTATACATTTCCTCAACAAGCTTCATGCCATCATTGTAATCCGCATATGCCCAATAAAATTCAACTTGTGTATAATCTTGCAAATGTTCTGCATCCATTCCTTCGTTTCTAAAAATCCTTCCTATTTCGAAAACTTTTGGATATCCAGCAACAACGAGTCTTTTCAGCCACAATTCATCTGAAATTCGCAAATAAACATCAGTATTCAACGCGTTATGATGTGTGATGAATGGTTTTGCTTCTGCTCCCCCAGGAACATTCTCCAAAACAGGAGTATCTACTTCCAAAAACCCTTTATCAAGCAAAAATTCCCTGGTTGTTTGCCAGAACTTAGATTTTCTAACAAACATTTCTCTAATTTCAGGATTCATTGCTATGTCAAGATATCTTTTTCTTAGCCGATCATCTTCATCTTGCAAACCATGAAATTTTTCAGGCAAAGGCAAAACGCTTTTGCTTAGCATTTCAACCTTATCCACAAGAATTGAAATTTCTCCTGTTTTTGTCTTTATTACTTTGCCAAAAATACCAATTATATCCCCAGAATCAAAAAACTTATCAAAGAATTCAAAAGTTTTTTTGGGCGTTTCTCCAGCCTGGAAAACAATTTGTATGTCGGAAGTTTCATCTCTAAGAACACAAAATGTAATCTTCCCCAAATTTCTTTTCCTTATCAGCCTGCCTGCAGTTATAACTTTTGCACCCAGCTTTGACTTTAAAGCCTGAAGGCAAGTATGCTTTTTATCGAATCTTGTCGGATAAGGATTTATTTCTGCTTTTCTTAGCTGTTCAAGTTTCCTCTTTCTTTCATCGGTTATCTGTTCTTCGCGCCCCATTTTATAGATTAAATATGCAATACTTTGAAGCTTTTAAAATCTTGGAACTTCTCATCTTTAACTTCAACATTTTTTATTTGAGAATGCTTTGGCCCCTTTTTTGCAAGTCCTATCATTTTATCAACGTCTTCTGGCTTTCCCTCAAGAAAAATTTCAATGCGTCCGTCTTCAAGATTTCTGACAAAACCTTTTACATCATATCTTTCTGCATTTTCTTTGATAAAAGCCCTGAAAAATACGCCTTGAACAACGCCGCCAATGTAAAGCCTCACCGATTTTTTCATAAAACAGGAAAAGAATTCAGGATTTATTAAGTTTTATCTGGCTCTGATCTAGTTTGCTCTTCTAATTTACTTATACTTCTTTTGACTTTTCCCCTAACAAACTCTGTGGTTCCAACCATTAAAGTAGTTACCAATCCTGCTGCAAGCCATTCTGGTTTCTCTGTCCAAAATCCATAAACAGAAATGCCCCCTGTTAATGTTAAACCCCCATAAGTTAAATATTTCATCTTTTCAATAGGCTTATTATTAAATTTTTTAGCCATATTTCTAATTGGATTTGGTGTATGTCTGTCTACAAATCTAGCAAAGGAATCAAATGCCCTGTACCCAAAACCATAATTTTCTTCCATATTTTTATTTGAACTTACCCATTTAAAAACCTTCTTATAACCCAAACGTCTTCTCAAATTCCCTCATTCTATGATATTGCAACAGAAAATCCCTACCTTGTTTTGTTATAATTATCCTATTGCCTTTTTTTCCCATTTCTTTATCAACAAGTTTTTTACTCGTTAACTCCTCAAGATATGATTTCATCTGGTTATGCGATAAATTTGCCTTGTACATCAGATGCGTTGGTTTAATGCTTCCGTTTTTCTCTTGTATTATTGCCAGCATATCTGATATTATATCCATGCGGCCCCTTTTTCTTTCCATGTTTCAGTATTTTTATGACTAAAAACAACAAACCAACATAACTTATGAGTTCTATAGCGCTTGCCAAAACAAACAAAGCATCAATAGTGGAAAGAACAAATATAAGCTGGCTTAAGGCAAGCATTGAAAAAGCAATGATAAGTATTTTTGTATTAACAAACCTATTCTCCTTATAAATTTCATAGTAATTTCCGATGATTAATATCAGAAGAATTAAAGAGGTTAGGTAATAAAGATAATAAAAGCTAGAACCAACAATTGCTGAAAGTAGAATAAAGTACAGCACAAGGAAGTAATCTCCAACAGATTTATGTTTTCTAGGAAGGCGATATATGATATAAAGTCCGCAAAGTGTTAAAAATCTCTGGAAGAAAAAACCAGCATAGTAAAAAATGTCCACAGAATTGAGAATTTGGCTCGTGATTATTGCATTCCCTATTGCTTGAGTCGGTCCGATGTCATAGTATAAGACAAGTTTTGTAATAACTGCTGCTAATTGCGCAAGCGCAATCAGTCCGAAACCCCAACCAAGATAAAGGAAATTTCTATTTTTATTCATCTTATAGCTTCTAATGGCAAGAATGGAAAATATGATTAAAACTATAAAACTAAAGAATTCTATAAAAACATCTTTCCCCAAAAACCAATCAGGAGTGAGAACTATTTTCACCATTTTAAGCTTATTCTTCCTTTAAAAAGCTTTTCGTTTAAAAAGCTTGTGGAGGCTTACTCTTTATAAGCCCTCTTTATCATTTTTTCACAACCGATTTATAAAGTGATTTCCTTGTTATTTCACCTAAAAACCTCAACTCTCTTTTCAACAATTCCCTTCAAGGAGGGAATTCGCATTCAGCCCCTTAATGGGGAACATTCACAACAAAAAAAGAGCAAATGTAAAATTTGCTACGCTTTCCCATAAAAAGAATATGGTAAAAGAGCAAATGTAAAATTTGCTACGCTTTTCCATTTAAAAAATGAAAAAAGAGCATGAAAAAAATTTACCTTGAAGAAATTCCAACAAATACAAAAGAGGAAATCTCAATGCTTTACAATTTGGGCGTTGGATTGGAAGAACTTGAATATTTGATAGATGTTAAGTTTAATAAAGCTCTTTCAGAGTCCTCTTAAATCAAGTTCATTATTTATCAAAGTCGCTACCTGACTGGCGAAATAAATTTTTGGCCCGACCGAGACTGTTTTCGCAATGCTTTTCAGTCTTTTCAGTTCTTTCTTTGGAAAGCCGTTATGATCTCCCACAATGAAGACACTTTCCTCAGGGATTTTTATTTTTCTTATGCTCTCGCCTTTCTTATCCAGAATAAATAGCTCTTTTCCCTCGGCAGAAAGATTTTCAATTACTTTCAAAAAACTCTTTTTCTCTATGAAACAACCAGGAAAAACCTCTGCCTTAATCCCAGGTTTGTATTTGTAGAGGATTCTCTTTAACAAACCAGCCACATCTTTTTTGCTGAGCTTTGTTTCTTCTTTGATTTCAATTTCAATGTGTTTTGGCGGATCAGGAGCCCCGTAAAAAACAAGATGTAATTTAACATCATCTCTCAAGCTATGAGATAAAAAAAACGCGTTTATTATAAAATGAACTGCAATATCCATTCTTCCTGCTTTCATCAGTTCATTTACATCAAAATTCCCAGAAGTTACGGCTTCGCCGGAAAAATAAACAAAGTGTCTCATCTCATATCAAATAAAGAATAGTTTTAAAATCTTCTTTTTAAGAATTGCCTTGCAAAAAAATATGCTGTTGACGCATGATCTCCAAAATTATGAGTCTGCGTAGTTACAGTTAAGTCTGTTCTAGATCTAGATTGCTCTTCTAAGCTTAGTGCTAACTCTCTTCCTAAATAATAAGGTATCATTCTATCATATTTTCCAAGATAAACCTCAACATGACCAGATATTTCAGAAACATATTCAATTGGATTAAAAGAAATTAGCTGCTCTTTAAAATCTTCCAGTTTAAAGCCCAGCCTTTTTGCTTCTTTTACTTGTTCCCGCGTAACATTGCTTTCCCATATGCTTTCTGATAATCTACTTCCCGGAACAACAGAGATTAGTCTTTTGGCTTGGGTTTGAGCTGCAAACCTGTATGCTGGACAATTTCCAAGACTTATTCCTAAAACAATTAAGTCTTCTGGATTTATATCATGAGAAGAAACTTTTAGTAGAGCATCTTCATAAACGTTTTCAAGTAGCTCTCTTGTATGAGAAGGATTTGGCCGCACAACTCGCCTTGGCGATAACATATATGCCAAAACATTTCTTGCAGAATCTAAAAATTTATTTCCTAGAATGCTTTCTCTTAACATTATTTCAGGAAGAAAACACACAAGAGTTTTCCCATTTTGAGATAAATTTGTTGAGACCAATTCTGTAGCTTTTTTAACAGAGCCATTATCTTTTCTACTTAAAGAAACCAACAAACTATCTAATAATCCAAACATGTTTTTATCAAACCCAGACTATATTTAATTTTTTCCTATCGGCTGCAAAACAAACTCTGGCTTTGCAAAAATCTTGCCTTCTGAAACAACCTTGTAAATGCCTAAAAATATATCTTTACTAAAAGCGCAAAACTTCCTATCCATTTCAATATTTTTATCTTTGGCACTTTCGATATACTCATGGTAAATCGGGCTGCCTCGTAAAATTCTGTCAGTAAACTCGTTTTTTACCAGAACAACAGGATACAATTCTGAAATCACCTCGCCAGGAATTATCATTTTTCTTAAAGGTTGTTCATTTCCTTTGACAAACTCGCCAACAGCGTTTTCAAAATCATATAAATTCACCGAAGGATATTCCTTACCATGTTCTTTAAAAATTCCAGCTCTTATTCTTCTAAGCTCAAGCATGTGTGCTCCAAAACCCAACGCCTCCCCTAAGTCATGAACCAATTTTCTTATGTATGTTCCTCCTTGAACTCCTGTTTTAAATAAAAAGCCTTTTTTATCTTCATCTTGCTCTAAAATCTCAAAAACTTTCACTTCGCGTTCTCGCAAAACCCTGGCAACTCTCGACTTAACAGGCGGCAGCTGTTTTATTTTTCCCAAGAACTTTTTATTAATCATTTCCTGCAAATCTTTTACTGAAATTTCTTCGTGAATCCTCATAATTCCAACATATTCTTTATCTTCTCCAAGAAAAAATCCTGTTAGTTTGCATGCCCTGTTTAAGGCTATTGGCAGAACGCCAGTTACTTGAGGATCTAAAGTTCCAAAATGACTCGTTTTCCTAAGCTGAAGCTTTTTTCTCACAAAATCAGAAATATCAAAGCTTGTTGGTCCCGATGGCTTGTCAATATTGATAATTCCGAATTCTAAAAGTTCTTTAATGTCTTTTTGCGACTTGATTTTTTCTATGTTTATTTTCATATTAGATATAATTTTTTGATAGATATAAAGATTTTTAATACTCTATAAATTTAACCTTATATGGATTTTAAAACAGCCCTTAAACAGCTGAAGGCCATGGAAAAAAACAGCAAAGGCATGAGACTTGCCGCAGAATCTTGGAGCTCTGATTTTCAAGTCCTCATTTCCACAATTCTTTCTGCAAGAACACGTGATGAAGTTACAATAGTTGTCGCAGAGAATTTATTTAAAAAATATCCAACGGCAAAAAGTTTGGCAAAGGCAAAGGTAAGCGATGTTGAGAAGATAATCAAGCCAGTAAATTTCTACAGGAACAAGACAAAAAACATAATTAACTGTTCAAATGAATTAGTAGAAAACTTCAATGGAACCGTGCCTCATGGCTTAGATGCTTTAATTTCTCTCTCCGGCGTCGGCAGAAAAACCGCAAATGTATTTTTGGCCGAACACGGAAAACACGCATTGCCTGTAGACACCCATGTTTTTTACTTATCAAGAAAACTTGGTTGGGCCAAAGATAAAAATCCGCATAAGGTTGAGGAAGAATTAAAAAAACTGTTTCCCAAAAAATACTGGAACAGAATAAATTCAACTCTTGTTAGATTCGGGAAAACACACACAAGCAGAAAACAAAAAGATAAACTGCTGGAAGAAATAAAAAAAATAAAATGAATGTGATAAATTTGATAGAAGAGCTTAGAAACTCTCCAATAAGAAGTACAATAGACTCAAGAATAAAAGAATTTGATGAATTAGGTAAAAAATCAGATCAAGAGATATTTAAAGAACTTTGTTTCTGCTTTTTAACAGCTAATTTTAGTGCCTCCGGCGGAATTAAAATACAAAATGACGTTAACGACGGATTTTTATATCTTTCAGAAGAAGAGCTGGCAGAAAAACTCTCTTCTTTAAGTCATAGATTTCCAAATGCAAGGGCAAAATTTATTGTTGAAGCAAGAAAGCATAAAGATACCATAAAACAAACCCTAAAAAATTTTTCTGATGAAAAGACTATGAGAAATTGGCTGGCAGAGAATATTAAAGGACTGGGAATGAAAGAATCCAGTCATTTTTTAAGAAATATTGGATACAACAATGTGGCAATAATTGACTTTCATATAATTGATTTCCTTTCAAATCATGGTCTAATCGAAAAACCAAAAAATCTGAACAGAAGAAAATATCTTGAAATTGAAAATATTCTTGAAGAGCTAGCAGAACAGACCGGTACTTCATTAGGAGAACTTGACCTTTATCTTTGGTATCATGAAACTGGAAAGGTTTTGAAGTAAAAAACGATTTCTTCAAATTAAACACAATTTTTTATAAAAAATTGCTAAAAATTGCATTTTTTCTCCAAAAACCACAGAAATATTTATAAAGTCTAAATTTAGAATAATATCTCGGAGAATTTTTTCACCAAATTATGAAAAAAACAACAAAAACTATCAAGTATGTACTGGCACTTTCCTTAGTTGGAAATCTTGCTCCATTAGAAAATAATTTTTCTTTACCAAATGAAAATTCTTTGGAAAAGAAAGTTTTAGAATGCTATTCTGAAATTCCTAACCCTGTTGGCCAAAATAGCACCGCCAAAAGAAATTACAGTGAAGACGAAATTCTTAAAACTATTAACAATGTCTATAACTGTTTGCCTTCTAAACCAGAATACTTTTCAGAAAAATTCATAAAGGAAATGGTGAAAAAGGAATCATCATATAACCCTAGATCAGTTAGTGAAAAAGGAGCTCTTGGTCTTATGCAAATAATGCCAGAAACATGGAAAGAGCAAACAAAAAGGCTTTACAGAAGAGAACTTTCTTTTGACCTCGCTTTCAATCCAAAAACCAATCTTGAAGTTGGCCTTAGCTATTTGCTGTGGATTGACGAATTCTCAAAAAATCGTTATCAAAATTGGGAAAGCCTAAGTGACAAAGAAAAAAGAGAAAAAGTTATGGCCGCATATCACGGCGGTATTTCAAGACTTTATTCATTGAATGGGAATATAAATGATATGCCTAGAGCAACTCGTGATTATATTAAGACGATAGAAGCAGGAATGGAAGTTAACGATTAATTACTTCTGTAGCGCCATTCTTCAGAATGACTTTTTAGGCGTTCGCGAATGGCTATTTCTGCAACGCCATTCTTCTTTGCCTTTTCGGCTGCTTTGATATCTTAGTTTGATGCTTCATTGTTTTCGCTGCAACCTTTTCCATTTCTTTGCCGGCTTCGACAACAGAGGCTTTCTTCGACTCGGCTTCGCTAAGACGAGTTTCTTCATCGGCTTCCTTTTTCTGCTGTTCTTTTTCTTCTGCGGTTTCTTCGGCTTTTTCAGGCGCTTTTTCTTCCTCAGCTTTCTTTTTGCTGACGACTTCAGAAGCTTTTTTATCTCTTTTTTCGAGTTTTGTCTTTTTGAATCCCAATTCTTTAGGAAGCTCAAAAAGTTCTACTTTTACTATGTCTCCTTCTTTCCTTGCTTTTACTTTAATCCTTGCAGGCGGTTTTCTTATTCCTCTAAACCATACAAATTCGTTCAGATATCTGTCAATTTTAACCTTATTCAAGTCTCCATCACGAATTTTCATATGTCTTACTAAAAACTCTTTTATTGTTCTTATCGCTTTATTCGCTCTTTTGTATCTTGGAACTTTATTCCAGTTTCTTCTAAGAGGAATTACATATTCTCTTTCCATACCACCGACGCTCGATGTTTTTTCTGTTTTGTCAGACATGTTCGTGGGTTTTTTTAGGATTTTTTATTTCTGTTAATTTAATACCTTTTCTTTTTAATTTTGATTCCAAACCCCTTACTTCACGAGTTCTCCTCGCTCCTATTAAAAATACACCTTTTCCATAGGCTACGCTTTCTCCAGTTCTTAATCTGAAAGCTTCAGCGTATGGGCTAATTAAACAAATTGTAGGATTGTGGATTTCTTCTCCTTTAGATTGCAAAAAAGGTCTTAATTTTTCTTTATATTCAAGTGCTAGTAAATAATAATATATCCCTACCATTTTAATTCAGGCTCCCTAATTTTAATCCAAGTTTACTTTCTAAATCAGATATAATTTCTTCAGCAAATATTTCGTTGACCTCTATCGTGACTATATCTCTTCTATCATGACCGAAATACAGTTCATTGCTTTCTAAATAAAAAAGATTAACGCCTCTCGGATTTTCTAATATCCGGCCGCCAGCATTTAATACCGCTTCTTTAAGTTTTTCTCTTTCTTCCCAACTAAAATAAAATCTTTTTTTTACCATTTTTTATCCGAAATGAGATTTTCTTTGTCTCCTTGGTTTAATATGTAACTTTGTGCGCCTCCATGAACGTTTGTGGCGCGTCATGCTTGAAGGATGTACTCTTTTTCCAACACCGTGTTTTTTCAATACAGCCCAAACAGGCGCCCACTTAGTCTGTCGTGCTTTTACAGCCAGTTTCGCCTTTTTCTGAGGATTTTTTATGCCCATTTTATTTAAATGTTTGAATCGAAGAGTTTATTTTATTATTAATGCAAAAACCATTGGAGTTAAATTTATCTAAGCTTAATCTCGTCTTTATTAACAACTTATTTCTTATTCCCTTTGGGCTAAATATCTTTACCATCATTTTACCTCCTCCAAAAACCTCTTTCCTTTATCTGTAAGCTGTCTTCCTGGTTTTTTTCCCTTGACGCCTTTAACTGTCTTTGCAATTTCTGTAAAACCAGCTTTATCAGACTGCTGTAAAATCACGCGAATTATCTTTCCGCCGGCTTTTCTGAATTCCTCTGGACGCACACCACGTTTTTTCTTGCTTCCGTAACGCGTCCTTAGCCGGCTAACACCAACAATTTTCTTTTTGTAAATCTGTCTCAGAATGCTCGCAGCCCTTTTATACCAGAAATCTTGATCATCTATTGGCCTGGATTTTCCTGGCCCGGATTTTACAAATTCAACCCAACCTGGTTTTTTAAACTCTGGAACATTTTTCAAAGCTTCTGCTAACTTTAAATTGTACTCTCCAGAACCTAATTCATAAACAGGATTTTTTTCCATTTCGTTCTTATAGCTACGCTTTTCAGCGTTAGAATCGTATTAAACGATTAAGCTAAATTCACACAGAAATGTTAGTTTATAAATCTTGTTGGATTTGTTTATGTTGTTTTAACATTTAGTTTTGTCACTCTTCTTGTATTTAACCTTGATTCAAGGAGGATAGATGTAATTGAGGACATCTCTCCTAGCACAGAAGAATCTCCAATAATTTTAAGGATGCCGGTTCCACTATCCAGGTTTGCAACTATGACTTCCCCAAAAACTTCTTTATTTATGTAATAATAATTTCCAATTTCAGAGAATCTCGTGGCCATTTTTCTAGAGCATAATCCTTCTAAATAACGCTTAACTGCTCGATATTCCCTCCTTCCTAGTTCGTATTCTCTAAGTTCCTCGTTTGCCATGGAAAAATCATCGTCCTACCATGTCCAGGTATGTAAAAATCAGGATGAGCATAAACTTCTAATTGTGATTTTATTTCTCTTAATTCATTTAGGGGGATTATTGTATCATTTCTGATAGCTCCAGGAGAAAGAACAAGATTATATGCATAAGTTCCATCTTCATTCTTGCCATACCTGTACTGCAAAGTTGTGCCTGTTTTTTTCATTAGTTCGTCTATCTCTGTTTTGATTTCCGAAATTGGGTCTTTTTCTTCAATAGGATTAATCTCCCTAACTACTTTATCTAAGCCAGCTAAACTTACCATCCAAAATGCTGAGCTTCTAAAAAATTCCCTTCTTTCCATAGCATTTCTCACAAGTATTTACTTTAAATTAATTTATGTTATATGAAATAACACACTATCTCATGTTTCTTCGCCACTTCTTCAGGAAAAGCGTGAATCCTAGTCTTTTTGCCGTGTAATTTTTTCCTAAACCTTCCAAGATTTCTTCTGTAATCTTTTTCATTTCAGCCTTGTCCCTTGTTGCGCTCTTTAAAATAGAAACTTTAACATCATCATGATTTTTGAAATGTCCTCTTAGAGTTTCAATAAATTTTTCAGTTACTTTATTTTTTCCAAGCTGAATTTGACTTTGTGTCATGATTATTTGGATTCATTTAGCCTTTTTAAAATCATTTCTAATGCAGAATCAATTCCTAGAAAATCATGATAAGGAATTTGTCTTCTTTTCAGTTCTTCTGTGATTAACCCGTCAATTTGTCTTTGAAATTCTCTATCCATGGCCCTTACGCCGTCATGTTTTAAATAATTCCCATTCAAAGGAACTCTAAAAATAAAATCATAAGACTTAGCATGTCTATTAACAATTGGATCAAGATCGGCATCATAACCAAATTTATTTACACGATATAGATAATTACAAAGGCCTATTCTATCACAAATTAATACTTCAACATCCGGCCTTAATTCTTTAATTTCAATTTCATCCCTAATCTGAGTATATAAAATCCAATCCTGCGCCCCTCTAGTTGTTTCTTCATTTAGTTTAAAACCTTTTTGCCTGGCCTCTCTTGCTACCTCACCAAGATATTCGGCATTAACATCTCTTTTTTTTAATCCAAAAATCAATTCATGGCAGACTGTTGTTTTCCCGGCTCCATGAGTCCCTGTTATTCCTACTTTTATCATTCTCTCAAAATTTAATGATATCTTCTTTTTTAACTTTTATTATGCTGAATTTTTTTACTCCAAAACTTCCTATTTTCATTTCTTTTGTTTTAAAGATGTCTTTTCCTTTAAATCTATGAACAATAACATCTCTTTTGTTTTTTTTCCAGTTTCTGCTGTACTTTGCACAAAAAATTGCGGCAATCTTAATATCTTCTTTTTTTGGCTTCCCTTTTATGTTAACAAACGGGCTTCCAGGTGCTTCTGTATGAAAAACTTCCTCGTTTTCTCCAGCCTCCTTTACTAATTCCTCATTACTTTCTTCATCTTTCCCTGCCAGAATCCTAATTCCAGATTTTGTAATAAACTCTCTAAAATTCATGCAAGAAAATACAAAGCTATCTTTTTATAATTTGCTAGAAACTTTTATTAATAAAGTTTCAGTGTTTAATACCATGATACACACAATCGGAAATTTCTTCGGCTTTTTTAAGAACCGAGAGCTTAATGAACTGTATGTTAGCATTTCGATAAGGGCTTTTGCAATTTCCCTTATCGGCGTTTTTGTTCCGGTATATTTTTATTTGATTGGTTACCCCCTAATTTCTATATTCTTTTTTTATATGCTTCACAGCCTGGCTCATATAGCATTTTCTGTACCAGTTGCAAAGATTTCATCAAGATTTGGAATAAAACATTCGATATTGTTTAGCATACCTTCTCTGATCATTTTCTTCTTTCTCCTCTACTCTATCGAGATTTTTAGCTGGCCTTTAGCTCTTCTTGCTATTTTCTCTGGATTAAGCACCTCGATGTTTTGGATACCTTACCATATTGAATTCGCCAAGTTCAGCGATAGAAAAAACAGGGGAAAAGAAATTGGTTTCTCTGCAGTAATTGCCTCTCTTTTCAGTATTCTTGGACCAGTTTTAGGGGGAATTTTCCTTACTATCTTTGGTTTCAAGATTTTATTCATGGTTGTCTCTGCTCTTTTGTTTTTATCTGTAATTCCTTTATTTTTTTCAAAAGAAGTTCATGAGCCTGTTCCCCTTTCATTAAGCAGATTTTTTAAAGGCCAGAAAATAACAGATATTTTAAGCTTTTTAGGGCACGGGATAGAAAACAAACTAGGTACTATTGTTTGGCCCCTCTTCATTTTCATATTTATTTTAGGTGAAAAATACACTTCCCTTGGAATTGTAGCTTCTTTGGCTGTTGGAATGGCATTTTTATCTACTATTTTTGTCAGCAGATTCTCAGATCTTTACAGAAAAACTGTTCTTAAAATAGGTTCTGTATTTAATGCGGTTATTTGGGTAGCAAAGTCATTTATCGTTACTCCACTTCAGGTTTTTGTGGCCGGAGCTTTCTACGGAGTCTCTCAAACGGCAATGCACATCTCTTTTGATGCAATAACCTACGACAAAGCCAAGAAAAATAACCTAGTTAAAATTATTCTAGAAAGAGAAATTTATCATCACATAGGTGTTCTTATACTATTCTTGATTTTGATATTTTTTACAGAATCTTTAACTGAAATTTTCAGATATGCTGGATCTCTATCAAGTCTTATGAGATTTTTCTTCTAACTGGCCACGCTTGGACAGTTGTTTTTAGCCAATCATTGACTATTTTCAGAGATTTTTTTTGATTTGGAAATTTTAACATTTTATATGCTTTAAAAAAACCAGTCCACTTAAAGCCAATGTGCTCTCTTTTATCTATTTTTACTTTTCCTTGCTTAACTTGGGCAGAATAAAGATAAAATTCCTGTCCATCAAAGCCAAACCTATCTGATAAGTTTTTTTTATAACGATAACTTCCAGAGAAATTAAATCTTTTGAGGCTTAATGGTTTCAAGCCTGTTTCTTCGAAAACTTCACGCTTCGCGGCGTTTTTTTCAATCTCGTTCTTCTCAATACCACCTTTAGGAAATTCCCAGCCTCTCCAATGAAGCCTTCTTTTCAGAAGAAGATACCTAACCTCCACATTTGTTTTGGCGTAGACAACGATAAATACTGATTTTCTATATCTCATTTTTATTTTTTAGTATCAAAGCTATAATAAACCAAATAACAAGAACAGTTACCAAAATATAGGGGGTTTCTGCGCCTTTCGTTAGTATTGGTTTTAATTGATAAAATAGGTATGCCAATAAAAATCCATAGGGGATAAGAATTAACGGGATAAAGATTACTTTCCAGGGGCTTTCTTTTTTTAATCCAAGATTAAAAAAATAAAATGCAAGAGAATTAGGATGCAATGCCGATAAAACAAGACCGCTAGAAATTTTTCTTTCTTTCTCAAGTTCTTTTTTCTCTCTTAAATTTTTTGATATGATGTATCTCCCTAAAACATAATTTACTAAAGAAACCAAAGATAGCGCTAAGGCAACAACAACGCTTATACTAAGAAAACTGATAAGTTTTCCGTCTGAGAATAACACAACGAAAAGAATTATGAAAGAACCAGCAAAGTAAAGCCCGACATATACTAATCCTTCAAAAAATGCAGCCACAAATAATCCAATAAGCCCATAACTAGTGTATAAATTCTCCAGTATTTTTATTGCTTCATCAGGCTGCGGAAATATTCCAATTTGGACAAATATTACTGCAAGAAAATAGAATACAATCGCGCTTAAAGGAAGTAATGGGATTTTAAATTTCATCATTTTCTTTGATCTCTTTGATTGGTTCTACCGCTTCTCTTGTTATTACCATAATTGCCAATACAGAAAGAATTGTGATAATTAGGGCACTGATAACTTTTCCTTCTACAGGACTTAAGCCGGTTATTTTACTCAGATATTCTTGGATAACATCTTTCCAAGCCAAGGCAACAATAAGACCAAAAGCTGCAACAATCGCAGAGCTAATAGACTTTTTGAATTCTAAATTAAATTTCTTTGCAGATTCTACTACTCTTTTCATTTTTTATTTTTACTTCGGCTTAAGTCTTCCCCATTTTTCAAGAGCTTCTCTCAACTCTTTATTTTTCTTTGCAAATTCCTCAAGAGATATTTTTTTCTTTGTCGCTTCTAACGCCTGCATTGTTGCTTTTGCTCCAGCACGCGTACCATGTGGATGTCCATGAATTCCTCCCGAAACCAAAAGAACAATATCTTTTCCATATATGTCCATTTCATCTGGAATTAAGCCTGGGTGAACACCCCCAGAAGAAACCGGAAACGCCGGTTTTGTGTTTCCCCAATTTTGTTCAAGTAAAAATCCTTTTTTTGGTGCAACCCGCGCCTCTCTTAAAGTATCGGCAATCGCGGTTACTTCTTCTCTTGAACCAACGAGTTTTCCTACTGCTGTTCCAGAATGAATTTGATCAACCCCAATCATTCTCATAGTCTTGGCCAAAAATTGCATTGAAATTCCATGGCGCGGATTCCTATCGAAAGAAGCATGCATTGCCCTATGTGCATGAATCGCCATTCCATAATCTCCCAATGTTTTTCTTAGGGTTTGCGTGGCTGCGGTTCCGCAAACAACCACATCAATCATAGCATATTTCCATCCATGTTCATGTAAAAACTTTGCGCGTTTTTCCATTTCTTTTGTTTCTGCGGTAATATTCAGCAAAGCATCCTTAACTTCTCCTGTTTCTTTTTCTGCTCTGTCTCTGAGTTTTGTCATAAGGGAAACACGTTTGTAAAAATTATTGAAACTCTGGCTTGTTAAATTTTCATCGTCTTTAACAAGGTCAAAACCACCGAGCCATGTTTCATAGCCAATTTTTGCATGCTCTTCTGCAGAAAATCCGACTTTTGGTTTTGGAACAGCTCCTGTTAAAGGTCTATCATAAACTTTAAAGTATTTTCTTAATCCTTGAATACCAAGATTAGGTCCCTGAAAGCCCTTTAGATACTCTTTTGGCAAAGAAACATCAACAAGTCTCAAATTTTTCAAAGCTTTCATTCCGAAAATGTTTCCCGCAATTCCGCTGAGAAGCTGTGGCATGTTTCCAGCTTCCCAAAGTCCAAGAGGATAAGCCACATAAACAAAGTTCCCTTCAATTTTGTATGCCGTCGCCATCAGACCTTTCATTCTCGATGGCAATGTGAAGAGTGTTGTCCACGTGCCTGTTGAACTTTCAGAAGCAATTCTTCCTATCGCCTCTTTAACAGACATTCCTTTTTCTGGCTCAAAATAAAACAAAACCTTTAAGTCTGTTTTCTTAGGCTTGTAACTTAAATCAACAAATTCATCATACCACTCTACTTTTTTTTCTGGCATTTTTATTTTTTAATAATTTTAATCAAGGATGTGATACCTATAAAAGTATGCAGTCCAAATAAACTCCATGCCATTATAGATATTTCATATACAACTAAAAATATTGCCGCCATTAAATTTAAATGTGGAAAAAATTTACCTATTTTTTTATGATTCCAAGTTCCAAAAGCTATGATAGTTATTGCAAACCCAATCCATCCAAAAATTTGATAGTTCATTTTTACCTCTTTTTTACAACAAATCCCTTTTCTTTGTCTTCAACAACAAATCCAAGTTTATTAATTTTCTCCCGAATTTTATCAGCTGTTTTGAAATCTTTTTTCAATCGGTGCTTTTCTCTTTCTGCGACGAGTTTTTTAACATCTCCTGGAATGTTAATTTTCTCTTCTTTGCCTAAATCAAGCCCAAAAATCCCGTCAAACCTTAAGGCAAGCTCATACTTTTCTGCTTGATTTAATCTATCTTCTCTTAATATATCCCATAAATAAGAAAGAGCCTTAGGCATGTTTAAATCATCGTTGACAATTTCCAAAAACTGGCGGTAGGCAGCGTCAATATTTTTTTTGTTTTTCTTTTCTCTTGATTTTTTAAACTCAGATAAAATATTCTTTAGTTTTTCATAAGCGTTTTTCGCAGCGTCAAGATTTTCTAATGTAAAATCTAGTGGTTTCCTATAATGTCCAAGGAGATAAAAATATCGTAGATGCATTGGTTTGTATCCCAATTCTTCTAACTCCAACAAGGTATAAAGTCCTCCCTTAGATTTGCTTACTTTTTCACCTTTAAACATCAAAAATGCACCATGAAGCCAGTATTTCACAAAGGGTTTTCCTGTTGATGCTTCGCTTTGTGCAATTTCATTTGTATGGTGAACAGAAATGTGATCTTCTCCGCCGGTATGAATATCAAAAGTTTCTCCGAGATATTTCATAGACATCGCAGAACATTCAATATGCCACCCTGGAAAACCAACCCCCCATGGAGATGCCCATTCTTGTTGTCTCTTTCCCGGTTCTTCTGAAAATTTCCACAAGGCAAAATCTGTTTTATTCCTTTTTTCTCCGAAAGAAACTCTTTTTCCAGCTTCTAGTCCCTTAATATTAAGTTTCGCAAGTTTTCCGTAATCTTTTAATTTGGAAGTATCAAAATAAATTCCATCAGAAGTTTTATATGTAAAACCTTTTTTCTCGAGCTTCTTTATTATTTCAATTTGTTCTTTTATATTCTCTGTTGCTTTTGGCCAGAAATCAGGCTCATAAATATTCATTTTTTTTAAATCCTGTAAAAAAACTTTAAGATAATGTTCAGAAATCTCCTTTGCTGTTTTCCCTTCCTGTTTTGCAGCCTTTTCAATCTTGTCCTCTCCAGTATCTGCATCAGAAGTCAAATGTCCAACATCTGTGACATTAATAACATGTTTGACTTTGTACCCATTAATTTTTAGAATTCTTTTTAAAATATCAGGAAAAACATAGCTTCTTAAGTTTCCTATATGCTGATACCAATATACTGTTGGTCCACAAGTATACATTCTTACTTCTTTGTCTTTCAGCGACTTGAAAACTTCTTTTTTTCTCGATAAGGTATTATAAAATCTTAACTTTTCCGGCATGATTACTCAAAGAAAAAGGAATTTAAAAATTTAAGTTATTGGCGCTTTACTTTATTGTGACAAAGACGTCTGCGCCCGTGTAAGATTCTGAACCCTTTCTAACATCCAGTTCATAAGTTATAGTGCATGGGGGAGCAGATTCTGGGACAACAAATTTAACCATTCTGGCTAATTCCAAAGAGTCTCCTGGCCCAAGGCTAAAACTTCCAGAGCCACCCAAAAGCATTTGATTGGCGTCTTCTTCTTTAAATGTACTTCCGCATCTTGAAGCGTCAGATGCTGTTACAGTATATGAAAATTGCGCGCTTTCTACCTCATTATTTCTCACTGAGAATGCAAATCCTTTAGGCGTATCCCCTTTCTTCAGAGTTATTTCCCGAGAAGTTGGGTAAACAGCTATTTTTCTTCCCTCTTGTGAAAAGAGTTTCTGTATTTGACTTTGAATCTCACTATCTACCGTGTCTATTGCACTTGTTCCACTGCTGAAAATCTTCTGTATGAAAAAAATCCCAAGGACAAGAACCATCATGAGTAAAACAATTGTTACAATAGTGCCAACAGACATCTCCATTGCTGCACGTTTCGCATATTTTGAACTTCTGAAAAGCGTTTTCATTTTATATTGAAGGGAAAAAATCAGTCAACCCGCTGTTTATGGAATAAATCAATGCGATAACAGAAATTATAAGGAAGACAATGCTTAGGATTATTCCGATAGTGTTAAGCTTTCTTGCCTTTGCTACACTGTATTTTCTGCTTTGAACCAAACCTATGATTCCAAGAATTAATCCTGCAAGCGGCGAGACAAATGCAAATACGATGCTTAAAATTCCGAGAGCATAACTCACTGATGCTATGTCTATTTTGTCAGTTTTACTAACCATTTAATCACCTTTTTATATCATGCTTAATAATTTCTATTTTATAAATGTTTTTGATGAATTTATAAAAATGGGACTACTGGGAGTCGAACCCAGGCATCGCGAGCTTCAGTCGCGTGTTCTCCCGTTGAACTATAGTCCCCCAAGTATGGGAGATTATTTTGCTTTTAAATCTTTTACTATCTCAAGTAAACAGAATCCCCCTCTTCAAAACCATAGGCATCTGAAAGTCCTGAGTTTATCTCAAATACATACATTATATCTCTGCTTGGATAAAAAACAGGACATTCTTTTCCTTCTTCACATGGTTGCATGTTCTTCTCAATTCCCACTATTTTCTTATTTTCATCAATCCATAATATGTCTATTGGAAATTTCATATCTTTCATCCAGAATCCTGGCAGCGTCTCTTCCTCAAAAATAAACAGCATCCCTTTATCATCACCAAGAGATTGTTTTCCGCTTAATCCTCTTTCTCTCTCGCCAAGAGTATCTGCAATCTCAGCATAAAAACATGTTTTGCCTTCTATGCAGATTTTATTTGATTTAGAAGAAGAATTTTTATACATAAAATAGCCAGCAATTATTATTATAACTGATAATACCAAGAACGCCAAAATAAATGCCTTCTTATTTAATACTATTTTCACCGCTGTTTTTTTAATCTTCATCTTTATATCAATAAATTAATACTAAAAAATGTTTGTAAATGTCGACTAACCAGAAACCAGTGCTTTAATCTTTTTAATATAATCTCTTCTATCAACGCTAACTACTGGAAAACCATACTTTTTCGCTTCTTTTTTGATAAATTCGTTAAATTCAATAACCCATTCAACTTCTTTTTCTTTCACACTATCTGGATATTTTCTCGCTTCATCCCACAAGCCCCGTGTAAAGACCGTTTTTCTTACTCTATCAATATTTTCATCAATAAGAAAAACCGCTTTTATTTTCTTTTTCTTAACTAAATTATGAATAAGGTTAGGAATTATTGCTATCCCTTCGATTATATAAGAACTCCAGACATAATCTGTTTCAATTAAAGCTTTCACCCCTTTCCAAACATCTTCTCCTTCTTTATTTACAATTTCTACAATTTTCTTTGCTGAATTTTTCTTTAGAAATTCAACACCCATTTCTGGAGTTGCTTTATGATGGTAAAATAATACAGGGTAATCTTTTTTTCTTACTAACTCTCTCATCTGTTCTCTTATTGTGTCTGTAGAAATCCAGGGCAACTTTAGTTCCTCTGCAATTTTTCTCGCAGCATAGCTTTTTCCAGCTGTTGGAGATCCTCCAATAAGAATTATTTTTCCCATAGAATAAAAAGTCGAGATAGCTATTTATTGTTTTCCTTTAAGATATTATTAAAATTTTATTCCACAAATTCAACATTTTCTTTATTTTTGAATTTTTCATCACCAGTTAGAAATTTTACACCCATTTCCTTAGCAGTTATATACCCAATACAATCAGCATATGATAAATTTTCCTTTTTATTCTTAAATCTTAATCTAGCGGCTTTAATTGCGGCATCAAATTTTATTATATTTACAAGTTTAAAATTGAGTTTCCTTATCCAATAATCGGCTGTTTGCTCATCGTGCTCCTTTAAAAAATAAAAATAAACTTCAGAAATATTAAGAGTTGTAGTAATTATTGGAAGATTTTTAAACCTCAAATAATTTTCAGCCCCTTCTATAAGATCTATAATTGCGCCGCTATCGAAGAAATATTCCATTATTCATCCTCTGGCCAAAATTCTCGGTCAATTTCATCCATAACCTCTTGAGTAGATTTTTTAGATTTTCTTTTTATTTTAAATTTTTTAGCTAATTCCATAATATCCCCTACAGTTGTGTATTTTTTTGGTTGCACAGTTACAAAAACTTCATTATCTTCTTTTAAACCCTCCCTACTAATTATTTCTTTAGGAATTATTATCCCAAACGAATTTCCCCATTTTTTTACTTTAGTTCTTATTTGTTCCATTAATTATACATGTATAACTTATTTATAAAACTTTCTATTTGAAGAAAAAATAGAAAATAACGTAAGTCGGGAATAGGCCAGCTTCTGTCAAACCCTGTAATCAGACGGTTTGTGTTAACATTCAACTAAGCGGCTTAAAGCCTTGCACCGGTTGAGACAGCCGTTTCATCAAATCTTTCACTTCGCAGTTCAACTCACGTTTCATAACTCTGTGAAAGCTGTGTCGTTTCTCTTCTGGAGCTTTCCTTCGCAGGAATCTTCCTTTCGAAAGACAACCTTAATGTGGTGGCCGGACCTTACCTCACGACGAGAACATTACTGTTCGCGAAGTCCCCGAAGGGCGAACTTAGAAATCATTTCTTTGATTTCTTGCTTAATTAAAAGCAAAGTCCCGAAGTTAACTACCCGACTTACAAAAACCTAGAGAAATAAGAGTTTTTAAGGTTGTTGGTATAAGAATTTTGAAATGTTAATCCAAAATAAGGCCTTCAAGGCCACCATCTAAAAAGAATTCATCCCCTTCTTCGTAACGGCATTTTAAATTATCATTCAGTTTCTTTATAACCTTCAATCCGACTTTTCTAATGGAATTAGATTCATCATAAGAAATAACTTCAACTCTTAGACTACAGTTTTCAGTAGCATAACCCCCCTTCATTCCAGCTTCAGGTTTCATTGCCATGAATTTCATTAGGTTGTTGCATTAAAAAACATTTATATTCAAACAAAAAACAGAATAAAATTAAAAAATAAAAATTATTGGACTTATTTAAAGGAGATATTAAAATCTTCTTCCTCGTCCGCCACCGCCACCAAAGTCCCTTCCTCTTCCGCCTCCACCGCCGAAATCTCTTCTTGGTGGTCTTGGTCTGTCAGGGTCCATTGGCTTTGCCTCATTGACCTTCAGATTTCTGCCTTCTGTTTCCTTATCATTCATTTTTGCGATGGCTTTTTCTGCGTCTTCTTTGTTGGCAAAGGTTACGAAACCAAATCCTTTCGATCTGCCTGAAAACTTATCTTTGATAACTTGGACTTCTTCTATGTCTCCAAAAGGAGCAAAAAGCTCTCTAAGTTTCTCATCGTCAACGCTAAAAGGCAGATTGCCTACATACACTTTCATACTCATGTTATATCCTCCTTACAGTTGTATCATCTTAGAACTAGTTCAAACCGAAAACCGAATCTCCCTATTTCTAACATCTGACTTTATGATAAAACAAGGCTATTTAAAGGTTTTTATGTGGGATTTTGGGTTTTTTGTGTTGGTGAATTATAGACAAATATTTAAACTTTGAATTTGAAGAATTTTTATGAGATTAATAGGAGCGGAAACAGAAGTTATATGGAAATTGTCCTCAGCTTATGAAGCATGCACCCTTTCTGCATGTGATCCTGTTTCTGTTCCAGTAGGAGGCACTTCAAGAAAGGGAGCTTTTTCTCATATGTTTTATGATTGCACAGATCCAGAGAAAGAGGGTATAGAAATAATGAGGCAGAGAATTAAAGATGGAAGAGATGATATTCTGGCTCACCTCAGGATTCACGATAATCTTCTTAGTGGTTTTTATTCTGTTGATGATGCATTAAAAACAGAAAATAGAGAAAGAATTGTTGAAGAAGGCAGGCGTATTTTTGAAAATTTGGAAAATTATGGAAAGCACGTTGGAGAACATTCTGTAAGATTCGCAGAAAAAGCATTCCTTTATTATCCGACATGTCTTTCAGGACATTACTTCGTTCCTAAAGGTGCAGGCGTAATAATGGAGAAAGTTTTTAATCCTCAACAAAATGAAGAGGGATTAAAAGAAGAGATAACAAATGGAATTATAGCTCTAGAAAATTTTCCATTATTCTCATTAAACGACGAACTTAGAGTACTAAGAATGTATGAAGGATATGATTCAGGTGAGGGATCTTTCGGAACCTCATTCAGGGGAAGACTTGAACTTACAAGATTGCTTTTGGAAAGAGCAGGCTTTTACCATCAAGAAGCTGTTTCCAGATAATTTTTTATGATTTCTGAAAGAGGGGGTTTTTATGGGTGTTTTTAGGAAGTTTTTACATGGCTTTAGATTCTTAACCCAATTTTTATAAAGCCCCCTTCTTTGAAATTTTTATGACAGAAGAAAGGTATGTTCGTGTTTTTGATTCTAGGGAATTAGGAATTCGCACGCCCTCAGATAGTTATTGCATAGAGCTAGTACTAGGAGGATATAGACACGTGATGCCAAAAATGACTAGACAACTCCAAACACCAATGTTAGTGCCCAAGGAAATAGCAAATGAAATAGCAAAAAGATGGGCTTCTAAGGTTGGAGTAGAGGCAAAGCTTAAGGATTAAAACTTATGAAACGAATTTTTTGCTTACACAACTTTTATAAACATCGCATTTAATTAAAAAACATGACTGAAGATAATTTAGAGAATTTGGCATTTGATGACGATGTTGAGTTAATTGTGGAGGGGGTTGACTTTGAAAGTTTCAAGAGATTAGCACGCGAGGAGCTTTCGCCTTTATCCCCCAATGAACTTGCCAAATATTTTATACAAGGATCAGAAGACCATAGAATTATTTATAGAGATTTTTTAAGCACACGGCCAAAAGAATATCAAAACGAGTTTAGGAGTCATTTAGAAGATTTATCTAAACATCCATCACAAAGTTTTAGTGGTTTAAGTGGCAAAACTCCTGTAGAAGTTGCAGAACGTTTTTTAGACATCCCCTTCAGTGTCTCTTCCGATTCTGCTCGAATGGCGATAAGAGAATATGTTGAAAGACAACCTCAAGAATTTGTAGACCAATTCAACTCTTACATTCTTTCTAAAACTCAACCAATTAGAGAAGAATTGGCTAGAACCTCAGGAGATTACGAGTTAGACTGCGCTTAGAAATTTTAAGGAAGAATTAATTACATTAAAAACTTAAATTACAGCGCGATAAAGCCGGTATTTAACTTTATTTGTTCCCATATCTCCAATTACAAAATGCGCTTTACCTTCGTCCACTAATTCTTCTAAAACAGCATGAAAAACCTTGTTTTTTAACCCGCCTATAGAGAAATTAATTTGCTGAGCTTCGCTGCCCATTATTTCTTGAGCCTTTTCTTCAGCATATCTAAAAATCCTTGGTGCAGAAAAGTATCTGTTAGGTTCTTCAGCTTTATTTGTTAAGTCTAATAATGCTTCATATACTAAATCCTTTTCTGCTTTTGATTGCATTATTTTGAAAAGGTTTTTTGCTTAATAAAATCTATGGCGATGTTTTACAAAAAAGATTAAGAAATAATTATTATAAAAAACAACAGATAAGCAAGAGAAGTTTTCCTGATGTGTTCTGAAACATACTAATAAGATTTTGTAAACAAAATCTCAATAAAGCTTTTAGTAGTTGTCTGCTGAAATTCTCGCCGAAGCTTGAATCTTACACAGCAACTCTATCAACGTCGTCTTCTACGACGGCCTTAGTTGTCTCGTTTTGCGTGTGGCTTCGAGCTTAGATGCATTCAGCTCTTATCCAGATGACGCGTAGCTATGCAGCCTGCCATTTGACAACTGCTCACCAGAGGCGTCCGAGCCTGGTTCCTCTCGTACTACAAGCTCGTTACACTCAGACAACAACACACCTAGTAGATATCATACAAACTGTCTCGCGACGTTCTTAACCCAGCTAACGATACCTTTTAATGCGTGAACTCCGACACCCTTGCACGCTTCTGCACGCGCAGGATAGGTAGAGCCGACAGCGATGTACCAAACCGCCCCGTCAATATGGACTATCGGGGGCGACAAGCCTGTTATCCTTGGGGTAACTTTTCTATCAGACACGGCTTCTATTAAAAAAGCACGTGGGTTCACTAGGCCAATCTTTCGATCATGCATTCCTTGCTAATCAGAATACATTCAGACAAGCTTTTGCCCTCGCACTCAACTCCGGGTTTCCAAGCCGGATGAGCTTGTCTTAGGGTCCTATCGATATTTTTTCGACAGGGCGCCGCCCCAGCCAAACTGCCCGCCTGTTACTGTTCTCATAAAGAGTAAGCAAAATTAAGAAAAACAAGTAGTATTACACTTTCGCTCCATCGCAACCTAAATTACGACTTCTACGCTCCTACTTATTCTATGTGTATCTCTTAAAATTACAACAACAAGTTGCAGTAAAGTTCCACAAGGTCTTCGCTTCCCACTAGGTGTCCGTGGCATTTTCGCCACGAAGTGTGTTCAGAAGGTCCCAACTAGGGACAGGGACAACCTCGTTAAACCATTCATGCACGTCGCCATTCAGACGACAAGGCATTACGCTTATATTTGTTGTTCAATAATTGATCACTCAATTATTTTGCTTTATGTCGCCATAAAGATCGCACTCTATCTTCACAACTTATTCTTCAGAAACAGATTTTGCACTTTCAATGACTTTTCGTGCTTCTCCACGAAATAGCTTGCTAGCATTTAATATCTCAATGGATGTCATTGAACCATCTTTTGCTATGTCTATAACTACTCCGTTTCCAATCTCAATGCTTTTCCAATAATCTTTATCATTTATTTCTACATTGAGCACGTCTGCTTCGTCATCATACCATATTTCTTTTGCTTTCATATTAATTTAACCAAAATGCCGTAATTATAAATACTTTTCCTTTTGATTTTTTATATACGACTTTTAAAGTTCTTCCAGATTGTGGAATTTTGGAAATTGCATTTAAAGCATCTTTCCACTCTTTATCTCTTAGTTCTTTTGAATTGCTAAGAGCATACTCTATCATATCATTGGTTATATCTTTTCTCTTCTTGAGTTTTTTCTTCAACCAATGCTTAGAATATTCTATTTCCACTAATTCTGAAATATGTTAGATTTTATATAAATTGTGTCGAGCGTATTAGTGTCTGAGGATTCTAGAATTAATTTTTTCTTAATTTATCTTCAAGCTTTTCAGTTCCTAATGAGATATCTAATAAAGAATCTTTTGATAAAACATTAGACTCTAAAAGAGGTCTAACATCAACTAACTCATGATCAGTATTTTCTCTAGGAAAAAAATTACCATATCTTTCTATTGTCTCCTTATCACCACATACAGGTATTCTATATCTTCCTCTAGATGTTAAAGATACTGATTCACTCTTATATACATCATTTGTATGAAGGATTCTAAGTGTTCCATCATCTGCTCTAGTAGCATACGCGTATAATTCATATGTCATGATTTTTTAATAGAAAAACACTTTATAAACCTTTCTCTTTGTTACCTTTTTAAAATAATAACTAATTCTAGTCTTTCCTGCATGGTTGTCCGCAATTTGAGATTTTTACCATCAATTTCTCGACGGTACTCAAATATTCTCGGACGTTCCAGCATATAGCTCGATTTTCTTCTTTGGTTTAACTCTTATTTTAATTCTGTAACTCTTAATTGCTCGCTGTTGCTCGATTAGTCTAAATTGCTAATAACAAAACCCCGCGAATTTTACATTAACATTTCTTATCAATCTTGCGAAGCACAATTTCATTTAACTATTTACTTTCTCTGACTCTTGAAGCGTTTTTCCCGTCGATAAAACGAGAAAACCGTAAGGCCACGTTTGTAACCACTTTCAAGTTACTGAAACCTTAAGAGAGTCATAGTTACTCCCGCCGTTTGATGGGGCTTAGCTCCTTTGAAAAAGAGTTTGACACACCACCACTGGGCAGGTCTCACCGAGCATACACATCCTTTCGGATTCGCGCTCGGCTACGTTTTTGGTAAACAGTCGGGCCATCTTTGTTACTGTGATCTACCAATGCTCCAATATTTCTAGAAGAACAAAGATAGACATCCCTTCAGCCGAAGCTACAGGACCAAATTGCCGAGTTCCCTTAGTTGGTTTCACCTTTCACGTCTTAGCCTTCTCAGCTAGGGCACCAGTGTCGGTTGTGGGTACAGCTGACTAAATCCGTTTAACAATATGGCTTTTCACTGGCTCCTGGAGTCAGCAATTTTGTCTGACAAATTAATAAAGATCTAAGCATTACGCTCCCAAAATTTCTTTATCAGAACACCCTCTCGAGTGCTTGCTTATCCGAAAGCATTTCATATCATGTAAAATTTAATCAGTACAGGAATATTAACCTGTTGTCCATCGTCGTACTCAGTTAAGATACGACTAAGGCGCTGACTAACCCTTGGCTAAAATATATTGCCAAGGAAACCTTACCCTTTCGACGTTTTCCATTCTCAGGAAAATCACATCCTACTACCACCAGGATTCTCATTGCTTTTCGTTCCACTCCTTCTCTCGAAGAAGCTTCTACACAAAAAGCACGCCTGCTTACTCGAACATTCTATATTGTACTGGAGAATTAAGTATCAACTTAACGTTGAATATGATTAAGGCTTAGTTGAAACCATGTGACGCATACCAATTTATAGAATCAATAGGAATTGTTTCAATTCCCTCTATATTCAAATTTTCATCTCTCTGAGAACCATAAACCAAATGTTTTGGGGAATCGTTGCCAGGTCTTATTAAACAAACACCTGCAACATATGCTACCCTCACAAATCCACCAGCTTCAAA
>JAGVXG010000009.1:0-27334 GCA_018303885.1 Candidatus Pacearchaeota archaeon
TGGCTTGGTTCGCGGCAGAAGCATGGAATCTGTGATAGCTGCTTGTTTATATGCTGCCTGCAGAAGCTACAACATTCCAAGAACACTTGATGAAATGGCAACAGCTTCTGATGTCGAAAGAAAAGAAATCGGGAGAACATATCGTTTCATAATTAGAAAACTCGGAATAAAAGTCAATCAATGTTCTCCAAAAGACTACATCTCAAGATTTTCTTCTGTGCTCAAGCTATCACCAAAAACACAAAATGATGCTCTAAAGGTTTTGAAAAGGGCAGAGGAAGTTGAACTCACATCAGGACGTGGCCCAGCCGGAATCGCTGCTGCAGCATTGTATGTGGCTGCTTTAATGAATGACGAAAAGAAAACCCAAAGAGAAGTTGCAGACATCGCCGGCATAACAGAAGTCACGATAAGAAATCGTTACAAAGAACTCATAGAAAAATTGGATTTAGAAGACAAAATCAAGGCAAAGGAAAGCGAGATGAAGGCGAAGACTTAATTTCTGTTTTAAATTCTAAAGATTTTTAAATAGTTTTTAATGAATATTTGGATGGATGAGTTAACGAAAGGCTATATTGACGCAAGACTTGGAAATTCTGTTTTGGTCAACGGTACTGAAAGAGGTATCATATCATATGAACATAATGTTGGAAGATTAGCACTTTATTCTGCCGACGAGTGGCATTTGATAAAATTTATTGAAAAGGGTGATAGAATAATATTTGAAACCGGAGATGGAGTTGAAAGAATTGTTTCTTCTGAAATTAAAGAATAGTTCTTTAGTTAACCTTTAAAACTGCTTATTCTATTTATTTCTGCGAGGGAATGCCGGAGTGGTCAAACGGGCTGCGCTTAGGCGAGGAAGTTCGCGAGACAAATTTTGTCTAACAATAACGCGAGCGGGCTTCGGAGAAACGCAGTAGCTTAGTGCTTGCGAAGGTTCGAATCCTTCTTCCCTCATTTATGCTGTTGAATGAAGTGAAATAGCATTGGATTCGATAAATCAGTTTAAACAAACAGGAAATGGTGCGGAAGAAACTTGGTTCTTCTGCGTGAGAATCCTTCTTCCCGCATTTATCTTTAGAATTATTAATCATCAAACTTTGCATGGGAAAAGATCTTCTCACGGCGGCAAGGAAAACAATCTAAAGGTTTATAAATAACCACTATATAATGACGCTATTATGAGAGATAAAATGTATACTGAAGAAGAACTTGGAGAAATACGCAACATACTTACAGGAAAAAGAAAATTATCCAACGAGGAAATTGGAACTCTAAGAGAAGAATTTGGAAAAAAACAAATACCAGACTATATCTTTCCGTTCATTGGGCTATTTGTTACCAATCATGATTTGTATAGGGGAATTTTCGAAGACGAAAGAGCACAGAAATATTCCTTATTTGGATTTTTCCCAGAAACTTTTGAGATGGTTTATGGTAGTGAGGTTTCCCCAGAAATATCTTTTGATGGAGGAAATAGAGGTTTAATTGGAATTATTAAACACCCTAAAAGAAATATTGTTATTAAACCAATACAGAGTAATCGGGAACCTGAAATTGCAAAAATAGCAGATGAATTAGGAGTTGGACCAAAACAGTATATAAGTTTAGATGGATTTCTAACAGAACAGTTTATCGAAGGGGATTTATTCTCAAAACTAAAGTGTGAAAGAAAGTCCACTGAAAGCATGTATAATCTAGGGAGAAGAGTGGGAGAGATTTTGAAAAAACTGCACTCCGGAGAAATTTATTATAATGATACAATTCTCTGTGACGATTTTGGAAGGTCTCATGTTATAATTCCAGAAGTTTTGCCAGCAATTCTGTTTGATTATGGCGTTGCAATAAAAATTGACCAACATCCAAATTTTAGCGATGAGGAAGTGTATAATTTTGCAAGAACATTGCCAATGGTTAATACGTTTTTAGGAACGAATCCTTCGCAACAACAAATACAAGAGCTTGTAAGACAATATCGTCCGAAATTAGAAGCTGCTACAAAAGAACAGATTATGGCTAGAGATATTTATTTTATAGAAGAGGGATTATCATTTGCGGCATCTAGATTAGGAAACTCTATTGCTCAACCATTTTCCAGAGGATTTAAAGAAACATATAAAATATAATCTTTTATAGCAATTAAATAAAAAACTTAAAAATATTATGGCGAAAAAAATGTACTTGGCAACAACATTGTTGACCTTGCTTTTAGGAACTGCTCCAAAACCCAATAATACCCCAAAAAGAGTGGCCTATGAAAAAACTTTGGAAACCAGATTAGAAGGACAAAAAGGGGGGCAAGAAATTTTAATTTATAAGTCAAGAAAAAAGCTTTATCTATATGAAGGAAATAGAATTATTGATTCTGCAAAAGTTTCTTTTGGGTGGGGAGAATATTTTGGAGATAGTCAAAAAAGGGAACAAGGAGATAAAAAAACTCCAGAAGGAGAATATTTTGTAACTGAAAAACATAAAAGTGAAAATTTTTCATATTTTATTGGGGTAAACTACCCTAATTTAGAAGACGCAAAAAGAGGTCTTGAAGAGAAGTTAATAACTCAAAAACAATATGAAAGCATAGCAAAAGCCAATAAAAATAAAACAATACCGCTACAAAACACGCGTTTGGGAGGAGCAATCGGCATTCATGGGCTGGGGAGAGATTATTATACATTGATATCAGGAATAAACTGGACAAGGGGTTGTATTGCATTAAGTGATGAAGACATTAAGAGAATTTATGGGAGTATAAGAGTTGGATCAAGAATAAAAATATTTGCAAAATCTATCCGATAATAACTTTTGTTCCCTTTTTTATATTACTTACGAGATTACGCCAATCGTCATTTAACATTCTTATACAGCCATGCGAAACATATCTCTTCCCAGAAGGTGTTAATAGTAGCTGTCCCATTCCTAAAGGATTTGTTCCATGAATTCCTTCTTGAATGATTCTTCCTTTGTTATCTTGCATAACAATAAATCCTGGTCCATAAACAGAAAGTAGTCTACCTTTAATACCTGAAGCATAACCTTCATCTTCTTTCAAAAGCCCAAAAGGAATATCTTTAGCCCATTTTCCCACTGGTTTATTGTACTCTACGGAGTGAACAGTGAATTCTCCTTTAGGTGTGCTTAAATCAGAATCTAAAATATTTGGGTTATTTCCAGTGCCTATACCAATTCTAAAGCCCTGAATTATTTCGCCATTCTCTATGTAATATCCTTTTTGAGTTGATCTGTCTAAATAAATATAATTTCCTGTTTTGAGTGGAACATTGATTTCGTTGTCATTTTTTCCTATATTTATTTTTTCAATAGACGAAATAACTTCTTTCGAAGAGATAGCTGTCGTTGGCTCTTTAAGAGATAATTTCTTATTAATTGAGCCATCAGAATTTCTTAAAGTAATATCCACAGGAACTTCAGCGTTATTGTTAATATGTTCTTTAATGTTTCTATAAATTTCAGTTTTATCAGTAGAAGCGGTTTTCAAGGATTCTGGTCCAAACTTCCCGTCCACCACTATGCCACTAGAACTCTGCCAACTCCTTAATGCCTGTTCTGTTTTTTCATCAAATTTCCCTGTTTGGTCCAATCCAAAAAATTTCTGTATTAATTTAACATCTTTTCCTTCATCTCCAATTTGGAAAGATTTCTTGTTATTTGACCCAGAGAAAGAAAGTGATTTCAAATAAGAGTTTTCTTTTATATCATCTGTATAAAATATTTCAGATCCTACCTTAAATGTTGCTTTACCAGTAAAATCCATATTTAATGCATCATTATTGCTAGAAATCAAAACTCTTCCACCATTCGGGGCAATAACTACATTCTTTGTATTATCAAAACCAAGGGCTGTCTTTAATGATTCTGGCCCGAATAAACCATCAGCATTTAGTCCATTTTCTTTCTGCCAAATCTTAACAGCCCCTGAGGTTTCTGTTCCATAGACTCCATCTTCCTTAACGCCTACAAGTTTTTGTATAAGCTTTACGTCTTCTCCTTTATCTCCAAGGGTAAAATATTTTTCATTTTTCGCGCTAGAAACAGAAAGATCATTCATATAGCTAAGATAAGATTCGCTGGGATTGTTTCCAACAAATGATGATGGATTAAGCCCCACAGAAACCCCATTTCCATTCGCCTCAATTTTATCAGTTATTCTAACAAAGTTACCTGACTCTTTATTAACAAGACCAAAATACTCGCCGGCAGATCGTATAAATCCTTTAGAAGAAAATTTTAACTCTATATCTCCACTAGTTGGCTTTATATCAATTCCATTTATCAGAGCCCTATCTCCAGTTTTTACATATGGTACTCCGTTAATATAAGTTATTGTTCCTTCATTTAAAACATTCCCGCCAGGAAGTTTTATGTTTTTCCCTTTAACCTCAACTACATTTCCAAAAATATCTGAATTTAAAAGCTTAGGAACTTCTTTTAAATCAGCATTATCAGAAATTTGCAGATTCACCTTCCCATTTTTATATATAAGGCGAGAGTTTGCTGGAACATAAATTTTGTCGTTCTCTATAATAAAAGTTTTTGGCTTGGTTGACAGCGTTGTAAAATCAGCTTCTGTGATATTACCAGTGAAATTTAATTTTAAATAAGAAATTGTATCTTTGTTCTGGCTTTTTATTCCATCAAATACAGTCTTTCTTTCTCTTTGAAGTAATTCAAAATAATTTCCATCTAAGAAAGTAATCAAATTGTACTTCTCAGTAAAATCAATTTTAAGATTTTGCGCAAAAGCGTCTTTATTGCTTTTTAATCCAAGAAAAGTTCCAACATAGTTTCCAGTATTTCCAAAAGATAAAGCTCCCTGAAAGATGGCCCCTTTTTCATCTAAAACAAGAACAGATACTATTTCGTTTCCATTATTTAGAACGTCTTTAACATTATGAAATGTCTTAATAGACTCTGCAGCACCAGGATTTACTACAGAAATTTGTTGAATAGTTGTGTCTGGAATTTTATCTATTATTTTACCATTAACAAATTGTTGAATACAGGCTGGCTCTGAAAAAGGTGTTTGAAAAGTTTGGAAAGGACATAAGATAGTTTTTACCTGTGCAGTTGTAGAAGGATCTGTAAAAGCCAACCCAGTGCTATCAATAGTCGATAATGAAACAGCATAAGAAAAACTAGAAGTTAAGACTACAAACAAAAAAAGAATATTAATCTTGATTATTTTTATCATTATCATTATTACTCCAATTTTAATTTATGGGCAAAAGAGTATACTAAAACAGGATCTTCTTTATATTGATATTTTTCTAAAGAGTAAATCAAAATAAGTTCATTGTTCTCATAAAGTTCATCTGAAGTGATGCTCATACCATATCTCTTAGAAAAATCGTCAAAACAAGAAACACATACCCTATTTGGATGCGTCGCCTGTTCTTCGCTAATTTCTTCTGCAAGTTTATAAAATCTAAAATACTCTGTAGAGACTTCTTCACTAAATCTTTTCATATATGAAACAGAACCCTCAACATCTACACTAATAGGAAAGTAGGCATTCATTATTATTTTTTCATCATCAAGAGAAGTATTAATTTTAA
Source organism: Candidatus Pacearchaeota archaeon (assembly GCA_018303885.1). Taxonomy (GTDB): domain Archaea; phylum Nanobdellota; class Nanobdellia; order Pacearchaeales; family GW2011-AR1; genus ASMP01. The sequence continues at coordinate 5,577 of JAGVXG010000009.1, forward strand.
TTTCTGAGAGAGAGTAATTTATTTTATAGGGAAAATTAGAATTTTTTATGCATTCGCTAAGTTGATCAAATACTCCAATAGAAATTTGATCTAAAATTACATTTTTAGTGGGAATAAAGGTTTTATTATCAACAACATAATAATGAATATATGTCGAGGTACTGTAACTTTCTAGATTAGGAAGCTCTATTGGGGCTATATAATAACCACCCTGAAGTGCGTTAATAAAAAGAGTCGTCTTCAAGGCCCTTTCAAAGCAGTTATCAACATAATTTCTAACTTGAACTGCTTCCCGCGACAAGGCAGAAATATCATCTTCCTTGGCTTCAAAGGCTCTATCGAAAACCCCTCCTTTTAAGATAAGGAACAAAGCAACTCCTGCAAGAATAAGCACTGCAATAATTATAAATATAGTAACTTGCCCCCTCTTTCTTAGTATTAACTGATTAGAGGTTTTACTCATTTTAATTTTTTCCTAACCACAAATTTCATCAAAAAGATCTTCAACTTTGCTTCTTTGATCTTTTAAGATATAATCCACATATCTTGTATTTCCTTTAGTACAATCAACAGTGCCGGTTCTAGTCCATCCATTGTAATATCTAAGAGCAGCCTTCCAGCCATTATATGTTTCTGAATTGCAAGCATAGACTCTAGATTCTTTGCCAAAAGAATTGTAATTTTGCACAAGTAAATTTGTTCCATATTTCACATTTTCTTCAAAATCTGCAACATCAACATTTTTATGGACTAAAGTATTTATTTGCATCACACCCAAACTATTCCCACTATCTCCGCCAAGAACATTATTTGTATTTCCATTGCAATACAAAGGGTTTTGATCTATCTGAATAGATTTACATTGCTGTATTGAACTTTCACCCATTGTTAACATCAAGACTAAACATTCAAAGTTTTCTACACCAGTATTCTGCTTCACAGTAGCATCGCTAATTCCTTTTTCTTTTTTTATCTGCTGGGCAATTTTTATGATTTCGTCTCCAAGAACTTTTTGGCATTCCTGTGTCGTTGTGCATTTCAATTCTGATGTTGTTGGCTCTGTTTCCGTCGTTGGCGTTGTCGTCGGAACCGTTCCAGACTCGGTATCCATCGCGAAAATCAAAACAGCGCCTTCAAGTTCACGTTTTCCATCTAAAGACCTTAAGAAATTTTTAGTATTAGCATCTGAAATTGTTAATGTAGTATCTGATAAAATAGATTCTTTTTTGATGGAATATTGCGAAGCGGAAACCCAATTCTCCTCTCCAAGGTCCCATTGCCATGATGATAAAAATCGGAAATAAACCGTTTCATAAGTTCTTGAGTTTTTTCCACTTTCTGATAAAGTAATTTTTATTTTTTTATCAACTCTAAAAGTTCTATCAGTCGAAAATTCAATATTATTTGTAGAAAGTTTAGGATCTGGTCCTGTTTGTGGTTTTGTAAGCTGTATTAATGACTGCAATCCAAAAGAATAAGACTTTCCAGCTAAACTTTTTATAAATGCAGCATTTTTATCATTCTGATCATTGGCAATCTTAACACTTTCTATTATCTCTGAGCCTTCTGGATATAACCCTTTGATTTGTTCGTTTTTTATTGGGGCATACTGCACAGGAACCCAATTTGCTTTATCTTCTGAAAAATACCAATTATTTCCTGAATAAGTATAATAAAGATTATTTCTAAAAGGATCTTGAAATTCAAATATCGGATAATCTTTTCCTATAAGGTTTAATTCTTGTACTTTCTCCCTTTCTATTTGCTTAATGAATTCAACTAATTCATTTTGTGTTTCTGGAGGTTTTGTTTTTGGAGTCTCTTCAGAAGCCACACCCCAAAAATCATCGGCTTGTTTAACCCACAGCACTCCTGCACCATCTCTCCAAAAAGTTCCAATCACCGCGTCTTCAGGAAATGTTCCTACAGGTTTCGTCGGCGTAACTGGTTTTGCTCCTTGTCCTGCCGCTAATTCTTTAGCTTTTACCCTGTCAAAGATGCTTTTTGCAATTTCTCTGTAAGCATTAGCTCTTAAAAGTGTTAAATAACCTTTATGATGATTAAATAAAACTCTACCAATATTCTTATTGATTAAATCTATTTTCTTCATTGCGAGTTTTTCTGCGTCGGCATCTTTAACACCTTCAATTTCTTTAGCAAGAATGTCAAATTGCTCTTCTGTCAAAGTTTGTGTTTGTTTATTTAGTTCATCAAGAGCGTTTTTTGCGGCGACTTCGTCAAGAACATCTTTCTCTGTTGCCGTCGACTTTATTGTGTCTTCAACGCTTTTTCTGTCAAGCCAGCATTTTACCTTGGTATCCCCGCAATATCCAACTTGCTGCCATCTTTGCTTAGATGTATTAGTTTTAGTATCTGTCCCTAACCCAGGATTATCTGTTGCACAAATCCGTGTAATTCCGCGATTGTAAAGCGAGGGGTTCACAAGTCCTTCTGCTGCTGATTGAACATTCGGCGTCAGCAAAGCAAGAGCACTCGGAGTTCCTGAAATACATGCTGCTTCAGAAGTTATGTCTGTTTGCGATGCCTGTTCTGCGACAAACTTTTCTGTGAGGTAATTAACTCCGAAATCAGTCGTGACTTGCTTAAAGCCGCATTCTTCCTGGTTATTTACGACGATGCACATTTGTTTGTAACCAGAAGGGGCTGTGAAGTCTGTCGTTTTTGTTATATATTCTCCAACAGGGACGAATCCTGTTCCACCAGGAACAACTCTCCTTATATCTGTATCTTGGAAGAAAGTGCCTCCTTCTCCTTTTAGGTAAACTTGATAGTAAGCTGGGAAATCTTTTCCTGCAAATATATGATAAAATACTTTGTATTGTGAAACCGGTGGATTCGTCACAGTTGTTAATGGAATTTCATCAAATCTTCCGTAAAACTGTACAGGAACGTCTGGCTTTGTTAATGCATCAAGAAGACCTCCACCGCCAGGAGCTTTTACCGAAACCCATACCTTGCAAATCTCTGTTCCGATGTCTTCACTTGTTCTTGCCTTAAATGCCTTGTAAGAATTTGCAGCATAAAATTGCGAGAAATACTTAGCAGAGTCTCCTGCCCTTTGCCACGCGTCCTGGACTCCGAGATATTCTCCTCCACCACGAACATTTTGTCCAAGAACAGAACCAATTGCTTTAGGAATCAAGATGTTTGCAACAGGCAAACCCTGACGCCAGAAAAAGTCGCACATATAAACACTATTAATCTCATCACAAACCCCAACTGTTTGCCCTGTATCCAAACTTGTTTGAAGGCATTGCTGATATGAATCCAAAACACTAAGATACGACTCTAAGCCGGCATGAACTGCTGACAAGCATATAGGAACCTTTACCTCTGGAAAGTTTGGTAAACATAAAAGCAAACCACCAACAACTCCTGACTGGACAACATCTTCAACAGGGTAAGTTCCTCCAAGATCACATCTACTAGAAGGACAAACAACAGGATCACAAACATTAAAGAGCAAATTGCAATCTACCGGTGACATAAAGTCTTGGCATTGAATATCTGGAATTGATGCGGCAGGCTTGCCTACTTTTATTCTCTGACCATAAATGGGAACTGAAGAAACTTTTGGGTCGCGCTCTCTTGCAACAGAAGCGACTCTTATTGCTTCAACCGCCTTTTTCACAAGACTAGAAGCAACATTTGGATCAGTTATGCCTGGAAATTGATTGTATGGCTGTCCTGTTCCAAGATTTATTCCCTCACATATATCGCCGCCAGCACCTGAGTTAAATTCTTCTCTTCCATTTTGTCCGACGTTGCAAAGCCAAAAGCTTGAAACTCTTCCAGAATCGTCATAAGGCTTTATTGCGCCTCCAAAAGGCAATACTGATTTCACTGCAGCGTACCAACCATCTTGCAAATCAAAAGGAACAATAGCAGGAAGTCCTTTATACGGGTCCCGTTCAAAATATCTTATTTCTGGATTCAAAAATTTATTTTCATATGAGTCGTATTGTTTGAAAACAAATTTACTTTTAATCTCATTAGCAATATTTATGTCCTCTTTATATCCGGCCTGGTCATAAACCTCTATAATTCTATAATTATCTGAAGTTGTCCTTTCAAGTTGTAAAAAATAAAGGTTATTATTGTAAGTTACTGTTGTGGCTTCAACTCCTTGAGGAAGTTCGCCAATTGTTTTTTGTGTCTTCTCTCCATTATATCCTTGTGTGATTGTATCTTTTCCAACATAAACAGTAGTACCAAGATTTCCAAAGCCAATTTTTGTCAAAGTATCAACAACACCTTGTTTCTGCCTTTCATTTTCAGAATTAACCCAAATGTCTGTAAGTTCTTTTCTTATTTCAGCAAGCGCAGTTTCTCCAACTACTCCTCCTTGATTTAGGAGTCTAGAGTTCAGCTGAAGGTTTCTTGCCTGTGATATAAATAAAGTGGTTGGGGTTACTGAGGTTAATATTTTGTCAATTGAAACATCTTCGCTGCCGATTCTTATGCTATTTGCTTTTCCATTATCATTAAACTTGCCTTGAATATTTGTTTCCAACTCATTTTTGTAATCAACATTAACATAACCTTTCAACACACAATTCGTATCAATTATATCTTCTCCTAAAAATCCGTCTTTCTTTTTGCATGGGCTTTGAAGATCTTCAAAATTGCTATCTTGTGTTTCCATTGCTTCAGAAACCGTGTCAACAGCCTTGTTTATTGCATCCGAATTTCCAAGCAAGCAAGAATCAACATCATCATAGATTTTTCCATTTGGCGCAGCTGTTTCTTTATCTACTGCATTTTTACAGATTTCATACCAGCCGCCAGAGTCACGCATCACTTTTTGGCGGGCAATTCCTTTTCCGCCGAGATTTGAAAAAAAGTTTTTAACTGTCAAAAAACCCCCTGTAGCAAGGCAAGCTGCTTTTCCTGCCTGCACAACTGTGCCAAGCCTTGAATTAATGCCTCTCCATTTTTCGAGTGTTTTATTCACAGAAGCGATTTTTTCTTTTGTCTTTTCAGGAGTTAACTGAATTCCGCGTTTTTCAATTCCAATCTTGAAACTGAAGTTCGCTCTCGTTTCAGTAAGATGTATGTTCGGGCTGATTGAAACTTTGGCTACTTTATTCAAATTAATTTTACTCAGAGTAATACGATATTTTTTATCTTCTGCAACTTTTATTTCTCCATAGGTGCCAAGTTTTATTTTTATGGTGTCTTTAAGACTTTTATCTTTGTTCAACCCGCTTATGTCAAAAACAGCATTGTCATTCTCCAAATCTTTAAGTGAAATGAATTCATTTTCAGAAACATAAATTTTTTCGTTATGTGTTAATTTTTTTTCTCCGTTGAAATCTCCTTCAGATCCACTAATGAAAATTTCAACGCCGTAATCTTCAAAGCTTGGTTCTTCTACTGACTCAAATACTATTAAGTAATTTCTTCCATTTACTAAAACATCCTTAACAGCATTTTCACGGCTTGAAAGCTTTAAAATATCATCGCAAATCGTTGGAGCTCCTTGAGCCGAATCAGGATAAGTTTCTGAAAATTCTTTGCAAAGTTTTGAAGCTGTTTCTTTTTTATTTACTTTCCACGCAAGTTCTATTTGATTAAACAAAGCTTTTTCTCCAAGGGTTCTTCCATCCTCGCCTGTCTTAGGATAAATGTCGCTTGAAAAATCCTCGCGAACTATTTCATAATCTTTCATCGCTTTTTCATAGTTATCTCTTAAATTTGCGCCTTCAGCAGTTTCTGGAAAATCTACATCAACAGGACTTGCAAATCCTCCTAACTTAATCTTTTTGCCGAAAACCTCTTTTTCTTCTCCATAGGAAATTTCTTCAATTTCCCACTTGCTAGATATTGTCTTGATTTTAGCCAAAACCGAAGCTACAGAAAATCCTCCCTTAGCCTTATCAGCAATAGTGGAAATTTCACTTTGAGATAATTTATTCTTGTCTGGATCAGTAGATCTGCCTTCTGCAGGAACTGAAACAAGTATTGCACGTAAATTTTCTTGAGAAATTGATTTTTTCCCTGTTTCGGCAAATCCAAGATACACATTTCTTGCTTCTTTTTTCACGACATTGTCGTCTTTATCTTTTTCCTGTTTTTCATAAGGGTAAAGGAAATCTCCCACACTATATTCTTTTTTAGGCGTGTCCGGAATTTCAATATTAACTTTTGGATTTATAAACAAAGGGGGATTATTCGATCCTTCATCTTCTCTACATTTGATATCTACTTTTTGGACAATTCCATATTTTTCTATCTCTCCTACAGTACACTTTTCCTCTAAGAATTTTTCTCCTTTTTTAAGCTCGAAAACATCATTATTAACTGTTAATTTAGCTGTTGTTCCTGGACTTTCTAAACCTTGAAGTTTTACTTCCATGCTTCCAAGACAATAATTAAATCCAGGCATGGGAATCAACGGAGAAGTTTTACCAACTTTAATATTATGACTCGCAATTTTTCTTTTATCTCCAACCTTTCCTAAACCATAAGATTCCCTGTCAGAAAAAACAGAAATAGTCGCGCTGTCATCGTCGATGTTTTCAGCTCTTAAGTAACCCTTACCGCGCCAGAAACCATATTGTATTTGCCTTTGTTCCCATTCTTCATCATTTATTTCAGGAAGATAATAAAGAGCTTGTCCAACACCAAAAGCATTTTTTATATCATATCTTAAAGTTGCTGTTAGATTCCCCTGGACAAAATTAGGCATCGCACTTTCATTTGGATTTCTTTTGAGAACTATGACCACATATCCAAGGTTATTCAACACTGGCTGATCAATTTGAAGTCCTGGAGCAACTAATGCTGCCCTTGCAGGAACATATGCAAGTCCTTGAACTTCTTTTGGCGTCGGCGGATTAAAGGTAAATGAAATTCTGTTAATTGCCTCGACATCTATCATTGGATTTAGTTTTGTCGCGACAATCGGACAAAAAATAGGAACGTTCTGCTCTTCAAGAAGATCGCTTCTTACAACAGAAGGACTGCATCCTCGTGGGTCAACTTGAAGAATAAAATCCTGTCCTGCCCCGCACATCTCCCTGCTAAACAAGAATTGCGAAAAATCGATGTTTCCTGTTGGGTTAAAGAAAGTTGTTTGCGTGTAAGCAGGATTTGTTCTTGCATAAGCTGCTGCAGAAATAAACATCAAAGATGATATTGTTAAAAATAAGATAGCTAATAATAAAACAAGGCTTTTTAACCCTCTAACATTTACATTTTTTCCCATTAAAACCTTGTCTTCTTTTCTATTTATCATCTTTTCACTAAATTTTCTATTTAACATTTTTTCATTTCGCTTTCCATTTTCATCTAAAGTCAACATCCAAACCATTTTCTTCAAACAAAGCATAATTGTCCTGAAGTTTTTCAATCGTGTCTGGTATAGGAAGGTTCTTTGAATTTATTTCAAGAACACCGGCACGCGCTAAATCAGATTCCAAGACATAGTAATCCTCTTTCCCGCCGCCAGACAAGGCATTTGAAATTAACTGGCTAGGAACTTGTATGTCGAAGCACTTTTTTTCTTGCAATCCGAACAATCCTAGGGGTCCGGAACGAGGAACGTCTATGCATTGTTCTGTCACTGTTGCTCCTATGTTTATTGAGGAATTTCTGTAAATGTAAACCTGCACTTGATATTGCCCTTCTGCTAGCTGCACATTTTTCTGCTGAGGGTATACAATAGTCTGCGTTACATCTGGAGACGTGAAATAAACTATGGCATCTCCATTATAATTCACACCATTAATCTTTAGCTGTACTTTTTTATCATAAAGTTTTTCCATGATAACGCTAACGCTTCCACTAGAAGTAGTAGAAAACAAATATCTTACATCTTTGAATCCTGGAGCCTTTGCAACTACATATCCATTTACACATTGCGGGAAAGCGTCTTCAAGGACACCGGCATCAGAAGTTTCTCCAATAGAACATCTGTTTCCCAAACACTCATAAGAAACATTTGCCTTGACTGGAGTGCCACGCAGGTCTCTTACAATTACCTCAACTTCTGTATTTTTATAAGTGCACAATTCAGGTACAACATCCTCTACAGCAGTTACATTTAGAGACTCCCGTGGATTATTATTCTGAAGAACAACTGCCATCGGAAACTGGAAGATCTCATTTCCCGTCACGCCAGGAGAATCAGAATAAACCTGAACAAGAACAGGATACCTAACATTGTAAACAAAGTGATAAGGAACATAACAAAACCCAAGAATTCCTAATCCCTGTTGATTTCCTACAGGATTTGAAATTAAAAAAGCCCCGTCAGAAGGCGTAACTTCAAAACCGCTAGGCCAATTTTTTGAATTCAAAAATCTCACTTCTTCGCCAACTCCTTTAATAGGAACAGTAAAATAATCTTCACCAACATTTTTGGTTGTGAGCGCAACCGTGTTTGCTTCAATAGCTTCTTGCAAGTCATCAAAAACTTCATTTGCATTCCATACTAACGGAGAACAAGAAATCTCAACGCCATCAACCGGTGCATAGAGCCTTAAAGTATCAACAGCGCGTTCCTCAAGGAACAGGCTACTTTGTTCCTCGTCATAAACTTTTTTTGCCGAGTTATACAATTTTCCCAATTCTGACTTCACAACAACTTTATGATTTTTTATAAGAGCGCTTTCATTTCCCTTGACAATGTTCACATTAGTTTCTAGATTAATTTCAACTTCGCCATCTCTAATAGAAACATCTGTTGCAACTGGCTCAGCCAATGAAATCTCAAAACCCTGTTCATAGTAAGGATCAAAATTGCAATTGTTTACCTTGGATTCGATAAAATCTCCGAGCTGTCTTTCCATATCTGCCTTTGTGGGAACTTGTTCTTTTTGTATGTTATTTCCTGAAACATAGTACCAATAAGGAATAGGATTTCCTAAAAAATTAAGTTGAGATGAAAATGGCATATATTGGGAGCCTGGTTCAAACTCTGGCAGATTTATGTAGCCTCCTTGGCTTTCTAAAACACTTATTCCAACCAAGGCATCTTGTTCCAAACATGAAAGAAAACTAGTATAAGCTGGCTGAACATCTGCGGGAATTGAGAACTGCCCAATCGAACCTCTTAAAATAAAATACGCTCCTGCTGCAGCAACAATAAGAACAGCGATTATAATAAAAACAGTCACTTGGCCTCTTTTTTGGCCAAAAAACACACTCCCTTTTTTCATAAGGGAAATATGGGAATTATGTATATAAATTTATTGATAAAAAATAAAATTATTAGTATCTTGGCCTAATTACAGTTGTCAATCCAAGAATTACCAGCAAAATTCCTGTTACAACATTAAAAATTTTTAAAGTCGCGACACTCATCACAGGAAGTTTTACCCACAGGAAAGCCGCATTCAAAAAATAAGCGCCAAAAACAATCCCTAAAATAAGTAAGAAAATCCTTAATCCATTACGTCTTCGCATAGGCATACCCATGGGGCCCCCCATAGGATAAGGATTTCTATTAAACAATGGCATGAAAGATACTAATAAACATTATATTTAAATATTTCTAGAAGGTCATTTCTTTAAGGCCTCGTAGGCTAATGGTAGACCATGTCCTTGACGTGGACAATGCCCCAGTTCGATCCTGGGCGAGGCCATTTTTCAGTCTAAGCAACATGCTCAAGATAATTTTCCTCTATATAAGGAATCAATTGTTTCAATGCAAAATTAAGCCCAGACCTTTGATCACTCGGTGTTGAACTTGTATAAACTTTTGTTTGTGAATATGGGAAATAAAAGGCAACATGGTTTCCACCTGTTGTTTCAGTTCTAAGCCCGTATTTTCTTAACACATGTTTCTGAGAATTTGTTAATCTGCCGTTCCATTGTCTGAATGCATTTTTTATTTCAATCTTGTCTTTTGATTCAACCACTCTTCTTTCTAATGGTATAGGAAACGCCATTAAAACAACCCCAAAGATTATCAAAACAGCAGAAAGCACATATCTAGAATCACCAAGGTTTTCGGCAATAACATTTCCAGTAACAGATATCTGGGACAAAAAAACCAATAAGATTCCGGCAATAAAAAGAATAAACCCTAATACTTTTCTCATTTAGGAATAAACAAAAAAGATTATTTATAATTTTCTATCATGTTAAATCCCTTCTCTAACCAACATATCAACAACCTTTAAAAAGCCATTTCTTTATTTGTTATTATGAAAATCCCAAAGACAGTAAATAGATTTTGTCCTCATTGCAATAAAAAAACAAATCAAAAAGTCAAATTAGTCGGAACAGGTTTCAAGCGTGGGGTTTTGACAAGAGGAAGCATCAATAGAGCAAGAGAAAGAGGTTTAGGACGTGGAATAGGAAACAAAGGAAAATGGGGTTCAAAACCAGCAATTTCAAAGAACAAAAGAAAATCCAAAACCACGAAAAAAACAAACATAATGTATGTTTGCAGCGTATGTGGAAAAGCCAAATATAGGCAAGGCCGCAGAAATAAAAGAACAGGAAAGATAACACAGGAATAAGAAAATGTTAATTAAAAATTCACTCGCAATAAATTGCTCGAATATAAAAATAAGTTTTAACATTAAAAAAAAGTATAACAATATCTGTAAAAGTTTCTGCATTAACAATTTAAATAAATCCTACGATAGCGGCAATTTCACATAAAAATGGCACAAGCAAAAAAGCGGCAACGGTTTTTCGAAGTTGATATGCCAATAATCAACAAAGACACGCAGTTGTACGGCTTTGACTTGGAAAGCCTGAAAAACAAAATCATCAGTTATGATTTAACAAGATTATTAAGAGGAAAAGGGGCTTTGCTTAAGCTTAAAATAAAAATAGAAGGCAACAACGCCATTGCAGAGCCTGTTGAACTTCTTGTACTGCCTTACTTCATCAGAAGAATGATGAGAAAGGGAACAAACTATGTCGAAGATTCTTTTTCTGCTGAGTGTAAAAATGCACAAGTTAAAATAAAGCCGTTCTTTATAACAAGAAAAAAGGTGTCAAGAGCAGTAAGAAAAGCGCTGAGGGAAAAAGCAAGAGCCGAACTCACATCTTACATAAAAAACAAGGACACCGAAACGCTTTTTGATGAAATCATAAAAAGTAAAATTCAGAAAATTCTTAGTCTACAATTAAAAAAAATTTATCCTCTATCGCTTTGTGAAATTCGTATTTTCAAAGTCGAAAAAGCGATTGAAGCCAAGTAGAGATAATTTTATATATTTTATATAATTTTGAATTCTTATTGATATAAACTGCCTAAAACAAAAAATATGAATAAAAATTTAATGGAAAAAATAAATAAATCAAGAAAGGCTATAAACGAAATAGACGAAGAAATACTGAAACTTTTATCAAAAAGAAAAAATTTGATTGAGGAAATAGGGAAACTTAAGAATAGTCTAGATATACCAATATTTGATAAAAAGAGAGAGGAAGAAATTCTGGATAAAATTTCTCAAAAAGCAAAAAAACATGGGTTAAATAAAGAGTTTATTGAAGAGGTTTTTGGTGTTGTATTTAAAAATTCAAGAACTTCTCAACAAAGGCAATTCAGAAATGTAAACTGCAGAATAAAAAAAATCGGGCTTATAGGCTTTGGAAGATTTGGAAAGCTGATTGTTAATCACCTTTCTAACGATTTTGAATTTTATGCATATGACAAATCGAATAAGAAAGCAGAAATTAGAAAGAATAACGCTATTCCATCATCTCTTAGACAGGTTTGTAAAAACGAAATAGTTGTGCTTGCAGTTCCAATTTCTGAGATGAAGAATACTTTAAAAAACATCAAAAACTTATTGAAAAAAGGTTCTCTCGTTATTGATGTATGTTCAGTCAAAGAATATCCTGTAAAATTGATGGAAAATATTCTTCCAAGGAATACACAAATACTAGCAACACACCCTCTTTTTGGGACAGATACTGCATCTGATTCACTTGAAGGAAGAAAAATCGTGCTGTGCAAAGTCAGAATCTCTGATAATTTATATTCTCAAATCAAAAGATTTCTCGAAAGCAAAGGTTTGTTAGTAATAGAAAAAACTCCAAAACAGCATGACAAGGAAATTGCAAAGTCACTTGTTCTAACACATTTTATAGGCAGGGCCTTAATTAACATGAAGGCGTCAAACGTCGATATAGACACGAGGGGCTATAGGGATTTGATAAGGATACTTGGTACAGTGAAAAACGATGCATGGCAACTTTTTGAGGATATGAACAAATACAACAAATATTCTGGGAATGTAAGGAGTAAATTCATAGGGTCTATAGAAAAAATAAACAATAAACTACAAAAGAGTAATCTTTAAATATACCAATATTTTGGCTCAAACATGATATTTCAGCAACAGGTTTATTTTTGGTATTTTTAGATAGCCAAAGCTGTTAATTCTAAACTTCTTTTGATATAAAATGGCTCCAGAAAAAAATAAATCAAATGGAATAGTCGATCAGCATATTCTTGAATATAAAACACTGACTAACCCGCACGATCTAAAAAGAGACCTTCCCCAAACAGATAAAGCAAAAGAAACAGTTCGTTGCGGAAGAAAAGCTATAAAAGATATCCTAGATGGAAAAGATTCTAGAACCATGATAATTATCGGCCCTTGCTCAATCCATGATACCAAATCTGCCGAAGAATACGCAACAAAACTAAAAGAATTATCAAATAAAGTTTCTGATAAGTTTTTAATTATAATGAGGACCTATTTTGAAAAACCAAGAACAAGCATTGGATGGAAGGGTTTCATTTATGATCCTGATCTTAATGGTTTAAATGACATAAATAAGGGATTACATCTTTCCCGTGAAATTCTCTTGCACAATGCAGGAATCGGTTTGCCGTCTGCTACAGAATACCTCGAGGCTTTTACACCGCAATATAACTCAGACCTTATCTCTTGGGCAGCGATAGGTGCAAGAACAGTTGAATCGCCACAGCATAGGCAATTAGCTTCTGGACTCTCGATGCCAGTAGGATTCAAAAATGGTACAGAAGGGAACATTAAAGTTGCTATAAATGCCATGTTATCTGCAAGAGAAAGGCACTCGTTTTTAGGAATAAATGAGTTAGGAGCTCCATGCATTGTAAATACTTCTGGAAATCCATACACACATCTTGTTCTTAGGGGCGGAGACAGAAGCACAAATTATGATGAAAAAAATGTTAAAGAAGCTCAAACGCTACTTAAGGCTCATCAGCTTTCTCCAAAACTAATGATTGACTGTAATCATGGAAATTCAAAAAAAGATCATGGGCAACAAGTACTTGTATTCAAAAATATCATTCAACAAATAAAAAACGGCAATAAAGGCATAATCGGGATAATGATTGAATCTAACTTAAACTCTGGCAACCAACCCATTCCAAAAGATCTTGACGGCTTCGACTCAACAAAATTAGAGTACGGAACTTCGGTAACAGATGCCTGCATAGATTGGGAAACAACAGAATCTCTTTTATTAGATGCTTATAGAACTTTAGGCAAATAAGAAATCTTTTAAACTAATTCTTCTCTCTACTTTTGCGCCTCATTAGCTCAGTCCGGTTTAGAGCGGCAGTTTTGTACGATTTGAAAAAAATCAAAATCCAAATGAACTGTAGGTCGGGGGTTCAAATCCCTCATGAGGCTTTTACTCTGAAATAGTTGGAATAAAAATATATAACCAAATAAAATCAGTAGGTAAATGAACTGGGATTATGTAGCGGGTTTTATTGATGGCGAGGGGTCTATAATTATAAAACCGCCGCGAGTTAGACTATATATCTCAAATACTAATAAAAATATTTTAGTAGAAATAAAAAATTTTGTTGGGGCCGGAACTGTATCTGAAGTAAAGAGAAAACTGAAGCCTAATTGGAACAGGCAATATTCTTGGACGCTTTGTGATCATAAAGAAGTCTTAAGAATTTTAAAGCAGCTTGAAAACAGGATAATTTTAAAAAAACACTTAGGTGATGAGGCCATAAAATATATAGAAAATAAAAGGTGGATCGGGTTTTATCTATCTAGAGAGGAATTAGAAAAAGTAAAAAATCTTCCATCTAGAAAGGCCGCTAAAGAATTGGGTGTAAGTGCTTTTTCTATATTAAAATATTCAAAAGAGTATAATATAAGATAGTTAATCTGGGGCTTTTACTTCTCCAAAACCTCGGCTTTCCCATCTTCAACGAGGATATCTGCGACTGGTTTTGAAATGTTGGCTATTTCTCCTTTAGAAAAAGGGCCTACTTTTTCACCTTCCATGCCCATAAATTCCCCAACATCTGCCTTGAAAACAACTAACTCATTTTTGGAAATTTCTTCTTTTTTTCCGCCGAGAAGCCCGCCAAGCACCTTGTCAGAAAGCTCTATATTTTTCATCAGCTCTTCAAACAAGGTTTTTTCAAAAGAAAGCATATTGTCAAAATCCTGTTTAGAAATTCCAGTCTCTGCCGCAATAAGCACAAGGTCAAGTATCTTTTTCCTTCTCCTAGTCATTAATTCCTTGAAAAGAGTCGTCGCGTTCTCAAGTTGCTTTTTTGTTTTCGCAATCATGTCAGAAAAAATATCATCATCCTTTGAAACAAGCTCTTTTTTTTCCTTAAGATATTCTGCAACTTCTAATATAAAATTCTTCGACAGTTGCTGTAATTGATCAGAGTATCGTTCTTTTCGGGCTGCTTCATATAGGTCATTGTATGTTATCATGGCTATAAAAGTACAAATAGCAAAGACTTTTAATAATTGTTGTGGTAAAAATACAATTCTAATCCCTTACTTATTAAATCCCGTCTTTTCCAATAAATCCTTTCCTAAAATCATTCCAAGCTTCCCGTTTTTCGCGTTTTTCTCACAGAATTTTTCTGCTGTGGCTTTCATTTCTCCCTTCAAATCGCCCATTGCCTCAGAATCATTGCCTATTATTTTCACGTCGGCATTTTTCTTTTGATATGGATTAAACCTGCTAAAAAAGCCGGTTTCCTTGCTTTTCTTCTTCGGCGGCGAGACATTGTAAAACAAAACAGGAACAGGGTCGGCAGAATGGTCTTTTAGCTTGCATGGTGTTGAATGGTCTCCGGTAACAATCACCCTGATTCTGTTCGGTGGTACGAATTTTCTCAGAAATTCAAACAAGGTTTTGTCTATATACTCAAGCATTGATTTTTTTTCAAGCGGCTTGTTATCATGCCCTGGAAAGTCTGTTTCCTTTATATGTACATAAGCATAATCAAAGTCTTTATGGTTCTTTTGCAAAACCTTAACCGAGAAATCGCATGCTTTCTCCAAACCCTCTCTTAGGTTTTGATAAGAGTCGAATCCTTTTAGCTTTGGGTAATCAAAGGAAAAAACCTTCATTCCACTTGTTCTTGCAAAGCCGATTTCAAGAGGCATGTAAGAAACAGAAAGCCATTTCTTGTAAAATTTAAGTTTCGGGGTTTCAATGCCTGCTCCGCGCATAAGAAGATAGTTCGCAGGCAAAAGCCCTTTTTTTCTTCTTTCTTCATTGATAGGGTGATTGTTAAGAACATGAAAGACTTTATCAGCAAATTCTTTTAGTATATTGACAGTATATTGTGTGTTTTCATCATCGTCTGTGGCTTTGAAAGCGCCTATCTTTGAACTTTCCCTTATTCCCATTAAATAAGCAGAATCATTTCCAGTGATATTATCTGAGAAACCGCCGCGCAAAACAAGAACAGCTCTATGCTGACCTGTTGGCTTGAAAACAAAACCGCATGGAAGCGTTATTTTATTAATTGCCTTAGAAAGAATCTCTGCTTCTAATGTTGTTAATGTTCGTCCTGCACGCCTATCAATAATATTGCCTTTTTCCAGAGAATCTATTGTCGCAAAATTTACTCTCAAAGCTAAATCGCCGCGAATAAGTTTCAAGTCTGTGCCGCGGGCTTCGAGTTGTCCTCTTGAACTATTATTTAGGTCATTTCCAAAAATTGAAACAATTGCTTCATCTGACTGCGGAATAAATCCCGGCTTCACAGGATACATATAACCCATTTCTCCTCGCGCAGCCAAGAAATCAAGATTTGGCATCTCAGCTGCTTCAAGCGGCGTTTTCTCGCCAAGCTGTTTGCATGGCAAATCTCCTAAACCATCAAGAATAACAAGTATACCTTTCATTTGACATACCTCTTATGGCGAATGATTGAAAATTTCCTGTTTACTTTCATACAGTTAAGGGGAGATTTTTCTTTATAAAAATTTATGTTATGATTGTAAAGTCGCTCACTCCTTTCAGTCGTTCGCTAAATTGCTTCAGTGCGTTCAGTTCATTAAAAATTGCTAATAGAAAATGCAGAGTTTTTCACATTAAAACTTCTTTATGGCAGTTGGGTAGTATAAAGTATTTTAAAGCAAATATGCCTCAAAAAAACATGTTCAAATTTTTGAAGGAAAAACTGCAAAACTGGACGAAAAAGTTCTCTACTGAGAAGCAGGCAGAGAAAAAAGAAGCAAAACCAAAGGAAAAGCCAGGAAAAAAACCTAAAAAAGCATTAAAAGAGATAAAAATACCAGAAAAATTTAACGTAGGAACCCAAAAATACGAGCCAGATCTTGAAAAGCTAAGGAAAATAGAAACAGAAACCCAACAAGACGAAAAAGAGCAAACTCATCTAAAGTTAGAGCCAAAATCACTCTTCGAAAGAATAAAATCAAAAATAATAAAAATTAGGATTTCAGAGGAAGAATTCGACGTTTATGCAGAGGATTTACAAATGCTTCTTCTTGAAAACAATGTTGCATACGAAGTTACTGAAAAAGTAATCTCTGAATTGAAAGCGAAAATTGTTGGAAAGGAATTGCTAAGAAAAGAAGTCGAATCTGAAATTAAAGATTCCCTAAAAGAAGTCATTGAAGACATATTGATTGAACCTTTTGATATTTTGGAAAGAATAAAGGAAAAATCCAAGAGCAGAGAAAAAGAACCTTTTGTAATTTTGTTTGCAGGAATCAATGGAACAGGAAAAACAACAACGATTGCAAAGATTGCCGATTTTCTTAACAAGAAAGGCATTTCATGTGTTTTAGCAGCTGCAGACACATTTCGTGCAGCGTCAATAGAACAGATAAAACAGCATGGCGATAAAATTGGCATAAAAGTAATATCTCAAGAGTATGGAACTGATCCTGCGTCAGTGGGCTTTGATGCTATACAATATGCTAAAAAAAACTTCATAAACTGTGTTCTTATCGATACTGCCGGGCGCATGCACACTTCAAAAAACCTATTAAAGGAAATAGAAAAAATTTCACGTGTCTGCAAGCCGGATTTAAAACTTTTCATTGGAGAAAGTATAACAGGAAACGATTCTGTAGAACAGGCAAAAAGCTTCAACTGGGCAATTGGAATAGACGGAATAATTCTGACTAAGGCCGACGTCGATGAAAAGGGCGGTACAGCATTATCTGTGGGTTTTGTTACAAAAAAACCAATTCTTTTTTTGGGTGTTGGACAAGAGTATGATGATATAAAAGTATTTAACAAAAAAGAATTTGTGAAAGAATTGGGGTTGTGAAATTAAGATTTTGCATTTTTCCACATAAAATTAAAATAACTCTTAAAGCTTTCACTAATATCCTTATTTTTAATTAAAATCGCTTCTGGTTTTTCATTCCATATAAAAATTGCAACTTTTCCATCATAGACATTAATTGTGGCCGGAGATTTAACATCAGAAGGAATTTCTTTATATTCTGTAAACTTACTCTTTTCCTTAACTATCCCTTTTCTTATTAACATCCGAGTTTTTATTTTCTTTTTTTCTTTAAGTTTTCTAAACAATGGAGAATAGTAAGGCATTTTTTCTGTGAATTGTCCCTCAGAACCTATAACTAAATATTCGTCGTCTTTTTTAGAAGAGTTTAATATATCTTGAAAAACTGTTTTAAGTCCTTTAAAATTCTGATAAAGAGCTATGTTGCTTTTTTCATTTTTTTTATTGTAAAACTGTTTTAATTTCAATGTTATACTTTTAGAAAGTTCTTCTTTTTCCTTGTAGAAATCCAGGATTTTATCTGGATTTTCAGCTTTGAACACCTTTCTATTTGCTTCAATAGCATAAGAGACAATTCCTTTCTGGAGTAAACTTTTAAGAGCATTATATACGCTTGTTCTATCTAAATTTGCTTCCTTAGAAACTCTACCTGCCATATTTGGACCGAGTTTCAATAGAATTAGGTAAACCTTTGATTCATTTATGCTGAAATCTAGTTTTTCTAAATCTCTAAAAATTGTATCCGAAAATATGTCCATAAATAAGAGATGCGGGTATTCTTTTTAAATCTGTTGTAGAAATATCTTCAACAAGTATTTATTATATTAATTTCTTACGCAAATTTGGAGGCAAAAAAATGACGAAACCAAACCTAGACGACATAATAAAGGCGGGATTGAGGTATTATGCGAATAAGATGAGGCAAGACGAAGCACGCTATAAAGAACTCGAGGCAAGGGAAGAAGCTAAAGAACAAGAAAGATGGGAACGAGACTGCAAGTATGGCCACTATAGATATTATGGAGAAGACCACGAGCCTTACTGGGTGCCCGGAGAAGATAATGGCGATGATTAATAGAAAACCTTAAATAAAGAAAAGGTACTTTAGTAAAATGAGCTTTGTTAACATAACAAACTATGACGGAGATAAGGGTTACTTAGAAGGAGACAGAGAATCTCTTAAAATTTTAGATTATAAAGGTGTTAAATATGCATTAAGAGTTAGCGCTGTTCCAGATAGTCCTTCAAATAGAGCGTTTAGAATTATTCGTGAAAGCGAGGAAACTGCTCAAGCTGTTGAAACTAAGGATCAGGGACTCATAAAAATTCTCGGGAGAAAATACTGGCGTGAAGCGGAAAAAGCATTTTCTATCCAAAAATTCACCGAAAAAGAACTAAAGACGCTTGGGAATTAAACCTCAAAACCACAAATTTATTAACCCTCTTTCTACTTCTTAAAATATGCTGGAAAAACTAGGCGAAGTTCTTAGAAAAGCGACAGATAAGATAGCTAACGCCATATTCCTCGATAAAAACCTTGTGGATTCCATAATAAAAGACTTGCAAAGAGCCCTGATAGAAGCAGATGTAAATGTCATTCTCGTGAAAGAGCTTTCTGATAAAATTCGGAAGTCGGCATTTGACGAGCGCATCAAGGATATAGAAAAAAAAGAGCACATCATAAAACTTCTTCATGACGAACTGGTTTCTATTCTCGGAGAATACAAGCCTTTAATCCTTAAAAAAGAAAAGGGCGAACAAAACAGAATAATGTTTCTTGGGCTCTATGGGGCAGGAAAAACAACAACTGTCGCAAAGCTCGGAAACTATTTTGCAAAGCGGGGTTATAAGCCAGTTCTTCTTGGGCTTGATGTTCACAGGCCAGCAGCAGCAGAACAATTGAAACAACTGGCAGAAAAAAACAAAATTCCATGCATCGTGGATTTAAATGAAAAAAACCCTGTAAAAATAATAAAAAAATATGAAAAGCAACTGAAAGAATATAACTTAATTCTTGTTGACACAGCCGGAAGGCATACACTAGATAAATCTTTGATTGATGAAATAAAATCCATAAACAAAGAAATTAATCCAACAGAAACAATTCTCGTTCTGCCTGCAGACATTGGGCAAGCAGCAAAAAAACAAGCAAAAGAGTTTCAGGAAGCGGTAAACATCTCTGGAGTCATAATTACAAGAATGGACTCTACTGCGCGTGGCGGCGGCGCCTTGACAGCTTGCGCAGAAACAAAGGCGCCGGTATATTTCATCACAACAGGAGAAAAAATCAATGACATTGAAGAATTTAACCCAAAATCATTTCTTTCCAGACTTTTAGGCATGGGCGATTTAGAAACCTTAATTGAAAAAATTAAATCAGTAACAGGCGAAGCCGAAATCTCAAAGGCACAAAAAAAGATACAACAAGAGGGCAAATTATCACTTGAAGATGTTATTGAACAAGTGCGTTCGATGAGTTCGCTTGGTGGATTTGAAAAAATTAAGGGAATGATTCCTGGCTTTTCAAATATTGGAAATAAACTTCCTGAAAATATTCTGGAAAATCAGGAAGCTAAAATTGCAAAATGGGAACACATAATAAAATCCATGACTCCGGAAGAAAAAGAAAATCCAGAGTTGCTTGAAAGGCAAACTTCAAGGATAGCTCGTGTTGCGCAAGGAGCTGGCGTTCACACCAGTGATATAAGGGCACTCTTAAAACAATACAAACTATTAAATGAAATGGTAAAATCAGGGGTTGGCGCAGATGGGTTGGATATGTCAAAGGGCTTAAGCCAAAAACAAATGCAAAAACTCGCAAAAAAATTCGGGAAAATAAAAAAGGTGAGGTTTTAAGGTGAAAACAGCAATTATTGTTCATAGATGGGATGGAAATTCAAAAAGCGATTGGTGTCCCTGGCTAAAAAATGAGCTGGAAAATAAAGGATACAATGTCAAAGTTCCTGAAATGCCAAATACTGATAAACCTAAAATTAACGCGTGGATTTCGCATTTAAAAAAAATTATTGGGAAACCAAATAAAGACACAATTTTGATAGGGCATAGTATTGGTTGTCAGACAATTATGAGATATCTAGAAAAGGAAAATTTTAATGATAAAGTAAATGTTATCTTTGTAGCAGGATGGTTTAAACTTGATAATTTAGAAAATAAAGAAGTTGAAGAAATTGCCCGCCCATGGTTAAAAACAACTATTAATTTTGATAAAGTCAAAGAAAAGATTGGTAATCTGATAGTTTTCTTGTCTAGTAATGAACCATATAATTATATTAAAGAAAATAAAGAGACTTTTGAAAGGAATCTTGGTGCTAAGGTTTTTATACTAAAAAATAAAGGACATTTTACTGAAGACGATAATATTAAAAAGCTTCCAGAAGTTTTAAAGTTCATAAAATGAAATACAAAATATTTTTATTAGTTTTTATTATTGGCTTGATTAGTTCTATAGTTCTTTATTCAAATTCTCTTACAGGAATCTGTGACCCTGGAAAAGGGTGTGATGTTGTAAACAGTTCTGTATATGGTAAAACATTAGGGGTTAGCAATTCTTTAATTGGTATTTTCATATTCTCATTTATGATAGCACTAACTTTATTTCACATAAAAAGACCGAATAAGCATGCAAGAAAGGTAATACACTTGGCAATTATTCTTGGCTCAGCAGTGGCGATTTATTTTCTCTACTTGCAAGTATTTGTGATAAAAGTTATTTGCAATTTCTGTATTCTGGTTGATATAGGTTTGTTAGTTGCTCTTGTATTCATGTTTTATCTTTGGGAGCATTAAAAATGTCAAACCAAAAAATTCTTCAAAGAGGTGCAGAGGCATTGATAATTTTAAAAGATAATAAGCTAATAATAAAACGCCGTGTTGCAAAATCTTATCGTCTTTCTGAGCTTGACGATCGCTTAAGGCGCCAAAGAACCAGATCAGAGGTCAAGCTTCTTGAAAAAGCCTCAAAAATCATTTCAGTTCCACAGATAGAAAATGTTGATGAAAATAAAAAGGAAATATCAATGGATTTCATAAAGGGAAAAAAACTTTCTAAACATCTTAACAAATTTCCTTTAAATAAGCAAAAGGATATATGCCTTGCAATAGGACAAAATATCGCAAAACTTCACAACGTAGACATTATTCATGGAGATTTAACAACTAGCAATATGATTTATATTGAAGAAAAAACAAAAGATAATAAAAAAATACTCGGTGACAAAAAGTTAAGTAAAATAAGTAATTATCCTAATAGTTC
>JAGVXG010000009.1:27363-91828 GCA_018303885.1 Candidatus Pacearchaeota archaeon
GGGGGGGGGGGGGGGGGAAAAGATAAATTCTCCGGGGGTTTACTTCATCGATTTCGGCCTCGGCTTCATCAGCCAAAAAATAGAGGACAAGGCAGTTGATTTGCATTTGTTGAAACAAGCGCTAGAAGCAAAACACTTCAAAAATTGGGAAACTCTTTTCGGAGAAGTTCTCAAAGATTATTCTATTTCAAAAGAATCGAAAAAGGTTCTCGAACAATTAAAAAAAGTCGAAAAACGCGGCAGATATAAGGAGCAGTATTAAGTATACTACAACACAATTATTCTTTTAAAGTGGAATAAATTTCTAAGAAAATGGCAATAAGAATGGATGAAGGCATCGTTGCCGAAACATATTCGATTGGTCCTTTAACTGATAGAGAAACCTATGAATTAGCCAGGAGAGTATGTTGGCTTGATGAAACGCCAATAAGGGGTCTAAGAGGAAAAATAGAATTAACATATTCTGGGTTTGGGCTTTTATTAGAAAGGGGCGAAAAATTTGATTTAGGAAGCTTTGTTAACAATGAAGAAATAAATAATTTTATTAACGAAGTAATTGAACACGAAAAAGACACTTGGCAGATACATGGAAATGAACTTCGTATAGAGGAATATGAAAATCGAACTAATTTTACATTTTTATGGCCAAAAGGAGATGGATATCGTTACCAAATAGCAGACTTAAGTAAAATTCCTGAAGAAAAAGTAAAGAGAGACCTTGCATTAATAAGATTATTTTGTACGGGATTCACTCATGGTTTTAGTTTGGGATACTTAAAAAGTGCTTATAAAACAAAAAATAATTTATCAGTATTTGAATTCTACTACGAATCTGGAGATTAAATTAAAATAGCCCCACCAGGATTCGAACCTGGGTCGCGAGGTTCAAAACCTCGCATTCTTGACCACTGAACTATGGGGCTTTAAAGAAAAAGATTTAAACGATTTATAAGGGTTTCTTTATTAACCTTTTAAGACATCGTGTACATTACCTATAAACTTAAAAATCATAATTCTAAGTTATTTTATGTCACACCCAGAACAAAACTATGTTTTTGAAATCGCAAGGGAACTAGGAATTGAGATAAAACCTTTAGATCATAAAGAACCAACAAGAAGCTGTAAAGAAAAACTTAATTTATTACAAGAAGATTCCTCTTTTAGAGATTGGACATTAGAAAGAATAGTAAAAGCCCTCTATTTTTCAAGAAATAATAATCCTCTAATAGGAATTATAACGCCTGAACTTGATAAAAATCCCAATCATAGAAAAATTTTTCATGAGGTATTAGGAATGTCCAAATCAAACGCAGAAAGATATTGGCCTAATAAGGTTCCAACGGGGATGGTTTATGGAACATGCACCCCTTTTCCTTTAGAATCAGGTATGGGAACAGAAATAAGTGATTTAATAATTATTAATCATCCGAGTATAGACCATAAACTAGTAGACATTTCTGTTGGCGGAACAGATGAAAAAAGCTTCATGACATCAATGCACCTGCCTTACGGCGCCATATATCAAATTTTAAGAAGACAATTTGGTGATAGAGTTCATTTATATCGAGCTACTTAAAAACCCCGCTATAAAAAATCTCTCTGTTAACTTCTTCTATTTTCGGGGATATTCTAAAAAAATCTCTGAAGCTGAACGGGTTATATTTCTCTCCAATTAGAACAGCGGCAAGTTTTTTATATTCAACACTTCCTTTTGACCTAGGGCTATGAACCGTAGATGGTTCCATGCTAGAAAGAGCCCTAAGTGCATTGATATCATAAGGAATTACTGCGAGAACAGGAATGTCCAAAACTTCTTCAATGTCGCTAAGAGAAACTTCAAAATCTTTATCATGAACCTTATTCAAAACAATTCCTGAAATTGGTGTCCCCCGTTGCCTTGCTAATTTCACGGCTTTAATAGTTGCGCTCAATGTTGCATGATCTGGTGTTGTAACTGTCAAAATTTGGTCAGAAGCCAAAATGACTGCAAGAGTTTCTTCGTCAAGGCTTGGGCTTGAATCAATAAGAATAACGTCATAACTCCTCTTCAAGCCCTTAATTTTATCTTTTAAAAGAAAAGGATTAATTTCTGTTTTTTCAAATATCGAAGCAGGCATTACATGAAAATTTCCGTGTTCATAAATTGCGTCTCTTGCCTCTGCCTTCCTATTCAAAACATGATGAAGCGTTGTTTTGGGTTCAACAATACCAAGATGAAGTCCTAAGCTGGGCGAAGAAAGGTTTCCATCAATCAAAAGAACCTTTTTTCCAAATTCAGAAATTGCGGAGCCAAGGGCTGCAACAACACTTGTTTTCCCAACGCCTCCTTTTAAGCTCACCACCCCAATTGTCTTTCCCATAAATAAATGATTTCAGTCTATAATAATAAAATTTTAATGTTTAAATTCTTTTACTTTTAAAACACACATAAGATTTAAAAACAAACTCCTTTATGTAATAAAACACCAAGGAAACAAATCTGATAAAATCATTTTTAAAATGCTGAAAAAACAAGAAACCAAAAAGAAAGAAAAAGTAGAAAAGGACTCTAAAAAGATTTCCCAAGAAGAATTTGAAAAAAAAGTCTTGGAGCTTTCAAAAGAAGGGTTAACCAGTGAAAAAATAGGCGAGAAGTTACGACGCGAGGGAATTCATCCTAGCGAATATGGAAAAAAGATTTCAAAAATATTGAAAGAACGAGGTAGTTATGCTTCTCCTGATCTAAAAAACGTGGAAGCGAAACTTGAAAGGGTAAAAAGGCATTCAGAAAAAAATAAACAAGATAAAAGAGCCATGAGGGAAAAAGAAAGGGTATTTTCACAATTAAGAAAACTTAAGATGTACTATAAAGCAGCTTAGGTTAAAAACGCGGTTAGTTTAGAAAAATAAGTTTAATTCAAATAATAAACAGAAGAGTTAGTTTGGTAAAGGATAAATAAAAGTAGTTGATATTAACAGCTTTGTATCTTATGTCCCAAGTTAAAACTAAAAATGGAAAAAGAGGGTGATTTTTTGGTAGATAAGGGTGAAATTTCTTTAGAAGAACAAATAAAGGCTGTTGCAAAAAAATTTCTTCAAAAATCAGACGGCAAAGAAGTTATTGTGGTAAGCCATTTTGATACAGATGGAATAACTTCTGCTGCTATAATGATAAAATGCCTAAGAAGATTGGACAAAAAATTTTCTATAAAAATTGTTAAATCTCTTGAAAAACCGTTTATCGATTCTCTTCCTAAAGACAAAATAATTCTTTTCCTTGATTTATCCTCGGGAAGCTTAAATCATATAGAAGACGCTGGCTTGAAAGAGGTTTTCATAATAGACCATCACGAATTAATTCAACAGGTATTTGAAGGAATTGAAATAATCAATCCACAGCTCCACAATAAAGAAAAAATAAGCAGCTCAGGCTTAACTTACCTTTTTTGCAAAGAAATAGATCCTGAAAGCAAGAAATCTGCAAAGCTTGCGGTTTTGGGCATGATAGGAGACTTGCTCGAAAAAGAAATAGACAAATTGAACAATGGTATTCTTGAAGAAGGGGAAATAAAGAAGAAACGCGGACTGTTAATTTATCCCTCGACAAGGCCAATAAACCGGGCTTTGGAGTATTGCTCAAATCCTTATATTCCTGGAGTTACCGGAAACCCCGTAGGAGTTCTTGAGTTATTAAGAGAAGCAGGTATAGAAAATTCGCGCGGGCAGTATAAAAGTCTGATGGAAACGACTGAGGAGGAAATGAAACGTTTGGTGACGTCCATCATGCTAAGAAATCCAAAAGCAGTGGAAATGATCGGAGATATTTTTCTGATAAAATTCTTCAATAAATTAGAAGATGCCCGAGAATTAAGCGCCATGGTCAATGCATGTTCCAGACTTGGTCAAAGCGACGTTGCTTTGCGATTTTGCATGGAAGTTCCGGGTTCAAGAAAAGAGGCGGAAGCAATTCACATAAAATATAAGCAGCACATAATCTCTGGCCTTAATTTTATTTCCAAAGCCGAAAAAATCATTGGAAAAGACTTTGTAATCATAAACACAAAAGACCAGGTAAAAGACACAATTGTTGGAACAATAGCAAGTATACTGTCAAACTCTCCTGTTTATGAAAAAGGGACAATTATAATAACAATGGCATACTACGACGATAAAATAAAGGTCTCTGCAAGAGTTTGCGGAAGAAATGGTAATGGCGATAATGGTAACGGCGGCAGAAACGTCAGAGAAATATTAAATACAGTAATAAAAGAAATTGGCGGCGAAGTCGGAGGCCACGAACTTGCTGCCGGATGCATATTAACCAAAGATAAAGAAGAAAAATTTATCGACGCGTTAAAGAATGCTCTCGAGATAGAGCTGGTAAAGATTTAACTAAACCAGAACAAGAATTCTTAAAAACTATGTTTGTATAGAAAATTTATGCCTAGAATTGAAGATGTCGCTCTTTTTGATATGGATGGGACTCTTTGTGATTATGAAAAATCCTTATTAGAAAAGCTTGAAGAGTTTAGGTCCCCTAACGAACCAATATGGAACTCTCCTGTAAAGGATGATGCTCCCGAATACATAAAAAGGAGGGCCGATATGATAAGGCATTCTGAGGAATGGTGGACAAATCTTCCAAAATTACAATTAGGGTGGGATGTCTTGGGGATTGCCAAAGAATTGGGATATAAAATAATGATATTAACACAGGGACCCAAAGCAAATCCATTTTCTTGGTCAGGTAAAAAAATGTGGATAGATAAACATCTCGGACAGGACGTGGATTTAACAATCACAAGAGACAAGGGGTTGGTGTATGGAAGGGTTCTTGTTGATGATTTCCCAAAATATATTGAAAGATGGCTTACCTGGAGAACAAGAGGAGTAGTTATAATGCCTGCAAACGATTCTAATCTTAATTTCTCTCATTCACAGGTAACTAGATATAATGGCTCAAACCTGGAAGAAGTAAGAGCTATGCTGACTAAAGCAAGAAGGAGATAATTTCAAAACCTTTAAAACTCCTATTTCTCTTCCTAAAACATGGCATTCGAAGAAGGCGATGTTGTTTTTTGCACTGTAGATCGCATAGTCGGAACTAATGTGTTTGTAAAAATCTCTGAAAAAGATAAAGAGGTAGAGGGTTGCATTGTTATGAGCGAGATTGCTCCTGGAAGAATTAGGAATATAAGAGATTACGTTGTTCCGAAGAAAAAAATAGTGTGCAAAGTGCTAAGGATATCGGGCGACAGAATAGATCTTTCTTTAAGAAGAGTTACTCAAAAAGAGCAGAAGGAAGTAAAAGAGATATACAATCAAGAAAAAAGTTATGAAAGTATATTAAAAAGCGTTCTTGGAGAACGCGGGCAGGGGATTATTGAAGTCATATCTAAAAATTCCAGAATTTATGATTTTTTGAACGAAGCAAAAGAAAATCCAAAAAATCTGGAAGAGTTAATTGGAAAAGGGGACGCAAAAAAAATTTTGGATATAATGAACGCTCAGCAAAAAAACAGAAAAGTGGTCTTAAAAAAAGAGATATTACTAACAACGACAGATCCCGATGGAATTGGAATAATAAAAAAACTTTTGGGTAAAATAAAAGAAATTGAAGTAAAATACATTTCTGCTGGAAAATATGTCTTAAAAACAGAATCCAATGATGCAAAAAAGGCAGATCACCAACTTAGAGACATCCTTATTGAAATTGAAAAAGATGCAAAAAAGGCAGGAGCTGAGTTTAGTATTGTCAAGAAGTAAAAGAAATAAAATTTTATTCTCTTCCTGTGAAATTATAAATCACAAACCTTAAAAACAAGGTTTTTTATGGAGTGATATGAAAAAATTGGATGATTTTAATGTTATTGTCCTTGGAATAATCTTTGACCCTAAAAGGAAAAAGATTTTGATAGGAAGGAGGGGGGATGACCCTTTTGTTAAAAAGCTTAAATGGACGCCTCCTGGAGGAAGAGTCGCTCACGGAGAGGATTTAGAAATTTCCCTTAAAATCAAAATAAAAGAGCAAACAGGGCTTGAAGTAGCAAATCTTGGGCATATCTTCTCAATGATTCCTAAGGAAAAAAAGAATTTCGTCCTAATTCTTCATCTATGTGAAGTTGTTAAAGGAAAGGAAAGGGTCGGGGGCAACTTAAAGGAAATAAAATGGGTAAATCCAGAAGAGCTAGATGATTATTTCGATATAGCTTATCATCCCCATTTAAGAGAATACATTCTAAACTTGAAATGAAACTAAAAAAGTGCAAATCTTGTAAAAGTTATACTTTAAAAGAAGTCTGTGATAAATGCGGAAACAAAACTTCTGACGCGCATTACAAATTTATTAAGGTAAAAGTTTAAATCAAAGTTCCCTGCTTCTCCCCAAGCAAGGCTTTTCCGTATTCGCCGTCGTAGCCAGGAACGACTTTTATTTTTGCCTCACGGTTTTTTATAATTAAATCTACGAGTTTTTCGTCAAATCCTTTTCCAAGTAAAGTTTCTTTGGGAATTTTTAATAAAATATCAAGTTCATTTCCAAATTCTGCTATAAGCTTGTTATAAACCTGCCAGACTCCGTTGCTGCTCATGCTGATTCCTTTCTGTAAGGCAACAACCTCGTGTAGAGGAAGAATTTTATAAAATGGTTTTGGATTTTTCGGCTTAAATCCCTTAGGATGCGCCGCAATTTCTTCAACTCTATTGTCAACGCCGATTGTCATTGGTTTTTTACAAACAGGACAGATTCCTTTCAAAGCTTTTGTTTTTTCAGGATCTGAAGAAAAACCACAGTTCCTATGTCCGTCATAATGATACTTTCCATATTCTGGTGGTGTTTCAATTGTTGCTCGAAGCCCCTGTCCAGTTCTTATCGCTTTGATTATGTTTTCGTAGCTCAGTTCAGGAATTTCAAAAACCGTTGCTTCGCGCCCAATGCGCCATGGCCACATTGAGTGAGCATCACTAAACGAAACAACATTGGCTTTTCCTGAGGCTATTTCTTCAAAACGCCAAAGCATAGAAGGGTCTGCACTCATTCCTGATTCAACCGCGTATATGTTTTTTGTTTGATCTCCAAAACATTCTTGCAAAGAATCAAACCCGCTTTTTGAGCCAAATAAACCGAAAAATGGCGTCATACAATGAGCAGGAATAATCTCAATTTTATCGTCAATTTCCTTTAAATCTCGAACAACATCAATACAGGACATGCCAAATATAGGCCTTCCATCATAATCAAGCCTACCCTTGCTTCCCAGATATTTTGTGATTTCATCGGCAATTTTTGTATTTGGAGCAAAAATCAATAAATGAATAGCTCTTCTTTTCCCATCTTGAGAATACATTAAACTAACTTCTGTCTGCCATAAGAAAGGAAAACCATTAGCTGTTCTTAAAATTCCCTTATCATCTTCAATAAGTTTTTCGTCAATTTCCTTTCTTCTCAAAGGATGTTGAAAATCTCCCACACCAAGAAGCCCAAGCCCTTTGATTCTTGCGTATTTCTCAAGGTTCTCTATAGAAATGTCTTTGCTTGTGGCTCTAGCATATTTAGAATGAATCTGCAGATCTGCAATCACTTCCATTATGAATTTAATTAATGAGAAACGATTTTTAAGGATTTAGATGATGTTAAGGAGTTTTTATTAATAATCAGCTAGTTTCATATGTAAAGAAAACGGTTCAAACCCAAATTTTTTATAGATTTCGATTACTTCTTTATTTTTTGCAAATACATCTAATCCAATATATTCAACTTTATTATCTTTAAACCAATTCATCATTTTTCTCATTAATTCAGAGGAGACACCTTTTCCTCTTTCTTTTTTTGTTACAAAAAACTCTTCAATATAGCCTACTTTATGATTATTAAAATTAGATACAATTCCTTTAGCATATCCTGTTAATTTTTCATTTTCAGAAACCAATACTAAAACGTTCTTCTTTCTAATCTCTCTTTTAATGTTTTTTATCCACTTCTCTTTTTCACTATTATTCATTTCCCAAAGAAAAAATATCTTAAATTTTGAACCCAAAATTTTTCTATCATAAAGTCTGTTTTCCTTCTCGAAGTTCCATAATTTTGGTATATCTTTAAGATTTACTTTTCTTATAACCATTTTAAATAAAATAATTAAGAATATTAAAAACTATCTCTTCTTTCTCATAAAGAACCAAACCAAAGCAATAACAAGAACAGCAATCACAATCCAAAGCCATGTTAAACTTTTTCCAGTTTCTGTTGTTTCAGTCGTTCCCGTAGTTCCACTACCTGTTCCAGAATCAGTTCCAGTACCAGGAGCAGCCTTCTCTGAAATTGCAAAATAACTAAAGCTCGTTACTTCAGCATCGTAATAATAGTATGTAGTATCTTCTGAAGAATATGTTGTAGGCAACTCATTCCATTTTCCATTGGTTTCATCAAACTTAGATATCACAACATTGTTTTTATCAACTCCATTTGACGTTACCCATAACTTCTCAACCTTAGCAGTTACTTTTGCCTTACTAAGCTTGCCCGCAACATTTGAGACATTTATCTGCATATATTGATAGACTTTTCCTGATTTTGAAACGGAAACAGCAGCTGGCTTTCCATCGTATTTCGTCACAGTAATTTTAACATTTTGCGCTTCATTGTTTACTTCTATTTCTATTTGTTTCAATCCTAAGTCAGGATCAAAATATTTTGAAATTGTAGCAGCACCAGGAGTCACCTTCGTAAATGAGTTTACTTGTGGTTTAGGAGTTGTTGTTCCGCTGCCTCCGCCGCCGCTTCCGCTACCTGGATTTTGTGTAACAGTATATGTTTTTGACGCGCTTGCTGTTAATCCTCCGTTATCTGTTACAGTACAAGTATAAGTAAAGCCGCCTGTTGAAGAAGGCTTCGCAATTCCATCTGGAGATGTTGAAGTGCCTGTTGACGTGCTTACACCAGAGGTTGCGTCAGTTCCAGCACAAGAGCATGGGAAAGCGTCTCCTGTCTGGGCTGTTGCAGGAGAACATGTTGCCGTCGCAGTTGGTGCAGTAGCATCTATCTGAACAACTAATGTGTTGTTTAAACGCATATTGTTAAGTGTGTCATTTATATAAATATTAACGGTTTTATTTCCATCAGTCAAGCCAGTAACATTTATGTCAGAAGAATTACACCATCTGCCAGCTAAAAGCGGAACAGAGTGATTATACTCTCCAGCAATGTTAATGAAACAGAAAAGGTTGCTTGTATTCAGCAATCCCACAGTTGCATCAGTAACAGAAATGTTTAATGTTATATTATTAGGCCAGAGTGCCCCTGTAAGAGTAGTATTTGTTTTAATTGATGTTCCATTTGCATAAGCTGTTAAAGTCGCACCACTATAGGCAGTAGTCAAAGGAGGTGTATTATCTATCGTCATATTTGCACTTACATTGGTTGCATTAACTGTTCCTCCGCTATAATCATAAGCAGTAAAATTCAAAGTATAATTCTTCCCATCATCAAGAGCTGTTGTGGCCCATGTAGCATTAAAATATGGCTGGCTTGCCGTAACATTATTTGTTGTTGCAATTGATATCCATGTAGCGTTGGCTGCATAACTCCATGGCTTATAATAAAAAGTTACATTTCCTGTTGTATTCCCAGCAGCACCACCCCCAAGAATAGTTGCATTAAGAGTATACGAGCCAGAAATATTAGTGCTGTTCACCGCAGGCAATGTTGGATTTATTGTGGTGGCCGCACTAACCATAAACAAAAAACTAATCGCTACTATTGCAAATAAAATCGATAAAAAAATTCTTTTACTAATCATCTCATCCTCTTTTATTAAAAGTAGTAACAAATTTAAAGTTTATAAATGTTTTTTTTTAGTTTGTTAGGATTAATTAATAAGGATGGTGATAAATTAGCGACCCAAGTTTAAATTTTTAAAAAATTATAAATATGTAGATATACTTTTAAGGTTAAGAATTAGTTAATTGAAAACACGCCCTCATAGTTCAATGGATAGAACGCAACCTTGCGGAGGTTGTAATCGGGGTTCGAATCCTCGTGGGGGCATTAATCCTTAGGATTAAGACACCAACGCAAACCGAATAACTGGAGAGCAAAATGGTTTAACGCTTCTTCAGAGAATATTACTAAATGGTTTAACGCTCTAACAGAGAGTTAAACTCTAATTTTATAAACTTAAAATAGTTTAACTTTATATGAAAAGGGTTAAATGGGAACAACAAGTTAAAGAATGGGAAGAAAGTTTGAGATATTCGGACCCTGAAAAAATAGAGGTAAACACTTTACTAAATGAAATTGATTTTAAAAATAAAATTGTTTTAGATGTTGGGTGCGGTATAGGAAGATTAACAATTCCCATCTCAAAACATGCTAAAAAAGTTATTGGAATAGATTCTGAAAAGGAAACAATAGATTACTGTAACAAACACAAACAAAGAAAAAATATTAAATATATTCACAAAAATATCTTGAAATTTGGAGGTAAGGATTTTGATATAGCCATTTTAGCTCAACCAGTTTATGATAATTTCGATAAAATATTAGACTCTATTAAAAAAGCCCTAAAACAAAATGGAAGACTCGCCATAATTAGGTGGATAGATAAAGGAAATCATTACAATGAATTATTAAGTCCGTTTTGGAGTAAAAATAAACCACTTACAAAAGATGTTGAAATTTTTTCAAAAAACTTTACAAGATATCTGAAAAAGAAGTTTATGACACAAAAAGTAGTATTAATTAACACTTATGATTCTTACCCAAATAAAGAGATATTAGCTCAAAATATAATAAGAGATTCTCCAATAAAGTTTACAAATAAAGATAAAATTAAATTAGAGAATCTTATTAAAAAATATAATTATCATAAAATCAAGATAGCTATGAAACTTTACATCTTAAAGAAAAAATAATTTTGTAGTTTCGTAGAGGAAAAAGTTGGGGAGTTAATCCTTAGGATTAACTAATCGTGGGGGCATTAATCATTAGGACATGTGCAAAGAGTAGTTTTTTATAGTTTCTTTTTTTATTCCTTTTATGAAACAGCTATATAAAACGCTGCTTGTGACGAGCAGTGTTAGCTTGTTTATTATTATCGTTGCCGTGTTTGTACAGCTTAATGGAGCTAAGGTAATCGTGTTACAATGTAGTTATTTGGACCCATGGATTATTGACGCGTTGGCATTTTTGGCCGCGGTTTTTTTAATTATAGAAGGCTATGCCCGTATTTTTGAGCATCCTACTGCCTCTCTTTCTCGTCAGTCAACGAGGATCATTAGGGTTGCGTTTGGTTTTGCTATTTTAACGCTTCATATCATACAGGTGATGCATAAATAATTTTTTCAGAAAATTGGAAAATACGGGAAATTTTTAACGTCCGGAATAAGGCACAATATAAAAAGGCATAAATTTCACAAACACGCAAAAGAAAAATTGAAAAGGCGCAGAATTAAAAAACGCGCTAAAAAGAAAATTAAAAAACAATAAATCACTCAGATAATGTTCTAACTTCTCTTTGCGTTATACAGGAAAATCTTTTAACATAGAGCTTAATCATTTCTTCTGTCGCGTTTACAAAGTCAATTGACATATCAAATGCGCCATCTATATCATTTAAAATTCCAAAATATGCTTGCGGACTTCTTCTTAAAGAAAGAGCTTTCTCATACTGCCTTGAATTGTATTCTGGAAATATTTCCATAAATGCCTGGAAAAATGCTCCGTTCTCAAATACAAGTTCTTTGCCAATCGTCTCTAAGATTTTTTTAGGTGTTGAAAAAAGGAGTGTTGTAGATGATAGAATATTTCTTTCAGCTTTTTCCTGATTTCTCCCCCTATCGAGAAAATGCGTAAGCAAACCATTCCTAACTTTTCTTAAATTAAATGCCGCAGATCTTAAGGAGTCTCTTGAATAATTCAGCCCACACATTTCTCTTACAAAATCTGGGCCAGCGTGAATCTCTGCCTTAATTTTTAAAAAGTCCGCATATGTGTCATCGTAGGCTAGAAATCTTCCATCTCGATTTGTTGCCCTATCCATCAAATTAAAACTTGCAGATATCCCCTCATCTAGTGGAGAAAGTCCAGCAACAAGTTCTGTTTCTGATAAAGATTCATTTAATATTTTCGCTAAACTAATTACCTCTTGTTTTGGTAAAATAAAATTTGAATTAAGTATTAATCCTCCATCAATATCGCTTCTTCCTGGAACAAAATCTTCTCTTATAAAAGAACCATAAATATAGAAACAAGTTGTGGGGTGCCTCATTGAGATATTGTCTGAAAATCTTTGAATAAAATACTCATAATCTTCTAGGCTTGGAAATTTCATTTTTTATAATCAGCTTTTTGCATTATTTCGTTAAATCTTGCTCTGTAATCTTCAATTTCATTAATCAAACGGAGAACAACGGCAGAATATCTATTGGAAAAATCCAAGCAAGACCAATTATGCCTATGGGCTTCATCACATGTAATGCTTACTGTTTCTGTAGTCCTTGGATCTAAATCAAAGGCTTGTTTTATTTCATGTAAAGCTTGGTCACTTAAAACTTTTCCATCTAAAAATTGTTCTTTCCATTTTCCAAAACGTTCATCTGTTATTTTTTCTATATCTAATTTCTTTCCAGTCATTTTTTTCACTCTAACTCATCAACAACGCCGGCATCAGAAACATTAAATACAATTTCATTTTCCGGTAAATTCGGCGAATCAATCAGTTTGGCTACACGGCTCCCTGCCTTACCTCGACGCAAATAGATACGGTATGTGGAATTGTGAACTATAAATCCATTAGCAACATAATTTTCTCTTTCTGGGACAGAAAAATCATATAAAAATTCTTCATTATTTGGTTTAATGTTTATTTCTCTTATTTTCTCAAATTTTATTTGACCATTTAACAGTTTTTCAATGAAGCCAATCTTTTGTTTAATTTGCCTATCTTTAATCTCAGTATTAATTAATTTTCTAAAGGCAAACTCGAGCTCTTTTTTGCTTACCCATTCATAGTTTTCTGGCCTTGCTTTTATTGCTTTTGTAAATCTAATTCCACAGAATTCAAGGAGCTCTCTCAATTCTTTTCTTCTAACGGGCATCATTTCATATGAATAAGTTTCCAGAACTTTTGCAACCTTTTCTATGAAAATCTTTTGTTTATCTTTTGCAGTAAATCCAATTTGTATGTAATCTTTAATATCTTTATCAATAATCCTTAAAACATTCATTTTCTTTCTTCCGATGCCAAATTTAATGGTGCTTCTTACCCCTAATCTTAACAAAAAAAGCTGTAAATATATCAATATTTTTTCTTTTTTTTGGACCGCGCTTATGTAAGCTCTTCTCTTATTAATGTGACCTTCAGCATCAAAAAAGCCCCGAATAAAGGCGCTGACGACTTCGTTCTTGGACTTTCCTACATAATTGTAAATTTCTGGTAAAAGCAAAGCAAATAAATCGCTTATTTCTTTAGAATTAATACTCAAATCATAGCAGTTTTTTTCATTAATTTTTGATATTTTTCCATATATGTTGAATGTCTGTTTAAATAAAGAGTTATAATGTTGCAGCACTTCTTCTCTTGCATCTCTAAATCTTAAACCACTTTTCTCTAAATTACCGTCTCCTATAAAATAACCGAACATTTGTGCAAAAGAAGGTGTAAAAAATTCAGGAACCATTAAATCTCTATGCTTATGGCTTATCACTGGAATTACCTGCAAAATCTGGTTTCCTGTGTAGGATTGAATATTGTCTAAAACCTCAATAGAAGTTGGCCACTCCTGATTCAGTACCCTTCTTAATTGTCTTTGGTTAATTCCAATCTTTTCGCATAACTTTTTTCTTGTAATTTTATTTTCTTCTAGTTTTTTCTTAATTGTTTCTGAGTCTTCTTTGCTTAATTTTCCAATTTTTCTGATTTTAAAATCGGGAATTCTTATTTCTTCTCCTTCAATATCTATTCTTCCTGTTTGAGCCACAAAACTCCCTACATGCAGGTTTTTGGCTTCTTTTTCAACAACTGAAAAGTTCTCAATGCTAAAGAATCTATGTAATCCCGAGCAGTTTATCTGTAAATTAGTTTTTATATTATAAATTTCTTTAACATTTGGATTGGTGAAAACTTTTTCAGAATCGTTCTTAGATGTATTCATTTCAAAAAAATCGGCTGAAATGACTTTATCACTATTTATTTGGCTTATTTCTTTTATACTTCCATCTGACAATTGTATCAGACTGTCCCCTGTTAAACAGGCATGTCCAAGTATGTGCCCACCAATTGGCGTAGTTGGATCTCCAAACATCTGAGCAGGATTAGCCATTACCTGATTAGTAACATACACTGCTAAATTGTATGTCTCTGCGATTTTCATTAATTGATGGATGTACCTATTTAGTTTCTGCTGTCTGTCTGCTAGTTGTCCGCGTCCGGAAAATTCTGCTCTAAAGTGTGCTGTCAGGGAATCAATAATAAGTAATTTTATTGGCTCTCCTGCTTTAATCATCTCTGCAATCTTGTCGAGAAGAAGAATTTGATGGTCGGAATTAAAGGCGCGAGCAACAAAAATATTTTTAAGAACTTTCTCCGGATTCAAGCCAAGTTTTTCTGCAATCTGTTTTATTCTTGAAGGCCTGAAAGTTCCTTCTGTGTCTATGAAGACGCATTTTCCATTCGCGCCTCCCATATCCAAAGGAAGCTGTGTGTTGACTGCCAAAGTCAATCCAACTTGTGTTTTACCGCTACCATATGCGCCGAAGGCTTCTGTAATAGACCTGCTTTCAACCCCCCTCCCACCAAGAAGACCATCGAGATTCTTGCTCCCTGTTTTTATATAAAGAATATTTTCTCTTCTTTTCGCATATTCTGTTCCATCAACAAAGCCAAGATCAAGCATTTTTCTTGCGGCCTGAATTGCTTTTCTGGCAACAGCAGGACTCACGCCAGCACTGTCTCCTAAGTCAGAAGGAGTCATGACAGCAATAGTCATAAGATCGTAGATTCCAGCAGCCTCGAGCTTCGCAGAAACCGCAGGGCCTATTCCCGGCAAGTCAGTCAGCTTCAGCTCCTTTTTTACATCATCAACAATATCAGAAATATCTTCTTCATCTTTTTTATCCTTCGTCATAAGGGCTCAAAATAAGGCTTCTTTATAAAAATTATTGGCTTTCAGATGTATCTTAGAAACATAGTTTTAAGTCTCTCAAGCCTTATTTTCCAGGCTAATTATCAATTCATCTAAATTAATATCTTTTATATCATTCACGATAAACTCGGGTGTGTTGAAAAACGCATTGTTACGGACATTTCCAGAGAAAATCATTTCTTTTCCAAGAATAGCCTCTTTTTGTCTTAAAAGAGCATCAGGGTCATTAAATTCAGTAATTCCCAATTTATTGAGAACTTCGTGAAACAATACTGCACGAATTGATTCTGTGCCGTCGTCAAGAACAATGCTTGAAACAGCTCTTTTTTCGGGCATGACTTTTTCATGTTGCAAGCATACAAAGGTATCTCCTTCACTAGTGACTTTTTTTCCGCATTCAGGACAGACATTAAAAAATCTCGGCTCAAACGCCTGGACTATGAAAGCCCTTGTAGAAACATTCTCGCCTTTCTTAAAATCAGATATATTCTTTTCTCGCAAGACTCTTTCTGTAACAACATTTTCAAAAGACTCGCTGCTTGGCTTTATCTCTGAAAAATTTCCTAGATGGAGTTCGCTTTCCCTCATTGCCGCGTTTTTAATATCGACAACAGTTCCTTCTTTTATCTCGCCGGCTTCAATCAATTGGACATGATGGGTGTCCCACAAAACTACTTTGATATTTGAAGAATCATCCGCAATCCACATGTTTGCAACCTTACTCTCATCGCCGCGTTTTGTCTTGAAGCTTCTCACTGGAAAAAGGGTGATTACCTTGCCAACGACATTAACGCTTCTCATTCCGGGAAGAAGCTCGTCTATTTTCAATTTTTCATTTTCAAAAGAAACTCCGAGCTCGGCGGCAATAACTTGTGCTGCGCCTTCTCTGCTAATCAAACCAGAAAGCTTTGAACGCCTAGCTTCAACCATGTTTTCAATCTCGCTTTTGTCTAAGCCAGATGCCTTCGCAATCTTTTCTAAAATCCTGTCATAGTTCCCAGTTGTCATTTTTTATTATGATTTATTTATTAACTAATCTTAATTTAACATGTTATAGTTATGTTTACTAGTCAACCTTTTTTATATTAATTATTTAACCTAATTTCAAAAACTTCTTCATTTTTAAGCATTTATCTTCTATATAGCATGGCTACAAAATAGAAACATAACATTTTATAAACCTCAATCCTTCTGTTAAAACATGAGTATCGTAGCGGTAAAAATAAAACTTATGCCGGCTTCTCCTGAAACAAATTTGAAGGAAGTTGAAGAAAATGTTGGAATGGTTTTGGGGAAAAACAATGTTAAAAATCCTCAATTTGAAATACAACCCATTGCTTTTGGCTTAAAGGCATTAATCGTCATGTTTGGTTGGCCAGAAGAAAAAGAACTTGAAACTTTAGAAGAGGAATTAAAGGAAATCGATGGTATTGGTTCTGTAGAGGTCGTTGATATGAGGAGAGCTATTGGTTAATTTGATTTCTTAATATTAAATGCGCTCGCTTCTTATTAATTTCTTATTTTTGGAAGCTCGCTGAATTGATGATTTTAGGTAAGAAAAGTAATGATTAACGCGGATATTTTGGGTGTGAGAAGAGAAACACAAGCACCCCTAATACAATAAAACCTAATGCTATCCAAGGTACTAAAAAAGGGTTTAGAAAAAAAAGAAGGTTGTAAGGAGAGAACGCCATCATAAGGATAATCGCAAAACCGATAAGAATTAAAATGAATCCCAATAATTTACCCATTCCTCAGTAAGAGAGAGAGAGTTTAAAAATATTTCGCCAATTAACGATAAACGTAAGCAGGTCTTCTTCGCGTAATATAAAGGGATACCACACTAACAAAAAATATAAGCATCCCAATAGCAAAATATATTACAGGATTTTGATTAGTAGGAAGAAGTTCCGGATTGGTAAATGGAACAATTGCAATTGTTGCGCCTATAAGAACAAAAAGAAATCCTAAAAACCTGCCCATTTAAAATTCAATTCATTAGAATTTAAAAAGTTATCTTTATTAAAAATATAATGTTAACTGAAACACAAGTACGCGACATAAAAAAGCAAATAATCTCGCAGATAGAAGCCAGTTTTCCTGCCGATAAGAAGGATTTTGCCAGAAAAAGAATAGAGTCAATGAATTCTGAAGAATTTGAAGCTTTTCTTGTGAAAAACAATCTTGCAATGTCACAAACTGGTTCAAACCCGCAAACGACAAATCAAGGCGTTTCACAACAATGCATTTTCTGTTTAATTGTTTCTGGAGATATTGAATCTCATAAAATTGCAGAAAACGAATATGCAATTGTGGTTCTTGAAATAAATCCTGTTTCTCGTGGCCATACATTAATTATTCCTAAAGAACACGCTTTAATTCAGGGAAAAGAAAAAGAAGGCAGCATTAAAAAACTGATGAAAAGCGTTTCTAGCATAATAAAGAAAAAACTCAAGCCAAAAAGAATTTTAGTATCTAAATCAAACTTATTCGGCCACGAAACAATAAATATAATACCTCAGTTTAATAACGAAACCGCCAATTCTCCAAGGCACCAGGCAACACCTGAAGAACTTATTCAGCTAAAAGATCTTTTAACATTCTCAGAAAAAACAGCACGGAAAACGATATTAAAAAAACAGCCAAAGAAAATAAAAATCAGGCCAGAAGAAAAAGTTTGGCTACCAAGAAGAATTCCTTGAGTT
Organism: Candidatus Pacearchaeota archaeon; assembly: GCA_018303885.1. Classification (GTDB taxonomy): domain Archaea; phylum Nanobdellota; class Nanobdellia; order Pacearchaeales; family GW2011-AR1; genus ASMP01. The sequence continues at coordinate 45,186 of JAGVXG010000009.1, forward strand.
TTCACTCGCCTCGCTATATTCTGCTCTTTAATAAAATTTCTAATGCAAATAATAGAGGATAATTCAATTTTATTCTAGCATTAACTTAAACTTTTTCAGGTTAAAGGTAGTTTTTGGGCGGGAGAGTGAAGAAAAGATTGTGAGATTAAATCAAATCTTACCCGAGCATTTTATAAATTTGATATTCTAATTTATCTTTATGATTGAAATGATATTTTTGTTTTCTCTTGCGCTAATTTGGATAGTTTTTGCAGTTGTCCAAGATTTGAGAAAAAGAGAGGTAGCAAACTGGCTTAATTTTTCTCTTATTGTCTTTGCTCTTGGCTTCAGGTTTTTTTATTCATTATTCTCATTAAATGGCTTTGGGTTTTTTTATCAGGGTCTTCTTGGGCTGCTAATCTTCCTTTTATTGGGAAATTTGCTTTACTATAGCAAGGTTTTTGCCGGCGGAGATGCTAAATTAATGATTGCTCTTGGAACTGTTTTGCCTTTTTCTCAAAGTTTCCTTACCAATCTTAAATTTTTCTCTGTTTTCTTTATTTTGTTTCTTTTTGTTGGTGCTGCATACAGCCTTGCCGGCAGCATGGTTCTTAGTCTAAGGAATTTCCAAAAATTTAAAAAAGAGTTTTCCAATCAAATAAAGAAAAATAAGAAATTTATTATTCCTGTTCTTCTTTCCGCAATAGTGCTTATGGCTCTCGGATTTTTAGAAATCCTTTTTTTGTTTATAGGTGTTTTAGTTTTTATTCTTCCTTATCTGTATGTTTATGCTAAAGCAGTCGATGAATCTTGCATGATAAAAAAAGTAAAAACTAGCGAGCTAACAGAAGGAGATTGGCTTTACAAAAATGTTCGTGTTGGCCGAAATATCATAAAAGCGTCATGGGATGGGCTTAGAAAAGAAGACATCAGCCAATTAAAGAAAAAGCATAAATTTGTTTTAATAAGAATGGGTATTCCTTTCTCTCCTGCCTTTTTAATTAGCTTTCTGATTCTGGTTTATCTTTGGAAAACCAATTTGTGGGGTTTTTTGTTTTAGGTTAAAAATATTTCTTTTCAAAACTAAACCAATTTAACAAATTCGGATTTAACTTTTTCAAAAGTTTCTTTATTGATTCTTCCTACTTTTTTATTAACAATATTTTGACTTATAGTAAAAAGTTTATCAACTTTTATCCTGCTCAGTCTAGGAACTCCACCTTCGACTAAGTTTTTATTATCAAATAAAACAGAATGTTTTGAATCCTTTAAATTGGATGTTATACCACAAGTTATCACATCTTCAGAACTCTCATTATCTACATTTTTGGATAATATCAGGACAGGTCTTTGTTTTATGCTACTCAAATCAGAAAAAGGAAAAGGAACAACAACTATTTCGCCTTGTCTATACATCATTCCAAACCTCATCTTCTTTATTATCCCAAAGTTTCTTAGCAACCTTTTCAGAATGCTTTAATAAATAGCTAAAATCTTCCTTTTTTACTTTTTTTATAACAATCGCATCTTCGTTTTTTGTGATGAAAAGCTCGTCTCCGCGTTTAATCTTTAAAGAATCCCTTATTCCTACCGGTAAAGAAATTTGCCCTTTATCTGTTACTTTAATTATTTTAGTCTCCATAGAAAAGTAAGAATTTCCTTACTTATAAATTTTTCGCTGTTTCACTTCGTCCTTCTCTTTCCGCCATGCCTGTAAGGATGTTTTTTTCTTTCTTTTCTCTTATCCTTACCTTTGTTGCGTCTTCCAGGAAAAACATAATCTGACATGATTCAATTAAGAAAGCATTATTTAAAAAATTTAAGGGTTCAAGGTGCAGGGGGGGTTTCGGTAGCACATGTTATCGCAGAACAGATTTCTACTCCATAATTTCTTCCGGTATATTTTCCACCAGAAGCCAATTTTTCACAAGTAGTATCTGCGTCTTTAATCTTTGGATTTGTTCCATCATTAACTTCTCTTTGAACAGTACAATAATCATACTTTGCTCCAGTTGTACACGCTGTTTCGCAAGCAGTTACTATATTTTGAACATTATTTGACTTTACAAATGGAAAAATCTTGTTCCATCCAACAGTAAATCCTAATATCAAAATAACAAGAACAACGAGCCCAAGGATAATCAAAATAATAGCATTAACACTTAAACCTTGTCCTTTAATGTCTTTAGGTAAAAAATCACCTCTTTTCTTTTGCATATGAAATTGAGGGTTATTTTGTTTAAAAATGTTTTTGTTCATAGTGTTTATGGGATGTTGTATCTGACTCTTATTCCTTCTTGTTCTAATAGAAGATGTTTTCCGAGCCCATCTGATGGCTTAACCTCGAAGATTTCATTTATTTCCTCTTCGCTAAACTCAAGGCTTTCCTTGTAAAAAGATATTTTCTCCCCTATGACTGCTGCTTTTTCAACCAGTTCAATATCAAAGCCCTTCTTTGCATCTCTGTCTGAGATATAGAAACTCACAATTGCCAAAATACATATTGCAACAACCCCCATTACTAGAATCGTTACAGGAATGTCTCCGCGTTTGTTTTTTGTCATGTTATTTACCGATTAAATTTAGTTCTAAATTTCTTTTGTCATCTAACATAATCTTTTCATCAGCAAAAGGTACTGTATGGTAACCTAATTCGGTATTTCTATCTCCGGCGACTCTTTTGCCAAAATAGTTATTTTCAATAGAGTTAAATATACAAAATTGTGGCTCTGGGGCACATGGCTTTCCATTAGCATTTTCTTCCGTGTTTATAACAAATCCTAACCATATATTGTTGGGATTATTTAAGTAATCTTTTTGAAAAAGTCCTCGGAAAACCTTCAGGGCAAGGTTTCCATTGAAATAATTAAGATTTTCTTCTTCCTTAAGCTGTTGATAAACTAACTTTCCGCTAGCATCTTTAGTTACTGTATAAGAAAAAAGGGATTTTGATGCTAAGGTATCTACTGATTTAAAATAATTAGATTTCAAATCTTTTTCGTTGTGAAAAAAGGCAGACGCCGCAAAAATCGAAACAGCAAGAACAACAACTATAACAACAGTTGCAACTAGCCAGGTTATCGTATCACCCGTTTGCGCTTTTTTATTTTTAACAAGTTCCCGCATTTTTTTCTGTCTTTCTTACAATAGAAAGTATATTTACTTGATATTGTGTATTTTTTCTATCAATAACATAAAGGCTTCTTTTTAGACAGAAAGGGAGGCTTTCTCCTTTATCTGCACAAAAAATTTTTAAATTGGAATTTCCTGCGGATATTTCAGGAATTTTTTTTCCATTGGGAGGATTAAAATCAAGAATTTCTATTTCAACATAATACTGTCCCTGTTCCTTCCAGCCGCAAGCATCTTCAACTTCAAAATTCAAGTTACATTGTTCAAGAAGGTTTTCATTAAAGCCTTCTATTAAAACTTCTTCTCGTAAATATCCTGTTTGAGAAACACAATCTGCAACTCTGTTTGTCAAAGCATTTGCCTCCAATTCTCGTATGTCATATGGCTTTCCATAAAAAGAAAAAACCATGTAAACAATTGCAGCAGCCACTATGAAAAGTATCACAAACCAATACACCGAAATTATCTTATCTCCGCCGGTTTTATTCATTGTCATTTTATTCTATGAAAAAATAAAATTCTTTTTTGTTTTCAGTAAGCTTGGGGGTTGCCTTAACTCCATTAAAAAAACTGTACGAATACCCTCCTTTTTCCCTAAGTTTAACTGTAACAACATTATTCTCAATAGTTACAATTTCACCAACAGGCCAGTTTTCTTTTTCTGCTTTGCTGATGGCATTTTCCATATTAAGATAAATCGTCATTCCTGGTTTCGCAGAATCTATAACAAGAGCTATTTGTTTTGCATATCTTTCCTCAAGAACAGCAGCGCTTCCCATTTTTAAAAATAAAAATAAAACCAAGGTTGATAAGAACACAAGATTAAGAATAATAAAAATAAGGTTTTCCATCAAAATGGTCCCTTTTTTTCCTATATTTTTTGGCTTGGTTAGTTTCATTTTATGCCTTTGTTATGAACTCTCCTTCATCAAGACGAGAAGAAGTTTCAGAGGTTGGGATTATGTAAACCTTAAAAATAATATCTGAATCAATGGGATTATCATCTATTCCTGTAATAATAGAGTATTTTTCATTTGTCATAATCTTATCGTTATTAACATTTATTTTAAACTGGGAGTTTACTATCACAAAATTTACATCATTAACCCCATACAAATAATTAAGATAACTCTGAGAACTTTGCTTTTGGGTTTTTCTTAGATAATCATAAAATTCGGCGTATGTTATTTCTGGGTATTTTTTCTGGATTTTTTCATCAAATTCAACCACAGAGCAAATAGCATATTTTATAGTTGAACTTCCAATTTCTCCGTAATTTACTTTTCCCTCGCCAAACATATACCAGCAATCAGCCATTTCTTTTGCAACGGCTTCTATAATTTCATTTTCACTGTCTTTATTGTTTAGATTTACTTCTACCTTAGATGCAGAAGCCAAGTTTTCACAATCATCTCCTCCAGAAATACAAAGGTAGTTTGTCCTGCAGTCTAGAGGCCCTCCTGATGTCGCTCTTAAAACAAGATTTCCTCTTAACACAACAGAATTATGGCAGATTTCTTTGTTTGACTGCTCTCCGGGATTCAATCTAAAAATAAGGAAGAGTATAATGATAAAACTTACAATAAGCACTATGATTGTTACAAGTTGAGTCGTTGTTAATTCCCCTTTTTTATTTTCCATTATTTTTACCATGTTTCTACATAACTCCAAGTTTTTTTAAAAGCAAGTAAATTCCTGCTAAAGCTAACCCAAAAATCACTGCCCAAGTTAAATATTTTATTAATACTTCTATGTTTTCATTTTCCATGTTTATTTTTTATGCTTTTGAAATCATTTTATTTTGATAATCTATTTTAAGATTCAAAGGCGGTTCTATTGGTATTGGCTGTTGCTGAATGCCGTCTTTTCTGACAGTAAGTTGTTTTGAATTTTCCATGCAAATTCCATTATCATCTGAATTTTCCAAAAACTTTTCTCTTACATTTCCCGTAAATGGTAAAGTTGACCATAACTGGCTTCCTAAACTAACATCTTTTACTATACAAACGCAACCATCCCACCCAAGATTAGAGCAAGACCTTGGAAGTTTTCCTTCATTTTGATAAGGCCAAGATAAGATAACCCATCCTTTAGGATTGTAAATATCAACACTAGTTTTTTCAGCATTTATCTCCTGTTCAAGAAAATTCAGGGATTCTTTCGCTAGTTCAAGGTCTTTCGAGTCCTTTCCAGCTTTGTAAAGTGAAAAAAGAAGAAAAACCAAAAATCCTATAGCAATAACAGCAAGTATCACCTTCAACGTTTCTTCGGCAAGTAAAAAACCTCTTTTTGATTTCATTTTTATTTTAATAAGCTTAAAATCAACTCAGGCGCGTCTTTTGGTTTATCAGGAACAAGATTATTAAAAAAGTCTATTAAATCTTCTTTAAAGAAAAAATAAATGCCAAGGACAACGACAACAAACACGAGAACTCCGATGATTATTTTAATCAGGTTTTCTATTGTTAGTTCCATTTTATTTTAGTTCAGTATACCTTTTCCTCTGTTTCATCTAAACAAGTCTTTTATTTTGTCTATTAAAATTACTCCTTTCCCTTGTAAAATAAAAACCGTAATCATTAAAATCACAAGAACCGCAACCGCTATCAAAATCCATGGAAGATACTCAGAAATAATACCCCTTACGTCTCTTTTCTTCATAAGTAAGAAAAAATAAAACAAATTAATAAACTTAACTCTTCAAGCCAGATTTCCAAGCACAATACTTGTTAAAATAAACAATGCCAATGTAGCTGCTAAAGAAGTTATAAAGTAAAGCATTATACTTTTTGTAAGGTTTTTCCCTGTTTTATTTGTTCTTTCAAGCTTATCTTCTCCAGAGTCTATTGCAACTAAAGCGCGTGTTAAAATGAAGACTATCTGTACAAGATAAATGCCAATTATAATCTGAAGGAAGTAAGGAGGAATCATCTTAGCAACCTCGAATATATCCGAGATTGTTCCAATATTTCCGAAGCCGGCAGCAGCCTCGCCTTGTAGCTCTGGTAAATCAAGTTTAGTTAAAATAGCAGTTATCATCGCTGCCAAACCAACAACAACGCCTGAAAGCAGCGGCGCTAAGAACGACATATTTGATTTCATGTCAGAAACAACTTCTGCAAGCATGTCTCTCAACCTAGAATTTATCTTGTGAATATTTCTCACATATTCAGAAATGCTCATCATGCTTATGGCCGCAACTTGAAGTCCTTTTTTTGCCGACTCAACAAGAATCCTCATGCTCGTGGCAATCAAATCAGATGGATAATAAATTATGGCGCCTTTTCTGGAATCGAAAATAGCTTTTTCAACGCTCATTCCCATTTGCCTTATATTGTAATTAACTCTCATGAAAAAATCTTCTGACATCAATCCTTTAGACGACTCTGCGATTTTGCCAAAGGCTATTTCTGGAGGGACTTCATTGCCAATTCTGTTTCCCAACTGAAACAGCGAATTATTAAATTCCATTTCAAGCTGTCTTGTTCTTTCTCTTTCGACAATCAGCTCTTTTGTTCGTTCTCTAAAGGATATAGAAAAAAACAGGGCAATTCCAAGAGGAATAAACATGCTCAATATCAAAGCCCCAATTCCAAATGGCCCTGAAACGCCAGAAGCATCAGAAGTAAAACCAAAGAATTTTTCATCTCCAAAAAACCCAAATCCTAGTTGGGAAAAGGTGTAGTCTTTCTGTAAGCCGATTAATTCTGGAAAAGACGTATACTGAAAAATAAACGGCAAAAGTCCGAGTATGAAAAAAGGCAAAGTGATTAAAAACGCATTAATGTAAGGCGCTTTACTTTTGTATTTATAATAAAGAGGGTTTTTTTCCAGCAAAGATGTTTCTCCATAACCCCCTGGCCTTAAAAAAATTATCTTATCTGTTAAATAAAAGACAAAAAACGGAATTACCAAATTAAAGAAAATAAAAACATGAACCCATGTTAACAAACCTCCTAACATTGCTGTTGCCAAAGGAAGTAATGCAAGCCCAAGTGTTGGTAATACAACTCCCAACATGTAAACATTAGTCAACGGACTTTTAACATCATGCGTAAATTTCAACATCTTGTCATAAACCCCATCAAGAACTACTTTCAATGATTTTTCCAAAGTCAGAATGCGCCTTGAGTTGTCTGGCTCATACAAGCTGCTTTCTATAAGATGGAAGGCTTCTATAAACTCAATAGAATAATCTCTCCATGCCTCTAAATAATTATCGAGGCTTTCTTTAATCGTTGAAAACTTTCCTATTTGAACATTGTAAAAAACCTTCTTGAAATCCAATGCCAAAGGATAACTCAAATGTTCTGAGGCAAACGCGACTGCCCTTTCCAAATTTGACGTATGCCGCATGTAAACAACGATATACAAAATAGCAGGAACCATTTGGCTGGATGCTTTCAGCCGCCATTTATTCGCAAGCCTCGCCGGATAATCTTTCATAAAATAAAAAATGAATAAAGAAAGAATAATACAAAGAAAGAAAAATAAAAATGGAAACGAACTTAGGCTCCCGTTAATTAAAACAACTGCCAAAGAAATAAGCAACCCAATGAAAAAAATACTGAGAAACGATACAACGCTTAGAGTCAGGGGCTGCCATGGTTCTAAATCTAAGTGCGCAATATCGAGATGCTTCTTAATTTTTGCCTCATCAGCTGCAGAGACTTTCAGTCTTATGAGATTTCCTAAACTTTTGCACCATCGTTCATATCTTGAAATTTCCGGCGCCATCTCTTCTTTAAATTTAATGTAAGATTGGCTATAATCAACTTTAATATTGCCTCTAACGTTAAACGTAGCCATGCGAGCTTCTATCTTGCTTCCATATTCATTAAGAATATCATCAACCTGTTTTTTTGGCGGTGCTGGCATTTACTATTTCTCTCTCTTTTTATATGATGAAAAGAATGAAAAACAATTAATAAATCTTGGGATAATTGCAATTGTTGTAAAAATAAGTTTCTAATAAGTGATTAAATTTAATTATAAATCGGGGTTTTACTTTAACCTAATGTGTTAATTTTTTCTTATATTAAAATAAAAGTAAATATTTATTTAAATCTTACATCTTCCTCTCTTTAATCTCATCATTCAACCACTTCAGCCAAAGAGGAAAGACTTTTTCGCTCAATGGCAAACCAGCTTCTTGGCGGACTTCATCTGAAATTCTATGAAATGCATGATTGGATTTCGAGCTAAATTCAGCCTCGAGAATCTTGTAATTGCCCAGTCTTTTTGCAGTATTCACGAGCTCTTCTTTTATCTTTGCTCTTAAAAGAATATTATCCCAGACAGCGTCCCAGTTTCCAGCCCAGCCCTTCACATTGGAAGCAACATCTTTGATTACTTCTGAGTCTCCGTTAATTAAGTCTTCTGTGGGCTCCAGCTCGTCAGTTTCAACATTATACTTAAATAAATCCACGAAGCCTTTCTCTTCTAAAGGATCTTCTTTCCAATGCTTTCTTACCTCGGAAATTTGGACAACTCTTTTCCATGAATGCAGTCCATCAGGACTTTTTATTGGATTAGCCACAATAATTATATCTGTTGCCTTGAAGCTCGTTGCAGGAACTTTGAGATCATTTACAACCCTGTCAAAAACTCCATAAGGCGAAGCGCCATGAATTGTTCCTGCAACAACATTTGCTAACGCGCCAACACGCATTGCTTCATAAAGCGCTTGCGCCTCAACGCTCCTGACTTCTCCAATAATCAAACTCGAGTCTCCCAAACGCAAACTTGTTCTTATTCCGTCGTCGGCAGAAACTTCTGTAGATTTTAAAAGCGCACTGCGCACTTTCATTCTTAAAATATCATACTTTAATTTTCTTAAAGATTCTACGGGTAACTCGGCTGTGTCTTCTATCACTATAATCCTGTACTTAGGAATTATTTCAAGCATTAGACTTCCCAAAAGGCTCGTCTTTCCAGAGCTTCTTGTTCCCGCTACGAGCAATGTTCGAGAACCGTCAATCAAAAAACTTAAAACTCCTGCTGCAAGGGGATTTATCATCTTATTCTCGACGAACAAAGGCAAAGTCCACGGTTCTTCTCTATGTCTTCTTATAGCATAAGATATTCCATCAGGGCTCAAAGGACGCTGAACAATGGCGATTCTTGCCCTGACTCGGCCAAGCTTGGACGAGTCTCCCATTTCAAGTTGTGTATCGAGTATTGGATTTGCTTCGTCAAGAGGCCTTCCTGAAATCAATCTGAATTTCGCTGCCCATGAATCAACATCTTCCTGGCTAGGAATTATATTTGTTAAACATTCATCATAAGTTTCATGGCGCACAAAAATAGGAATCATTGAAACCGGCGCATTCAATGAAATGTCCTGAAGTCTCTTGTCCTGCAAGAGAACTTCTATTAGCCCAAAGCCAATAGTATGCCTTACGAGAATCGTGGCAAGCTTATTCAAGTCCTGATAAGAAATATTTACTCCTTTACTCTGCGCAAGATCCTGCAATAGGTCTTTTGAAATATTAAAAAAAACCTGTCTCGTCCTTTCTGTGTCTGTAAACTCTTCTGCTTTGGGCTGATGCTCTATCAGAACACTCCGCGCAAGATTTAGAAGCATGCCTTGATCTTCATCAAGAATATTTTCAGGAGGAACAATATGATAAATAAATTTTGGCTCGTCTTTCTTCTTTAGAATTGTCACAAGTGAAACATCGTATTCTTCGCTGGATATTTCATATTGGTCTGTAATTTCTGCATCCTCTGGCAAATCAGAAATAAGCCTCGTAAAGGTGAAATTAGGGATAACATCTGACCTAAATAGTTTTTCATACACTTCTCTGCTGCCTTTTCTATAATCTTTCATGTAAGGCGCTGCTTCTCTAAGGAGGCTAGTCTTTTCCATGAGCATCAAGGTCTTTTCAAGCAAGTTTATGTATCCAGACTGGTCTGTTTTATAAGAAACGGGCATTTTTTCAAGGGCTATTCTTCCTTGTATGATGATTTTTTTTAATTCAAAATGCGCAGCCAAAGGATCTCTTTTAAGAAAAGAAAGAAAAGAAAAAACTTCATTGTATCTTCCTGGGAAGAACCCATCATGCCCCATAGTTAATTTGTCTCTTGAGAGAATCCTTTCTTGTTGAACAAGATAGACATAAAGCTGGGCGATCTCTAAAAGAAAATTTGTTTCCCTGAAATCATAGTTATAATTTTTTTGCTGAACAAAAATAATCCTGGAAACATTAGGATTTTCAGTCAGGGCATCGATTGTTTTTTCCATAACATCTGGTGATTCAGAAAGACTCGGGACAAACGGAGCCCCAAGATAATTTATGTAAAGAATGTCTTCACCGCCTTCACGCTTAACTTCGTAAGAATACAACGGCTTCGTTCCTGGCGTTTCCATCGGCTCTTTTCCCATCAATTCTTTTTCTTCTGCTAACACCATATAACTAAATAAAAAATCAGGTTAAAATATTTTGTGTTTGTGAGTTATTTTGAAATAGAAATCCACGTTTGAATAATTACGCTCTCTTATTAGGTCAATCCTCTTTCAGAAATAGTTGAATCGCCACTATTTTCTCCTGTATCACTTCCCGTGTCTCCCAACTCAATAGGAACTTCTTTGCAGAAAGGCAAAAACTTAAACCATTTACAAAAAACAGATGTCGTCTTTTTTACACAAGCGCCGTCAGAGCAGCCGTTTGGGCATACCACTCTTTCTGCAGCTTCAAAAGTATCTTTATAACAATACAGTTCAACTAAATCTGATCCTTTTGTAACAACAAGGCCTGAGGAGTCAGCACAATAGTCGGTAGTAGAAAATTCATTTCCATAGATATCAAAACCATTTAATTTTCCTTTAATATCATAATTCTGACCGCCATCAGAGTCAGTACATGTTGGTGTTTTAGGTGTTTTTATAATGCCACAAATAACTTTTATTGTTGCAGATGTATCTGATGCAGAAACAAGTTCAATAGTATAAAGTTGTTGGCTATAGGAGTTATATAATAATGACGGATTATCACTGGTTAAAGTAAATAATCCTCCTTCAAGTTTGATATTTGCTAATAATTTTAAATTATTTTCATCGGCTTCGGCTAAAGAAATTTCCAAGCCCATAATGTTTTTTGTTTCCAATTCTTGAAGTTCTACATAATTAAGGTCTCCTTCTTTACAAGCTGGTTTTGGTGTTGAATCTGTTGCACATGCACCATCAGAGCAGCCGTTTGGGCATTCATACTCTTCTTTAGCAAGATTATTAGTTGTATCACAAGAAAATTCAAATAATGTATTAACTTTGTCTGAAGTTCCGGACCAGTCTTTATGACAAATATCCATTCCAACATTAGTGCCAGATGAACTAATAACTGTCGTAATTCCCCCTATATTGTAATTTATTCCACCATCAGAATCCGTGCATTTTGGAGTTTCAATCTGACATATACTCGAACAACCATCACCGTTTACAGTATTACCGTCGTCGCATGTTTCTCCACTATCAATAATTCCGTTTCCGCAAACAGGTCCGCCACCCCCAGGGCAATCTTGAAAACAACTAGCTGGAGTTTCGCCAGCTTCACAGATACTATTTCCACAAATAGGTCCGATAGCCTGACTTACCCTTAACAATCCACTTTTAGCTGTTACGTCCTTGTTTTTTGTTGATTGTGCAATGAAATAATATTCTGGATCGCCGGCAAGTCCATCATTTTGCCATTCTGCTACCCAGCTTCCTGTTGCAGTATTTCCTGAAAATACAACATTGGCTGGATTTACATTTACAGCGTCGTCAGAGCTCGTAGTATCGTCCTCCCAAACCCCAAAAGAAACACTTTGTCCATTACAATTATTTCCCTGGACACTTAAGTTTACTGTTTGCCCTTCTGTTGTCTGCGTCGTACTCCACGATGCAGATGTGAAAACACAAGTTGGTTTAGTTATATCCTTTATGCAAGCGCCATCAGAACAACCATTTGAACAATAAAAAGCCTCCTGATTCTGAGTATATTCTGTTTGGCTGTTGCAGACTCCCTCAATTAAGAAATATTTATCAGTACAGTAATCATCAAACTCTTCAACAGTACCATAAGGATTATTCGTGTATGTTAAAGTTCCTTTCACATCGTAATTCAATCCGTCATCACTGTCAGTACATGTTGGTTCTGGTTTATCTGGTGTTAGTGGCCTTTGTGTAGTACCCCCAATTGTTTGGCAAGGTGTGTTTGGTTTTGCAAGAAGTGCGTCAAAATACTCCCAATGTTCTGTAAGAATCCAATAATCATTGTAGTCTATAAGACCTGCCATTATGAATCTACCTCCTTGATCCCAACATACTTTTACATCAAGATTTGGATTAGATTTTTTTATCCATTCTGCATCTTGTTGCGCCCACGCATCATTTGTATGGCTTTTTAGTCTAGGTTGTGTAAATGAAAGTGTATTTGTTATTGGAGCAGTATTTACATCGGGAAAATAATCAAATGGCTCGCTAACTTGTGATGCCATTGCAAAAACCCCAAAATCAGGAATTGTTACTAAAACATAAGTTCCTCCAGTTAATGTTTCAGGTGATCTTGTGCCCCAAACATATATTGCGTGATTATCTATTCTATACTGTGAAGTTGCAGTGCTTTTAACTTGAACTTCTGTTGTACATTTGCCATCTAAACACCTATTATCTTTGAAAGTGATATAATTAGGAGTTACTGAGAGTTCTCTCCCAGCAGTAGGAAGAAGATCTGCTGAACTTGTTGTCAAGGAAGCTTTGTTATTCAGAGCCTCAAGTACTTCTGGCGGCCAATTTATTTTTGGAATGTTGGAAGTCCCAGCAACTAAGGATGCCGGCGCCACTGAAGAAATTTGGCCAGAGGGGGAGATGTATCTAACTATTGCTACTTTGTTTGAAGAGCTCGTTGCATCAGTAGTTTTTGGTTGGATATTTGTAGCTGGTGTATTATTTACTGGTTTTGGACAATCAACTAAACAAGACGTAGAGCTTTCACCGCTGTTGCAAATTCCATCGCCACAATATGGTCCTTGAACACTAACTGTTTGACATTGTGAAGAACAATAATTACAACTGCTTCCATAATTAGCACCACAAACAATACCATTTCGGCTTCCAGAATCACATTGTTCTCCTGATTCAACAATTCCATTACCGCAAACTGCCGCAGTTGGTTTAGCAACACATCTTGAAGTATCAAACCTACAGCTAGTGCAACTTAAAGTTCCGCTTGCAAATCCAAAATCAACACAAGAAGTTATATCTCCTAATGGATCTTCTCCATCGCATAATTCTCCGGCTTCAAGAATTCCGTTGCCGCAAATTCCCGCAGTTACTTTTCCCGTAAATCCTTGCGGTCCGAATAAATCCGAAAACCAGCTAGCGGAAATAAACGTCAAAGATAATAAAATAATATTCCTTAAATAATAATAATAATAATAATAGCATTTATATATTTTTATGTAAGATTAAAGGCTTTTAAATTTTAATTCAATCACAACAAATTTAACTTAAATCTGGGAATCAATTAACATGTTTTGCTGAGAGCTCCATTCTTTGTCAGAATGTGATTTAATATAATTCACCCAAAATTTAACAAAGTTGATTCTCTCTTCTTTGTTATCTTTACCGGGCTTTAAAAAAACTCTTTTTTTCTTCATTTTTCTTTATTTTGATAAGCTCTTTTAATTTATTAATTTTACCATGATCAATTTTATCTTTAAACAATTCTTCTATATGTAAAGCGTCCTCTATGTCTTTATCAGAAGCGAGATAATATCTTTTGAATGCAATATGTCTCTCCAAAGATGAAATCTTTAACTTTCCCTTCGGAAGAATTATTGTAATAAAATCACCAAATGTTTCTTTATCTAGAGGGTCTTTTGGAAATTTAACTTCAAAGTTTGGAACTGGTTTTTCTTTGCGGGAAAATCTTGCCGCCATTTTATTTTTAAGAAAATCAAAAATCTCCGCTCCCTTTTCAGCATTTAAGCACCAGAAACCCCTTTTTTTAATATCATCATAAAGTTTCAAAAATTTCTCTTCAGAAATTTCCTTTATAAAAATATCAACATCTTCTGTTATTCTTGTTCTTCCTAGTACTATAGAAACATATCCTGAAATTATAACATAGTCTACATGTTTCTCTAAGATTCTTATAAAATCCAAAACAAAACTATCTAACTTATTTAGTTCTCTATTAAGAATTATCTCTTTCTTTTTAAGGTCATATTTCATTTTATAATAAAAAGCTATCAATTTTTAACTCTTTCTAATCCAAAACCCTTAAATAACTCTTTTCCTTTTATTCTTCATGGCTGACGAGCAATTTTATGGCGACGCACAGGCTGGATTCTTCTCTGATTTTTCAACAAAGCTTCGTGACCTAGAAGAAAAACAGAGAATGTTAAAAGACAGGCTTCTGCTTATAGGGCAAAATCTTGTTGAAACAAAAGAAAAAACAGGCAAAGACATTCTTGAAATGAAAAAGGACCTTGAGATAATCAAAGCAACGATGGAACGTCTCGTTACGTTTCTGGAAACAGCTTCAGCAGAATTTTCCAAGTTCGCTCGTAAGGAAGACTTAGAAATATTATCAAAACAGGCAAAAATGTTCCAGCCTTTGGAATTCGTCATGAAAAAAGATTTAAAAAAATTAAAAGATAATTAATATGATAAAAATAGTTAAATAAAAGTAAGATAAGCATATATTGATTAAAATAGAGATGATAGTAATTGATAAAAAATAAAAAGGTTAATGCTCAAAATTAGATTAGATAACTATTAAATAAAAAGGGTATCATAAGATAAAATTAATATAACCTAAGTATCACATTAAAAACTAAAATCAATGTGCATTAGCACGAAATTACAAAACAAAAAATGGGTGTTTTAGAGCAGGTAATGGATTTGAAAAATAAAGGGGTTTCTGACAGTGAAATCATCGGTATTTTAAAGGAAAAAGGAAGTTCTCCTAAGGCAATAAGCGATGCTCTCAGCCAGGCTAAAATAAAAGATGCTGTTTCTTCTAAAGGAGAAAATGATGAAGAAATGGAGCCGTCTGTAATGGGGCCTGAACGGGCAGAAGAACTTCCGACAGAAGGTTCAATTTCAGATGAAGACTTAACACCTCTTCCTAGTGGGCTGCCATCTTCAATGCAGCAACGCAGCTATGTGCCAATGCATCAGGAAGAAGATGAACAAGGAGAAGAATACGTTCCTCAACCTCAAGCAGAGTATTCTCCACAACAATATGCTTCTCAAGAACAATATCCTGCTTACCAGCAGCAAGAATACGTGCCTCAAGAATACACTCAACAAGAATATATCCCTCAAGAAGGGTATGAATATCAACAATCAACAGGAGCAACAACAGATGCAGACACAATAATAGAAATTTCAGAGCAGGTTTTTGCAGACAAAATGAAAGGTGTTTTAAAACAGCTCGAGTCTCTTAACGAATTCAAAACTCTTTCAGGGATAAAAATAGAAAATATCTCTGATAGGCTAAAACGCATCGAGATGTCAATTGACAGACTTCAGATAGCAATACTTGAAAAAATAGGCTCTTATGGCCGTGGCCTCGACACATTAAAAAAAGAAATGGACATGGTGCAAAGTTCGTTTGGGAAAATAGTAAATTCTGTTGCAGAAAAATCAAATAAACCTGAAACAGAAAGACGTCAACCGCAAAGCACGACGCCAGCAACAAACACAATTCAAAGAATAGAAAAGAAGACAACTGTTGTTCACAAATCAGCGCCAAAAACTTCTAAGAAAAAATAATTAAGGGCCAGTATGCGGTGCAGCAGCACCACCTCTCCAAACCTGAGGGCCTGTCCACTGTCTTTGCGGTTTGCCAATTCCAATAACTGCTCCAAGAGCAATAACGACTAAAGCGACAACCAAAATTGCCGGAAGATTGGCATTAACCCAATAAGAAAAACTTGTACCGTATCCTAAATAGCCAAAGGACTTTGTTATTACAACAATAAATATGATTACTCCTACAGCCAGTAAAAGCCAGTTAGAAACAGATTCGCTTTGAGCCGGCAAGAAAAGTCCAACTAAGATAAACAGTGCCAATATAACAGAAAGCCCAATACCTAGCCGAGGAAAAATCTCAGCGAAGAAAATAGGCACAAAATCAAACTGTAATGCAAGTAAACCAACTGAAATTGCAATGACTGCATTGATTCCTTTAGCTTCACTTCCAAAAACTTTTACTTTTGATAAAATCCCATAAGTAATTGCGAATATTAATAAGAAAGGAAGAACATAAGTAAAAAATCCTGCCTGTTCCCAAGAAAGCAGTATATTTCCTATGCTTCCGCCATAGTAACCGCCAATCTGAAACATAAGAACATCACCTATTGAAATCATAACATCAATTGTCAAATATTCTTTAAATAGTTTTCGAGACTAAAGTATAGAAAAGTATTTTTGAAAAAACCCGATTTTTGATTAAATATGTTTCGGGGATTTAGTAATATGATGATTTAAGTGCCAACACTCACTTCGTTCGCTTATTATATAGAATAAAATTGCTAATCTAAGAAACTGCCAAAGCTCTTAATTTAAATGTTAATCACCGAAATAAAATTATAACAATTAAAATCTTAAGCAGCTTGTTTTTTCAGAACAGCCGCCAAAGCAATTACTATGACAGCCACAAAGGCGAAATTTGTCCAGAATTCTGTGCTCCATTTTTGCCTGAATAAAAAATCAAGAAGATTCCCTTCGACTCCTGTAGCCCACAATGTTGCAATTACCACAGCAATAAGAATAACGATTCCGATAAGATATTTTAAATTTTTTGGAGCATCTCCAAATTTCAATCCTCCTTCGCCAGCAACAAATCCCCAAAGCAGAAGCCCAACAAACATGACAACTATTGCAACTGTCAAAAATAAAATAAGGTTTCCGACAACTAATTTAGGAAAGACAGCTCCGACAAAAATCAAGCCAATTACAAAGGCAATAAGCGCATTAAGCTGTTTACGATTATCTCCAAAAAGCTTTGATTTTTCCAGGATTCCGAAAGCTATGAAAAATATCAAAAGAAAGGGGAAAACGAAGCTGGAAAAAATCCAATGCTGTAATATTGTTTCAACCATTTTTCTTGTATGTTATAAAAATCCCGATAGTATTTATCTAATTAGAAGTAAAAAAGTCTATTTAAATATTTTGATGTTTGTTGTTTATTGCAAAAAGATGTAGTTAAGTTAGAGTTTAGAGTTACGCAAAGATAAGTTAATATAGTAAAACCGCTATTTTTACTTCAATATAAATCTCGTTTGTACCCAATTAGAATTTATTTGAATTAGTCTTCAAAATCAAAAACCGGTAACTCTTGTATCTTCAATCTTACATCTCTGTTACTTCTTCCATTCCGACAGATTCAGGGCTAGGAAGAGCTGACTTGTTTATGATAAAGACGTCGCTTATCGCTCTAACAAACTGGTGAGGAATTATAACACCTCTGGCTCCGCCAATAAGAGACATAACACTTCCGCCAACTCTTATGCGCCAGCCGTCAATCTTATTCTCCTGCAGGTTGGCTTCCTCAATTTCTCCAAAATATTCTCCTGAATCAGTATAAACCTTAGCGCCAAGAACCTCTGTTATTTTTCTTACTCTCATAATAAAATTCAATCAGACTTATTTAAATACTTTTCCGTAATTCAATGTTATAATTACCGAGGAAATTATAAGCACAAAAACCAGTAAAAAATCTAAAAAAGAACCCGGAAAAATAAGGAAATAATGATATAAACCAATCATGACAAACTTTATAAAAAAATTATACGTGACTAAAACATGCTAAACGCTAAAGAAGTCCTTGTAATTTTAATCGCAACAGTCATTCTTGCCCTAACACTCAGTTTTGCAAAAGGCGTAAGCGTTTTACTTATTATTCTTGCATCTGTTTTCTTGATCATTTTAATAAATACAGCAGCTAAAAAAATCGCGAGTTTTTATCTCGATTCAGAGATAGAAGTCGATATATGGAAAATACAAAGATACGGATTTAAACCCGATAAATATCTAAAAAAACCTTTCCCTGCCGGAATTTTCTTTCCAATAATACTCGCTATTTTGACTTTTGGAAGAGTAGTTTGGATGGCTTCTCTCGTTTTTGAAGTGAAACCCACAACTTACCGTGCGGCCAAGCGTCACGGACTTTATTCTTATTCAGAAATGACCGAAGCCCATATAGGGTATATTGCCGCTGTTGGGATTCTTGCAAACCTCTTTTTCGCATTCATTGGTTATCTTCTCGGCTTTTCTGAATTTTCAAGGCTGAGCATTTTCTATGTTTTTTTCAACATGCTTCCTTTTTCTGACTTAGACGGCAATAAAGTTTTCTTCGGAAACATAATTCTATGGAGCTTCCTCGCAGCACTTACATTAATCGGTTTGGCTTACGCTTTTTTCTTGATATAAAAGAATTTAAACCGAAACTCCCAAATTCTTTAGCGCGTTTAAAGAGGTAAAATGGAATTTTTAGAAAAAACAACCCCAAGAGAATATCAAAAGGCAATTCTCGATATATGTGTAGATAAGAATTGCCTTGTCGTGTTGCCCACCGGACTTGGAAAAACGCTGATAGCACTCATGCTTACTATCGAACGCATGAAATCTTTCCCTGGAGAAAAAGTTCTTTTTCTTGCACCAACGCGCCCTCTTGCAGAACAGCATTTAAGATATTTTAAAGAAAATCTTACAGAACTTTTTGCAGGCATGGAGTTGTTCACCGGCAGCGTAAATCCAGAAAAAAGAAAGGAAATATGGCAGACAGCAGACATTGTCTTTTCAACGCCGCAATGCATTGGTAATGACTTGAAAAAAAATCTTTACAACTTAAACGGCGTCTGCCTTCTTATTGAAGACGAGGCTCATAGGTGCATAAATAATTATGATTACAGATATGTGGCCGAGAAATACAAGGAACAATCCAAAAATCCAAGAATTTTGGGAATGACTGCTTCTCCTGGTTCTGAAGCAAGTAAGATTAAAGAGATATGCAAAAATCTTTTCATAGAGGCTGTAGAACTTCGCACAAGGGAAAGCTCTGACGTGAAAACCTATCTTAAAGAATTAAAATTCGAAAAAATAATGGTCGATCTTCCTGAAGAGTTTCTAAAAATGAGAGAGGCTCTGCTGCGTCTTTTTCAAAATTATGTAGATGAATTGCGGAATAGAAAGGTTTTCTTCGGTATGCCAACAAAAACAGAGCTCATAAAACTCCAGAAAAAACTTTTTTTAAGAATTGCTCAAGGCAACAGAAATTTCAACTACATGTTATCATCAAGCGCATGTGCGCAGGCCATAAAAATACAGCATGCCATAGAACTCTTGGAAACGCAAACCCATCTTGGATTCAATAAATATCTAAGGGAGTTATTCAGGAGAGCCGCAAGCAAAGAAAGTAAAGGTATTGTAAGGCTTGTTTCCAAACCAGAATTCAACTATGTTTTTATGAAATCAAATGAACTTCTTACAAAGGATTTAGAACACCCAAAAGTCCTGAAGCTAATCGAATTAGTAAGTTCTGAAAAAGAAAAAAATGAAAACATAAAAATAATTGTCTTCACGCAGTTTAGGGAAACAGCGAGGTTTATTTCCAAAAAAATAAATGAGATTTCAGGAATTAAATCAAAGGTTTTTGTTGGACAGGCAAAAAAAACAGATTCAGAAGCAGACAAAAAAACTAAAATAAAGGAAGTTTCCGGCTTGAGTCAAAAAGAACAGAAGCAGATTATTAACGAATTTTCTTCTGGAGAAATAAATGTATTATGTGCCACAAGCATCGGAGAAGAAGGGCTAGATATTCCTGAGGTTAATATTGTGGTTTTCTATGAACCTGTTCCAAGCGCAATAAGAACAATACAGCGTGGTGGACGAACAGCTAGATTAATAGAAGGAAAAATAATTATGCTAATAACAAGAAAAACCCGTGACGAAGCATATTTTTATATATCAAAATCAAAAGAAAAGAAAATGCATTCTGCAATACATTCTATCAAAGAGGGTTTTTCTAAAAAGATAAAATCAGAAAATCAAGAAAGATTGCCATGAAAACAATATTTAACATCTTCTCAAGAAAAACAACAACCAAAACTGTTGAAAAGCCCAAGATATTAATAGACTCTAGGGAGAAAAATTCGCTTGTAAGTTCAGAGCTTGTTTCTTTAGGACTCGAGATTGAATTTCAAACATTAAAAGTCGGGGACTATCTTATAAACGGCGTTGTGGTGGAAAGAAAAACAGTCTCTGATTTCATTTCTTCTATGATAAATCGACGGCTTTTAAATCAGCTTGAAGAACTTCAACAGTATGAAAATCGTTTGCTTATAATAGAAGGCATTGACGAGCAAGAGCTTTATACTGATTCGGAAAGTCTGATAGGAATGCATCCTAATTCTGTGCGTGGATTCTTGCTTTCAATCTTATTAAACCACAAAGTTCCCATAATCTTCACAAAAGACTATGCAGATACTGCAAAATTCATTTCTGTTCTGGCAAAAAGAAAACCAAAAGAGCTTCCATTAAATGTGGGAAAAAAGACATTAAATAAAAAAGAACAAATGCAATTCATAATCGAGGGCTTTCCAGGCATTGGTCCAAAAACATCGAAAAAGCTTTTGAAAGAATTCAAGACAATACAAGGTATAATTAATGCTCCTGAAGAAGAGCTTAAGAAGATTTTAGGGAAGAGGGCAAAAATCGTGAGAGAAATAATTGAGCGTGGTTATTAATTGAGGAACATATTAAGTTTTAATATCACTGATAGGCATAAGGGTATTTTTTCTTCATGTATACGCCAATGCCAATAAAGAGTAAGGCCCCACCTATTATCACAAACCACATGGTACTCATATCTTCAAAAAAAGGTGTTGAGTCATTGTACCCAAAAATACCTTGGTAAATTCCAAAAGGGAGAAGCATTACACCGACTCCAATCAAAATAAGAATAACCCCAAAAATTTTCCCCATAACATTCTAGAGAGAGAGAGTTTAAAAATATTTTCTTTTTAACGTGGGGGGTAGAATCTTGGCCTATGAGAAATATAAGCTCCGACCAATATTATAATTACTCCTATCGCGACTAGAATCATAGATGTTCCAGAGATTACACAAAAATTTAGAAATTCTGGCGCGAAATCAGCATAAGGAAGGAGGAGAATAAATATTCCAACAACTACAATGAATGGTCCAGTAAAAATTCCCATCCCCTATCAAGAGAGAGAGAGTTTAAAAATATTTCTTTTATTGAGTTGATATAAATTTTTAAGAAGAAAAAATTAGGTAATCTACTAACGCGGGGGCATAAGGTACTGGACATTTTTAAGTGCTAAAAACCCAAGTATAGTCATAACGACTCCAAGTATTATGTCAAAAAAGTCACCAGTTGTTTGCCCTATAATTGGAAGATTAGGCGAAGCAAAACCAACATAAATATTAAGTATTGCGCCAAGAATTATTATGTATATCAATACTTTTGCTATTCCCATCTCTCAACTAGAGAGAGAGTTTAAAAATATTTCTTTTATGTGCTATACTAAATCATAAATCTCCAAATCTTCATAAACCGAACCATTTCTAGTTAACTTTGACCGCTTCAATTTAAAATTCTTAACTTTAAGCTTTATTTTATCAAATTTGATTTTTTTAATTTTCTCTAAAAAGATATTTTTATCTTTAATGCTTTTTACTCTAGCTATTGTTAAATGTGACATAAATCTTCTTTCGGGTTCAAAAATTGGAGAAAGTTTTTCGTCAATTTCTTTCTGCAACGCATCACAATTATTCATGTGAAGCCAAACTATTCTTATCAATTTTGGATGAAAAATGCCTAAAGAATCAATTTCTGTCTCAAAGCTGTTAAATTTAATTTCTTTTAATTTTTTCTTTATCTGCTCGATATCTTTTTCATCAACTTCGCCGAGGAATTTCAAAGTAAGATGTAGGTTTTCTTGTTCTGTTTTTTTGCCTTTAAGCTCCGGTAAGGCGGCTTGAATTTTTATAATTTCTCTTCTTACTTCTTGTGGAATATCGATTGCAACAAAAGCTCTCATTTTCTTTTTCTAACTCTTCGAATTTTTTGGGGCTTCTTTTTCATTTCAATCCTATCAAGAACTATAAGAATCAAAAAACCCAAAAATGCTATAAGACCCACAAAGAAAAATAAAACTCTAAAGCCTAAAAGCTCTGCAATTTTTGCTCCAAAAAATGCCGCAAGAGCAGAGCCAACCCCAACACCAGTACTCCATAGAGTATACTCAAATCCTTTATGCTTTTTATCAATATAACTTGTAAAAAGAGTGAACCATGCCGGATAAGCTAATGCCGCTCCAAGTCCATAAACTGCTTGAGCTAGATAGATAGTGTTAACATGTTTTGCAAAAAAGTAAATAAAAGGAACGGTAATAATCAAAAAAGTTCCAAGAAGAAGGGATCTTGTCTTATGTTTTTCTTTGTCAACAAAATATCTTGATAAAGGAAGCTGTACAGCAGACTTGACAACTAAAAAAATCGTCGTTGCAAGGCCTGCGGCAACTATGCTTCCTCCTTGAATACTACCTGTTATAAAAATAGCAAATATCGGCGCCAAAAGCCCGAAGCTGCTCAATATTAAAACGTCTGAAAGAATCAGCAGCAAAAGTTTCTTGTTCATTTTTCATCAAAGACAAAAGGAATTTATAAATTTAAGTCCGCTTATTTAGGCACCAAAGCAAAAAAACTATACTTCTTAATTTTTGCCAAGTTTTTTACATCGCGTAGTTTAACGTTTCTTATGTTTTTCTCAAATTCATAAGCATCTTCTGCATTTCTGTCAATTTCATGCATGAGAAGGTTAACCATCTGGTTTTGGGAATCTTCCATAGATATCTGGTAATTTCCTATCATCTGTTCTTTAACCTGATTTAGCTCTTTTTCATCAAGTTCTTTTGAAACTTTCCTAAATTCATCAAGGATTATTTTTTTTATTAACTGAACGTTTTCTTTTTTCGTTCCAGCATAGACTAACCCATAAGAAAAATTACGAAGAATAACGCTTTCTCCTTTTATAGCATAAGCCAGATTTCTTTTTTCTCTAATCTCATGAAAAAGTCTGGAAGACATTCCTCCTGCCATTAGAACATTAAGAACATTAGCTGCGTGGCTTATTTTCTTGTCAGACGTAGGGAAATGATATGCCAAAATAAGATTTGCTTGATCTATTCCTTTTCTTTTTTCTATTTTGGAGCCGTTTCTTTTGACTATTTTGTGTTTGAATGCTATTTCCTTCTTGCCGCTAAAATTCTTTTCTGCAAAATCGACAATATCTTTGAAATCTGCATCTCCAACGACGCACAAAATCATATTATTTGGCCCGTAAACACCCTGAAATCTCTCCAATATTTTTTTTCTTGTTAAAGATTTCAGTGTTTTTTCTGTTCCAATTAGAGGAGAGCCAAGAGGTTCTTTATAGAGAAGGCGCTGTATTTCTTTAAATGAATGATTAGAGGGGTTATCCTTGCCCATTTTAATTTCCTCAAAAATAACCTTCTTTTCTTTTTCCAATTCCTCTTCATCGAACAAGGGGTTTTTTACCATGTCGCCTAAAACATCCAAAGCAATATCAAGATGCCTGCTTGGGATCTTACACCAATAAGCAGTTACTGTTTCATCGGTAAAACCATTAAGCAAGCCACCTTTTCTTTCTATTTCTTCCGCAATCTGTCTTGAGTTTCTTATGGGAGTTCCTTTATACAATAGATGCTCAATAAAATGAGAAATTCCTTTTTCGTGGGAAGCCTCGTTAATTCCTCCGTATCTTACCGCAAACGCGACGCTGACGACAGGGTTTTCTCTTTTTTCAAAAATTATTGTCATGCCATTCTTTAGAACTTTACGATAAAATTTTGGTTTCATTTTTTATTCTCAAACACAATATACCTCTCTCCTCCTATCTCAAAATCATCAGTTATTTTAAAGTTTTCCTGAATAAAATTAATAAGCCAGTATCTTTTTACTTTAAATCTTGTTCTTTTGTTAAAACTTTCTGTGGCAAAGCTTACAACAACTCTTTCAACTAAAGGCGAAATTTCAAGAAGCAGTTCTTTAGAGTAATTTTTCTTTAACATTTCAAGAGAGTCAAGCACCTTAAATAAAAATACAATTTTCTTTCCTTTAACTTGGCCACGCTTGGACAAGTTTCCTTCTTTTTTTATTAGGTTCTTTATTTTTTCCAACTGGAATAAGCTTAAATGAATTGTCTTGGCATTAACGTTCTTTTGTGTATGAAAGTAATTATTCATTAAATTAACAAGCTGTCCGATTCCTTCAATGCCCACATATTTGACTTTTGGGATAAAACCCAAAGAAAATCCATTGACGCCTGCACCTAAATCAAAAATAGTTCCTTTAAAATTTCCTAAAATCCTGCTATAAATCGTGTTATAGTGGGGCAGCCTCTCCCTGGTGGATAAATGCTTTCTTAAAATCCATTCAGGATCTCTTTCCTTGTTCTTTCCTTGAACAAGAAGCTTTCTACTTCCAAATGCCCCATACACATCATGAAGTAATTTCCTGGCACGAGATATAACTTCTTCATCTGAACTATCTTTTTTGATGCAAAGAGAAATAGCCATTTCAACATCTTCTATTGGAATTTCTCTTAACTCTGGTTTTTCCATGATTTTGCTTATCAGCCGCTCTTTATCCATTGTATACAAAAAAGCAAATAAATCTTTATAAGGGTTTAAGAAATATAATTCTATGGCGCGTCCTGATTATGTTGGTTCTTGGGAGCCCGTTAGCATTGAGGAATTATGTAGGTATCCATGTCCTGTTGAAAAACTTCCAGAGCAAGGAAATTATTTTCATCTCTTTCTTGAAAATATACAAGAAAATCGGTGCCAAGGAGTATTTAGAGGCAGGTGTTTAGATACCTATGGAGAATCTCTGGTTTGGGGAGAAATAACCCCTGAAAGATTGAGATTTAGTAAGGGCTATACTGAAGAAGCAAGAAGAAAGGGCGGAAGTAGATTTGAATTGATATTTGATGGGATGCATAAATTTATTCGTGCTCCTGCTCCGGGAAAAGGCTTAATCGAGGCTGTTGTCGGTCTCGTTACGTGTGAAAAATCTAATGAGTTTAAACCAAGAGTTTTTGTGATGATAAACAGAGATTCAATAGTTTAATCATACCAAAAAGTTATTAATAATTCTAAACTTAAAATATGTATGGCTTCAACAAACCAATCCCCGCAATATCTGAAAGCGCAGTCAATGTTCTTTCAAGCGAAAACTAATGACGAGAAGTTGCGTTGGCTAGAAGAAATGATTAGAGAATGCCCCAAGCACAAATCTTCAGAGAAGATGCTTGCAAATTTAAAAACAAGATATATAAAACTAAAAGAGAAAATAGAAAAGATTAAGAAAAGTGGAAAAGCTTCTTCTAAATCTGGAATAAAAAAAGAAGAAATGCAAGCCGTGATTATCGGCTTCACAAACTCTGGAAAATCGTCTCTCCTAAAGGCTTTGACAAACGCTTCCCCAGAAATAACACCATATAATTTCACGACAAAACGGCCAGTTGTTGGAATAACTGACTATTTAGGAACTAAAATCCAAATAATTGAAGTTCCGGCTTTCAGTTCAGAATATTATGACAAAGGCTTGGCAAACAGTGCAGACGTAATCCTAATTCTTGTAACAGACATGAACCAGATAAAAGAAATAGAATCCAGCTTAGAAAGATCTGTTGGAAAAAGAATAATAGCTTTCAACAGTTTTGGAAAAAGTTATGAAGAGCTTAGAAAAATAGAGGCAACACTTAAAAGTAAAAAATATAATTTCATTATTTTAGATATAAACAGAAATCTAAATGAATTAAAAGAGAAACTTTTTAGTGGCTTCGGCAAGATAAGAGTATTCACAAAAGAACCAACGCATAAGACGCCGTCAGATAGACCAATGATTTTGGAAAAAGATTCAACTGTAAAAGATATTGCGCAAAAAATTCTGAAAAATCTTTCCTTTCTTAAGGAAACCAGGATTTGGGGGCCAAGTTCAAAATTCCCTGGGCAAATAGTCGGTTTGCAGCATAAACTAAAAGACATGGATACTATTGAGTTTAAGACGCGTTAATTATTTCCAATTTTTCCTTATTGGCTCAATTACCTTCCAAAGATAGTCTGTAACGCAGTTTTTCAAATCCAAAGGATGTAACTTACCCGAAGCGTAAGTTTTTTCCAAAGATTCATAATTTGAAAAATTTAGATTTCCTCCAAATTTCTCTTGCCTTTTAATTTCTATTTTTTCAAATCTTGGAAAAATTATTAGTCTCAAAATCTGCAGAATAGGATTTTCCTTAATCTCTTTCTCAGGGCAATACGCACCCTTAATCGTTTTCTTAATCTCATCAAGAGAATCTGTAACACTTATTCCTGAGCCAGGAATACTTTTAGACATTTTCTGTCCGGGCCCTTTTAAAGAAGTTATTAAAGGTGTGTGTAAAGCAATGAAACCATGATTCAAAGTTTTTTTCATTTCTCGGCCAATCATATGAATCTTTCTCTGCTCCAAACCTCCAAGAGCCACGTCAAGCTTTAGATGTTTTATGTCAACAACCTGCATTAAAGGATACCAAAGTTGGGATATCGTTGCATTTTCAACATCTCTTGCAATTTCTTGCATGCTTCTTAACCCACGATTAATCGTTGAATCCTGTGCAAGCCTCATCACATCAAGCTGATATTCTTTGCTAAATTCAAAATCGCTTCCTATTGCAATTTCTGTTTTTATTCCGATTGCCTTTATTGTTTTTTTCCAGTTTTCAACTTCTTTTTTTATTTGTTCTTCCTGGCCTTTCCGGTTTAATAAAGCATGAATGTCTGCAAGAAGAATCACAATCTGAAACCCTGCTTTCTGTAAATCCATGAGTTTGGTAATTGTAACAAAATGCCCGAGGTGCAAAGGTCCGCTTGGTTCATACCCACAATAGACTCTAGGATTTTTCTTAGTCTTCAATAAATTCCTTAGCTCTTCTTCTGTGACTATCTCTTCTGTATTTCTCTTAATCAACTCAAACCTTTCTTCAACACTCATTGCCATTTTAATATAAAACCAAAAAGAGATTAATTATTAAATCTTTTTATTTGAAATAATAATCCAAAAAGCCGTTACCACTAATTACAGAGCCAGTTATACTGCCTGAGCCTTCGCCAGAAGAACTAGAAGTTCCTGATGATTCCGACGTTGTTGTCGATTCTGTTTGAGTAGTTGTTCCCTCGCCAGAAGTTGTTCCTGACGATTCTGTAGGGGGTTGTGTAAATTCTGATGGTGGTTGTTGGAATTCCGGAGGCGGTTGCTGCTGGAATTCTGGTGGCGGTTGTTGTTCTTCTCTAAATTGATCTCTGAACTGACTATCGTCAAAACGCTCTGAAGCTCGGCAATTACATTGTCCGTTAGAGAAGTCCCATGCAGATCCCTGGCTTAAACATTTTTCTGCGCATTGTCTTTGTGCGTCTTGTGTTTCTCTGAATCTTGATTCAAAATTTTCTCTATGTTCTTGGGCGCCTTGTGAAGCGCCATCATAACACTTCAATCTTTCCATCTGATCTTGTATTCCTTGGCAATTTCCTCCCCCAAATCCTCCGCCAGGTCCTCTAAAGCCTTCGCGTCCTTCACCTCTTCCTTGTGCGTCCATGATTTCTCTGCATTTCTTTTCATCGCCTCTTGTTTCGCCAGTCAAGCCAGCATCTAAACATTCTTGGGGAGCGTTCAATTGAAACATTAATTTTCCACATTCCCTTGGGTTCGTCAATCCTTTTTCAATGCATTCTTCTGGTGCATTTTGTTCAAACATGATTTTCTCGCAAATTTTTCTTGCTTCTCTCTCATTTTGAGGGTTTGCCTCTAAAAGGGCATCGCGGCATTCTTCAGGAGCATTTGTCTGAATCATTATTTTCATGCATTCTTTTGGACTCGTTGCGCCTGCTTCTCTACATTCTCTAGGCATATGTAAATCAATTTGAGACCCTGACACATCATTTTCCAAACTATCCATAATATCTTGTAAATGCTCTGGAAGTTCAGGCATTTCTAAATTATCCATCTGTTCACACGCTTCCTCATCTCCTTCAATTTCGCAGGCTGTTGCTAATGGCGCAGCTATTGAGCACATTTCTGCAAACTCTTGAAATGGAATTTCTTCACATCTGCATTCTTGTCCAGCTGTCCTAAAACATTGGCTCATGATATCTCCAAACAATTTCGCTTCTTGCCTTTGTCCTTCTGTTAATCTTTTATCAAGCTTTTTATGCCAGTTTGGGGAGTCTTCTCCTGTCAAACAAACTCTAGAGTATTCCATCGGGTCGATTTTTGAAAGCTCCTCACAAAGTTCTTTTATCTTAGAAGAAATTTCAGCGGCAGTAATGATTCCCTCTTCTGATTCCAGGACTCCGGCGACAAATTCCTCTCTAAATTCTTCGGGAATTTCTGACTCAAGTTCATTTACCGCATTTCTAATCGCCACAGCACTTCTTCTTGTATCATCTCTTCTGTCTGGATCGCTTTCTGTTTCAAGCTTTTCTGCCAGGGCCAAATAACTGTTAAGCGCTTCACGAGCCTCTTCAACTTTTCCTTGTTGTATCATTTCTTTTATTTCCGCGATTCTTTCTTCTCTTACATTTAAGTCGTCGCCAAATCTATCGAAAAACTCATCAATAAAATAAAGAGCGCTATCCGGAGTTGTTCCTGCTTCTGCTCCAAGCTCTGCATCTTGATATTCTGACTCAACTTCAGAAATAATATCTGATTCGACTTCTGCGTCGACTTCGACGCCGGTTTCTGTATCAACTTCTGTAGTTATGTCTGTGTTATTTGTATCTGTATCGTTTGTTGTTTCTTCTTGTGCAGAAGTAGCTACTATCGAAAACAATGCAAAAAATAGGATTAAAATTAATATGCCTCTTTTATGCATAAATGCTTTTAATGAATAAACGTTTATAAAATTATTGGAATATTTTGGGAACTCATTTTCAGCTGTTATATTGACTAAACCAGGTTTATTGCAATTAAAATAAGTTAATTATAAACTCCAAAGCATATAATAATATAAAATAAAAAACTTTTGTGCTTAGATGCTAATTGAAATAATTCTTTTTCTGTGTTTCGGAGTTCTCGTGGGAATTTTCACTGGTTTAATCCCCGGAGTTCATATAAACATGATAGGAACTCTGATTGCTTCTTCGTCTTTGTTTATCCTAGCAGCAATAAACCCAATTTATCTAATTGTTTTCATAGTTTCTATGTCGATAACTCATGTTTTCATTGATTTCATACCAAGTATTTTTTTAGGAGCTCCGGAAAGCGGAACAGAGCTTTCTGTTTTGCCTGGACACGAAATGTTAAAGCAAGGCCTAGGATTCCAAGCAGTAAACCTTGCAGCTCTTGGCTGTTTAATTGGACTTTTTATCTTTGTTTTAATGATTTTTCCCTTATCTTTAATTGCAAAAGCTTTCTCTGGCGCTGGCACAACAGTTCAAAAGATAATTCCTATTGTCTTGATTCTTGTTTCTTTGAATGTAGTCTTCAGCGAAAAAAGAAAATTCTCTGCTCTATTGGCATTTGCCCTTTCCGGAATTCTCGGTTTAATTGTTTTAAACCTTGATTTAAAAGAACCGTTAGTTCCTCTTCTTACAGGGCTTTTTGGGGCATCAAGTGTTCTTTTAAGCATAAAATCAAAAACAAAAATAGGGAAACAAAGTCCAAATAAAAAAGTTAAAGTAAAAAAACTGAAGCCGATTTTAGCTTCTACTATTTTCTCGCCGTTAAGCTTATTTTTTCCAGCATTGAGCAGCGGACAGATTGCAGTAATGGGAAATAGATTCGCTAAGGCAGATAAAAAAGAATTCTTATTTATGCTCGGTGTTATCAACATTTTAGCAATGTCTTTTTCTTTTCTAGCCTTGTTTTTAATATCAAAAACTAGAACCGGCTCTGCAGCAGTAATAAAAGAGCTTATTGGCGTTCCAGAAATCAATGTCTTTGTTTTAATTGTTCTTGTTGCATTAATCTCAGGGGTTGCTTCATTTTTTATAGTAAAATTTTTATCTAAAAAATTTCTTTTAATTCTTGAAAAAGCAAATTACACAAAAGTGTCTTATTCAGTTCTTGTAATAATGTCTATCGTAACTCTTTTTATTTCTGGTTTTTTTGGTTTCCTTGTTTTGCTCATTTCAGCAGCCACTGGTATTTATTGTATAATGCTTGGCGTTTCAAGGATTAATATGATGGGTTGTTTGCTTCTGCCAACAATTGTTTTTTATTTGATGATTTAGAATTTAATTTATACTACCAAATAGCTTGCCAAGCCATTCTTTAACAGAATCAATAAACTGAAGTGAGCCTTCTTCACAGCTTCCATCTTCTTTACATGTGCATGGTTTTTTCTCTGTCAATAAAAGACCGCCGGAACAGTAATATTCTGTTAGACCCCCATTCAGGCAGGTATCAGTCCTCTTAGTTTCATGAATCCCCTCCTTATCTTCTGAAAGTTCTGTCGTAATGCCCTCTTTATAATAATTTCTGCCCCAATTTCCACTTGCTAATTCTAAGGCAGTATCCCCAATAGTGTAAGCATCAGTATCTGTACAAGAGTATAACGCTCCCTCTGAAACTTCAAGGGTAACTTTATTACTGCCTTTTTGAAGCGGTTGGATTGTAAAATGAAAACCAGAAGTGAAGGTTCTTATTCCTTCTTCCTTTGAATAAAGATTGGCAACAGGAATGCTATCTCCATAATAATCTATATTACCTTCTTTAGTAAAAAGGCTTATTGTAGCCAAATTATCTGTCGCAGATACTCCCCCTAACACATAATACTGAACATTCTCCTGATAACTAAAATATTTAACCCTATATCCTTCATTAAGATTAATTACGTCTCCAGGAAAAAGATTATATTCTCCAACACCCCTATATGTTTTAGCTTGAGATAAAGAAATTAATAGAATAAATAAAAAAGAAAAAAGAAATATAAAAACCGGTCTCTTCTGTATTCTCATAATAATAATAATAATAATAATAAGCTTTAAATTTCTTTTGGCTGAAGTTTTAAAACCACTTCCCCAAGTCTTTCTGGGTTTCGGCTTCTTTTCCAAATACAGAGTCTATGTGACGCTTTGTAAGTTCAAGGCTTTGTATAATATACGTTGAAAGATTGTATTTCTTTGCGAGGGCTAAAGCAGGTTCTAGATATTTTTTTATTCCGCCTTCATTTGTTGTGAAAATAATCTTTCCATTGCATTTTATACATGTTCCAGACAACGGCGGGCGCCTCATAATTTCTCCACAGGCAACGCAGCGAAATTCCTGCATAGAAAACTTCCTCAGATTTCCCCTCATGTCTTTGATAAAATGTCTTTCAATCACTAATCTTGCTGTATCAGAAGTATTTGCAGCGCGGATTTTTTCGACGAGCTCCATTTGCCGCTGGACTTTTTCCTGCATGGTGGCAAGAAGTTTATAATTCGAACAAACAACTCCTTCATTTATGTTTGAAGTTTCATGCGTGTGCCCCATATTTATGAATGGGTCTTTTCCTTCTTTCAAAGCCGTTCTCACATCATAAACTTTAATTTCAGAAGAATGCTTTCTCTGTTCAGCTGCCCTATACAACTCAAGAGGATATTCGTTAACAAGCTCAAAATCAAGTATCTGATCGTCCACCTCGCCAGCATCGATCTTCGCGTTTAAAACTAATGGAGAATCTTGGGTTCCTCCCCGATGACTAGGCAAAAACTTTCTTGAAAAATTTAAGAGAACATCGCCAAGAAGCATTATTGCCGCCTCGTCGCCGTCACATCTAGTATTTATTATCTGTTCTCCCCAAAGAACATTTCTGTCTTTTTTGTCTTTCCATTCAATTTCAACACAATAAGAATTTCCCTTGTCTTTAATCATCTCGACATTTTTTACACGGTCTTCAACATAATCGCTTTGTGCAGCCATTAAAATTTGTTTTCCGTTATATTTTAAGTATCTGTTTTCGCATCCTTTCAAAATCTCGAGTTTATTTCTTTTAGAACTATTTACAACATTTAAATACTTGGAAAGAAGATAAGAATCGTAAACACCTAAAACTAAATGATTCAATATGTGTTTTTTTGGTTCTTTTCCTAACGCTTTATACCTTTCCAAAACAGTTTTTCCTGGCAATCTCTCCTTTGTTTTAAGGTATCTTGAAATAACTTTAAATTTACTCATTAATAAAGAAGTGTCGTCCAATAAACTTCTTGAAACAGAATAAAAAACAATATTTCTATCTTTTACTACACTGCCATCACCTTCAAAAAATGCAGAGAGATATTCTCCTGCAAGACTTTTATCTAATCCAAATATGAAACTAGGAACTCTTTTTTCATAAGCGCCCTTTCCACAGCCTAAACAATCAAATAAGTGGTAAACAAGCTTATTGCATATAGTTATCTTGCTGTTTTCTTCGCCTAAACTTGGGCTGCTTCCGAAAACTTTTTTAATTAAATAAATAATATGGTCTTGCATCTCACTATTGCATATTCTAAAAGAAACCTGAGAAACCCATTTATTTGTTCTTGAGTGTCCCTCTGCAGCATAATACCCAAGCAATCTCGCAAATTCTGGGCTTATTGTTAAATTTGACGGTAGTGTATGCTTAGAAAACTTGTGCCTTAATTTTAAGTTATCTAAATCTGTTTGCAGCGTAATGTTAAATTTGTCAAGGCCTGTAACATCCCCCCCATTTACGACAAATATCTCCTTTTGTTTTTCTATTGAAATTTTTTCTTTAAATAAAGTAATCAAATTGATATTTTTTACCCTTGTTTCAAAATCGAAGTTTTCTAAAATCGGGATTTTATCATCAACTTTTGCTTCTTTGGCGTTTTTAAAATTAAACTCGCCGTTCTCAATATGCATAAATTTGTGTGTTGGGGTCACAACATACTCTCGATTAGTGGCAGTTGTTATTTTAACCCATTCTTTTGTTTCTGGCCCCTTGACAAAATACCTTATTCTTTTTTTCTTTAGTTCATGAGTGTCTGGGTCAATTCCAACAGCAAATATATTTTCTTTGTTTTCAACAGATATAGTTCCAAAAGAATCTATTTTTTTTGTTCTGGCTCCTTTACTGATTAATTTATCAACATAATCTCCAATATTATCATAAAATATCTCTTTTGTATCTTCATTATAATAAAAAAACTTGGTTGTCGGATGCACGCAATCCCTTCTAATTGCAGCATGCATGTACGGACTCGCGAAAAGCCCGAGCGTGTTTGAAAATCCAACAATCCTGCAGACAACCCCTGCACAATTATGCGGTGCAATGCACACCCCAAGTTTTCCTACAAGATCTTCTCTTTTTTTCACGTTGTACATTGGCCTCAATCCATAAAAACTCTCTAAAAGCTCGTCGGTAAAATGGCATATTCTCATAAAAATCTCATCTGCTCTTGATTCTGGTGACTCAGATGGACACGGCAAAAGTATGTCATGCGGTTTCAATTCAAGAATTTGGTTTTCATCTCTTAGTTCCTTACCGAAAATATCTATATCATAACCAATTTCCTTTAATTTTTCAACACTTACAAATGCTTCTTTTGGCTTGAATGAAACTAAAGGCATTTCTGTCGCATCAAATCTTATTGTCCCGTCTTTATTCACCTGTAAATTAAATAATGCTCTAAGAATTCCTTTAGAAAGATGTTCTACAACATGCCCGTGTTTGTCGCATGGATTTAGCAAAGTAGTTTTGCATTCATAACAATAAAACATTTTTATGCACTGTTTTTCACACGTTTCGCAAATATTTTGTATTGTTTCTTTCTTGCAATTTTCACAGAAATAAACAGGAAAATCAGAGGTAACGCTTCCTGCTTCACATGCTGCCTGAACACTTCTCAGTCTGCCGCCTTCTTTTCCAACAGGAAATAAAACATTCGGGCTTCCCGTAAGCTTTCTTAGCTTTGCTTTTTCAGGGCGCCCCATTCTTGCTCCAATAAAATCTCCTGCCTTGTCTTTAATTTCAAATTCAGAAACAGAGTTTATAATACTTAAAACATCTTCATCTTTATCAGATTTATATCTCTCGGCGTTTATAATTTCTTTTAAATTGTTTTCATTTTCTAAAATATCCTGGCTTATTCCCAAATTCGCAAACAATGCCTTGCTTGTCTCATGGTTAATTACAACATTTTCTATAACAACATCATGTTCAACCCCTAAAAGCTCCAGCGCCCTTTTTCCAACATTGAATTTTTCTTCTTCTTTTTTATTGTAAGGGAGAATTACTTTTTTATCGACTCTTGAATTTTTCAGCCAGTAAAGAAGTCCTTCTAAATGCTCGCTTGAAATTTGCGTCCAGTAAAAAATATGCCTCGGATTCAAAGGAACTTTATTCTCGTTGCTTATTTTAGCAGATTCATCAAAACTCAAGGTAAAGGCGTTTATCGTATTCTCAAGACTAGGGTTTTTTTCTCTAAGCTCCAGCGCCCAGATTTCCTCTACATACCCCGGCTTAATCAAATTAGAATTCCTATTTGCAAGGTCACTGAAAGGAAAAAGTATGTCACCAAGATAAATAATTTCTTCTGTGTCTTTGTAAAATCTTTTTGCTTCTTCCAGTGTTTTTACCTTTTTCACACTTCCATTAAAAAGTTTTATTATCGGCCCATCTATAACATCACAAGTTGTCACAATACATCCTTTAGTTGGCTTCTCTATCTTGAGTTGGGTTCCTATCGCAATAAAAGAATCTGTAATCCCCATTGTTGCTGGATGCACCGACGCTCCGCTAAAGCCAGAGCTTCTACCTCTTCCGTATCTAAATCTAAATGCTCCTGACTCTGAAGGATGCCCGAAAACAGGACGCCCGGCAACAAGGTCATTAATGTATGTTGGAGATTCTTCTGTTTTGCCGGTGTCTCTTTTTTCATGCAGTTTAACATATTCATTAAGAAAGTCCCAATCACTTAACTTAAATCCTTTTTCCCTTAAAGAATAAACATACCTGGAAATTTTTTTTGCTTTTTGTGCTAGTCCTTCGCCAATAACAAGGCAAAGACCCCCTCTTATGTAATTTGTTTCTATCCTTTCCTGGTTTTTATAATTAGAAACTTCCATTTTTTCAGTGGCTTCCCCGTTGACCTGTAAAGGAATGTTTCTTGCAAGGAAATCTGTTTCATTGTCTGTAGGCATATACTGTAAATTCGTAATTCTTTCATGATAATCGTGGAGTTCGACTACAGTTCTTTTTACTTCTATTTCTCGAGGATCGTATTTTGCATAGCCGAAAATTTCCCTGAGATGATCTATTATCACTAATGAAAATGCTGCTCCTGTACCGCCCGCACTTCTTATTGGCCCTGAAAAATACGGTGACAGATACTCTTTTCCGTCGCTGGTTTTCATGATTTTTATTGAAGTCATTCCTTCTATAGGACTCGAGACAACACCAAGAGTAATGTATGCTATTCCTGTTCTTGAGCCCGCTTCAATTGCTTCTAAAAGACCGGAAAATCCACAGAATTTTTGCTTCGCGATTTCTTCTGCAATCTGAAGGCAAATAGCCGGGTTTAGCTTGCCCCATTTTCTCTCAAGTTCCAAAATTCTCTCGACAATTCCAGAGCCATCCATTTGCGGATATACCGAAGAAATAAGCCCTACGACTTTTTCTGCAAGGCTTCTGGCAAGAGGAATCTCTACTTTGTTCACGGGATCAAATCCTTTTTTCCTGGCTTCTTCTGCAATTTCATAAATCTTTTTCGTTTCTTCTTCTATTGATTTTAGGTATTGTTGTGTGTTCATTTGGCACTCCTGTGGCGCGAACTTCCTGTTCGTGGAGCTCTTTGACGAATGAATGAAAATCTTTGATTTGTTTTCATTTTATTGGAATTATCAAAAATTCTTGTTTAACTGAAAAATATTGCCTTTCTTTATCCAAAATGTCTTTGTATTCCTTCGAAGCTTCAGACAAACGAACTATCTTATTATTATGAATAAATTCCGGATCAATATATCTAAATTTATTTTTTAAAATAACACCCCTGCTTTCTGTCTTTTTTAAAGAAAAACCATTTTTCAACAAGCCTAATCCGAATATGATATTTTCATCCCTGCTTTTTTTTAAAATGTTTAGAATTTCATTGTCTGTTTTCATCATGTCTTCTATAGTAATTATTTTTTTACTTAGGGCCCTTTTTAAAATATTTGCAAAAATATAGAAGTGGGCTTTTGCTTTATCTTCGCCCCAATGATTTCTATTCATATAAACATAATATTTTGCAAGCAATTCTGCAGATTCCAAAGAATTCAAAATAATTTTTCCTCCAACGTTTTTTAAATCTTCAAAAATTTTCTTTGCGTCTTCTATACTATGCATGTGTAAAATTTCTCTTAAGGAATAGTCTACCCTATCTGCGCAGAGATTTGGGGTGGGTTGTTCTAGCAAAGAAAATTCTTCTAATTCTGCTATTTTTTGTGGGCTGAACCCATATTTTTTTAAAATAGAACTAATTTCAGTTTTTTCAAGTGTCTTTAAAAGAGTTTTATCTTGGTAATTTTCGTTCGTTGAATCTTCAAAAACCCAATCAATAACATGAGAGAATGCGGTGTGTGAAGCATCGTGCAACAGTCCCGCTACTTGCTCCTCTATCTTAGCATTTAACCTTCTAAGAAGGATTAAAACACCTACAGAATGGTCAAATCTTGAAAAGCCTTTTTTATGATAATTCTCGTCGACTATTCCCCACTGGGAAATTTCCTTTAGCCTCTGAATTGGTGGGGAGTTAATGAGTTCTATCAAGATTGGTTCATTTATTTCTTCTTCTCCATAAACGATGTCTGTTATTTTCATTTTAATTTTTGTTTTAGATGTTCTAAAATTTCTGCCCAGCTAAAGACTCTTTGAACTCGGGGGTGCAAAGAACCGTTTTGATTCCAAGGCTTGTCTAATAAAAGAGCGTTAATCCCCTTATCTGCACATTCGCTTGCATATTCCAAAACGTCTTCGACAATTACCTCATAACCATGCTCAAGGCAAAAATCTGACTTATTTTTTCTAGGGCCATTTCCCCCATAGTGGTTTGTAAAATATACGCCTGAAAAGGTCTCTGGAAAATGTTTCCTCAAAGAAATTAACGTTTCTTCGTAGATAAAATCCGGTCTTGAAGTTATCACGCCTAAAAAATTATTTTGAGAGAGTTGTCTTACTGCTCTTCGGGCGCCCTTTATTAATGGAAGGCTCCTAAAAAGCGGTGAACTATAAAATTCATTCATGTCTCTTCTAAATTGTTCCTCAGTTGTTTGAAATGCTGTTGGAAAATCGTATGTAGTTATGTCCTCAACTTTAAAACTTGTTCCATGTTTTTTATTATAAAATATAACAAGGGGGTTATGAAAATTAATCAAAATACCATCTATGTCAAAAGCAATTTTTCTATTTTTGCCGTTTATTGCGATTTCCATTTTTATTCAAAATCCAAAATTTTTATCGCTCCTGTTTTAAGATTTACCATAGGTACTTTGCAAAAATCAGGTGTATTTCCTTTTCGCTTTTGATATTCTGTTTCTTCCTCCCACCCACTAACAGAAATCACAAGTACATTATTGTAATAAGAAACAGCACATTTATGAGTGTGTCCAGAAACAAAAATATCCGGTACTTTTTTTATTACAAGCTCGTCTTTTTCAGATGGAAAAGCCTGAACAGAGGAATAAGTCGGGGCTAAATGCCTATTTTTCAAAAGGTAGGACATTACTTTTTCAGGGGAATTAAGGCCTTCAGAAACGAGGCTTGGAACAACATTTGCATAGTAAGGGTATGAAAATCCATGATAAGTTAAAACATCAAATCCTGAAAAATCCTTTCCAGAAGCAATGTTGACGTATGAAGGATTTCCCGTCAATATGACGTTTTTGAGGTTGTAAAGGGGCCAGGAATATTTTTCATCTAATGCTGGCTGCGGTTCTAAAAGTCTGACCCCATCATGATTTCCGGGAGAAATAATAATTTTAATGTCTTTTTTTATTCTTCCAATAAGTTCGGCAAAACCACGAAATTGTTCTTCTAAATCATCTATCTTAAGATCTTTTTTCTGAGAAGGATAAACACCAACACCAGAAACAAGATCTCCGACAATAAAAATGTATTTTATTTTATCGGCTTCTTTAGAATTTGGAACTTTTCCATTAACGTAATTTATAAATCTGAGAAAATTTTCTTCCATGAATACGTTGCTTCCATAATGAATATCACCTATAAACAAAGCATATTCTTCGGCGGGGGCTTTTTTTCTTTCTGGGTTCACGGCGCCTGGAAAAACAATATTGCTGGCAAAAAGAATTTCCCTGTCTCCATTTCCGCTAAATCCAATAATAGAATCCAAAGCAACTTCTTCTGCTTTCTTATACAATTCTGGTTTGTTTTGATTTATTAATACTTTTGTCCTTCCTGTTGAATCTTCGACGCTAAAGATAATATTCCTATTCTTAGTAACTCTCTTTTCAAATACCATCCCGATTATGGAAAACTTTTTACCTCCAGATAGTTTGTTAATCGAAACAAGATTCTCAAGCTCTGAGTGTTCCTGTAGGATATTTTTCATCTCAGCGAACCTGTTTCTAAGATTTTTAACAAAATCATCAACTTCTATTTTTTTCTTTGTTGAAATTGGCTTTAAAAGAACCTTAACGCTACTGTCTTCGTCTTGTTCTAAACTGTCGTCGCTCTGTGTTTCGTCTAATTGTTCTTCGCTATACTGCCTATCTTCTTTAGCTTGGCTAATTGAAGGTATCTCGGATTGAACTTGTGAAAGTCTTGAAATTTCAATTTGCAATCCTAGCTTGATTTTTAGTTTTTCTAGGCTCTTTTGGTTCTCCTTAGGCAATGTTAAAAAAAACTCGGTTACCTGTTCTTTGTTTTGTTCAAATAAGCTTCTTGTTATAATTCTCTTTTGTGTATGGCTTTTTATTTTCTCTATAATAAGCTTAACAGACTCTGTATCGTCGACTATCTCATTAAATAAACTAAGAACATCCGGCTCTATTAGTAAGCCGCGTTCAATACAAAACTTAAGGATTTCTTTTTCATCCATTTTTATTTTTAGTCTGTTTTTAATTTAAAGATTCTTCAATTATTTTTTTTGCTTTTTCAACAATACTTTTGGCGATTGCGAGTTTTATTTCTCTCATTCGCCCACCGCGCCCCTTTGAAATAACTCTCACATTAATAATTCCAAGCATGTCAAATTCTTGTATAATATCTGAAACTCTTCTTTGTGTAAGGATGTCTGACTTATTTTTTAGGCAAACTTCTTGGTAGTGATTATAGACGTCGCCGGTAAAAATTGGCGTTCCATTATTTTTTTCACTTAAGCTGATAATTGAATGAAGGACATATTGAAACTGTTTTGGCTCTGTTTTTATTACATCGAGAATCTTGTCTCTTTCAATCTTGGTATTTGCCTCGTCTATATGCTTCAATAAGATTTTTTTTGAGTTGTCTCTCTCAGCAAGCTCTCCTGCTATTCTCAAAAGGTCCAATGCCCGGCGAGCGTCTCCGTGTTCTCTAGCTGCAAAGGCAGCGCACTTTTGTACAACCCCCTCCTGAACAACCCCTTCTTTAAACGCGGCCCCAGATCTCTTATTCAAAATTTCCTGGAGTTGTATCGCGTTATAGGGGGGAAAAACAATTTCTTCTTCTGATAAAGAACTTCTGACTCTTGGGTCAAGCCCATCTAAAAAAGTTAAATCGTTGCTTATTCCGACGAGACATATCTGTGTTTTGGACAGCTCAGAATTTAATCTAGTAAGATTGTAAAGAAAGTCGCTTGATATTTTTTTTACTGCCTGGTCTATTTCATCTAGAATCAAAACTAAAGATTGTTTTTCAGAGTCAATTATTTCTATAAATTTATTGTAAACAGATTCTGTAGGAAGCCCTGTGTTTGGAACTTCTCCTCCCATTTTTTTAATAAGCTCTGCAAGAATTCTATACTCTGTATCAGAAACTTTTTTCATTTTGCAGTTTAAGTACTCTATCCTCAAATTAAAGTCAACGTCTTTCTTTGCTCTTTTTAACAGTTCATCTCGAACATATAATGCAGAAAGTGTTTTCCCGCTTCCGGTTTTCCCATAAAGGAATATGTTGCTTGTTTTGTCTCCTCTTAGTACGGGGGCTAACATCGATGCTATTTGTTTTATCTGGTCTTCCCTATGAGGAATCTCTTCTGGCCTGTGGTTCGCCTGTAAAATTGATTTATTCTTGAAAATTCTATTTCCGTCAAAAGATTCAAAAATTTTGTCTAGTTCTGATCCCATATTAAATTGTAAATTTCTATTGTTTAACTCACACGTTTATTTCCTGTGGAAAATGTTTTTTTCCGGGAAATATTATCGGTAAAACTTTTGTTTTATTATAAACACTTATAACCACTAAGAAAGAAAGACACCTTAATTTCTGATGGAAAATAGCCCGCTTTAATTGAATTTGGTCTGAAGTCTTTGACGGAAAACAGCTTGTTTTAATTGAATTTGGTCTGAAATTTTAATATCTCTGACATTTTATTTGTATTCGGGGCTATATTATTTCTGTCTAAAATAGGCATCTGTTTTTATTGTAAATTTTATTAAAATTTATGTTAATTTTGAAAGGACACGCATATTCTAAGGGGGTGTAGATAGATAGTAAATTAAAAAATTATAAGTTGAGCTAAAAAGCAAATAGTTTAAATTAAATTTTGTTTGGTTTAAGTTAAAGGAATAAATTAAACTAAAAAGTAAGGAATAAAAAAGAGTATATAGAAAGGATGTATAATTTTAAGTAACCTATAAAAAATAAATGTATCTATATCTATATCTATATTGTATAATACAAACATATATACTATATAATATAAATTTTTATAAAATAATAATATAAATAAAAAAATTAAAAAATTCTTTATAAATCTTTCCATGAGAAACAAGGGGGAGAGGGAGTAAAAAACGATGAGAAGCAAAACCCAAAACTAAAAAACCAAAGCCAAAACGAAGAATTCGGGTCTAAAAACCAATTTTAAAATTAAGAATCCAGACTAAATAATCAAAAAACCAAGGTAAAATTACCATAAAACAGACAAAAAAACAAGAAAAAACCACAACTTGTTGCCTGTGAAATCTATTTAATTTCACAGAAAAGTTTATATATTATTTTCTTTTAAGTTTTACATGGCTGGAGACAAAAACCCCTTTAGCGCGATTGTCGCGAAGATGATAGTCACAAAAGAGGGAAAAAGGCTTGGTTTTGTTCGAGACGTTACATTTGAAACAAAATCAGGAGAACTAATAAGCATAGTGTTAAAAGATCCAACACCATATACAAAAAATCTTAACTTAGAAAGAACTTCTTCAA
The DNA here is from genome assembly GCA_018303885.1 of Candidatus Pacearchaeota archaeon. Classification (GTDB taxonomy): domain Archaea; phylum Nanobdellota; class Nanobdellia; order Pacearchaeales; family GW2011-AR1; genus ASMP01. The sequence continues at coordinate 86,702 of JAGVXG010000009.1, forward strand.
ACGAGCTTCTTGTTCCATATAGCTCAATAATAGCCATAGGAGACTTTGTCATCGTCTCTGAAGAAGACCTAGTTTAATCAACCACTTCTTATCCCTTGTAATATATCTTAAATCTTACCCACCACAGTATACTTTAAAACAGATTTGAAGACAAATGTTTAAAAATACTTTTTATCATAGAGTAATATGAAAGTCATTGGTTTTAATTTTACTAAGTTGAGCGCAGAAAGGTTAAAAGAAACTGTAGAGGATATAAAAATCAACACAGAATTAGACTTCCCCGAAATCAAAGAAACAAAATCACCTTTCTTAAAGATTAAAGAGGAGCTCCTCGAAGCCAAGTTTGAATACAAAGTAAACTACGAGCCAGGCCTAGCAAAGGTTGTAATTCAGGGGAAGGTACTCTTTTCTGTCGACGAAAAAACAGCGAACGAAGTTCTTAAACAATGGAAGAAGAAAAACCTACCAGAAGATTTTAGAATACTTTTAGTTAATGTTGTCATGAGAAAGTCGGCCTTAAAGGCTTTAACACTTTGTGACGAGCTTAATCTTCCAGTTCATGTCCCTCTTCCCACACTAAGGAAAAATAAGTAACAACGAATTAAAATTCAAGAAAAAACAAAGAAGAAGGTTAATAAAATCTAATTACCGATTCTTGCTATGAAAATATCTTCAGAAAAGAGAGAGAAAATTTCAGAACAAATACTCGCGCTTCTTTATTCTGTTTCACCAAAGTCTATGTTTACATATGCCGTAGCCAAAGAGGCAGCAAGGGACGAAGAGTTTACTAAAGAAATTCTGCTAAGCCTAAAGAAAAAGAATTTAGTGCTAGAGATCAAAAAAAGCCCAAAAGGCAAACCCTATCTAAGAAGGTCTAGATGGGTGTTAAGCGACAAAACCTACAAAGCATACCAAGACAACCAATAAAGCCAGGAAAATCATCTTAAGAGCCCACAACCCTAAATAAGCCAGATATATGTCCTAGAACATCTTAAAGTTTTTATATTACATCCCCTTACATTTACAATGGATCCGGTAAAAGAGGCATTTTCAAAAATTAAAAGAGAGATGGATTTTCTTAACAACGAAGTTAACTACATACGAAAAGAACTCGTTCAAACAAGAGAAGAGTTAATTAAAATCTGTGAAATTATGATAAATCTCGATAAAAAAGTAGCAGAAATACCAAAAACCAAGGAAAAACCCAACCCAACACACCTTTATCTGAATAAGACAACTCCAACACATAACCCAACACATGACTTACCCCTAGAGGCTCTAAAAAGCCTAAATAATGCATTTTCCAGTGGAAACGAAGGGGTTCCAACAGACAGACAGACAGACAGACAGACAGACAACAGCGAGAAAAAAATGCCCGCTTTAAGAGAAAATAACACACCAAAATCACTAAATTTTAACCAAAATATAAAGGAAACCCCCCTAAATTTTAATCAAAACGACAAAAATAACGAAAAAACAGAAAAAAACCAAGATTTTAGCCATTTAAGCCATTTAATTGAAAGCCCAATAGACCCGATAGATGGTGCGGCAAAGATCCTTGATTCGCTCGATAGCATAAAGAAAGAAATCAGGCTTAAATTCAAACGTTTAACTACACAAGAAATGCTGGTTTTTTCAACCCTTTATCAGCTAGAAGAAATGCCCGGCGACGTCGATTATAAGGTTCTTGCCAAAAGGCTCAATCTTACAGAAAGCTCTGTTAGAGACTATATAGGAAGGCTCATAAAAAAAGGAATCCCCGTCGAGAAGAAAAGAGTAAACAACAAAACAATCCTCCTTTCCGTTTCCTCAAACCTCAAGAGAATAACATCCCTTTCCACAATTATACAACTAAGAGACCTCTGATTTAACTCACTTTCTCGCACACCGAATAACTATTCTTTTAGACTCCACACTAGAATTTTAATGCCTTTTTTCGCCGAAAAAGGTTTATTTAGGCACTACAAAACACCCCAAACCACAAAAAACCCGGCTTTAACCACTACATTTTCCTATCTTCACTTTTTTGCTCCGAGCTTAAAATCTTGATTTATTCTCACTTTCTGCCTTCCAGCAAGCGTCATTTTTCTATTTTTCTGTCTTTTTTCACTTTTCCTCTGAATTTTTGTCCCTTCTAACTCTCACTTTCTGTCTTTTGAGGAGTTTTTCCTTCATATTTTCAGGTATAAACACCCTCTTTTTCCCATTTTTCTCTACTGCCTCCTCTATCAAGCCCTCACTCTTCTGTTTTATCCTATTTAAATGTCCCCTGATGGTTGATCTCTCCTTTCCAACAATGGCCGCAAGATCATCATAACTTAGTTTCATATCCGAATTTAAAAGAATCCAAATAATAGCTCTTTCTGTTACTGAAAATTTATCTAAATTTGGTGTTTGAACACCTGTTTGAACACCTGTTTGAACACCTGTTTGAACAGCATAAACACCTGTTTGTTTATCAAACACCTGTTTGGTTGTTCTAAACGGCCTGTTTGGTTTTAGATCACTCATTATGGAAATGACATTTTTTATTCCTTCAATTTCAGAATTTATCGTCGACAAAACGTCTTTTATCTCATTTATCTCTTTTCCTTGTAATTTTTTTTCAGAATCAAGGTGTTTGATCCATGCACTCATAGATGTTATATCTTTTTTAACAGATTCAAAACCCCTTTTGGTGTCTTCTTTAAGGCTATCAACACCCCTTTTACCAAATAACCATTCAAACATATTAAGTATTATATATTCTAATTTAAAAATCTTTTCCTTTTTCGTCAATAAAAAACCAAACTCTTTAGTTTAAAACAGATATTTATTCCAAAAAATTTTCCGGAGAAAACACAAAAAACCAGCAAAAAATCAGAAAAATCCTCTATAAAAACACGCCAAACAGCCTGTTTAAACACCTGTTTGGTTAAATAAACACCCAAAAATAAATTATAACGACTATGCACAAAGCCTACCTAAGTGCACAACCTTCCCCCAACAATAAAAAAATACAAATTTTTTAGCGTCAATTTTTTGTCTGCAACCACAAAAGAATAAAAAATAAAACAAAAATGGCCCTTATAGCAAGATTTAATAATTCAAAAAATTTATTCATTACTATGTACCCTTCAATTAACGGCCTTTCACGAGAGGTGTCTCAATTTAAAAGAGAATTTCGACGGCAGATACGAATGTTAATTATCGTAGCCTTAGGCTTCACAATCGCATTCACTTGGCGTCAAACAGTCTTTGATATTTCTCAAAATTTCGTAAAATTCATCACAAAGATCCAAGGATCCTCAACTCTAAGCATTTTAACCTCACTTTTCATCACAATTTTATCTCTTTTGATAATATATGTCGTAGCCCACTTTCTAAAAACCGAGTAAGCCGCTCGCGAACTTTGGGCTTACGGAGAAAGGTTTATAATTACATTCCCCCTAACCTAAATAAGAAGGAGGTGTGATATGGCAAAATTAAGTGCTTGGCTTGTTACTTTGATTGGAGTTCTATGGCTTGTGGGCCCATTGGGAATGTCTTGGATTACTGGAGCTTGGGTTAGCATAGTCATAGGATTGGCCTTTTTGGTAATGGGTATAGGTAAGCTTATGAGAAACTACAGCGGAAAAAGAAGATAAACCCCTATTTATTTAGATTTTAATTAATTTATTATTTATTAGTACCCTATTTCACTAAGTTAACCTAAGTGAACATGTTTTTAATTACATAAAAGCTTAAATAATTTTGGCCCTTAGAGTTTAAATGGCAACAATTATAACATTAAGCTCCGCAGTCATTTCAATCATATTTGGAATACTTGTGCTGGCTTTTCCAAGATTTCTAAGGTTTTTCGTAGGATTTTACTTCCTCATAATTGGAATTTTGATGTTTCTTGGATAATGCAAACAAAGCCCACCCAAAGAAACACCACACTATGGGCGGTTAACCAGAAATAAGACTTTTCCTCATAAAAACGAGATTTATGTGTAAAACCTTCTTCTAATGTAGACTATGCGAAGCGTTCAAAGACACTTTCAAGGTAAAATTTATATACTTAGGGCACCCTAAGTGAACGTGAACCAGCTTATTCAGACCCTAAGTTCACAAAAAGGAGGAAATAAACAACTAAATTCTAGCTGTTAGTATTAAAAATGAAGTACGCCATTTTCTATCGCCTAAAAGGCCAGGCACAGAAGACACATCAAAGACTTATAAAAACAATTGGACCAAAGTTTGGAGAAAATTTTGTGGTTGAGCACCCAATACCACCTCATATAACATTAAAATATACTTTTCAAACAACTCAAATAAAAAAGACCGAAAAGGCAATCAAAGACTTTCTAAAAACCCAAAAACCACAAAAATTCAGAATAACAGGTTTTGGATATTTCAATAGACCAAAATATGATGTAATCTATCTCAAAGTCGTTTTTTCAAAACAAATACAAAAAATCAGACTAGGTCTTGTTGAACGAGTGAAGAGTGAAAAGGGCATAAAGGATCTACATCCGAGAAAATTTGACAAAGACCCAAGACCCCATATAACAATTGTAAATCGAATTCACAAGAAGAATTTTAATAAAATATGGAATTATTTAAAGACACAGAAAAAACCACACTTTAATCTTAATTTTGATGCAATAGCACTTATGAAAAAGCCCAAAGACTACTGGTTGCTGTATAAGGAGTTCAAGATAAAATGAATTCCGCAAAACCCCTAGCAGCAATTTATGTAAGAGTTTCGACTCAAGAGCAAGCACAGCAAGGATTCTCATTAAATGCCCAACAAGAAGCTTTAGAAAATTACGCTAAAGCCTTAGGTTACGAAATCCATAAAATTTATCGTGATGAAGGAAAGTCTGCAAAAGACCTGAAGAGACCGGAAATGACTAATCTTCTCCAAGATGCAGAAAAAGGAAAGTTTTCAGCAATCTTCATTTACAAACTTGACAGGTTTTCCAGAAGCATAAAAGATCTTATTCTTACAATTGACAAACTCAAAGACTGGGGGATAGACTTTGTAAGCCTTCAAGATAGAATTGAAACAACCAGCGCTTCAGGAAAGCTTATGTTTCATATTATTGGAGCATTTGCAGAGTTTGAAAGAAACATTATTGGAGACAGAACAAAGTTTGGAAT
>JAGVXG010000001.1 GCA_018303885.1 Candidatus Pacearchaeota archaeon
ATGTTAATTTTGAATGGCATGATAATTAGTATTTTAGAAGGTTTTTAAAGTTTTCAGATGTTTGATATGATAAAATATTGTTTTCTTTTTATCATAGAAATTGATTTAAATTGGTTTTTGTGTTCTATCTTATGGAAACAATTTGGAGTTCCACTAGAATAGACTATGCAAACTATTGTAGAATGAAATATTTTCTTAGATATGTTGACAAGGAAGAGGGATTAACGCTTTCTGTGTATGCTAAGGGATCTTTGCTTCATAGCCTCGTTGAAAATTTTTGGCCCAGTCTTGGCACAGAAGGAGAAGTTGCAAAAAATAGAAACAAGAAAAAATATTTCGATGCAGAAAGCTTTGGGAAATATGCTGAAAGAAAATGGCTTCAAAGAATTGTTGCCGATCAAAGAAGCAAGAATAAGATAGAATGGACATATCCCGATGAGAAATGGGTTATAAGGTCAACACTTCCTTTGATTTGCAAGTCTTTATATGATATTCTCTTTGAAGAAGGACCACCTCTTTTTAGTGAGTTAAAGTTCAAATTTTATCATGATGGAAAAAGATTTAGGGGCAGAATAGATGAGGTTAGAGTTAGAGATAGGAAGGTAGTAATAAGAGACTATAAGTCTGGGAAACCTTGGCTTGGAAATATAAAAATAGATCACGATCCACAACTTACCTTGTATAATGTTGGATTGTGCTCTTTATGCTTTACTGATAAACGATTTTCAGAAAAAATTGGAATAAGTGATGAAGAAAGAAGAAGTTTTATGGGAAATCCCATACTTGTAAATCCATTATTTTCCATGGAGTTTTTTATGATAGAAGCCCCATACTATAATTCTTTAGAAAAAAATAGGAGTCTTGATGCTATTCTTTCCACGAGTAGGTCAGATAATCACTTTTATGAAATAATTGAGATGATTAATGGAACTATTTCGATGGTTAATTCAGGAAGAGTTTATCCTGAATGGGGGAGGAAATGTGATTATTGTGATATGAAGGTTGCTTGTGAAAAAAAAGCCGGAAAGCCGTCTACAGATATTTTGATTAACAAAGAAGGTCAGCTTTCTTTAAGCCTCATGACGCCTCCAAGATTAGATTTGTTAGAAGAAGACACACAGACACGATTGAGATTAAGAAGGAATTTAAAAGGAAAGAATTAACTTCACATCCCCCAGCCCGCTTTTCCTTTTCTTTCATTTGAATTTATACGAATGAGTGGAAATCTAGATTCCCCAGTCAGCTTTAGATTTACGCTTAATTTCTGCGATTTCGTGCAATAAAGAAAGTTCTGAACTTGAAAGCAAGTCTCTGTTCTTCTTAAAATTTCTGAATTGAGACTCTGAAATATCTGAGTAAAGGAAATTGATGTTTGTGTTTTTTAATCTTCTTTCAAAGTTGATTCCGGGAATAGAAACTGCTAGTTCCTTTCCTTCAAAGGCTTCTTCTACTGAACTATTTTCTGACTGCATGTTTTTTATCTTGCCGACTTTTTCACCAGTTGAATCAATGAGATGCAATCCAGAAATTACTTTACCTGCTTCAACTTTAATGCCGAAAATGGCAGGGTTCGTATTTCTGAAGACATGCTGATGCAGAACTTTTACTTTTCCTAAAGAACTAAGCCCTAAGAGCCTTTCTTTTTCTATTTCCTTTCTTTTTTCTTCACGGAGTTTTTGAGTATTTTCAATGAGCTTGTATATGACGTCATCTGTCAAAATAGTTACGTTTCCTTTGATTTCTTCGACTTCGGGTTCCATAGAGATATTGAAGCCCAAGACCACTGCGTCAAGAGGATTTATCTGAAGATTTGCTTTTGCGTTGACTATGTCTGCTTTGTTTATGTTGCCAACGCCGGCCTTTAACACAGGAATATTTTCTTGGCGAAGCATTGAAAGAAGAGCTTCGAGGCTTCCAAGAGAATCTGCTTTTGCAATAATTCCTTGCTTGTCTGTCTTAATAATCTCTGAAAGTTCTTTCTTGAAGATTTTTTCAATTTCTTCAAAGTTATTTTTGTAAATAATAAAAGGCATGCCCGGCAAAACTTCCCCTTTCTCTACTATCTGAAGCCTAAGGCCTGTTGCAGCCTGCACTTTTTCTTTTGGCTTGAATTTTGCCGACAGTGGGAGTATTTCTTCCATGACTCTTATTTTTGTTATTATGGGTTTTCCGGAAAAACCCGCGACAGCGATTTCGTCTTTTATTGACAATTCACCGTCGTAAAGAATTGCTTCAATATACTCTGTTTGCTGTTTTTTTATTTCAAGCATGATTCCCTTTGCGTCTTTCCCTAGAGTTAATCTTTCCTGAAGATACTTTTGACTTAAACCACACAGCACAAGAATTAGTTCTTGCAAGCCTTCACCTGTTTTTGCAGAACAAGGAACCAAGGCAACTTTTTTTGTGAAATCGTTTATATTATAAAATAGGTCAGAATCAAAACCATGATTCTGTAACGAACCAACAAGCGTTAAATATTTTTCATTGAAAACCTGTTTAGCGTTTAATGGTTGGCCCTCAATGCGTTGTTTAAAGCTAGTATTTTGCTCGAGATATGTTTTCCATCCGTGAATTTTGTCTATTTTGTTGAGTGCAATTACAAATGCAACTTTATTCATTTTCAAAATCTGTATTACTTCTGCTGTTTGCGGTTTTATTCCTTCATTGATGTCTATAACAAGAATCGCCAAGTCTGCAAGAGAACCGCCACGCCGTCTTAAATTTGTGAATGCTGCGTGCCCAGGAGTGTCAATAAAAAGAAAGCCAGGAATATTAAGTTCTATTTGTTTTTCTATTAAAGGAAATGCTGATTTTAGCTGTTCTACAGGACATGACGTAAATGAAATCTTTTGTGTTATGCCTCCGGCTTCTTTATCTTGGACAGAGCTTCCTCTAAGAGCATCGAGAAGACTTGTTTTTCCATGGTCCACATGCCCGCAAACCGTGACTATTGGCTGGCGGATTTTCGTGTTTTTCATGGAATTAATTGGAGAATTAACGATTAAAAGCTTTTGCTTCAGCAAAAGCCAGAATTTTTTAAAAGATAAGCCACTATAATCAAGATATTAAGCTAAAATTTTGACTAATTTAAACTTAAAGAAAATTTATCCTGTTAATTTAGAACTAATAATCGTCGAATTCTTCTTCTGAGTCATCATCTTTGCTTTCTTCTGCAAGAGTTTTCTGTTCTGGTGGTGATTTTTTAGTTTCTTTTTCTGTTTCCCCGGCTTCTAGGTCTTTTTCACTTATTGAATTAATCATCTCTTTGAATCTTGGCAAGTCTGCTGCCTGTATTTTTACTCCAGATTTTGTGAAGCCGGTGTAACGATCGCCTGTTACGAATTCCCTTATAGTTACTCCTGGGCGCCCGCCGAAGTCATCAAGTCTTATGACAATATCTGTGAAATCGTTCTTTTTTATTTTTCCTACGTCTTTCTCCATACCCCTCTCAAGGATGCGGGTTATTTAAAGTTTATTGTGAAAAGGTTTTTAAAGGGTATTGGATAGCATTTAACATGGCTATACTGAAAGAGTTTAATGAATTCTTGAAGGAATATAAGATTGTTCCCTTAGCTGTCGCTTTCATTATTGCTATCGCCTTAACTTCTCTTATTCAATCAATTGTAAATAATCTTATAATGCCCATAATCACATTCTTTATTCCAGGAGGAGCATGGCGTAATGCAGCATTTGCCATCGGACCAATCATTCTTCCATGGGGTGCTCTTTTAAATGCCCTTGTGTATTTTGTAATAATTGCTTTTGTGGTCTTTATGATTGCAAGAAGTATGTTAAAGGAAGAGAAAGTTACAAAGAAGTAAAGAGATAGTTTTCTTTTTTTAAGTTTTATTTAAAATATAACGCCCGCACCAGGAATCGAACCTGGATGTCCAGAGGACTCCGCTTTCGAGGCGGATGCAGTACCATTGTGCCATGCGGGCTTAAAAATACCAAGCATCTTGTTTTTTAAAAGTTAACTTTATAAGAATTAGCCTCTATTATATTTAATGAACAAGCCAATTAAAAATTTTCTGTTTGTGTTGGGCGTAATCTATATATCTCTTGGAATTCTGGCCTTCTACAACGCGATAAAATATACCGAAATTGCGGGAGTTCTTTGGTTTTCTTATGTCGCTTTTTTTCTTATTGGAATAGGACTTCTCACGAGAAACTCTTATCTGATAGCTAGCCAGCTTAATATAATTTTAATTCCTTACATTATTTGGAATATTGATTTTTTTTATATTCTCTTAACAGGAAACAGCTTGTGGGGGATCACAAATTATTTTTTTACTTCAAGGCCGACAATTGCCCAAATGATAACTCTACAACACCTGATCACAATTCCTGTTTCGCTTTTGGCTATTTACTTCATTAAATTAAAAAGAAAGGATTTCTGGAAATTAAGTGCAATCCAAGTTACGCTTTTCTTTTTTCTTGTAAGAATCTCTGGCAGCCCTGGAGAAAATGTGAATTGCGTTTTTGAAAACTGCCTTCCTTTTCAGATTATTCCCGGGCCCCATATCTTGGCGTGGTTCTTGACATATGTAATAATGATATCTTTAACAACTTTCTTTTTGACGAGGATTAGGATTTTTAAGTAAAATAGATAACCGATGGTTTTATAAAAAAAGACTTTCTAAGAATAATATGTTACATTTGCTGCCAAAACTTCCATATTCTTTTGATGCTTTGGAACCATATATAGACGCAAGAACCATGGAAATACATCATGGAAAACACCATCAGGCATATATTGACAAATTAAATAAGGCGCTTGAGAAATACCCTAAATTGCAGAATAAAAGCGCAGAAGAACTTCTTAAAAATCTTGACTTAATTCCAGAAGATATCAGAACAGCTGTAAGAAATCACGGCGGAGGACATGTGAATCACAGTTTTTTCTGGCAGATTTTAAAGAAAGGTGTTGAGCCTTCGGGAGAAATTCTTAAGGCAATAAACAAGAAATTCAAAGGATTTGATGCTTTTAAGGAAGAATTTAGCAGTAAGGCAGTTGGTTTATTCGGCAGCGGATGGTGTTGGCTAGTTTTGAATGAAAAGGGAGAACTGGAAATTATTACAACACCAAATCAAGACTCCCCGATTTCACAAAATAAGATTCCTGTTCTTGGAATTGATGTTTGGGAACACGCGTTTTATCTAAAATATCAGAATAGAAAACAAGAATATATTGACGCTTTTTGGAATGTTGTCAATTGGAAAAAAGTAAATGATAATTTTTTGAAGGCGAAGAAGTGAATTAATCTTCAGTTCTCTCTTTGAAGATATTCATAGCCATTCTTATATAACTTTCAGTTGTCCATTGTTGTTCTGGTATGGGCAATGGTTTTCTGTCGCTAAGAAATTCGTAAAGAGGAACAAAATATCCATTCCAGTGACGCTTGCCAGCATCAGTCATTGTAATTTCATATTTTTTAGTTATTGGGAATTTATCAATCCCTCTCACAAGCCTATTCTCAATTAGAGTATGGATTCCACTAATTATCTGTGAAGCTGATAAATTTGTTCCAGAAACTATTTCAGCCAAAGACGCCCTTTTAACTTTAGATAAAAAATTAGCAACAAATCTTCCATCTCTATTTTCACTTCCAGGGAGATTTGGATTTCCACCTTTCCATTCAATAGCCCTAAACCCAAAAGAGTCGATATCAACAGATTCAGAATTTACTAAACCAAATGATATTAAATTTGCAATATCTTTTGAAACTGTCGCTACATGAGAATGCGAAGAAAGTGAAAGAGTTAATTTTGATAAAGGTTTTTCTGCGCCATAAAGTGCTTTTAGGATAACATATCTTCTCCCACAAGCTTTTATCCCTATTTCGCCAAGACCTCTTCCTAAAATATCGCCGAGCCAAAAATCATTTGAATAACCATAATTAATTGTAAAATCTGTTGCGGGAATGCCATATTTTTTGGCAGACTCTTTTAAAGAATATGTTGTCCTTTCACCTAGCCCTAAATCAATTTTATCTGCTAAAGATGAAGGAACAAGAACCCTTTCCAAATACCTCATTGTTAGAACTAAATTTCCGGTAGCCCTTTTTAATCTTGTAGTCAATAAATTTGCTGTTTGTCTCCCTTCATTCATTAATTCAAGTAATGCCATTGCTGGCTCGTGTCTAAGAACTTCTAGCATTACATTCATTCTTCTTTCAGCCTGTCCTGGAAAAACAGGCAGTGTTCTTATTCTTGTTACCATGCTCCTTGTGTTTTAATTAGATATAAAAACCTTTCTCTTCACAACATTTTAAAAATCCCTAAACAATTCTATCATAATGGAACTATTATCTATATCCCAGATTAATGAAAATTTAGGAAAGTTATCTGATTGGAATCTTGAGGACAATGGAAGAATTATAATTAAAAATTTTAAATTTGAGGATTTTAAAGAGGCTGTTGATTTTATTAATAAGGTTTCAGAAATCGCAGAAACCGAAGGGCATCATCCAGACATAAAAATTTATGATTACAATAATGTTGAAATAAAGCTGACAACACATTCTGTTCTCGGCTTAACAGAGAAAGATTTTAAAGTGGCCGAAAAGATTGATTCTATAAACTTTAGTAATTAGCAATATTAATAAAAAATACGTTAAATTTTTAAGCTACCAATATCGTTAAAATCAAGAACGAACGCCCAAGCTTGGTCATTCGGGAGCGAATTAAATGGATGATATAAAAATCACAAAACAAACACCAATCAAGGAACTTATTGAAGCTCACCCAGAAACACAGGAAATATTAATGTCTTATGGATTACATTGTGTTGGGTGTCATTTTTCCGAGTTTGACACGCTGGAAGACGGAGCTATGCTTCATGGCTTGTCTGACGAAGACATAGATTTAATGGTTAAGGATGTAAACGAGGTTGTTGGGAAGAAGGAAAAACCCAAAGCTTTTTAATAAAAATTTAACTTAAACACATATGAAAAAGAGATTCAAGAAAAAACTTTTTGCAACCTTTATTTTTTCTTTAGTAACTGCTGTCCTCTTAATAATTCATGGAGTCTTTTTCGATCTAGATTTCGAGCAAATAAAGAGACTAACTTTCGAAGGGTTTATTTTTACATTTATCCTTGTTTTTATTGGGTTGGTTGTTTTGGAAAGAATTTTTACTTTGGAAGAAGATGAAGAAATTATTAATTTGAAAAAAAGAATTTCTAAAATTGAGAAAAATTAAAGCAAATTACAATACGCTGATTTTTAATAAATAAAGCAGGTTATTATATTATTAATGGGTTAAGTTTAAATAACGTTATCAATAGGTAAAATCATGCAAACCCCAACATTAAAATTCACAAGAGAAACTTATGACCATCATAATCCAGAGAAATTGATTTTCAAGGCAGAGCCCGGGCTTTCAGAGGCCCTTGTAAGGCAAATTTCTCTTGACAAGAAAGAGCCAGAGTGGATGCTGCAAAAAAGATTGGAAGCTTTAAAACTTTTTCAAGAAATGCCCATGCCTAATTTTGGCCCTGACCTTTCAGAATTAAACATTGAGGATATACGCCTTTTCATCAAACCAGATTCTGTTAAAAATTCTAAAAGTTGGGATGATGTTCCAGAAGATATTAAACAGACATATGAGAGACTAGGAATACCTAAAGCAGAACGCGAATCTTTAGCCGGCGTTGGGGCACAATATGATTCTGAAATTGTTTATCATAAACTCAAGAAGGAATGGGAAGACCAAGGCGTTGTTTTCCTTGATTGTGACATTGGATTGCAAAAATATCCTGAGTTATTTAAAAAATACTTTATGACAACATGTGTAAGTCCAACTTTACATAAGTTCACTGCTTTGCATGCAGCAGTCTGGTCAGGAGGAACTTTTATTTATATTCCTAAAGGCGTGAAAGTGAAAATGCCCCTTCAGGCTTATTTTAGAATGAATGCTCGAAGAGGCGGGCAATTTGAGCACACATTGATAATTGCGGATGAAGATTCTGAAATCCATTATATTGAAGGATGTTCAAGTCCAGTGTATAATGAATTAGGTTTGCATGCGGGCTGCGTTGAAATTCATGTTTTGAAAAATGCTCGCGTGAGATACAGCAGCATAGAAAACTGGAGCAAAAATACTTTTAATTTAAACACTAAACGCGCTTTGGTTTATGAAAATGCTGTAATGGAATGGGTAAACGGGAATACTGGAAGCAGAGTAACGATGCTTTACCCATCAAGTGTTTTAATTGGGAAAAATGCTAAGACAGATTATATTGGAATTGCGTATGCTGCTCGTGGCCAGCATCAAGATACAGGATGTAAAGTTTATCATATGGCTGAGAACACGACTTCACATATCATAAGCAAGAGCATTTCAATGGACGGCGGAATAACTAGTTATCGCGGTTTGGTAAAAATAAAAAAAGGCTGTAAAGGCTCAAAGTCAAGTGTTAGATGTGATGGCTTAATGCTTGATGACAGAAGCGTTGCAAAAACATTTCCGAGCATGGAAGTAGAGGAAAATGATGTTGAAGTTTCTCACGAAGCGGCTGTCGGAAAAGTTGGGGAAGAACAGCTTTTCTATCTTATGTCACGAGGTTTGTCAGAAAAAGAAGCAACTAAAATGATTGTTTCCGGCTTTATTGAGCCACTGATAAAAGAACTTCCTTTGGAATATGCTGTTGAATTAAACCGTTTGATTGAGATGGAGATTGAGAATAGTGTTGTGTGAATGAAACTAAATAATACCACAGCAAAAACCTTGAAGAAGGATTTTCCTATTTTCAAGAATAATCCTGGCTTGATTTATTTAGATAGTGCTGCGACAAGCCAAAGGCCAAAATCAGTAATTCAAGCTGTGACTGATTTTTATGAAAAAGAAAACGCAAATATCAGCCGAGGACTTTATACATTGGCAGCGAAAGCAACGGAAAAATATGAAAATGCAAGAAAAGTTGTTGCTCATTTTATTGGTGCTGAAAAAAATGAGGTGATATTTACTAAAAACACTACCGAGTCTATCAACTTACTATCTTATACTATTTCATCAATTTTGCCAAAAGGAAAAAATGAGATCCTTCTTACAGAAATGGAACACCACAGTAATATTGTTCCATGGCAGCAGCTTGCAAAGCGCGAAAACATGAAATTGAGGTTTGTTAAGATAAAACAAGATTTTACTCTTGATATAAATGATTTAAAGAATAAATTAAGCGATAAGACTGCTATTGTGGCATTTACTTATGTGTCAAATGTTCTTGGCATGATTAATAATGTTAAAGAAATTGTTAAGTTAGCAAAGCAAGCAGGGGCTTTAACAATCATCGATGCTGCACAAAGCGTTCAAAGTTTACCTTTTAATGTCAAGGAAATTGGATGCGACTTCCTTGCCTTTTCCTCACATAAAATGCTTGGACCTATGGGGATTGGCGTTTTATACGGAAAAAAAGAATTGCTTGAAAAAATGCGGCCGTTTAATTTTGGTGGTGGTATGATAAAGAAAGTTACTTTAGAAGATGCAGAATGGGCCGACGCGCCACAACGCTTTGAAGCAGGCACCCAAAACATTGCAGAAGCAATTGGTTTGGCAGAGGCAATAAGATACATTGAGAAGATAGGAATAGAAAACATTTCTAATTGGGAAAAAGAATTGTTAAAATACACTTTAAGCAGATTAAAAGAAGCCCCAGGAATTAAAATCTATAATCCTGGAGCAAACAATAGCGTTAGTATAGTCTCCTTTAACCTTAAAGGAATTCACCCTCACGATGTTGCAGAACTCTTAAATAATGATGGAATTGCAATAAGAGCAGGACATCATTGCGCAATGCCTTTAATGGAAGCACTTAGCGTTAATGGAGTTTGTCGCGCAAGCCTTTACATTTACAACACTTTTGAAGATGTTGATGCTTTGGCTTCTGCGCTGAAGAAAATAACGGAGAAGTTTAACAGATAAAATGGGAAGCATAAGATTTTATTGGGAACCTTGGGAAATAGATAGCTTTGCAAATTTGCGCGATTATTTAACAAAAAGTTGTGAAAAAGTATGCAAAACCGCTCAAATTAATGACGGCATAACAAAAGAAAGACTAGGAGAAGAAACTAGATATAATTTTAGAGATTTGATTGATGTTATTCTTTTTAGGTATGATGACGGAAGCGGTGAAATGATAGTTCTCGGAGAAAATTTCAATAGATTATCTTTAAGATTAGACGAATTAAAAAATGTCCTTGGTTTTAGGGGACTTGAAATGGAAGTGTTGGAAAAATAAAATGAAAACACAAGATCACGAGCCAATACCAGAAGACATGTACAAAGAACATATTCTTGAACTTTATAAAAGCCCAAGTAACTTCGGAACGCTAAAAAACCTAACACATGAAAAAACAGAATATAATTCGATATGTGGAGATGAGATAACTGTTCAGCTATTTGTTAAAGATGGAGCTGTGAAAGATGTGAAGTTTAGTGGTTCTGGCTGCGTAATTTCAATGGTGGCGGCTTCTTTATTAACCGACAAAGTAAAAGGAATGAAAGTCAAGGATATAAAAATACTTAAACCACAAGAAGTGTTAAATTTATTAAAAATAAAACTGAATCCAGGAAGAGTTAAGTGCGCTCTTCTTGCTTTGGAAGCAGTGAAAGGGGCTTTAAGGAGTTAAAAAATGGAAGAAAGAGAACTAGTGCCAGGAACTGTTTATCAAATAAGTGAAATAGATTTTAAAGAAGCAAATTTAACTGGACTATATTTTCCAGTAGATTTAAAGGAAAATCCTCAAGCAAAACCGCACCAAGTTGTTTTTAGAAAAAATGGTGAAATAAAATATTTGAATTTTACTGCATACTTTATTCAAAATGATTCTCTTAGAGTTATGGCCACTAATGAGGGCTCTCCCAAGAAAAATGAAAAAGAAGACCTTGAAAGTAGGTTAAAAATGGCAGGATTGTAAAATGGAAGAAAGTACTTGGAGAATTTATCCACAAATAGAACCTGGAAAAGTTTATGATACAGTTATTAATGGGAGAGAAGTTGGGAAAACTTTAATGGCACTTCTTGGAGGAAGGCATAAGACTTCTGTTTTTTTTATTGAAGACGAGTATATTACCTGTTATGGATTTAATTGTTATGATGTGAGAGAAGGAAGACTTGTACTAGAAAATGCTTTTAGACGCTCCCTATCATATATAGAAAGTGGATTAGTTGCTAGACAGCTAAAAAGAAGCGGATTATTAAAAAATGCTTGAAGTAAAAAATCTTTATGTTGGCTTTGAAGGAAAAGTAATCCTAAAAGGAGTAAACTTGAAAGTTGAAACCGGAAGCGTTCATGCATTGATGGGGCCCAATGGCTCTGGAAAAACAACTCTTTCATATGTTCTTATGGGGCATCCTAAATACAAAGTCATGGCAGGGCAAATTCTTCTTAATGGAGAAGATATTACAAGGCTTTCTCCTGACGAGCGCGCAAAGCGTGGACTCTTTTTATCGTTTCAAATGCCAGTTGAAATTCCAGGAGTTACAATCTCAAATTTTCTGAGACAGGCATATAATACATTGAAGGATAGAAAACTTTCCTTGCTTGAATTTCGTGCGCTGCTTGAAGAAAAATGCAAAGAACTTGGAATGGACGCAAAATTCTTAAATAGATATTTGAATCAGGGATTTTCTGGAGGAGAAAAAAAGAAGGCAGAAATCCTGCAAATGTTGGTTTTGAATCCTAAAGTTGCAGTTCTCGATGAAACTGATTCTGGCTTGGATGTTGATGCATTAAAATTAGTCGCCAAAGGAATAAGCAAATTCATGACTCCGGAAAAAACAGTGCTGGTTATTACGCATTACAAAAGAATTCTTGAACACCTAGAACCAGAGAAAGTTTCAGTGATGGTTGATGGAAAAATTGCTTTTGAGGGCGATAAAAACCTTGTTCAAGATTTAGAACAGAAAGGATATAGTTGGATTGATAAAAAATAGTTACTTTTTCTTAACCTGTTTTAATAGCCAAAGTATTACAAGAACTAAGACTATTACAACTAAAATTTTATAAATTAAACCGAAAATTGCCATTAGCAGATAAAATGCGAGAATTACCACTAAAATCATCACAATCCACCAAACAATTGACTCGTTTTTCATTTTTTACTTCTGAATTTGTCTTGCAAGCCAAACAATGAAGAGAACTAGAGCAACTAAAATTAAAACTCCATAAAGCCAGCCAAAAAACATCATTCCAGAGCCATAGGTTCCGTACATCATTCCCATCATTCCGCCATATCCACCGAAGCCCATTCCAACCCCGCCAAATATCAAAACTAAAACTGCTACTATGACAATTACCCAAACCATTGTTTCATTGTTTTTCATTATACTCTTAGTCTTTTAGGTTATTTAAATATTCCTGGCTATTGATTTTTATTATGTATTCCGAGAACATTGTGGAGCCAGCAATATCCGGTAAAGCTTTCAAGAAGAGCAATTAAGGCAACTACAATGATTACCCAGTTAACCCATACAGTATTTGTTCTCAGAGCCCATGGTCCAAGCCACCAAAAAGCTAATAAAAATCGCAAAACACGATCGGTTTTTCCTAAGTTTTGTTTCACCATTTACTTCTATGACCTCCTTTCAAATGCGCAAGCGTTTGATTTGAATTTTATTATTTCAAATCTTCTTCCTTCTCAAAAGATTTGCATTTGTCACGACTGTTATTGATGAAAGAGCCATGGCTATCTCTGCAACAATTGGATGAAGCAAACCCGCGACAGCGACAGGAATCGCGACTATGTTATATGCGAATGCCCAAAAAAGATTTTGTTTTATTTTTTTGAAAGTTGCCTTGCTTAGATTTATTGCCTGAACAACACCTACAAGAGAGCCACGCGCCAGAACAATATCTCCTGATTCTATTGCAATATCTGTTCCTGTTCCCATTGCAATTCCAACATTGCTTTGCTTTAGCGCAGGAGCGTCATTAATTCCGTCGCCGATAAAAGCAACAAATCCTGATTTTTGCAATTCTTCAACTTTTCTTGCTTTGTCTTCTGGAAGAACATTTGCTATGACTTCTGAAATTCCACATTCTTTTGCTATTGCCTTAGCAGTTTTTTCATTGTCTCCTGTAATCATCATTGTTTTATATCCTTGCTTATTTAATGAGGCAATCGCTAATATAGAATCTTCTTTAAGAGCATCTGCGACAGCAATAATGCCTATTACTTTTCCTGATTCTGCTACAATCATCGTTGTTTTTCCTTCTGACTCAAAGTCTGAAATTCTAGACTCAAAATTCTTAAAAGAAATTTTCTTTTCGTTCATTAGTGTTCTATTACCAATAACAATTTCACTTTTTCCTATTTTTCCTTCGACACCCCTGCCCCTTAAAATCCTAAAACTTTTGACTTCCTTATATCTTCTTAATTTTGCCTTTTCAACAATTGCTCTTGCAATTAGGTGCTCGCTCAGTTTTTCAAGAGACGCAGCAATTTCTAGAAGATAATTTTCCTTGACGCTTGATATTATATTTGTGACTTCTGGCTTTCCTTTTGTGATTGTTCCTGTTTTGTCAAAGACAACTATCTTAACATGCTTCATTGTCTGCATTGCCTCTCCCTTTCTTATTAGGATTCCATGCTTGGCACCCATTCCAGAGCCGACCATCAAAGCGGTTGGTGTTGCCAAACCGAGGGCACAGGGGCATGCAATAACAAGAACAGAAACACTTGCGGCGATTGCTCTACTTAAATCAGAGCTAAAATAAAACCAACCAACGAATGTCAGGATTGCAAGAACTAAAATTGATGGAACAAAAATACTAGTGATTTTATCTGCTAAAACCTGGATAGGAACTTTTTCACTCTGCGCTTCTTCAACAAGTTTTATTATATGCGCCAGGAATGTGTCTTTTCCGATTTTTGTTGCTTTAATGTAAAGAATTCCGTCTTGGTTTATCGTAGCACCTATCACATTTGAGCCTTTGGTTTTTTCAACAGGCAGGCTTTCTCCAGTAACCATAGACTCATCAATACTGCTTTCTCCTTTAACAACGATTCCGTCTGTTGGAATTTTTTCACCTGGTTTAACAATAAGGACATCGCCAATTTTAATTTCGGAAACGTCAACTTCAAATTCTTTATTGCCCTTTAAAATTCTTGCTTTTTTTGCTCCGAGCTCAAGAAGTTTTTTAATTTCCTGGCTGGCTCTTCCACGGGCTTTGGCTTCCACATACTTTCCAGTTATGTAAAAAGCCATAATCATTGCAGCAACTCCTGAATAATCCTGGATTGAA
Organism: Candidatus Pacearchaeota archaeon; assembly: GCA_018303885.1. Taxonomy (GTDB): domain Archaea; phylum Nanobdellota; class Nanobdellia; order Pacearchaeales; family GW2011-AR1; genus ASMP01. The sequence goes on from JAGVXG010000001.1 coordinate 14,251, forward strand.
GAAAACAAACTGAATAAACCAGTTAAATAAGCAACAAGAGTTCCCAGAGCAATAAGAGAATCCATATTAAAATAAAATGTAAACAACCCTCGCATTCCTCCCCTAATCGTCGACCATCCAAAGATAAAGAGAACCGGGAAACCTATTGCTAGAATAAGGAAGGTAGTGTACTCCATTGAAAAAAATTGAATTCCAAAAATCCTTTCTGATAACATAAGAAAGGCAACAGGGACTGCGAAAATCCAAGATCCAGTCATCTTTCTTTTCCATTCATCTATCTCTTCGTCTTCTATTGGAGCATCGTGGTGATGCTCTAAATCGATCACGCTTGGGCGATTTTCTTTGTCCATTCTCATTTTGTGTTTTTCGTGTTTGTGTTGCATTTTTAAATTAGTTCACTTCGTTCACCTATTAATTTATATTGCTAATATAAAACCCCCTATAATTTACTAAAATATTTTTAGCATTAAAATTTAATCTTAACATCATTAACATTTTTTATTCAAATTCCACTGTTTTTGCTTCATAACCTGCTCTTTTGACAGCTTTTTTTAATTCATCTTCTGAAACAGAATCTTCACATTCCGCGGTTCCTTTTTTCAGCAACAAAGACACGTTTGCGTTATTTACACCAGGTGTTTTGCGCAAACTTCTTTCTATGTTTGAAGCGCATGAAGCGCAGTGCATTCCATGAATTGTTATTTTTGCTTTTTTCATTTTGTTATTTTTTGGTTGGTTAAATTTAGAGGTTTATTTTTGAATTTGTTTGACTAGCCAGGCAATGAATAGCACTAAAGCAATAACAACAAGAGTCATGAAAAGCCAGCCAAAAACCCACATCCCACCCCAATTCATCATATTATTATAGCCCATCATTCCACCATATCCCCCATATCCTCCCCAACCCATGGTGAAACCTAAGAAGAGAAGAACGGCAACCGCAATAATAATCCATGTTAAAGCCTGATTATTTTTCATTTTTCCTTACCCCCTTTCATATTATGTAATATATGAATACAATAAAGAGACATGTGCTTATCTATCAATTCAATTAATGGCTTTATTGTTTCTTCATTTAGCCAATAATAGCGGAATTTGCCATTAACCTCGACATTAACAAATCCACATCTCTTTAACCTAGATAAATCGTGCGAGACAGAAGTTTGGTCCATTTTCAACTCTTTCATAATTTCAGAAACATTTTTCTTTCCGCTTCTAAGTAAATTAATAATTCTTAACCTTGATTCAGAGACTAACGTTCCAAAAAATATTTTATAGGCGTTATAGACATCAGACTCTGCAAGGTGTTCATGATGTTTATGCTCAAAATGCTTTAATATAGATTTGCTTATCATATGAAAATGTGATACATATGACTATTTAAATATTTCGCTTCTTTAAGAAATATAAACTGGTCAGCAAGATAATAACAACTAAAACCTGTATTTCAATTCCCTGAAAAGGCAGAGAAGCAAAGGAAAAACCTATTCCAAGTAATCCTAGGGCTAAAGGAACAAGCCCTGTAACACACAAAGGGCAAACACCGACAATCAAGCCACCAACACTTCCTGCTCCGGCCAAGACTTTACCCTCTTTACATTTTTTTCTTTCTTTGTGTAAGATATAAACGTAGACTGCATTCAGGGCAACCAAAAACCCAATAGCTAAAGTTAAAACCAAAGATATTCCTAATCTAAACCAGTCAACAGTTGAAGCGTATAAAATAATCAAAGGAATTGTGTTATCAAATCCACTGATGAAAATGTTCAGAACTAAATATAAAATAAAAATTGCAAAAAACCAATATAAATATGGCTCCTTAAAAATTCTTTTCATTTTTATTCCACTATGATGGTTCCATAGCCCATTCCCATAGAACAGGCAAATCTAAATGTTCCTTTTTTTGTGGGGGTAAAATCAATTGTCTCACTTGGGGTTTTCACATACTTTGAAACACCAAGGTCTTTTATTGTGAAACTTCTTAAGCAGCCTGTGACAGATTTATCAAGAGTTATACTTACGGGTTTTCCAGATTGCACCTTTATTGTATTCGGATAATAGTTGTAGTCTTTTGTTCCTAATACAACTTTTTGGACTTCTCCTTGAACAACATTTTTCGGAATATCTGTATTTTCTTGAGTTGTTCCCCCCTTCAGAAGAAGAAACCCTGCAATCGCTATTAAAATAAAAATGCTAATCATATAAAAAATATTTTTTGCCATTTTTTATTGGAACAACAAGCTCCTTGGTCCAAAAACCATAAACCATGTTGTTACTGCAGTGAGCATGAAACTCCATGAAATTGTGAAAAATTCATTATCTTTGTGTTTTCTTTCCATTTCTCTTGTTTCAGTATATATCATATAATTCAATCCAAAGAGAATAAATCCTGAAATCATGAAAACAACCGCTCCCGCAACCCTTAGATTGTCATTGAGCATCATTATAGCTGTCATTCCACCCATTATTCCACCCATGAAGCCAGCCATCATTCCTTCCATTGCCCCCATTATTCCACAGCATTTTCCATTCCATACGCCAAATAAAATTCCAAAGGACATTCCGACAACACTTCCCCAAAACATTCCATTAGTAGAAGCAATAAAAAACCCAGGCAAAAATCCAGAGATCATTCCTATTGTCATTCCTATCATCATTCCAGACATGCATGAAAATTCCTTATAAGCTCTGATATGCTTTACAGAAAGCAGAATAAGGGAGTAGCTTAGTACAGCAAAAAACAAGAAAAACCCGTATTTTGGAATAAAGTTCTCGATGTATCTAAGCCTGACAAAAAAAAGAATTCCTAATAGGATAAACGAGGTGACTAGTGAAACGAAAATGGTTTTAACTAACTCGCCTTCAACTTTGTCGTTATTCAGTGATTTTATGAAATCTTTTACAGGCATGAAAATTTCAGGAAATTTCCATATATAAAGGTTTATATGAAACTAGTTTTGGATTTAATCTTTATGTCCAGACTAGTTTACTTTAGATTTACTTCTATCATTTATTTATTAATTAAAAGTTAACAATAATAAACTTGCCCACTTTCTTTAGTTCAATTTGTTGTATATTACAGCAAAAAGCCAGCCTAAGACAAAGCCTATAACAATAACTTCTACAAATCCTAGAATTGCAGAGCCAATTGTTATGTTACTTGCCTCTATTTGGTTTAAATCAATGCCATGAAATATTGCCCCAAAGAAATTTATTGTAAATTCCTTTGCAATAAGAACAAGCAATAAGCATGTAAGAGAAACAATTCCTGCTACGCTTGCTAAAGCATATCCTGCTGCTTTTGGTTTTATTTTTTCTGCCATCTTTCACCCCCTTTTATTTTAATTTAAGTTCATTTAAGTCAAACATTCCCTGTATATATTCGGATGATGACTCATGTGCTCTCTCCAGGATTCTTCAGTGTAGCCCGGTGCTGGCTTGCACTTTTCACTTGCTATTTTTCCAGAATCTTTCCAAGCCTGAATAACTCCTGGAAAAAAAGTTAACACTAATAGCCCGATGATTAATAACCCTGCTATTATGTATAATATTATTTTTTTGTCCATTTAATGATACGAAACCCCCAAATTTTTCATCTTTCTTTTATGTTTAATCATAATAGAGATTCCAATTAAATTAGACAACAATCCAACACCCAGAAACCACTTTTGATATGCTGTTAAAAAAACTGCAATCCCAGAAAGCCCAACAATAGGAATAATATTCAGCAAAAAATGGCTGCAGCATGCAATCATGCTTCCCGCAGAAACACCTCCTGTTCCAGCAACTGTTCCAGTAAGTGCGGCAGTGTGCTTAATAGAAGCATAAAGCCCGATTTGTGTTCCAAACCCTGCTGCAAGAGGGAAAATTAAATACCACAAACTTCTTAGGTTAAGGAAGGCAAAATCAATTCCTTGAAAAATCGAGACAACTGTTAAGTAAAATAATAAAAGTCCAAGCCCTGCAAGAATTCCATACAATACTGAATTGTTTTTCACCACTTTTTTATTTTTTACCATTTTTTGCAGCATTCTATAAGTTTAGTTGAAAAAGTTTTGAATTTTTTATTAGTTCTAAATAAATAAATCAATAGGAAAATTAGCCATAATGCTATTATAAAAATCAAGCTGCTAAGACTAAAACTTTCTAGAATAAAATATATGGCAAAAATAAATGTTAACAATAAAGGCAGTCTAAAAACTTTGAATTTTTCTTTGGTTTTTTTCTCCCATAGATAAAAAATGCCAAGAGAGGTGTGCCCCATCAATATTGCTATTATGGTTTTATCTATGAAAATGTTTAGAAAATAAGATATTAAAAGTAAAACCCATACGAGAGTAATTGAAATGCATATTGCACAAAACTTTTTTAGATTAAAGATATTTTTCAGTACTAATAGTATAAAAAACAGTATAACAATTCCTATTAATACTGTTGTTATTGTATCCATTAGATTATTTTCCTCCCGGATTCTTCCCACGCATTCATTCCACCGTCTAAGTCATAAATCTTTTGATAACCCATTTCCTTAAGATCTTCGGCTACGGCTTCTGACATGCGCCCGCTTCTGCAATAGACAGCTATGGGAATAGAAGTATCCTTAGGTAATTTGTCCATATACTTTTCAATGTTTTCCCAATCTTCAATTATTTCATCAGTTCCATCAATTTGACCCTGATAAGGAGTATGAACATTTAGTAAAAAAACACCTTCGTTCTGAATGACTTTCTCAAATTCGCTCGGAGATAAACGCTCAATCGATCCTGTTACAACACCACTTCCCAAATTTGTCAAACTAAGTTGTATAATTCCTCCAGCTATTATTAATAATAAGAGTGTTAATATAACTCCTTGAAAAGGAATTAGTTTTCCTTTTCTTAATTTAGTGAGGGTTTTGCTTAATTTTGGAGACGAAAGTACCAAAATTCCTCCTAAAGCACTTGATACCAAAGAGTAATTAACTGCATATGTTTTTCCGTATTCTCCGATGAAAGAGAGGTATAGTGGCCCTATAGCTTTGAATAGTGGAATCAAAGGGATTACTGTAGTCAAAAATATTAGTAAAATAATTATAGTTTTCTGAAATGGTATGTATCTTTTTTTAGGGATTTTTGAAAACCACATTCCCATTGACATTGCAAAAGCTCCAATAAACAAAGCAACTACTACCTTACTTACGCCAAGCCAGATTGCACCAACTCCGGCTGCTCCAGCCCCGATTGTACATAGAGGGCAGTGTGCAGAAACTTGTTTTACTAAGAAAATTGCTAAAACTGTTAAAACAGGAAAGATGAAAATTTTTTTTTGCATTTTATCTGATGAAACTAAATACCAATAAAATAACGAGGAGAATAACAATGATCCACATTAACCATGAACTTTTCTTCTCTGAGTTATTTTGGTTATGACTCTCGTTACTGTTTTGCTTTCCATGCGAATGACTCGAATGATTTCCGCAGCAGCTCATTTTTATATCCTTATAAATTCGCTGTAGCTTCCGTCATAGTTTACAGCGTAAATTACGAAGGCGCCTTGCTTTTGACCAGGCATTCCCGGGCTTCCCGAAGGCATTCCAGGCATTGCAATTCCTGCTATATCTGGCTGTTCTTTAAGAAGTTTTTCAACAGCTTCTAAAGGAACATGCCCTTCAATGAAATAATCTCCAACAATTGTAGTATGACAGCTTTGGAGTGCAATAGGAACGCCATATTGCTTCTTTATTTTGTCAGAGTTCTGAATGTCGATAATGTTTACTTTAGTGGAAACTTTTCCATCGACGTAACTTGAATAAACATCACAGCATCCGCAAGTTAAAGATTTGTATATGTCTACTTTCTCGGCGTTGTTAATATTTTCAAAAGAAGCCGCGCCAGAACCCTTTGAAAATAAGAGGACTGCTGCTAAGAAAATAAATACTATTACTATTCCGAACAATAAACTTTTTTTCATGTTATTAACATCCTCCTACCATTCCGCCAGAAGATCCGGCTGACGTGCTAGCTTTTCCCACACGAGAAGGAATTGTTCCGTGCATTTCATAATTCATTATTTCGTTCTCTGTCCAACCAGTTGTGTCTATTTTTGCGTTTAATTCTGAAATTGAAGCTCCTGTACCTGAAGACCCTAATTTAAACGCAAAAAAAACCGCTATTAAAAATAATGCTCCAATAACTGCCCACAATACTATTCTTCTTTCCATTTTAATCAAAATTAACAACCTCCGACCATTCCACTAGATGAAGCTGCGCTTGCTGCAGCATTTGTTGTAGAACCTATACTTTCAGCTCCAACATTGCTTCCTGTTTGGAATATAAGATACAAAGCAGCCAAAAACAAAATTCCTATAGCAACCCACAACACCATTCTTCTTTCCATTTTAAAATTCCCTCCTTTCATTTGGCTTTCAGACGAATGACCCATTTCTGTTTTCTTTAAGTCTTTACAACATCCATGGTCTTTTTTTGTTTTGCAAGATTCCATTTTATTTTTTTCTCCTATGTTTATTTTTAATTTTAAAAGGGGAAAAGGAGGTAAGACTTGTAAAAAATAAAGTAAATTTCATCTTAACATCCTCCGACCATACCTCCCCCGCTTGTTTTACCTTGTTCGATCCCACGATAAAGATTGCTTGCAAGGTTAATGTAATCTGTAGAATCTATTCCATTGGCTTCAAGGGCTTTGGCTTTTTGCTCATGGACTCCTGGAAAGAAAAGAACTTTCCATTTTCCGAGCTCACTCAAGATTTCTATATCAGTCATGTCAGGATGATTGGTAAGAAGGTATTTTGCCAATCCCCTCATTGCATAACTGTGCGCGCATCCACAGGCTCTTTGCCCGTTTGTAAATATTATCGATTTAGCGCCACAGCAATACTCGCAACTTATTGAGCCCCCTATTCTGATATAACGAGTCATTGTCGCGTTGTCTAACTGCATATCCTCATATGCTGTCAATTTTTGAATTGTCGCATCAGCCAGTCCTGGATTATCTGCAGAAACATCATCATAACTAACTCCCAATTCTTCACCATAAACAGCCGGCACTCCTTTTGGAATTATGCTAGAGGCAGAAACTTCGCTGATTCCTGTTGCAAGTCTTGTTTCAGAGTTTCCGTAAGTCTTTCCAAGATTAAATGCTATTACCAAAACCAAAATAGCGATGACGCCTATTTGGAAATAGAGTTCAACATCGGTTTTTCCCCCTTTCATTTCTTTAGGGTTTTTTTCGTTTTCCATGATTTATTCAAGAATTAGTTTGTTATAACCGCTTTGGTGAAACTGGTTTCATTGACGAGAATCTAATCTTTTAGAACAACAATATTATTCATTCCACGCCTTTTTCTTTCAATTAGTTGTTTGGCTTCAAGTTTGTCGAGAAGTCTTGTTGCCTTGACTTTGCCTATTTCCAGTTTCTCCATAAGAGTTGATTGGAACATTGCATTCCCTTCTTTTAAGATGAGGTCTATGACTTTTCTTTCGTCTTTATCAAGATTCTCCAAATCTAATTTCCTTTTTCTTTCTTTAACTTTTTTGACAACAATCTTCTCTTTGGGTTTTGTAAATACTAAAACCAATCCAATTATCATTAGAAGACCCACTATGCCAAGAGACAGATATGTTTGTTGGTTTATGCCTTCATTCATAGGACAAGAAATTGAATGCTCTTCTGCGGTACAGGTTGAAGCTACTACATCTTTTAATGCACTCTGAAACAGAAATATTATTCCTATGAGTAAAATAGCAATTCCCATAATCAAAAACCCAACATGCTTATTTTCCATGAATTAGGGTTAAATGTTCCGTTTATATACTTTTTTAAAATGTCAAGCAGAAGTGAACTCTATGACTATTTCATCGCCATCACGCATTATATGATTTTCAAACTGCTGGCTTTCTTGCCCATTAACTGACATTTTTAGTGTACTATTGCTTTCAGTGCCGATGCAATTTTCAAATATACAAGTAGAGTTGAAAGTTTTATTCCATATTTGGAAGAATTCTCCAATTGTAAAGTCTCTGGCATAAGGCCCTTCAATATGAACTTCTCCTGAAGAATCATGCGTATGCAATGGCCTCATTATTCCTGTTTGAATTCCTATGTCTGCTGGGATTGGGAAACCCTGATTGTTTATTTTAATTTCTAAGTCTGAATGAATGTGCAATGCTATATTTTTATGGCTTCCAATATTTATCTCAGAAGCAGGAAGATCATCAAAAGAATTTGAGCTGGTCATTAAAAAATAAACTCCAAAAATAACCAATCCAAGAATTAAAATAAAAATAACCCAGTTCCTGGTTTTTTTAACCGGAAAGCGTTTCTTATCTTTTGGAACTTTTTCAGGATGTTTTGCTGCGCCATGCATTTCTAAAGCTTCTTTACTGCCGAAAATTCTGTTGCAAGATTCACATTTGAATGTTTCTTCTTTTGTTTCCATTTGATATGAAATTTTCTGCTTCACAGGATTTATTTGATTGTGAATAGGAGATACCCTTTAATTAATCTGGCTCATTAATTTTACGCTTATTATATTTATTTAAATTTTCTTTGTTTATATTAATTTAGCGGAATCATATCGACAACAAGATATTTACCGTCAGATGTAGCATAAACAGGAACTTCTTGTCCATCAATATTCAGTGTTATTTTGTAAAGGCTTCCTTCTTTTGATGAAGAGACAAATGTCACATTGCTATCAGGAGCTTGAGTTACCACAAAATTAAGCACCTTATCTGCAGCTTCTTTTTCACTTACGTCTGAACTCGTTGTTTTTGAAAAGATTCCTGAATTCATTAAGATAAAAACTAAAATAAGAACAACCAGTATAACAACGATTGAAACAATCCATTTTACAGGAATTTTAATTGATTCGTTTGAAGTATGCTTCTTTTCTGAATCCATATTAGTTTTAGTCAAAAAACCCTTATTAACCTTTTGTAATTTGATTTGGCTGAATATTCAAAATTAACATTTACTTAGTTTTTATTACCAGAAGAATCTACCTTACAATTTTTAATTAAATTAAAATTATTTTATTGAAGCTATTGCTGCTTCAAATTGAGTCCAAGGATAAGCTCCAGAAATCACAGTTGATTTATCAGTTTCCGTGTTAACAATCACGAAGAAAGGAGTTCCTTGCCCGCCGGCTGATGTAGCTTGAGCAGTTTCCTTTGATACCTCAGAGGCGAATTTTCCGTTGTCTAAGCACGCATTAAATTGTGCTGTGTTGAGTCCAAGTTGTGAAGCATAGCCATTTAAATCGGTCACAGTTAATTTTGCTTGATTTTCGAACATCATATCATGCATTTCCCAAAACTTTCCTTGCTCACCTGCACACAAAGAAGCTTCTGCGGCTTTCTGTGCATAAGGATGTATTGAATTTAATGGAAACTGTTTGTAAATAAGATTGACTTCTCCATTTGTGAAGTAACTGCTTGCTTTGAAATCTGCTATAGCACCAGAATATGCTCTCTCGCAAAATGGGCACTGGAAATCAGAGAATTCCAATATAGTAATTCCCGCGTCTGCGTTTCCCAGGACAGGATCATTATTCTCGATGAGGGCTTTTGCATTTATTGGTGCTTGATCATTTGTTCCGGTGTCTGTTGTGTCCGTGTTTGTGTTTCCAGAGCTACCATCATTTCTTAAAAGAAAAAATCCTCCTATAATAACTACGGCGAGTAATAAGAAAGTAGCGTATTTCCACAAATCGCTTTTCTTTACTGTTATTGTTTTTTCTTCTTCTGACATTTTATAACTCATAGTAAATCTTAAAGGACTTTTATAAATGTTTTGGTGACAATTCGCCCGTTCATTTCATTCACTCGTATTAGCTAAATTTGTTAACATAAACTTCCATTAGAAATTATTTTATAACATATACTTATTTTATTATGGTTTAACTTTTTTATCTTTAGAGCGAGCTTCCTAATTTTAATATCAATAAGAAGCGAGCGACGTATTCAAACAATCCCCTGTTCCAAAACATCGTCCCAAGAGCGTTCGCCGATTGCAACCATTGCCTCGAGCATTGTTAATATTGGTTTTGGATATTTTGCAAAATCATCCAAGGCAATTCTTGGACATGCTAATTCAACGAAAGCATCAATGTGGTAAAAATTCATTATTTTATCTGGCGTTAATTCTGACATTGTGATAACGATTGCGTTTTTTCCGGCGTTTCTAAGTTTTTCAAGAAGCTTTTTAGGATTTCCGAATTTTTGGCCAGGTTTTATCTCAACGATAATCGCGACATTTTTTGCTGCTTTGAATTTTTCAATCGAGAAAAGCCTTTGCTTTAGAATTTTTTCTTTCAAACCAGCCATGCTTCTGACATCGTCGTTGTAAACATCAATGAGAATTACTGGTTTTGTCAATGCAAGCGTGGCGCCCATTGAATGAAATTGATTTCCTATGATGACAAATGCATCTACTTGGTCCTGAATTGCTTTTAATCCACGGTATTCACAGCCAGTTATATGCCCTTCATAGGCATTTGTTCCTGCTTTTTGTGAAAGCGTGACTTTTTTTCCATTGTCTTCGTAGAATTTTTTTACGTTTTCTATATCATGCCTGTGCTGAATTGAATAAGAAAGTCCGATTGACTTATACTGCTCGAGATGCGGAAGAGATTTGTTCAAAATAGGGTTTAAATCCAAAATGTCCTGAACTTCCATATAAAGAATTGGGAAATCAACTTCTATGAATTGCGCATGTCCGAAATGCACCAAAAGGTCGACGCCAAGAGCTTGGGCTTCCTGGACTGCAACAGAACAAGCTCCCCAGCATGTTTCTCCGGAAAATATGCATTCTATTCCAAGAGATTCTATCCAATTTGAAATTTCAGAAGCATCTCTTTTTATACCTTCTGCTAGCTGAACAAGGACTTTCTTTGGCTTCCTCTCATTTAGCTCAGAAATAAGTTTTTCCTTTTCAAAATCAAGTGTCATGAAAAAACAGGGGAAGTAAAGGATTAAATATGTTTTGGTTTTATTGGCTTTGTTTGTTGAACGGTATTTAGTAATTAGATAGCAAACATGTTAATGATCAGTTAAGTGCAAGTTATCTTTGATATAAAATTGGTTTTTATGATAAATAAGATTTATTAATTAGATTCTAGTTTTTTAACTATGAAAGAAACCGACGAATTTATTCCAAACACTGATCTAGGCCAGCATTTCCTTATTGACAAAAAAGTAATAGACAAGGAAATTGCGATTGCTGATTTATCTAAGGAAGATATGGTTATTGAAATTGGTGCTGGCAAAGGTTATTTGACAGAACAGCTGGCTTTGAAAAGTAAGGAAGTTCTTGCCTTTGAACTGGATCCTAGGATGAATGTTTTTTTAGACGCTCTTGAAAAGAAACATAAAAACTTGAGGGTTGTTTATGGCGATGCAATGAAGTTTTCCTGGAAAGGATATGATAAAATAGTTTCCAATATTCCTTATTTTTTAGCAGAACCATTGATAAAAAAAGCCATTGAATCAAGTATTGAAGAAATGATACTCATCGTCGGCGAAAATTTTAAAGGCACAATAACGGAAAACAAAAGCAAAGCAGGAATTACTGTTAACCTTTTCTTTGATTTTACGCCAATTGCCATTGTTAAAAAAACTAGTTTTTCCCCAGAGCCGAGAGTTGATTCGTGGCTTATAACTTTAAAACAGAAAACTAAAGTTTCAAAGGAAGAAAGAATACTTCAAAGCATAATATTGAAAAAAGGAAAAATAAAAAATGCAATTATAAATTCTTTAACCTTTGAGAGCGGCTTGACAAAAAAACAAGCAAAAAACCTCTTAGAGCAAATGCACATTGAAAACTATGTTTTAAACAAACCTGTTGCCAGCATCACTGGAAGATTTTTGGAAAAGGTCAGAGATGGCTTGAAGGAATTGGCGTAAGGTAAGTTTTATAAATCTGGCTTTTATGGGTTTTTTATGGTATTAGATGATAGATTAACATCATTACAACAGCTTCAAACTTTGGAAGTTGGAGATGTAGAAAGAGCTATTTCTGATATAGCAAAAACAAAATTAGAAACTGAGCAAGCCATAAGCCTTTTTGAAGGAGAATTACAAAGATATAGGGAATTAATAGAAGAAAAACTTCCAAGAATAATTGATAACATTGTTACTATGGGAAGTTTTGTTCTTGAGTTGGGTGAATTTTATTTTGAAGATATTATGATACAGAAAAATACTACTAAAAGATATAGGGCTGGGTCTAATTTAAGAAGGAGTACAAATCATGGTATAGATTTTTATATAGTATTTGATGAAGATTCTTATGTTCAAGATATCGGTCTTCTTGAACAAAGGCTTTATAGAAGACACTGGTATTCTTTTAAAGAAATGGGTTGGGTACCTATTATTAGCGCAAAGACATCTGATGGGTTTACAGAAGATTACATAAAATTAGCTATGCCTCCTCTTGAAAGAAGCGGAGGTTTTGTATTAATAAAACTTCCTTTAATTTTAAGCGAAATTCCGGAGATAATTAAAAGAGTTTATGAAAGAGTAAAATGGAATGAAGAAAGAAAATTAGGCGAGCTCAAATCAAGAAATGGAGAAGTAGAATCACTGAGCGTTCCAAATTTTCCTTAAAATCATTTTTAAGTAACCATAACTTTCTCTTTTGTGATATATTCATAGGCGTAATAGGCCGCAGTGCAGCCATCTGCAACGCCTGTTATTAATTGCTTGAATGGCTTGTCTGTTACATCACCGGCAGCGTAAACGCCATGAATATTTGTTTCAGAAGTCATGTGGTTGATTTTTATTTCTTTTTTTCCGTTGAGTTTTACCCCAAGCTGTGCTGATATCTGTGAAAGAGGCTCATGCCCTATGGCAACAAAAACACCATCAAGATTTAACTCGTTTGAACTTTTATATTTTCTATCCAATGAAATACCCTTTACAAACTCATCGCCATTTATCTTTGTTAAATTAGTGTTGTTAATTACTTCTATTTTTTTGTTTTTTTCAATTCTTTGTAGATTTATTGGCTCTGGATGAATCTCACTGCCGCGATAAATCATATAAACTTTTTTAGCGTATTCTGTTAAAAGCAAAGCATCTTTTGCCGCACTGTCAGAACCGCCGATGATAGCGACTGTCTTGCCTTTGTAAAGGGGGGCGTCGCATAAAGCGCAGTAACTTAAACCCATATTTTCAAATTTACTGGAATTTTTGACAGAATCAGGAAGTTTGCGCCATCTTGTTCCTGTTGCAAATAAAATCGTTTTTGTCTTGTAGTCTGTTTTTTCTGTTTTAACAATAAAAATGCCTTTTTTCTTTTTTATTTGCAACGCTTTTCCCCCTTTTACTGAAACTAGATCATAGCTTAATGCATGTTTCTCAATTTCCCTTGCTAATTCTGGGCCAGAAATTTTTGTGAAGCCAGGATAGTTTTCTACAATATGTGTGGTTGTTATTATACCCCCTATAGGAAGCTCTGTTCCATGAGAATGTCCTAACACAAGAGTTCGCAAACCCAGCCGGGCAGCGTACATTGCTGCTGCTAAGCCAGTGCCTCCCGCCCCTAAAACAAGAAAATCATAGTTTTTTCCTGTTGATTTTTTCTTTGACATTTTTTATTTTTTATATTGTATAATTAGCCTATTTAGATATTTAATAAGTGGTAGTCTCCAATTTTTCTTAAGTTGTGTTTTAATTAATTTAACAATTTCCTTATCTTTTTTATTTAATTTATGATTTTCTAGCTTTTTAACCTTAGATAATATAACTAAGTCACTTTTATCCTTTAAAATATAATTCTTTTTTTCATAATCTGTAATTTTCATCTTATTTTCAAAGCTTTTTTCAAAGCCCCCTCATTATAGCCAACAATTATTTTTCCATTGATGTCGATAACAGGAACGCCCATTTGGCCAGACTTATGGATCATTTCCATTGCTGCTTTTCTATCTGAGCCGACATCTAATTCTGTGAATTTGACTTTGTGAGATGTTAAAAATTCTCTTGCTTTAGCACACCAAATACATGTTTCTGTTGAATAAATTTTGACATTAACCATTTCTTTAATAACAAGGAATAAGTTATAAATTTAACTTATTAAAAACTTTTAAATGAGTTCTCCCTTTGTATCAATAGGAGAAAAGAGGAGAATGACTTATTACTTTCCGGTTCTTGGCGCTTTGGCTTTGGCTGCAGGAACAATTTTAGAACGGCTTGTGTTGAAAAAAAGAAAAGTAGACATCAAACTTTATCAGGTTGCTTCTTTTCTTGCAATAGTCGTTTCTATGCTTCCTCTTATTTATTTTTTCTGGAGAATCGACGCTCCTGCACTTGAAATAAAAAACATCATAGTTCTTCTTGCTGTTGTTCTATTTTCAATTTTTGCAAATCTTTTGGTTTTTTATTCCATGAAATGGGAAAAAGTTACAAATCTTGAGCCGGCAAGGGTTTTAGAGCCTTTATTCGTGATTATTCTTGCAATCGTCTTTAGTTTTTTTGCCGAGGGGCTTTATGAGAGAAATATCAGGATAATTGTGCCTGCGTTAATTGCCGGGCTCGTGTTAGTACTGACGCACTTTAAAAAAGACCATTTAGAATTCAATAAGTATTTTATTGCGGCGATTGCCGGAAGTTTTTTCTTTGCTTTGGAGCTTGTGGTTTCTAGACTGATTCTCGATTACTACTCGCCGCTAAGTTTTTATTTTTTGCGAAGCTCATCGATTTTTTTGATTAGCTGGGCTATTTTCAGGCCAAAGTTTGGAAACTTAAGCACTAAAGTTAAATGGGAGATTTTTCTGACAGGTGTCGTATGGGTTGTTTACAGAGTTGTGGTTTACTACGGGTATCTGAATATAGGAGTAGTATTCACGACGCTTCTTCTTATGCTTGCTCCAGTGCTAATTTACGTTTTTGCACACTTTTTCCTCAAGGAGAAAATGAGCTGGAAGAACTTTGTTGCCAGCATTGTTATTGTTGGCTCTGTTGGTTATGTTATATTTTGAGAGGTTAGAGGAATAGAAGACCTTATTTGAGATTCAATGATTTCTCTTGCTTTTGATGAGATTCCCCAACGGTTCCTAGAATCAAATTGAGAACTATCATAATCCAAACGTAACTCATTAAGCCCAGTTACATAATAAACTCTTATATTATTTTTTTTAGTTGCTGAATCAATAACACCCCTGTACACAGATTTATCTGGATAAGTTAGATAAGATAAGGTATTGAACAAAATTCTTCTTATATTAGAATTCCTAGTTAAAATACTACAAGATTTGCTTTCACTAACAGAGAGATAAAGTGCTGTAGCAATAAGCTGTTCACTTGTGTGGAAATCTTCTACTTTTTTTGGACCTCTATTAGGATGATAAACTTTCTCATAATCCACTTTTGCGCCAGTATTTTCTGTTACGCTTAAAACAATTCTTTCCAGAAAATTGTATTTTTCATTATTTCTACGCGCGAGTTCGGACCTTTTAGATTGCTGATAAGACACGTGCAACAAGTTACATAACTCGTTTAACATAACCTTTTCTACTGATTCATTTTCAGAGTGATCTGTAAATCTTTTTCCGCTCCGTCTTAGAGATCTTTTTTCTTCTCCTAACAAAAAACTTATTTTATCTGAAAGAATATTTACAATGGTAAGAATTTCAGATGAAACCCCACTTACAACAAATGTTTTTGGGTGTGCCAAGAGATTGAGAGAGGATTTTGTGTATTCAATCTGCCTTTGTATTGAATTAAAATCAAGTTCTGAAAATCGGTGTATTGGATAGATAAAATCCCAATACCAATCACTACCTTTTCCTTGACCAAAAGTAGAATTATCACAGAGAACATAGTCTGCTTGCTGAAGAACACTCTGAAGAGTTAATGTTGTTTTTCCTTGGTTTTGCTGCTGTTGACTAATCTCAGAACTCATCGTACATTTCTTTCTCTTTCTTCATATTAAAATCTTGCCCTTTGCCTGTCGAAGCAATTACATCATCTATTCTTAAAATCATGTTGGCTACTTCGCTGGCAGAACTTATTGCCTGGCTTTTTATTTTTAATGGCTCAATGATTTGGGCTTCGAGCATGTTTTCTACTTTGTTCTTGAATAGATTTAGCCCTGCGTTTCTTTCCCCAGAATCATGTCTTGATTTTAACTCTGTGAGAATGTCTATTGGATCTAAACCAGCGTTTTCTGCGAGTGTTATTGGTATGAATTCTAAGGCAGAGGCAAATTCTTCTACTGCCAGTTGTTCTCTGCCGAAAAGTCCATTTGAAAATTCTCTTAACCTACGAGCCAGTTCTATTTCTACGGCTCCGCCGCCTGGAACTACAAGCTCTGACTGTAGCACACAAGATACATCGCCTAAACCATCTTTTATTGCCCTTTCAACCTCATCAATAACATGCTCTGTTCCGCCGTGAATGAGGATTGTGAGTGCTTTTGGATTTTGACAGCCAGTAATGTAAGTCATCGAATCTGTTCCATGCTTTATTTCTTCAACTGTCTGCGCGTTTCCAGTTTCAAAAGGAGTAAGTTCATTTATATTGCTGACTATTTTCGCTCCTGTTGCCTTGGAGATTTTTTCCATGTCGCTTCTGGCAACACGCCTGCAAGCATAAGTCCCTTCTTTGGCAAGAAGGTACTGTGCAAAATCATCAATTCCTTTCTGGCAGAAGATGACATTGGCTCCAGAGATTTTTACTTTTTCCACCATTCCTTTGATTTCCCTTTCTTCCTGCATCACAAAACCCTGGAGCTGTTCAGGAGAGGTAATTGAAATTTTTGTGTCAATTTCCGGATTTTTTAGTTCAAGAGGAAAATCAATAAGCGCAATCTTTGCATTAGAAACCAGAGTAGGCATGTCATGGGAAACCTTTTCTTTGTCAATTACGATACCTGAAATCAATTCTGTGTCTTTTATTCCGTTGCCTTTTGATTTTTCTATTTTTATGTCATTCAAGTCAATTTTTCCGTTGTTTTCAATTTGTCTAAGAGCCTGAACAATTATTTCTGCAAACCTTTCTTTTGCGTCTTCGGCACCTTTTCCAGTCATTGCTGTCATTGCAATCTGTTTTAAGATGTCGATATCATTAGGAGTTACTCTTAAGGAGATGTCTTTCAGGATTTCTTGTGATTTTTCAGATGCTAACCTGTAGCCCTTTGTGATAGTTGTTGGATGAATTTTTTTATCGAGAAGTTTTTCTGCATTTTCTAAAAGCTTTCCTGCTATCATCACTGCTGTCGTCGTGCCATCACCCACCTCGCTTTCCTGGGTTTTTGCAATCTCAACCATCATCTTTGCGGCAGGATGCTCTATCTGCATTTCTTCAAGGATTGTGACCCCGTCATTTGTTATGGTAATGTCTCCTGTCGGAGAGACGAGCATTTTATCCATTCCTCTTGGACCGAGAGTGGTTTTTACAATCTCTGCCACCATTCTCGCGACAAAAATATTATTTCTTTGGGCGTCTTTGCCAAGCAACCGATGCACATCTTCAGGCATTATACTTGATTTTTCTGACATTTTTTATCTAGTTAAAACGGAAAGTTTATTTACTCTATCTTCTAAAAAATCTGAGTTGTTTAATGAGTTAAGCGGGCATTTTATTTTTTTTATATTTGCTTCTGATAACCTATCTTTTAGCTCTTGTCCAATCGGAATTCCTGTTTCAAAATCATCTAATGCAATTAAAGTTAAACAATCATAATGAGCATTTTCCTTATGTCCTTGAAGTATAATTACATCTTTTCTATCATTTCTAGTATAATCTAACCAATTAAGATAGAAAGGACATCTCGCTGTATTAGGACAATATTCTGACATAATCATAATCTTGAGGAGACTTATTTAAACATTATTGTAATGAAGTAAAAGTAGGAACTGTAGGAATCAGCCTCATAAAATTTATAAGTAACTGCTGCCTTAATTGTTTATGAAAAACATCCTTGTCGCGGATGTTATGACGCGCGAACCGGTGACAGCGAGGTCTGACGAAACCCTCTTCAATTGTGCCAAAAAAATGGTGCGTAGGAAGGTCGGCAGTTTGCTTCTTATTGACGGTAAAAAACTTGCCGGATTTATCAGCCAGAAAGATATTCTATGGGCATTGATAAAAAAATCCAATATTGACTTATCTAAAATCAAGGCAATTGACATTTCACCAAAGAAAATAGCGGTAATAAAACCCACTGCAACGGTTCAGGAAGCGATAGGAAAAATGCAAAAATTCCAGTTTGAAAGGCTTCCTGTTGTCGATAATGGCAATCTTGTTGGAATGGTAACTGTAAAAGATGTTCTAAGCTTTCACCCAAATATTTACCCTGAGCTTGAGGAATTCATCCAAATCAGGGAAGAACAGGAAAAACTGAAAAGAATAAAAAAGAAAGATCTTGCTGTAATTGAAGACGGCATCTGCGAGGAATGCGGAAAAAGAGCATCGTTATATCGTGTTCACGGAATGCTAATCTGCGATTCATGCAGGAGTTCTATATAAAAGTTAAATATTTAAACAAGATTTCTCTTTTATAAAAAGAATAAAAATGGTTGAAAAGGAAACGATATTTTCAAGCAAAGTCAGTTATACTGGAATTTTTTCGTTTAAAGATTTCTACAAATTTTGCTATGAATGGCTGAAAGATGAAACAGGAATGGACCCATTATCTGAGATTAAGTATGAGGAGAAGATAGTAGGGGAAATGAAGAATATTATTGTGAAATGGAAGGGTGAAAAAAAAGTTACAGACTATTTCAAGTTCGAGATGGAAGTGAATTTTAAGATAGAAAAACTGACTAATGTAGAAATAACGCAGGGCGGAGCAAAGGTTAGCACGAATAGCGGTAAGGTCGAGGTTGAAACTAAAGGAAACCTGGTTCGCGATTGGCAGGGAAAGTTTGAATTAACAGCATTTAAAAAATTTCTTAGAAGCATTTACGAAAAATGGGTTATTCCTGCGAGAGTCGAAGAATACAAGGGCAAACTAGCCGCAGATTGCGATGAGTTTCTAGCTCAGACAAAGGCGTATCTTGATTTAGAAGGTAAGAAATAAACGAACGTCCAGACTTGGCCATCCGAAGGGAAAAAAATAGATTTTGTTAAGTGTTACGATTTTTTCTTCCATGAAAAGGCAAAACTTTTTTATCATAATTTCTCTCGTAAATTGATGTTGAATGCAATGTTTGAGTAGATCCCATAGTATATGGGCTACAATCTAATCTTATGTATCTAATCCCTTTATTGTCATAGCTTATTATTATCTTTGTTGAATTATGTGATTCATGTTCTCTTAAGAAAGGCTTAATATTTTTAAGAGTTAAATCTGATTCAGGAATTTCCATAGCCTTGGCAATTGCTTTAAGCCTATCAATTAAATCCATTTTGCTCTAGAGTGGCATCTGTTTATAATAATTTATATTTAATAACTGCAGAAAACAGCAACCGAAATCCTTAAATATAAATTCTTTCTGTTGTTTGTATGAAAAAGATGTTTGTTTTGGTTTTTTTGTTTTTTGCTGGTATATTCCTAACTGTTTCATTGGTTTCTGCTATAAATCTCAAAGTTGAAAAAATAAGCAGTAGTGAGGCATGGGTTTCAGATCTTGACAAGCCTGTTGTTTTCGACTTAAAAATAACTAATCTCGGCTCCAGCGACAGTTTTAGTTTTTACAATCTTCTTGGTTTCAGAATGTTTCCTGTTGGAACAGTTCCGATATCTAATAGCGAAGTCAAAGAAGTAAGGGTTGAAGTTTTCCCTTTGTCAAAACTTCCTGACAGCGGATTTTATACATTTCCCTATTATATAAGAGGAAACGATGGCTCTGAAATAAGCCAAAATTTAACATTCAAAATAATCGGCTTGGAAAATGCCTTTGAAGTTGGTTCTGCCGATGTCGATATAGAGGCTAATACCCTTGAAATATATCTCAAAAATAGGGAAAACTTTAATTTTGGAAATGTCGATGCGGTTTTTTCATCCCCCTTTTTTAATCTGGAAAAAAGCTTTACACTTGGCCCTTATGAAACAAAGAAGTTTGCAGTTCAGCTGAATAACGAGGATTTCAGAAGCCTGCTTGCCGGTTTTTACACGATGACGGCAGAAGTTACTGTTGACGGAGAAAAAGCAAAAGTTGAAGGCACTATAAAATTCGTCGAGAAAAACCTTGTTACAACGACAAAAAAGAATTTCGGACTTTTTGTGCATACTAGTGTAATTGAAAAGAAAAATGAAGGAAACACAGTCGAGCGTTCTGAAACAGTCATAAAGAAGAATATTATCTCAAGACTTTTTACAACTTTCAGTCCTGAACCAGACCTCGTTGAAAGAGACGGCTGGGCAATATACTATACTTGGACAAGAGATGTTGGGCCTGGTGAAAATTATAACATCACTGTGAAAACCAACTGGCTTTTCCCATTCTTGATTATTTTATTCTTAGTCATAGTTGTCGCCATTGTAAGACGTTATTCTGAATCAAGCCTGGTTCTAAAGAAAAAAGTTTCGTTTGTGAGCGCTAAAGGCGGTGAATTTGCTCTCAAAGTTTCTATTCTTGTGAAGTCAAAGAGATACTTGGAAAGGGTTAATGTCATAGATAGGCTTCCTCCTTTGGTGAACATTTATGAGAGATTTGGAGGAGACAGACCTTCGAGAGTAGATCAAAAAAACAGAAGGCTTGAATGGAATTTTGAAAAACTTTCTCCAGGGGAAACAAGAATTCTTAGTTATATAATCTATTCCAAGGTTGGCGTTTTTGGAAAGTTTGCGCTGCCTACTGCAACAGGCATTTTTGAGAAAAACGGCGAGATTCATGAATCAGAATCTAACAGGGCATTTTTTGTTTCAGAACAAAGAGCGAAGCCGGAAGATGAACGATAAGAACTTTTAAAAGTAAATAATTCTTTAGCTGTTGATGCCAAAGAAAAGAGTAAAGAAAGGTTCCAAGCGTGGAATAAAATATCATATAACGCATAAATCAAGATTGACTTCTCTTTTGGCAATTAAAATATTATTGGCTTTTTTATGTTTTGGCTTGGGAATAATTGCTTATTTTTTTATTAATGGTATTTTTAATCAGGTTATTTCGTTGATTTTATCATTTGTAGTTGCCATTGTGCTTTATTTGTTCTTATTTCTCAGGGTTTTGAATCAGTTTAAGTTCCAGTGATTTTAGAATTAGACTAATAGCCTAAGGGGGACATTAACTTTACCTTTAGATTTTTCTTTTAAGTAGTTTACTATTGAAAGTTTTAGTGCTCTTAAATTAACGTCACTTCTATTTTCATATCTTGCATCAGCAAATTCATACCCATTTATGAAAGAGCCCAGTGCAGCCCCATAAAAATCTTCTCTAAAAGCTATAGGCAATGATTCCGCTAGTTGATCTAATTTCCTGATTAGGACATGGTCTTTTATTTCCATAGTCATCATTGAAGAACTTCTTTTTTAAACATTATTATACTTGGTTATACACTAATGACAAACCTTAAAAATCCCAATCCTGTTTTTAAATAAACCCTCTGTAGCTTAGTGGTTAAAGCGCCTGGCTGTAGGTTTTACCTAAGGTGGAGATTCAATTATGATTACGATGAAGCCCCAAAAGCCAGCTCTTGAGTTTAAGAACGAAGCAGAACCCGGGAGATCCCCAGTTCGACTCTGGGCGGAGGGATTTTTCTTTTCAGAAGATTTATAAATAAAAAGACTACCCTCTTTTTATGACATTATTTTATCATGGAACAGATGTTGACTCTGCAATCGGAATAGCAAGAGATGGGGCAATTTTATCTCCTTGGGACGAAACAATTTTGAGATATAGGGGGCTTAGAATAGCACAAACAATGTCTTATCGCGAGCTTCAAAAACTTGCTTTAGAAGATGCTAGCCGACTTTATTCTGACCATGAATTAGAACACAGAGTTAAGTCTATTAGTTTAGATACTAGATTTTATATCGCTAAAGGTTACGCTTTAGGATATAAGGAAGAACATTTTCATGGTGGAGTTGTTTTAGGTTTTGAAATAGACGAAGATTTTTTAAAAAGAATTTGCCTTATTTCATATAGTGGTCATATTCTTGGAGCTTACATCCCAAGAAGACTCAAACTTGATACACTGAAAGAAGTTCATCTAACTCCCAAAGCGAAAGATTACAAAGAACAAATTGCTAAGGAATTTGAAGTATATGACCCGGATTTTTTTTATTTATAGCGCCTTTAATTTTTTTCATCACAGAAATCTTTAAGACTGATTCTAAAACATCTTCCGCAAACCAATAATACTTAAATATTGAGAAGGGCTTTTGGTTTGTATGGAAAACCGCGAAAGACTTGTCATAGAAATTCTTCTTGGATTGATTCTCATAGTTCTTTTAGTATTGCTTGCCTTTCTTGTTGTTGGAATTTCAGGAGTTTCTAGTTATAAGCCAACACAGACTCAAACTCCGACAGCAATAACAAACTCTTACAATACTAATTATAATACATATCAACAGCCAAGAACATATACAAGAACACAGCCAATTGTTAGATATACAACCTCAAAGCCTTATTTTGTTGATGATAATTATAGATATACTAATCGTTATCGGGACGAAAATGCCCGCGTTTATTATTTAGATTCAGATTTTTATGATGATGACAATGGCGATTTTTATGATTCTACATACAGAAAAACAAAAACTTCTACAAGATACATGGACTATGATGACTCTTCAAGACTTAGAAGATCAGAAGGGATTATTGGAAATGACGTCAATAATTATGAGGTTTATGTGAGAAATGAGGAATTTAAAGGAGGATATTTCGAGGTGACATTTTACTTTGAGGACTATTACGGAGAAACTTCAAGAAGCTCTGAAACACGTTATATTCCGGCAAGAGAAGAGAAAAAATTCTTTTACAAAGACATTTCCCCTCAACGTTATAAATATCGTGATTGGTGGTACGATGTAAGGTCTCTATCAAAAGTCCCTGAAAAAACCTATTATGATGAGGGGGATTACTATGCAAGAGATTATGATGCTATGCCAATGAGAGTTTATTATTACAGATAATATCTAACACTCTTTTTAACATATAAATATTTAAAACTGATTTTTATTTAACCCAATAACATGCCAAGAAAAATTCTTAGAAGATTACATAATGCAGCATCTGGAAGACCGCATTTTGAGAGAGAGGATCTGAGCTTTGAGGAAACTCAAAAATTGCTTCAAAATCTTTCGGATAAAAATTGCGTGAGAGGAAAAATTACATATTATCATCCAAACCCAACAAAGTTTCTTGAAAAATCTATAACTCCATCTAGAGCATATGACTTTATTTCTAAATATTTTGGATCTTCACAAATATTCGTACAT
Organism: Candidatus Pacearchaeota archaeon; assembly: GCA_018303885.1. Classification (GTDB taxonomy): domain Archaea; phylum Nanobdellota; class Nanobdellia; order Pacearchaeales; family GW2011-AR1; genus ASMP01. Next base: position 37,573 of record JAGVXG010000001.1, read on the forward strand.
AAGGTTAAGTATGACTCTAAAGGAAGTCATGAGATTTATTTTGGAAGTAAAACTGAAATGCATTATATAGAAATTTCAGCTGGAGCAATTCAATTAATAGACTACTCAAAAAAGATAAAAAGGCTGATAAGAAGAGGGTCAAAAAGAGCAAATCTCGAATTTTTAATAAAAAATCCCTAATAAGTCCCCGTCGGTAAGCATATTCTTATCAATAGAAATGTTTAAAAACAAGATTTATTTAAGAAAAATATCAAAAGGGGTTGATTAAATGGTGAAAAATTTTATTGTGGATCCTAAGGCTGAGGAAGAGGATACTTTTGAAGATGAGCTCGAAGATTTAGAGCTTGATGATTTTTAACTTTTTACTTTAAGACTAATTATATTATTTTCTTTTTTTAATTCTTCAGGATTGTAATCTATCGACAGTTTTATTTCGCTGACGCTTGTTTGAAGTACAAAAATATTCGTTAAGGTTATGAGCTTTCCAGAACCTATTGGCAACGCTTCTATTTCCAATTCTTTTACTGAATCCTCGTCTGCATAGACTATAATTTTTGCATTTTCAGAGTTTTTTAGGCCGTTGTTTCTTACAACCATTGAGATATCAAGATATCTTCCTTTCATAGAAGCAGAGGCGTTTTCAAAAGTCAAGTCTGGCAAGCTTGGAACTGAATAAAGCTCATTTATCACGTTAATGCTATCTTGACCGATTTCCTGTCCGCATCTGCTTACTTCATACATGATGTTTTCTGGGTTTTTGGAATGATCAAATCCTAAGGCATGCAGTAGTTCATGTATTGCAATGTTTGGCCTTTCACAGCGTGAGTCGCGTAGAAGAATTATGCCCCCATTATGAATGACATTGAAATCTCCTGCCTGAGTGATGTTTGTCGGACCACCTTCTCCGGCAATGAAGAACTCTCCTTCAAATCTTGTTTTACTTTCGCACGTAATCAAAATTTCTTCATTGTTGCTTACAGAATAAAAATTTAAAACTGTTTTACTTTCAATTTCTTTGAAAGCGTTTTTCATCTCATCTGCTTTTTCCAAAGTGCAGTCTTCAATCCTGTATGAGATTCTTGACTCAGAATAACGCAAATTCTCATAGAACTGCATACTTTCTTCTGTAGAGGAATTTAAAGTGAAGTTAGAGTGCCCTGGTCCAAAAATCCTAAACTCGGTTTCACCTAAAGGAATAAACCAGTAAAAAACCAGCAAGGCAATTACAATTATGAAGAAAATTAAACTAAGAACAGTTTTCCATGTCATGACTGAGAAACAGGAAAAGAATATATAAATTTTTTCTGTGCGTTTAAGTGGCTTTTGGTGGAGCTGGCCTGTAAACTAAAGCGGAAAGGGTATATGTTGTCGCAAAAGGAGATTTAATTTTGCTCGGTGAACTAATATCGCATATGTTCGTTGCTCTAAATTCTTGTACATATTTAACTAACCTATCTTCTGCTTCTTGAGCAGATGTTCCAGAACCTTTGATCTCACGATATTCATAATTATCGGCAGAAGGTTTATCTAACTTTATCCCTAAATTTTTTAATCTTTCTTCTAATTTTTTGCTACCGTGAGTTTTTGATTTCCTAAACCATCCCATCTGTAAAAAATATATTTTCTCTTTTTAAACATTGTTGTTCTTTAAAATTGTGTTTAAACATGCTTTGAAAATTGGGCATTTTAATTGAACAATTAAATATGCAATCTTTAGATAATTTAGATAAACTATTCCTTATATAGCAAATTTTTTGTATGATGTCTTATATCTTCTATACTCATCTTTTGATAAAGTTTTTAAACAGAACCAGCCACTCTGTCCTTGTGCCTCAATGGTCTAACGGCTATGACACTAGCCTGTCGCGCTGGTGATCCGGGTTCGACTCCCGGTTGGGGCGTTTTTAGAAAATATCATCATTGTTATTTCTTGTCAAATCGTCTTTAATCCAATCACAATAATACTTATAAAAGAAATTCTTTATATCGAGTTATGCCAAAAGTAAGAATTGTCAATGAACTTGTTTCTAGAGAAAGAATTCCGGCAGGAAGAAACTATGCTAAATTTGCAGCAGAGCAGATAAGACCTGTTAATAGGTATCTTTTGGAATGGCTTGCTAGACAATCTTTTGCTTCTTATTCCCCAGATCCAACCTATGGGGAAATTAAAATAGAGGGAAGTTCCAATTATCTCGGTTTAGATATGAAACCTTATCAAGATTGTGTTAGTTGGAGTTTACGATTTAATCATAAAGTAAAAGAACCTGAAAGGCGTAGACATTCTCTCGGACCACATATTTTAAGTGATGCACTATTGCATATTGACAGGTTACCTGATGTTTCTAGATACAATAGCGGTCCTAGATTTTTTTCAACTTTAGATTATATTGATGTAAGGGTGGAAAATGGAGAGCGGGGATGGGTAAAACAAGGAATATTTCCGGTAGGCCCTCATATAAAGGGAGAAGAAAATTCCCAGATTCTAGCATTCACTGACACAAGAAGAAATGCTGAAGTAGGATTCAGGGCAGCAATAGACTGGGCAAAATTCAGGACAATGGCTATCGCATGTAGCTCTTACGCTCTTGATCTCTTGAAAAGGGAAAAAATAGAAACTTGGGAGGATGGAGAAGCCTTTAGATATAAAATGGAAAAAACAATTCCCCTCATGGTTCAACTATTCCCTGACACAAGAAAGAGAACAGGACCATCTTCTCTGAAGCCTTACTATGAACCAGGTATCCTTGAAACAACAGTTGCCTTTATGCTTGGTGAAGATATAGATCCTAATTTTGGACCAAGACGCAAAAGAAGATATCCTATACATTACACTGAAGGTTCACCCGTGGAAATTTTTCCGCGACCCGGGAAAAAGAATGAATATGATGCAGTACTCCCTTTCAGGATTGCTTTAATGAGCAGTGTTGAAGGTGAAGAGATAGGAGATGTTTTGGAGCGCCACCTTTCGAAACGTCTTCCTGATGACTTTAAGATTTCATTTAAAGGGAATTATATGTATGTAAGACTTCATGTTCCAGAAGCCCATAAAACAATAGTGGAGTTAAAAGAAAACAAAAAAACTGAACTTCAACATAGAATAGGGGATCTTTCGCAAGTTCTTCATGAGATAGATTATCTTAGAAGGGTTTGGGAAGAAGATCAAATGCCTGCCATTAGAAAAGGATATCAAGGGATGGTAGATGCAGCAAGACAGGAACATTTTGGAAAAATAAGAGCTCTGAGAATTAATCTATAAATCATCCTTCTTTGTCAAATCTTCAGGAACCCTATATTCTTCCCAGCGAACCCTCTTTTTTTCTATGGTTTCTTTCAAGCTTTTTTCTTGCGGCGAAAGCTTTGATTTTCCACTTTTGGCTTCGACAAATACAACTTCTGTTATGTTTTTTTCATCCATGCCTTTGAATACGATAAAATCAACAGGCTTTCCTAAAAATCTGCATTCTGTTGGAAGATAATTGAAATCTGGGAGGTAAGGCGCGAGCTGTTCTGAAAATTGCCCACCTAAAACAGCCCTTGACTTCATTATAGCGTCTTTCCTGTGATCTGGGATAGTGTCTTGCCAGTATTTATCCCTACGGAAAGCGCCTGATTTGAAGCCAATAGTGTATGCTATTGCAATTCCGATAAGAAAAATAGCGATAAGAATTATTGTGAAAAAGTCAACCATACAAAAAGAGAAGAAAAATTCTATTTAAAACTTGCTATGAAAAAATTGTGATTTGATATAGAATCATATTTGATTTTATTTTAATGGTAAATCTATTTAAAACTTGCTATGAAAAAATTGTGATTTGATATAGAATCATATTTGATTTTATTTTAATGGTAAATTACCTTAGTGCACAACCGCGCCCCGCACTAAAAAATTAGCAAAAAATTTAGCGGCGAGGTTTGATTAAAATATGTTCTACTTACCAAACTTCATAACCTTAACATTCTTTAACATAGCAATTTTTGGTGCAACGTTTTTGTATAAAGATTCTAACTCTTTGATATTCATTTCAACTATCCCCGAGCTGCTTTTTCCCCTAAAACATATGGAAACAGACGCCTCTTTTGGCTTTAAAAAATCCTCATTAATCAAAACTTCCTTTATCTGGCCAGATGTTTCAACACGAACAAGCCCGTCTTCATTATGTTTTTTTGCTTTGATTTTCATCTGAAATCTCCAGAAACTTTTAATTCGAGACTCTCAACTTCTGGGCGCATTAAAATATCTCTAATTGCTCTTTCCAAATCTCTTAATGCTTCTGGGACTTCTTCGACTTCAACTCTTTTATCATTATGAGTTAGTTCGATTGAATAGCCCGGCATATTTAAGTAATTTGGTTTATACTCTTCAGAATCTATTCTTTTTTTTCTAACAAACTTATACACATCCATCTAAAACTAATATAATAGTTATTTATAAGAATATATGGATTTTAATGGTTATTTTGGTTTGTTAGTTCCAACAATCTTCTTCTTTCCACCCATGTACTTTTGCAAAACAGTAGGAATCTTTACTGAGCCGTCTTTTTGCTGGAAGTTCTCGAGAATTGCAACCATGATTCTAGATGTTGCCAAAGCAGTGTTGTTTAATGTGTGTAAAACATAACGCTCTCCTTTGGAACCCAAGGCACGAATATTTAAATCGCGAGCTTGGTAATCTGTGCAGTTGCTCAAGCTTCCAACTTCTCCGTAACTCTGTGTTGTTGGGCGCCAGACTTCAATGTCTTCGCTACGGGCTTTCCAATCGCTGAGATCTGCAGAACACATTTCAACAATTCTATACGGCAGTTTTAGTTTTTTCATGATTTCTTCTGCATTTTTCCGCAATTCATCATAATATTTCCAGGAATCTTTCGGCTTGCAGAAAATGAACTGCTCGACTTTGTTGAACTGATGTGTACGCCAAAGTCCTTTTTCATTTATTCCATGTGCACCGATTTCTTTTCTTAAGCTCATACTATAACCAAAGAACTTCAAAGGAAGATTTTCTTCGGGAATTGTTTTATCTGACATCATTCCAAGCATTGCATGTTCTGCTGTTGGAATCATGTACAAATCCTCGCCCTCAATTTTATAAAGAGCATTTTTGAATGCGTTTAAATCACCGGCAGCAGCAGCTACTTTTTTAGTCATCATTAACGGCGGCTCAATATATGTATACTTTTTTTTAGTCATGTGTTCTATAGCAAATTGAATCAGTGCCTGATTTAACAATCCAAGATCGTTTTTCAAATAATAAAATCCATTGCCGGCAACTTTTGCAGAGGCGTCAAAGTCCCCTAAGCCAGAAGACTCAATAATTTCCACATGTGTCTTTGGCGTGAAGGCAAGTTTTGTTTTTTTGCCAACGACTTTTCTTACCTTGTTGTCTTTGTCAGATTTTCCTTTTGGAACACCGGGATGCATTAAGTTTGGGATTTCCTTAAGAAAAAAACTTAACTGTGCAAACACCTCGCCTTCTTCCTCTTCAAGTTTTTTCAGTTTTTCAGGAATTTCTTGAGCTCTTAAAATTAACTCTCTGGCTTTCTTTTCATCCTTTTTTTTCTTTGCCTGGTTTATTGCCTCTGAAACCGAGTTTCTTTCTGAACGCAAGTCATCTGCTTGTTTTTTTAAGCCGCGCCATTTTTCATCGACTGCAAGAAGTTTTTTGACAAGTTCTGGATTTTTACCCTTTTTCTCAATGTTTTTTTTGTACAATTCAGGACGCTCTCTCAAGTCTTTGAGGTCAATCATATATTGAATTAGAAAGAATTCTATTTAAATTTATTGAAACATTTAAAAACAAAAAAGCTTAACTTTATTCATGGCTTTTGAAGAGGTGGCTTTAGGTTTAGTTGAAGCGTATAAATCAATTGTTTCTGCTGCGCCTGTTCAGTTTCAGAGCTTCATCTCATTGTTTTTTATCGTGGTTTTGATGGTGATTTACTCTGTTTTCGCTTGGAAACTTGACAGACTTATTGGAACAAAAAACATTTTTTCCTTGAACTTAAACCAGTATAATATATCAAAACATAAATTCTTGACAGCTGTCCTTTATTTTCTTGAATATATAATAATTCTGCCGATAATTATCTTGTTTACATTTGCTGTATTTAGCATTTTTCTTATATTAGTAATACAGTTAGATTTGAGCGTAATTTTGTTTATTTCTGCAGCCGTAGTTGCAACTGTTCGTGTGGCAACATATATTCCAAAATACGGCGAACATCTTGCTAGAGAGATTGCAAAACTTTTACCATTTACTCTTTTAGCTATTGCCCTTCTCGCACCCGGATTTTTTGACATTGAAAGAATCTTGGGGAATGTCGCACAAATCGGAGACTTTTTTGGCCTGATAATAAATTATTTCCTGTTCATAGTAATTCTTGAAGTGCTCCTCAGATTTTTTGAATTTTTTCTGGATTTGATTGGGTTGAAGAATACGAACTAAGAAGGCAAAAAGGAAAAATCAATTCTTCTCAACAAAAGGATGATCTTGGCCACGAGCAAATCTTTGCTTTAGCATTGTAATGTGTTTTTCACGTTCTTTTTTGTAACCCTCTGGATTTATTTTTATTTCTCTAATCATTTCTGCTAAGTATTCTCCCCCGAGGAAATGTGGCGTTAAAACATAATCTGCGCCTTCTTTATACAATTGCATCGCGTCTTCTATTGAATGCGCCCTTAAAGTCACTATTGTGTTTTTGTTTGCTGTCTTTATCTTTTTTAAGATTAATTCATTTGTTTCTAATTCAGGTATTGTGGATACGACAATTTTGAGATTTTTCAAAGGCAATTCCTCGAGAAGTGCTTCATCATCAACATCGCCATATACAGAAGGTATGCCTAATTTTTTAAGATTGGAAATCGTGTCTGGATTGAAATCGACAACAAGATAGTTTTCTTTGATTTTTTTCAACGAAGTCAGGATACCAAAACCAATCCTGTTATATCCGAACAAGACAGCGTCAACATTTTGGTTTATTTTTCTTTTCTCTTTCAACTTTTTTCTTTCGAATATTGACAGGTATTTTGAAAAGAAAGAATATAGCTTATTTGAGTAAATTATCATGTAAGTACATAGCGCTATTGTGATTAAAGCTGTCAGTGTTATTAATGATAATATTTCGCTTGGAATATGGCCATTTTTTGTTCCTAATGCTATCACGATTAATGAAAATTCGCCTATCTGAGCAACTGTTAAACCTGCGAAGAAGCTTGTTTTTTTAGTGTATCCTTCAAAACCCATTAAAGCCATGACAATTAAAGGATTTCCTATAATGATAACCAAAGAGAAAACAATTGCGGGAATTAAAAGCTGACTTGCGTTGCTTATTGCTATTTGTGAGCCCAGGAGCAGGAAGAAAGATATTATGAAAAAATCCCTCAGTGGCTTCAGTTTTGAGCTTATCTCTAATTGATAGGGCGAAACAGAAAGCAAAACCCCGGCAATCAAGGCGCCGACTTCAATTGACAATCCGGCGTAAAAGAATAAAGATGCAAGCCCGAGCCCCCATGTAATAGCAAATAAAAATAGAAGCTCTTGAGACCTCGCAAAAAACCTCTGTAACTTTGGCAGGATGTAAATGCTTATTGGCGCGAGAATCAAAACAAGGAAAGTTCCTTTCAGAAGAGTTAAGCCCATTTCACTAATAAATCCTGCTCCTGTCGAATAAGACGAAACCATTATTATAACCAGAATAGCAACAAAGTCCTGAACTAGAAGAAATCCTATGGAAATTTTTCCGTAAAGGTTGTCTAAGTCACCTTTGTCAGAAAGCAGTTTCAGTATTATAATTGTGCTGCTGAATGTCAGTGCAATTGCGATGTATAAAGACGTTAATGGTGTGTATCCAAGAAGAATTCCTATAAAATAACCTATAATTGTTGTGAAAATAATCTGTCCAATGCCGGTAATGAGTGAAATTCTACCAACTTCTTTTACTATTTTCGGAGACAAGTGCAATCCGACAATAAAAAGAAGGAATGCTATGCCGAATTCAGAGAATGTTTGAATTTCTTTTATGCCCGGTAAAACCCCAAAAAAATACGGGCCGACTATAATTCCAGATATTATGTATCCAATAATTAACGGCTGCCGCAAAATTCTCATAATAAAAGAGGCAGCTAAAACAATCAGAATTACCAGGCTAATTTGAATAAATACGTCGCTCATTTTCCTCTTTTATTACAGCAATAATAAAAAGAAATAGTATAAAAAGGTTTTTAAACGAAGATAGAATTTCTATATCATGCCAAGGCTGGGAAATTAAAAGATTTTCCGCTAATGTCATTTACAAGAAAATGCCAAAAGTAAGAATCAAACTAAACAGCACAGACATAGAAATGATTAATAGTATTTGCAATTCTATCAGAGACATAGCAAGCAAATCAGGAATTACTATTTCAGGGCCAGTGCCACTTCCAACGAAAAAATTGAGAATAACGACGAGAAAATCCCCATGCGGAAACGGAACCGCAACCTTTGACAATTACGAAATGCGAATCCATAAACGTCTTATTGACCTTCCGGCAAATGAAAAAGTCCTCCATCATATAATGAGGATGCAGATTCCAAAGAATGTCAATATTAAGATTGAGATGAAGGATTAAGTATTACCTTTTTGCTACCACAATTCTTTTATACTACTTTTTAGATTTTCTTCTATGACTAGATTACTAAACATCTATTTTTTCGGTTCTATTTTTGGAGCAGAATCGAACAGACCTCTTGTTAAAGAACTGCTTGGACATGTAAAAACAAAAGGCCATGTTTTAAGCGAACACCTTTTTGATGATGATTACAGAACAAAAGAGACTTTAGATGCAAAAGGGATTCGTATTAGAGACCTAACTTGGATTAGGCAGTCAGATGTTTTAGTTGGAGATGTTACTGCTCCTAGTTTGGGTGTCGGGTACGAACTAAGGGACGCAGAGATTCTAGCTAAGCCAATTCTTGCCCTTTATAATACGGCTCGAGAAGGGAAATTATCAGCAATGATTGAAGGAGCTGCGCCAGGAATAACCGTCGTTAGGTACTCTGACTTAATTGGAGCTAAAAATCACATCGATGAATTTTTTGAATATTTGAAACTAACTGGCTTCAGGTAATTATGAAATATATTTCTTGGAACAGATTTCTTTTTAAAACAACAAATTCTTAAGAGTCCATGGGCTCTGCTGACCTAGAAAAAAAGGCGACGGAATTGGATTCTTTGAATCATGTCAGAAGAGAAATTCCTGGTGGCGGAGAAGTTTATGTTTTGGACACTGGCGCGGTAATAGACAGTGAAGGCGAAGCAATGCTTCAGGCACTTCATTCCAGATCTGTTGGAGGTCTCAAAAGCCATCTAGAGGCTCTTAAACAAAAAGGCGCTGCGAATTTCATGAACAGTTTCTATGTCGGCTATGGGCATAAATCTATTGGAGACTGCGGATCCACAACAATATTTATTGAAGGAGTTTCTATGTTCGTAGCAAAGGCTATTCAAGATAACAGATTATACAACGGTCAAGAAGCGTCTACAAGATATATTGATTTTTCAAGACAACCTTTTGTTAATCCTATTGGAACTGCAGAAGGGCAGGAATTATTAGAGTCTCAAAGAAGATTTTATCTTTCTATTTTAGACCCGATAAGAAGATTTTTGAAAGAGCAAAACCCACAATCTGGAGGTGAGAAGGATAGTGTCTATGAGAAGGCTATCAATGCAAGAGCTTTTGATATTGCCAGGGGATTTTTGCCTGCCGGGGCAGCAACAAATTTGGCATGGCACTCAAATCTGAGACAGGTTTCAGATAGGTTATTGTTTCTGCGACATCATCCTCTAGAAGAAGTAAGGAATGTTGCCCACACAGTAGAGGGGGCAGTCCTTGAAGCCCATCCAAACTCATTTACAAATAAGAGATACTCTGATACAGAGTCTTACCAAGATTTAATTGCAGGAAATTATTTTTATCATAATCCTGATTCGCCAGATATTTCTGTGACCTCTAATTTGGATTTATCTGGATTAAGAGGGATGAGAGAGTTAATCGATAAAAGACCTGAAAAAACAGAGCTTCCTAAATTTTTAAGCCAAGCGGGAACAATTCATGCTGAATTTAAATTAGATTTTGGTTCCTTCAGGGATTTACAGAGACATAGGGCACTAGATCAACGAATGCCCCTGTTAACTACAGATATTGGTTTTAATTCGTGGTATTTAGAAAACCTGCCCGAAGAAACTAGGGGAAGTGCAGAGGACTTTTTAGCCAATTTAAGAAAAAGAGTTTGGGGATTGAACGCTTCTTTAGAGGTGCGCCAATATTACGTTCCTATGGGATTTAATACTTCAAATTCAATAAGTGGTGATCTTCCTGCTATGCTGTACATGGTGGAGTTAAGGTCAACGAGATTTGTTCATCCAACATTAAGAAGAGTGGCAAGGGGTATTGGAGAATATATTGGCGGCCTGGGAGTTCCAGTACATTTTGATTCAGAACCTGATAGATTTGATGTAAAGAGGGGGGAGCAAGATATTTTTATTAAATAAAATGCCAAAGACAAAAAGAGGTTTGTTCATTGCCTTTGAAGGAATTGACGGAAGCGGAACAAGCACGCATGTTCATAAGTTAGAGGAGAGGATAGAAGATTTAGACAAGTATCAAGATGTTATTAGGACTCATGAGCCATGGAAAAATGAAGAAATAAAAAGAAAATTAGAAAATGATAAAGTTGCTTATTCTGATGGGTTGAAGATGGCAGGACTTTATATTGAAGATCGGACCCAACATACGAGACAAATAATTAGGCCTGCTTTAGAAGAACAAGGCATAGTTATTTTATGTAAACGATATAAAATGTCAACGTGCGCTTATCAATGGGCACAAGGCGTTCCATTGCATGATTTGTTATCAATGCATAATCATCGTGGCCTTCTTGTTCCAGATTTGACGTTTTATTTAGATATTCCTAGAAAAGTTGCGGAAAGAAGAATTGAAAGAAGAAAGAAAACCGAAAAATTTGAGAAAGATCCAAGGTTCACAGAAAAACTGATTAAGGCTTATAATGCTTTATTGGGCTTATCAGAAGCTGACCCAAGGATTTTCGGGAAAGTAGTAAGAATAGATGGAAACAGAAGAATTCAACAAGTTTCAGAAGATATTTTTTCAGAATTTTTGCCTTTGTATAACTCTTGGATTTCTAGAAATAGGTGAACGCCCACACCAGGAGTCGAACCTGGGTGCCTGTTAGAGGGTAATAGAAAGATTTAAATTGTATATTTGTGTGTGTTTATCATAGGGAAACAGGACCTGACGAACCCCACGCTTGACGTGGTTAGTAGGATAGACGGACCTCCTTACCCTATGCTTTTTTGAAGTTTTAAATTCTCATATGTTAAGTCTTTCAATGTTCAGCCAATTATCCAAAACAAGGCTTATTTGGTACTCGATAGTTCCGACTTTTAGCTCACTTTCCTTTACTACCTTTATGTTTTTTCCGTCAACAATCTTAACAAAGTTTTGAAAATTATTATATTGCTTGTTATCTATTGAAGCAAATATAAGGCAATTAGGATTATTTTTAATAAATTCCCCAATATCAAGAAATATCTCTATATTCTGCCGGGTTTCTCTTATTTTATGTTTTAAAAAATAGTCTAATAAATTTTCTCTTTTGAAGGTTTTCTTAACATTCTTTAGGTAAAGCTTTTTATCTCCCGCTTCTCTATAGTGCCTAAATCGAAATATTTTTGGCAATAAATATTTTATTTTTAATTTTTCAATTATTATATACCCAATCAAGTTATCTGAATAGTCTATAAAGATATAGTAGTCAAATTGTTTTGCTCCCATTCACAACAATCCCCATACGGATTTATTAATTTTGTCTATTATGCTCAATACCAAGATTCTTCAAAATCATAATTTTATCGATGATAAAATACGCCCCAACCAAAACCCTATAAAAAGTGTTACAGTTGGGATTTAGATTGCATTGTCTAATAATCTGTTTAGATAAAAGACACCAAAATTTCGTAAGAGTAGCGTTTTAGCCATGTTCATATGATAATCTGAACTAAAAGCATGCCCTAGTACCTCAGCAAGTCCTTTTTCCTCATCTATTCTAGCTATTTCACTTTCTTTTCCGTATCTTCTCAGTTTTTCGGGGCTTATTGCAACAATTTCAGGATCTGTTATGTTTCTGTAGATTATTTCAATCCAACGACTCTGTCTAAAAGATTCGGGAGTATAAAATTGGCCTGACTCGTCATGTCTATTGCTTAAAACTACTGGCACCCGATTAAATCTTATACTGTGGAAATCTCCATTCTCTCTCCAAAATAAAGATAAAAACCCGCTATTATCTGGTTCTGCACCAAGTTTCCAGTCCTCTTTGAATACTTCATATCCTCTAAGAGAAGGTATATCCGTGCCGTTTTGTTTCAAAATATCGAGATAGTATTCCATGTCTTGATTGTATTCTGACTTTATTACATTTTTGGCGTCTTCAATTAAGGAGACATCTATTCTAATACTGATTGGTAAATCCATTACAGATAAATGTATGGGAACTGTTGCAGTCACAGCTTCGTCTCTTTGATAAATTGATTGAATAGGTAACTCTCCTCTAACTAATTTTTCTATCATAATAAAAAATGAAAATCAATCTTTAAAAGAATTATTACAATTGATAATAGTCTTTGAGAATTCTCTAACTGTATCACAAATAACATACGCCCCAACCAGGACTCGAACCTGGATGCCTGTTAAGGCCGAGATTTCCAATCTCGCGCAGTACCCTTGTGCCATTGGAGCTTACTACTAAATTAACTTAATGTCTTTTTAAAATTTTAGAATATAAGAATAAGTGCTCTTTCCCTCTTCGATTAAAAGTGGTCGGTGCGCTATAAAAGATCTTTTTTGTAAATTAAACTCCAGAAGCTATAAATCCTGCAACCTTTGTGCCTGCCTCAACACATTCCCCAACATTATTTGCACACCAATTGACTGCATTAGTAGTTAGCTTATCAAATAAATCTTGGGATAATTGATTTCCTCCAATTTGCTTATTATTCTCGGGGGTATATTTCCATCCATCATATACTGTGGCAATAATCTTTGTCTCTGCATCAAATCTTGAATATTCATCGAACCTTGTAGTCTCCTTTGAAGTGGATTGACCTACATTAATTTTTCCAAAATCTAATAACTGATGCCCTATTATTTTAAAGTCGAAGTCTTCATCATTTTCCCTAGAATAAACTGTAACCAAAACAGAAGTATCTGTGCTATCCAATGCTCTTTCATAATTACTATTTTTTAGATTTACATTACATACAAGATAACTACTTTGTAAAAAAGGCTTAGTTGCATCACATACCATAGAACCCGTAAATCTTGGATTTGGCATATCAACTTCTGCAGTTATTAGATCATTTGAACTGATTGTTACCATATCTGCTGGTTTATTTGGGAATCTTTCAATACTAATTACATAGTCTCCTGGCAAGACATCATTAAATTGAGCTTTTCCTTCATCTGTGGTTAAAATAGGATTAAAATTAGCTTTTCCATCTATTGATTTCAAGAAAACATTTTCATTGTCTATTGGTTTGTTGGTTTCAGAGTCTTTTAGTTCAAGGTTGATCGTTCTTGGCGCTATTATTTGGATAGTAATATTATTGTCCGATTCTGTAACTTCTTTGGTTAGAACATCTGACTTCTCATTCTTATATTCTGCTCTTAAGTAATGTTTTCCAAATTCTAAACTTTCTATCATTAATTTTCCGTCACTTGATGTTTTCCCAACAAGTTTCCCATCAAGATAAACTTCTGCACTTTCTAAATTCTTACCTGTAAGTTTATCAACAACCTTCACCTCATAATCAATCTCGTTGATGACTTTGACCTCTTTTGATAGATCCCCCTCTTTTCCTGTGTCTATTATTTTGTCAGAATTAACAACGTTCCCAGTAACAGAAGGTTTGGCAAATTGATAAATTCCAATAATAATCAATACAGCAACTAATCCTATTATTACCAAATTTTTCTTATCCATTCTATTTAGTTTGATGAGAAAGCCAAATTTTTAAACTTTTGTGTCCTGTGCCAATATACGAAAATTTTCTTTAACTCCCACCTATTTATATAATAAAGCCGTTTGGTTTTAAACAAAATAAAAAAGAATATAATTGATATCAATACCTAGGATTAATCCAGTAAGTAACCCTGTGAAAAATCTCAGTTGGTTGTTGCTCTTTCTCCATCCGAAAAATTGAGTTGCTGAGTCAAAATAGAAAGGGAGTGTAAATATGATGGTTAGGATAAATAACAATTTAATATCTAAATTATCAGATAATCTCGTGGTTAATGAAAACAAAAACCCCAATAAAATAAATAAGTAAAGACCAAAGCATCTAGAACACAAAGCCATTGGTTTACCTTTAAACTTAAAACATCTCTCAGGATTCTGATGGCAAATCCAAAATGGCAATTTCATCTTTTATTAATTGTTGGCTAAGATAGCAATTAAGATTATTGTGACTATGACTGCAATTACAATACCTATACAACAACCAGCGCTACTTCCCATCCAACTAAATAAACTATTGAAAAAACCGCCTCCCTTATAGACATGGGTTGCATGTTCTGTATGATGCGAATGTTGTACATGACCTTGCTTAGCCATAATATTAACCAGAAAAGTTTCTATATAAAACTTGCTAATTTTAAAAAGGGTGTCCCACCAAGAGCTGAATAAAAGTAATCGGTTATCTAATAAATCTAGCTCAGAGTATCTATTTAAGATTTTTCATTAATAAGGGAAGGGTGCTTTAACTAAGTCCACATATAAATTCTCTAGATTTGAGGTCATATATTCTGAGGGTAATTGATCAAAAAATTCTATGGTGAGATATCTAAAATGATTATATAATACTCCGGCAGGATAAAGGTAATAAGGATGTTTTCCTCTTGCTCCCGTAACCCTTGTATAAGTTAAGTGAGATAAATATTTGTTTATCTGAACATTCCAATAATCAATATTCTTAAGAGGATTTTTTACTTTCCAAGCAAGGATATAATGATCAGCGTGGGCAAGATCGTCATTACCTGATTTATAAAAAAACTCATAGAGAATTCTTATATGAACAAGAAAGGCTTCTAAATCTTTTCCTGTAACATCAAGTATTCTTGGATCAGAAGGCCGAGGTTTAAAATAAGTTCTCCCCTCTATTAACATTTTTACTTCATGGCTGAAATGCCCATCTAAAAGTTTTTTCTTTGTCTCTTTTGTTATTGGTTTTTTCATCTTTCTTTAATCCACTCAATAAGGCTTTTAATTAATAAAATAATTCCTATCCAAAACAAGAAGAAAATAAACATATTCCCAATAGCATCAAACCAGGTCATTTTTGAAATAAGAAGATAATTTACTTCTTTTCCCACCGTGATTTCTGTAGATATTGATGATATTATTTGGCCTTCTGGAACACTAATATTTCTATAAGCAATATAATCCTTTATATCTGTAGTATTATATGTAAAATTTGAAAGAACAATGTTATAAGATTCATCAAATCTTATGGTTTTTACAAATTCTCTATCCCCCCGAATAATACTTCTTGTTTCATTGTCAATTTGATATGTGAGAATATTTGGATAAACCAAATAACAAGCGGGGTTTTCTTTAAGGCTAAAACTTAAATAGAGATTATAATACTTTAAATCAAATGGTGACGTAACTTTTTTAATTGTATTAAATAATGTTGGCTTATCGAAAATTCCTTCTCTAGAACTTATAGTCAAATTACAACAATCATATTCTCCATAATCTAAAATTTTTTGATTTAAGAAAGGAGCATACAGTAAAAAAGAAATAACGGCAATAAACATCATTATAAAAACTTTGGTAATCTTTTTCATAAGTTTTACAATCATCACGTAATTTTATAGTTTTCCGTGTCTTAGTGCTATAAGAGGAAATTGCATAAAATACTTAAAATATGCAACAAGTCTATTGAAATCATGAGCCTCTCAAATTTAAAAGAGAAGATCAATAAAATTCCTATTGAAAAGAGAATTTTGATATCAGAAATCCTTTTTGTTTTTTCTATTCTTTTTGTTTATTTAGGAATCTTTGGGCTGATCTTCTCAAACTTTGCCCAATCTCCAACACTATTTTCTTTTTTGTACATTTTACTTCCATTATTCTTTTTGCTATATGTTTTATTTTATCCTAATCTATTCGAAAAGATTACTTATGACCTTAAAAAACTAGGCGAAAACCTGGGCAAAATCGATGAAACAAAAATCTTCTACCGATCTCTGATTAGAGATTTAAATAAAATTGCACGGAAAAGAGGAGAAGGCTACACTAAAAAATTTTATCGTATATTTAAAGATTATTTTTCGAATGTAATGTTTTACTTAATTTTTTCAAAAAGAGATAATGTTAGAGAATTAATTAAAGAATCTTTATCAAAACTTTCTAATTCGAGAGACATTCACGACTTACATGACGGCTTTATAGAGATGAATAAGAAGATAGTCCAATTAAAAGAATTCAAGAATTTATTAATTGCATTCCCTCCGATAGAGAGAAAAAACTTACATAACCCTTTTTTATGGATTTCTAAAATATCGAATGAAAGAAGTCTCAAAGAAAGAGGGGCGCTGAGAAGAGCTTATATTTATCTTGAAGAGATAGGAGCTATAAAGCTGGCCTTAAAAGCATTGATTATTTTATTGATCACAACTATTTCTGGCTTAGTTTTGAGTCATTTTGGCTTATTGGACTGGGCTAAGCTGTTAATAGGGTCAATTCCATAAAGTCTTAAACAAAGGATTATCTCTTAAAACTGAACCATATAGCAAAAATGCCGAGGGCAATTATTCCAAGCCGTATTAGTCCATGATCATTTACACCAAAAATGTATCCAATAGGCAATGAACCGATAAAGAGAGCAAAGATTAAACATCCAAGTCCAAACATAAAGGCAGGAAAATTTCTCATATTTTCTACTAATCACTCTAATTTTTAAGCCTTTCTAAAAAGAGTTTTCTCTCGGAGATAGTATGCGCTGTCCGAGAATCGAACTCGGGTCACCTCGTCTTTGCGTTTACACCAAATTATTAAAGGAGATGGTGCGGAAGAACCTTTGGTTCTTCTGCGTGGCAACGAGATATTCTACCATTAAACCAACAGCGCGCAGAATCAGAGGCTCTAAGCTCTGAATCTTATTTTATCAAAGTTTTATAGTGTTTTTAAAATTTTAGAAAGCAGAAAGATAGTTCAAAACTCCTGCAAAACTAACCCAAAGCAAATAAGGAATCAAGAGATAGGACCAATTTTTATTTTACTTATCTCTTTCTTAAGTTTTTGTAAATCTATTTCTATTATATTCCAAATCCTATCCATGCTTACCCCAAAATAAGCATGACTTAGTATATCTCTAAACCCAGCAATTTTTCTCCAAGGGATTTTTGGGTACCTTTTTCTGAATGAATCCGGGATGTTTTTCGTAGCCTCTCCAATTATTTCCAGACTTCTTATTACGGCATTTTGTTTAAGTTTATCGTTTTCAAATTTTTCTTTATTTAATCCTTTAGAAAAGGATTCTATATCCTTTATATTCTCCAGGATATCTTGAATGAATAAATTAATATCTCTTTTCATATTATCTTTATTTCCTCATTTAAAATACGATTTTTTATTAATGGCTTAATCACAGAGTATTCTACTAAGTCTACTTTTTTTCCCAGAACATCTTCTAATTTTAGCTTTAGTTCAATAAATCCAAGCAAGCTCATGTTTTTATCATTAATTTCAACAGCTATATCAATATCACTATTCTTTTTCTGTTCTCCTTTTGAATAACTACCAAAAATTCCGGCCCTGCTGACTTTATTTTTTTTTAAAATCGCTATTATTTTAAATTTAATACTTTCTATTTCTTTGTTTGGTATTATCTTTTCTGACGACATTTTTTTATCGGCATCTTTTTCTTTTTTTGTAACCTCTGAGCTTGATAATCCTTTTCCAAGATATATCCTCTTTTTTGAAACTTTATTTCCATTTCTTATGGAGATTACCCTATAGTAATACTGTCTACCATTAATGTTTCTAATTTCTGTAAATGCCATATCTTATTTATGTCTACAATATTTATAAATCTTTCTTATGTAGACACAAAAGAAAAATGAGCCCGCAGCAGAACCGAGCTGGTGAATACTAGGTATAAACAAATAGACCAAAAAGGCTACTTTTCTAACAAGCTATTTATTTATACTAGTTTTAGTCACATTTATCTTTTCTTTTTCTTGAACTTAATCAAATCTTTCTTTGAATTAAAGACTCCAGAATCTAGGAACTCAATGGGCCTTTCTTTTCCGTTCTTATAAGTTGCTTTTACCTTTCCGCTTCTGAAAATTCCAAGTTTCCTTAATATATCTACAAATTTCATTTTACCCCCTTTCTATATCTTTTCAAATGGCCCAGACTGAAATAAATTTCGTCAAGTCCATTAATTTTAGTTAATGGCCCGTGAAGGAATCGGACCTTCGCTTCCTCGGTGTAAACGAGGTGTTCTGCCATTAGACTAACGGGCCTTTATTAAAATTCATACTGGAACAGGGCTTTTAAGTTTTACGACTTCGCAAGTTTTATAAGCACCAGAAATTAATTCTCATTATGAAATCAGATAAGAAATCTCGTTCTAGCGATTCAGATTCAAGAAAGGAAGAAGAACACGACGAAGAACCAGAAATTCAGGAAATTCCGGGAATGGAGCTTGACAGCAAATATACGTCAAAAAAACCGGTAATACCTGAAAACTCCAATGAGGTTCAGAAAGAACTAGAAAAAGCAAAAAAAGAACTTGAGAAATTAAAAGCATTCATAGTAAAAAAATACCCCTTTACACAAGCCTTAGGAATCCTTTCTCCTCAGGCAAACAGATTTTTTATTGAAGATGAACTTGGGGAAGGCATTGCAAAAGAGCAGGCAGAAAGTCTGGAAAAAAAGATTCATCTCTACATGATTATTCCCGAGGAAAAATTCAAGGAAATTCCAAAGATAAAAAAAGAAATTGTTGAAGAAGTTGCCAGGACAAAACAAAATGTCTGGGTTTATATTAAGACTCCGGTTGACATTTGGGAATCTTGCTTAGACAGTAAATTTGACCTAGTGAATTTTATTGCGCTTTCATTTCCGTTACACGATACAGGTATTTTGGCTTCGCTGAGAGTTGCGGCAATTCATAAATCTCTTGTTTTACAGAAATTTGACAAGTATATTGTCTCTTATGTAATTGCTGGGAGTTTGGTACGCGGTGATGTGACCAAAGAGTCTGATGTTGATGCTTTCGTGATTATTAATGATACAGATGTCAAGAGAATGCCAAGACTTGAACTAAAAGAAAGGCTTAGGAGCATGATTCTTGAATATATTTCACAAGCAACCGCGCTTGCAGGGGCTAAAAAAAATGTCCTAAATGTTCAGGTTTATCTTCTTACTGATTTTTGGGAGTCTGTCAAAGATGCTCATCCTGTTATTTTCACATTTATTCGTGACGGTGTTCCTCTTTACGATCGAGGCACGTTCCTGCCATGGAAAGCTCTTCTTAAGATGGGGCGTTTGAAGCCAAGCCCTGAGGCAATAGATATGTTCATGTCCATGGGAGACAAGACAGTAAAGAGAGCTAAAGCCACGCTTCTTGATATTCTTGTACATGATGTTTATTGGGGCGTTATGACGCCTTCACAGGCGCTACTGATGTTATATGGACTCCCACCGCCGACGCCAAAGCATACAGTAAGTGAAATGAAGAGAATTTTTGTCGACAAGGAAAAAATGCTGGAGAAAAAATATATTGCTATTCTTGAAAAAATTGTCGGTATTTACAAGGATTTTGAACACGAGAAAATAAAGGAAATAAAAGGAGCAGAACTCGATGACTTGCTTCAGGGAACAGAAGATTATCTGGAAAGACTAAAGGAACTGAGAAAACAGATAGAAAAACGCGGGCAAGAAAAAACAATAGAACAGATTCACAAAGACGTATTTACTCTTTTAGAAGCCATACTCGGTAAAAAACCCCAATCACAATTAATATCTGAATTTGAAAATAACCTTGTTAAAAAAGGAAAGTTCACTCATCAGCATTTAAGGATTTTGAATGAATTGGTTAGCTCGAGGGCAGACTTCAAGAAAGGCAAGCTAAGCAGTCATAAGGTTGATGACGCAAGGAAAAATGCAACGATTCTTATCAATGACTTAATAGAATATTCCCAGAGAAGCGATTTGGTTTCGATGGAAAGAGGCAGAATGAGGCTCAGATACAAGAAAGCAGGAAAGGAAATGATTGCAGAGCTTCTGCATTGCAATGGGATTTCTTTCTTGTTTAGCGAAAACACAGTGAAAAAAATTACAGATAAAATTGAAGACTCTGGAATGAAAGAAGTTTCAGAATGCGTCGAGACCCAGAAGTCAAAAAAAGGCATCGAGATAAAGCCAAAAGTTTTCGAGCTGATAAAAAAAGAACTCGGCGATTTCGAGATAATTCTTTAAGCTAAGAAGATGTGTTTTTTACTAATTTTTTAATAACTTCTTATCATAAAGACTCTTGTTATTTATCCAAAAAGATTAAAAAGTCATATTTTTTAGTATTTTAGAGGTGATGGTAAGAGAATCGCCTTAGAATTCTAAAATGTAAAAATGGCAAAACAAGGGTTAGACAAAATAATTATAGGTCCTGCAATATGGCCCGGTAAAAAATTACAAGTTCAACCAGGAGACTTGTCTAAATTTGCTCCTTATGGAAATGGTGTTTATGGCTATCAAAAAAATTCTCTTGAACCTATTAGGGGCGACCCCCCACAAGAAGAAACTGGTGGCCTTATTTATTTTGGTAATGAGGCTAGAAAAGAAGATTTTGAAGGATTTTTAAGAATGATGAATGTAAGAGCAGAAGATAAAGATTATGTAGCTTTTGTTCAAGAGTCTTCTAATCCTATCGAAGATAGATATTTTAAACAAATGAGAATAATGTCTAAATTTGGGCTTAGATTCATGTTTGGAGCTATTGATGATAGAGAATATGACACTTTCAAAGAACAAGAATTGTCAATAGGAGAAGCATTATGGGCCTTTATGAATGCTGAAAAAAGAAGGTTTGGAACATCATTTGGAGATTCAAGAATAGACGGTAAAATGGGTGGAGACGGAGATTATGCAGTAGAAGAACTTAGTTTTGGGTTTATGCTTGAAAATGAATATAATCAAGTTTATCGCATTTGGAGCAGAGCCTGGTTAGTTACTAAATAAGCAATATTAAAAAAATTATTAATTTTCTTACCAAGCATATCCGCGTGTTTAAACTATAAAGAATATAATAAATAAAATTAAGGTTAAAGCAAACTCGGCTTTAGAAAAATACTTTACTGGGCCTTTAATATTTATTTCTTTTATTGGATAAAATGGATAAAAATCTGAATTATCTAGTACGTCTAGCAATAAATGGCTTAAATATCCTAAAGAAAACACGATTCCAATTCTTTGGTCAAATAAGAATACTATTAAACTAACCAAGATAAAACCAAAAATAGAATGAAGATAGTTTCTTTGACTACCATACGGGTCTTTTGGATTTGTTATAGTCTCCCAAAATTTTTTCAAGTTAAATATAACTTTGTGCTTTATGTATGGAACCAGATGATCGATATCTACAAATAAAGCGGCTATTAATGCTACAAGATAATTTTGTGTTAATTTTCCTATTATCAAACCCGCGGCTAAATGAGCTAATAAGAACATAAATGTCTAATTGATTTTAATTTGATATACTTTTCTGTTATTAATGATAATATCTACCGAACACTAGTGAGTTGTAATAAATGAATTATTGACTTGCTTAATTGTCCCAATTTAATAAAATGTCCTAATAGCAATCTTTTTAAAAGTATTTTTGCAGTAGATTATATACTAAAAGCAAACCAAAGAAAATGAAGACAAAAAATAAAGTTTTAGCTCATTCGTCTTTAGGAAAAGCCAAATGAAAGGAAAAGTTGTACAATTTCGTCGCGGTCGTAAAACAGTCCATGAAAGGCACTTCTTGCTAGATTTCGGAGCAAAAAACAGAATCGAAGCACAGAAGTTCGTCGGCAAAGAAGTTACTTGGACCTCACCAGCAGGAAAAGCCATAAGAGGAAAAGTTTCTGGAGCACATGGAAATAAAGGTCTTGTCCGCGCTATTTTCGAAATCGGGCTTCCAGGCCAGGCAATAACGACGGAAGTGGAGATAAAATGAATGCTACATTTACATTAGATGATTTAATTGATTGGAGCAGGGTTGGAAGGGGCTTGAAGATTAATTTAGTCGCTGACACCCGCGATAGACAAAATTCTCCCCTATGCTCTTTTGAAGACTTGCCGCATAACTGTAGATATTCTTTACATGTAGAATATGATGACTTCCTTAAAGCAGAACCATATCAAGCAACTGGATTAACACATAAGGAATTATTAAAAAACATAGCCAAAAGTTCAATCATTTCTGTTCAATCAAGAAGAATCTATGTTGCTAGAGAAAGAGAAAAAGTAGGAGAAGTAAAATAAAATGGTTGAAATAAATTTAGAACCGGGAAGATGGTTTGCTCTTGACGCTGAACTAAGAGAAGTTTATGGAAATCCTGAAATCTCTAATGGAATTTACATGGGAAAGCCCCAAACTGCAAGAGTCTATGGAAATGATGTCATATTAAACTCAAATGAAAAGTCAGATCTTTTGGTGATTTGTGACAGTACTCCTACGGAAATAAAATCAAAGCTGGTTAAACTAGCTACTAAGTTATAAAAAATGGCATTAAGAAAAGCATCTTCATACTCGAAAAAATCTGTTGTTCCTTTTACGAGGATAAGCAAACAGAAAGGCAAGGCTTACATAAAGACTGTTCCGCCGCAGAATATTGTGAAGTTTACAATGGGTTCTGAAAAGCTTTATCGTGAAGGAAAATTTCCCCATGAACTTACCCTAGTTGCCGATGAATCAGCACAAATAAGGCACAACGCCCTCGAAGCATGCAGACAATATATCAATAAAAGACTCGATACAGACCTTGCAGGGCAATATCTTTTCAGGGTTGTTCCTTTCCCGCACCATATTCAACGAGAGAATAAGATGCTTACTGGTGCAGGAGCAGACAGAATGCAGTCTGGAATGCAATTATCTTTTGGGAAGCCAATGGGAAAGGCAGCGATTGTTAAGCACGGCACAAGGGTATTCTTCTTCGCTGTTCCAAATGAGAAAGCTATTGCCGTTATTAGAGACGTTTTATCCAAGGTAAAACCAAAATTACCGTGCAGGACTAAAGTTCTTTATGAAGTTAAGAAACCTACTGTGTTGAATGTTCCGGTTTCAAACGCTTAATATTTTAGAGTTATGGCTTTTGTGTTATTAACTATGTAATAGTAACAAATAGAAAGATTTATAAAGTTCAAGTTCTTGGGAAAAACATAGAAAATGGCAGACGTAACACAAAGACCAAATTTTGAGAAGTACCAATATGGTGCATTAGCTGCGCACTTGGCATCATCTAAAGAAAGTGGAAGATATGCTCCAGGTGCTCTTGAGGTGCTTGCTGGCTCAAAAGGTCTTAATCTTGGAGAAGATGCTGAAGGTTTTATCAGAGGAACTAAGGCGTCTAAAGAAGGAATAGAAACTGCAACACAAATTTACGCGGGAAAATTCGAAGAAAAGAGAGGAGAGTACAAGCTAATTGAATTAGCTTCTGGATGGTACGCTCCTGTATTAAATAGTATTGATAAAGAAGACAAAGATAAAATCGTCGCAAAATTGGGGAGATATGATGAAACTCTTGTAAGTATCATGAAAAAATATAGAAAGGCTTCTAGAATTGTTCAAGATTCAGAAGATAATGACTTTAAAGATCAATATACTCCTGAGCAGGTTTCAGAAGCTAAGGAAACATTCAAGAAATACCATGAAGTAATGGAAATTATAGATGCTCTTGACAGATATACTCTTGAAAGCTTAAGACCAGGAGCAGTAGAATCTACAAGAAAAACTGAATTAAAGGGCTTGGCTTCTAAGGTTTAATTTTAGAAAATGCAAAGATTAAAAAATTTGATTGGAGACTTTTTGGGATATGGAAGATGCCCTGTAACTAATGAAACATACTGGCATGCAAACATTGTTAGTGTTCCCTATTCTGAACGTTCTGGCGTATTAATTTCAGCAAGAGCCTTATCTGAAGTACCAAAAGAAAGAATAGCTCAAGTTGTTTTCGAACGTAGTAGAAATATGACTAATGCTTTTCCACAAAGATATTCCCTTGAAGAAATAACTGGACAAATCCCAAAAGGGTGTATGAGATTACCAAGATAAATTAGAAAGAAATAAATACTAGTTTTTCTCGGTTTTTAAATGGCAGAACCAACAACACGGCCAAGATTTGAAGTTGGTAAAAATTATGATGTTTCTGATTTTAGAGAAGCAGGATATTTTGCTTTTAAAACAATAAGACTTAATCCTTCACTTTCTGAAAAATATAAAAGAGATAGAATGATAAGATGGAAAAGAGGAAATGATAATTACCTTGTTGTTAGAGAACCGAACCTCGTAAGAGTCATTCACCATTATATGTCTGAGCCAGGGGGGAGGATAAAAAATCTTAAACGAAGACCAAACAGAAATGGCGAACGGACAAAAACTTGAAATAAAATATGGCGCTGGAAATAAAAGTAGATAGGCTTTATGAGGTATCGGAATTGCGAATGGATGGATATACTGCAGTTAATATTACAGAAATTCAAGCACTTCCATTAATTCAAAGATATGGTGCAAGAAAAGTGGTACATTATAGAAAAGGGGGCGAACATCTTTACCTTGTTAAAGATTCTGGATATTTAAGGCTCCATTCTCAATTTAAAACAAAACAAAAATCGCAATAATTTTTGTTATTCAATCAAGTCCTTAACGAGATTTGCCATGGCTTCTAAGAATTGTTCTGCGCGCTCCTGCCATGCATCAATTTCAACACCCTTGAGGTTTTTTATTTCTCCGTGAGCTATTTTTTTATGGAGAACAAGAAGATCACGATACCAAATAACATATTTCATGTCTAATTTTCCTGCGTTCACGAAAACTTCTTTTAAGTCTCCGGAAATGTGCTCTGGAGATGCCGGTGAAACATTTGCTGCAATCAATGCAGCGTGTGCAGAATCAACCATGCTCCAAAAAAGCCCATCTATGGAATTTAATTCGGCGATTCTGCTTCTTGCAATATGCTGCGGCGCTCTCTGAAGCGCGGCATAAATTGCTTCAGGGGTTGATTTGATTTTTCCCTTGAGAAGAAGTGCTTTTAATGGGTTAAAAAATCCAGCCATATCAACCATGGGTTCTCCATATCTAAGAATATTGACTACAACAGGGTCTCCACGCATTAAGTCTTCCCACCAAGTGCTTAATTTAACCGTGTTAATATGTAAAGCATTTTGATAAGGATTTGCTTTGATTAATTTTTCAAGTTCCTCACGATACCACGCAATCAATTCCTGATCCCAATTAATGCTTACATCATCGATAATAATTATAATGTCTATATCAGAACCTGTTACAGCGGTTTGCTTCGCCGTGGAGCCGAAAAGAACAATAGATTTTACAATCTTGTCAAATACCTTGTAAGTCTTTAAGGCAAAATCCATCGCTATGTCTGTTTCTTTTTTCAACTGCAATGTAGGAATGTTTTTTGGGGTTTTGCTGTTTTTCCCAGAAGATTTTTTATTATTGGATTTTTTTTGTTTCTTTGCCATCTTATATTATATTTTTATGGGACTGATTTTTAATTGCTAGTGCAAAAACTGGTTTTATATTAAAATAGTTTAACAAGTTGTCAACACCAACCATCTTTTTATTTAACATATTCTAACTTAAATTTACCAATTCTCTTTTATATCCTACAATATATATTATTGAATATAGTTTAAAAACTTTAACTTTAAAGTATTACTTTCTCGGCGAGAATCAATCAACAGATATCCTATGCCCCTGTACAGAATCAACCTTTCTAGCACTATCTATTCTCATCCATGGAATACCTTCACGAGGAAGGAAAAAGCATCCACTTTTTATTCTTTCATCAAGAGATTTTTTTATTTTTGGTGTAATATATCTTTTAAAACTTCTAATAGCTTCTTGAGAATTTCTTGCTACTCTAAAAGCCGTGTCACTACATGGATCGTATTGAATATCATCCTCCATTGCGGGTCTGCTATATTGTTGAACTGTGTATCTGATTAGGTATATCTTTAAATCTGCCATATCTTTCTCACAATATATTATTATATAAATCTTTCTAATGTAATTACTATTAAATTAATATAACCTTTGAATCAAAATGATTATAGAATATAGTTTTTAAATTTACTGAATTCTGGAGAAAAAATTTATTTTAAGGGATGTTCTAAATTCATGCGATAATGATGTGATTCAAGGCAATTCACTAATAATCTAACTCCGGAAATTGTTGGTGCAGTTCTATTGTAAGGAGGATAAAACTCCGCATATCTATCATTATCTCTAATTGAAACAACTTTATGGTCTTCGTCTGAGGCTAATTCTCTTATTTTTCCTTTTTCTCCACTAAGCTTAAATCCTTTCTTTTCCACCAATTGATTTATTGCATAATCTAAAGTATCCAAACTTGTCATAACTTTTTCTATTTATTTGTATATTTAAAGATTTATATTAATTCTTGATAAAAAAGAAAAAATTATTCCATTGGTCTTCCGGACATTCTTGAGCCTTGTGCTCCTTGAGGAGTGCCACCAAGCTCTTTTGGAAGCCTTGCAAAGCTTGTTCCAAAAGTTTCATAATTTATCTGGGGAAGCCATTGACCATCTAATCCTCCATGATATCCTTGGTAAAGTCCTGGGGCTTGAGACCAATAAGGAGCCATGTACATTGAATAAAGAGGAGAGCCCGCAGCCTCTAAAGTTTCCTGAAATGGAGAGGTTTTAATATGCTGCCACCAATCTGCTGCCTCAATAATTTTTCTTGCATTAAAGCCCTTTTCTCCAAGCTTTTCCATTATTTCTTTGAGGGGAACATTTCCCATTCCCATCGGGAGTTCTGTATGCTCCAAACCAAAATTGTCAGAAAGATGAACATGCTTTACATAAGGTGCAACTTGCTCTGCTTCTTTTATGATTTCTTTTTCATCGTATCCAAATTTTCTCAGCATGTTTATGTGCCCTACGTCCCAGGTAGCTCCTATGAATTTCTCTGCCTGGCGCTTTGCTTCTGATTCAGACATGCCTTCTTTTACTGCATTATCGACAAATTGCTTTCTTGATGCTACAACAATGTTTTTTATGTCTTTTCCTGTACTTAACGCAAAACCTGCTGGAGGATTTTCAATAACCAAAATCGGTGACTTATCTTTGAATTTTTTGTAAGCCTCAAAAGCAGCATTACCGTAAGTCTGCGAGGATTTTTTTATTGCAAAATCTTCTATTGGAACCCACATTTTTGGAGAGTTTTCTTCTAAAGTTCCAATCAATTCTCTCAATGCTTCTGAATGGATTTTTGGATTGAGATATTTTTCTGGACTTTTTATCTTACCATCTTCTACACCGATTAGTTCTCCATATTTTTCAGAAAAGTTTTTTAAATCACTCATCCGTTTCACATCACCATCCGCTTTCGCAAATTCATATGCTTTGCTAAAAAGAGAATCGGCAGACATTTTGGCTTGTTCAACAAATTCATATGCGGAAAAAATTTTGTGAATTTGCTCTTTTTCGTCTCCAGAAATTTCCGCAGGGTTTAATTTTCCGGATCTAAGTGCTGCGGCCCTTGCTATGACAATTGGGTGAACATCTTTCATAATTCTTTCGGCATTTTCTCTATTGACTTCTATTTGAAATAATGAGTTTCTCCATTCTGTGGAATTTAAATTATCCAAACGTCTTTCTGGAGTTTTTATTTCTCCCTTGACATTACCTCCGGGATGATATTCTAAATCAGGCTCCAACGGCGCCATTCTTCCTGTTTCTCTGTTAACGGCAATCATTTTTCTATAATCTCCTGTTTCTTCTGTTCTTTTTCTTGGGGGAAGAAATTGTGAACCTGGAATTCCTTCTGCAGAATGAAAGTTAACAGGAATATTTCCGCTTGGGTTTAGTTCATGGCTTCGCAAAAGAACTTGAGTAACTTTTTCCTCTGCAAGCTCTCTATCATTTTCGCTGAAACCACTTTGAGTAAATCCCGCCACATCTATTACAGGACCGTGAAGAGAAACGTCAATACCGGTAAGTTTTGAAAGCCTGTGAACTTCTTTTAGATGCTGTTTTGGTATGGAGTCAAAAATTTTATCGGAAACGCCTTCAATTTCGATTTGTTTTGCTCCTGAAGAAAGTTTAGAGGAAACTTCCTGCAAGAGATTTGCTGAACGCGGGTCAGTAGTCATTCCTAGGCTTCCTGCGGCAAGATAAGTGTTAGAAGGGGGCGTTAAACCAGAATAACCTCCCTGATAAATGTCTGAGATTTTGTAGCCTGCTTTTTCCACCATGATTGTTATAGTTATGATTAATTTATATAGTTTACGACGAAGGTTTTTGTTAAATTTGTTAGTCTAAAGGTTAATATGTTTAAGTTGAATAAACTAAAGTAATTTGATAATGATCTTTAATTACGACGGTTTTTACATTAACATATTAGTTTTTGATGTAATTTAAAATTAATAACTAAATCATTTAGAAGTCCTCGGCTTGTATTTCTCATATTTTTGCTCCTCTCTTTCAAGGGGGTTTCTTCTTCCGACGTTTTCAAAATCAAACCTATCAACTCTTTGTATTCTTTCTTGAGTCGGAGATTCTACTCTTGCTTCAGCAGATTGTGTGAAAAGCGCTTCTCGGCCTGTTTCTGACCAGGGACCTGTTCTCTTTCTTCCAGCTTCTTCAAATCTTAATCTTTCTGGTTCTTTATAAATTTGCGTCGAAGATTCAACGTATTTTGGCTCATTTGTTTCTGAACCTGAAGAAACATACTTGAATTCATCGCTGCTTTCTTCTTTTGAATTTGCTTGGGTTCCTTGAGGTATTCCGCCGACGAAGATTGGCCTTGGCGCAGAGCCGGCGATTCTCTCTAAAACAGGGGCTCTTTCTTCCTGTGGCGCGGATTGTCGCATAAACTGATGAAATTCAAGGTCATTCGAGTTTGATTCCGATTCTTCTTCAAGCATTGATTCTTTTAGTTTTTCAGAGCCTAATTTTTCTTGAGGTTTAACCAAGGATTTTTTTAATTGTGTAGCTATTTCTTTGTCTATATTTTTTTCGTCCTTTGTTTTGTTTTTAGTCTTTTTCATGATTATACTAAGAAATGGAAATATATAAAAATTAGCATTACCTAAAATAATGACTGAAACATGAGGAAAATTATAATCGGGACGCTTTCTGTAATGCTTGGAACATTGCTCTTAATGGATTCTCTCCCAGGGATTACCGGATATGTGATTTCTAACGGCGATGGTTCTAGTTTACTTTCTGTTTTTGGTTTTATTTTTTTAATTTGCGGGTTTGCGCTTTTTATTTTGGAAATCCGTAAAAATAGAAAAGTAATTAAAGCAAAAAAACTTAGTAAACACTAATGAACGCAAGAGTTAGAAGCTTTAGTTCTCATAAAAAACCAAAAAAGAGGGGGAAATAAAAATGGCTAAGAAAAAAAAGAAAAGAAGATAAGTTTTTTAAAACCCTTCATCATATTTATTTCAATAATTTTTTATTTATTTTTATTTTTTACAAAGATTTCTTTTTTACCTTTTTGAGTAATTATTTCGTTCCATATTTTTCCCAAACTTTCTTAAATTTTGGGGTTTTCTTCATTTCATCGAAAGTTCCTTCTGCAATAATTTTTCCCTTATCAAACATATAAATATAATCAAAGTTTTTTAGCAAATGCAATCTGTGAATTGAGGATATGATTGTTTTTTTACGAAAAACTCTGAACAAAGCCTCATGAATTCTCATCTCATTTAAGCTGTCAACGCTGCTTGTTGGTTCATCCAGCAGCAGGATTTCACTTTTCCTTGCCGCTAAAATTCCTCGAGCAAGAGCCAGTCTTTGCTTTTCTCCCCCGCTTAATGAAACACCTTTTTCCAGAACATTTGTATTTAATCCTTTTTCAAGTCTATCAACCACTTTTCCAAACTGAGCCATGTCAATTACCTTTTCCAAATGCTCTTTCTTAACTTTTAGATCCATTGTAATATTATATTTTATAGTATTGTTGAATATTTCAGGGTCTTGGGGAATTAGTGTTATGTGCTGTTTTAATCTTGAAGGCCCATGATTAAGTTTTTTCCCATCGCAGTAAACATCTCCTTTGTCTGGGGGGTATAACCCCCTCATCAATGATAAGATAGTGCTTTTACCAGAACCACTTTCCCCGATCAAAGCTATTCTCTGCCCTCGCTTAAAAGAAATATTTACTTTACTTAGGTGTTTCTTCTCACCTTCTTGGTCATACTTAAAATCAAAATTTTTTAATTCTATTTTTTCCCAGTTGGGAGGAAGTTTTTCTCCAACCTCATTCTTCACTTTTTCAAAAGCCTCTTCAATAGGACGTGCTCCTACAAGCCTTGCATCATAACGAACTATCTCCCCATAAATTTGTGCAAATCTTTGGAAGGTTCCACCTGCTCTTTCTAGATATCCATACAAAATGTATAGTGTTCCTATCATTATTACTCCCTCACTGGCATAGTCAGTATATGCTTTAAAAATCAAGACAACCACAGTCATAAGAGAGATTGCAAGATCTCCAAATCCCCATTTTATTTCGTTTAATACTACAGCTTTCTTGTTTGTATCATGACTTGCCATTAGCCTATCATTAATTTCTTGGGCAACCGTTTTCTTCAGCCTTAAGGTTATTACGGTGAATATATTGCTTACATAGTCAAAGACTGCTGCCGAAACTTTGTTGCTATAAACATTTAATTCTTTGTAATATCCTCTAAGTTTTTTATCAAACTTCATTATTATATATAACACTGCAGAAGAAAAAACAAATGCGAATAAAGCAATTTTAAAATCCACGAAAAACAGAATAATCAGAGAACCAAAAATGTTTATTACTGCATAAACTATTTGGAACATAGTGAAACTTGAAAAAGATTCAATTGATCCGCTTGCCCGATTTATTTTGTCTATAGTATCTCCTGAATGGTGGTCTTTGTGCCATTTTATTGGAAGCTCTAAAATCTGGTTTATTTTTCTATTTGTGTAATTATTTCGTACAAAAAACCCTGTTCTTCCTTCGAGAACACGTGCTATTCCATGAAATGCCCAAGATCCAAGCTGTATGAAAAAAATCATTGAAATCAATATTACTAGTTTTTTGAATTCTGCTTCGGAAGTTATACTATTTTGTATAGAATTAAAAATCAATCCGATAACGAGAGGAGTCATTAGTGCTATGATGCCAGATATCGTGAATAGAATGAGAAAAGTTATGAATACATTTCTTCTACTTCCGAGATATTCCCATTCCGTCTTGATAGTATTCCAAATTGGATTTCCCTTGTCCTGCTTTGACCCCTTTTCCTTCATCATTTTTTAATAAGGGAAATATCACTTATAAAAGTAATTTTTATGCTAAACTATGCGCAGTCCTACGCCAAAACCACTAAGTATAACTCGGCATTCCATGCGCTTTTTTGTATGTATCAAAAACCCTGAATGTGATATCTTCTGCATTTTTTGATGCAAGCTTTCTTATAATTTCTTTTTCTGCATAATTTTCTGGTTTGATTTTCACTTTTTCTTTTTTCGCTTCGGCTTTTTTTTCAGCGGTTTCTGGGCTTGCTGGTTTTGATTCATAGCCCCCTATTAAAGCAGTGAATGGGTTTGAATCATCTTCTGATTTCTTGCGCTCTTGTTCGTCTTCTTTTTCTTCTAGGAAAAAATTTATTTCTTCCTGAAGCTGAGCCATGCTTTCTCCTGTTGAGCCTTCTATCAGCCTTAGAACATCACCGACATCAGAAGCA
The DNA here is from genome assembly GCA_018303885.1 of Candidatus Pacearchaeota archaeon. GTDB lineage: Archaea > Nanobdellota > Nanobdellia > Pacearchaeales > GW2011-AR1 > ASMP01. The sequence goes on from JAGVXG010000001.1 coordinate 69,616, forward strand.
TCGATTTCTTCATTAAGTTTTTTGAGCTCGTCTTCATTAAGAACATAAGACTTAAAAGACACGTCTGCTCTTCCGCCGAAGACATAATGAGACTGCTGACTCACTCTTTGCGGAATTCCGCGAAATCTGAAATCCACTAGAACACAGCTGTAATAATTTTTTGTCTTTAGTCTTTCAATTTCTTTTGGAAAATTTCCAGAAAGAACTTCTTCATGCACATCAATTTTTTTCTTGCCGAGAAGCGTTAATTCCAAGACAATAGTGTTGAATGCCTTGACAAGTGCAGGTTCGCGCCCTCCAGTATCCTTCATTTCAAGCTCTTGGGCAGCTTTTAAGTAGGGCTTAGCCCAGCGTGCGTATAGCTTCAAAGAATTAACCTGGCTGCTCAAATATGTTTTTTCAAGATTATATCTTTTTCTAAGTTCTCCTTCAGAATGCGCAAGCCAATCATTAAATTCTAAGACTCTCGCGCGAAGAATACGTTTTACACGGTCATTCAAGTCAACAGAATCCACTTCTTTGAGGTCTTTAACAAAAAGAAATGCGTCTATTAATGTTTGGAATCCCGCTTGTCCGAGAGCCATGGCTTTTATGCTAGAATTCCCTTTATTTATGTCAACCTTGTCCATCCACAATTGTTTTAATGCAAGAATTGCAGCTTCTTTTTTTTCTGATTTAAGGGCGTCGTAACTGCTTAAACGAATCCTGAATTCCTTAAGATCATAAATAATATTCAATACGCTTCTAAGAACAGCATTGATGTCTGCGAGAATTTTTGACCCCTGCTGCTGCATGGCTGTTGCCCTCTGGCCTAATTCAGCAAAATGTCCTGAGCCAGGAGAAGAGGAAAAATTGTCCATGAATTTTTCTGTTTGTAAGCCAAGGTCGTTCATTAAATCAAGGATAAAGAAATAAACCGGCTCAAGGGTTTCCGAAGAGGAATCATAAACAAGCTCGTGCTTTGAAATTGGTTTTTCTTTTATTTCTTCTGAGTTAACTGCGCCTAGAGAACCATATTTCTTCAGCAAATCCTTGCTGTTTTCTGCATAAAGCTTAGGATTTACCTTTCCGATTATCTGTGAAATTGTGGCGACCAATGTAAGGAACAAAGGTTCCTTGACAGTCAACCTCCTTTAAGAAGGCAGAGTCAAGTTCCTAATAGACCTCCTTTATTTTCATACCAATTAAATGTATAATGTCTTTAAAAAATGTTTCTTCCCCCAATACAACTAAATTTAAAAATAAAGCCACCTTCTAGCTTTTATGGGATTATTTGGTTTCGGAAGCAAGAGGCAGGAAATTGTCGATCTTGCAGAAAGATACCGACAGAAAAAAGACAGAGAAGCGTCTGAAGGGGAAGCAGAAAAAAACATAAATGAGGCATTTGAAAAACTCGGGCCTGAAGACGAGGCTTCTGACTCGCTTGTTAGCCCAGAGGAAAAGAAAAAAAGACTGGCAAAAAGAATTCTTGACATAGTAAACAGGCTCGATGATTTATCGAATAAGATATATCACTTGCAGCAAAGGGTTGAGCTTCTTGAAAGAAAAGCTGATATTGGACGAGCTGAAAGTTAACATTGAATAAGATTTATTAATGCTTTCTGCTTTTTTTAGAGATGATTAAAAACCTGGAAAAAAAGGCGATGGCATACGCGTTGAAAAACGCGATTGCATATGATGGAGTTGCAAGAATGGGCTCTGTGATTTCTGCGCTATTTAATGAAGGGTTAAAACCAGAAGAAGTAAAAAAGAATTCTAAAAAAATAAGTGATATTATCGCTGAAGTCAACAATCTTTCAAAAGAACAGCAAGAGAAGGAATTTAAGAAACTTGAAGAAGTTGTGCATGTCAGAGAAGGCCGGGAAGGCTTACCGGAATTACCGGGAGCGAAGAAAGGAAAAGTTGTCATGAGGCTCGCTCCGTCTGCCTCGGGGCCAATGCATGCAGGGCATGCATTAACTTTTTCTTTGTCTTTTCTCTTTGTGAAAGAGTACGGCGGAAAATTATACATGAGAATAGAAGACACAAATCCTGAGAATATTTATCCAAAAGCATATGAAATGATTAAAGCAGAGAGTGATTGGCTTTTTGATGGAAGTGCTAAGATTCTCATTCAGTCTGACAGGATGAAGCTTTATTATGGATATGCAGAAAAACTTATCAAAAAAGATGCTGCCTATGTGTGCACTTGCGATTCTGACAAATTTAAGGAATATATAGGCAAAAAAACCAATTGCCCATGCAGAAGGTTTGACATTAAAGAAAATCTTGAGCACTGGAAAAAGATGCTTGACAAAGGCAAGGGTTCTTTTGGAGAGGGGGAAGCTGTTTTGCGGTTTAAGTCAAAGAATAGCATGCAAGACAAAAACCCTGCAATGAGAGATTTCCCTTTGGCTAGAATTAATTTAACAAAGCATGTAAGGCAGGGAAATAAATACAGGGTTTGGCCTTTGATGAATCTCGCTGTTACAGTGGATGACATAGATCTTGAAATGACTCATGTAATTCGTGCTAAAGACCATAGAGATAATGCAGAAAGACAGAAAAAAATGTACGAAGCTTTAGGAATTGGGAAAAAATTTCCGTGGACTTCTTTTCTTGGAAGAATAAAATTCAAGGATTTTGAGTTATCGACGTCAAAAATGAGAAAAGAAATCGAAGAAGGAAAGTACTCTGGTTGGGACGATCCAAGGCTTCCAACACTTGCTTCTTTGAAAAAACAAGGCTACAAGCCAAGCGCGTTTTGGAAATTTGCAGAGCGCATTGGCTTGTCGGAAAATGATAAAGTACTCGACAGAAAGGAATTTTTTACATTATTAGATGATTTTAATAAATGATCCACTAGCTTCACTTGTTTAATAGCTTAGCTGTGCTTAGAGTTTTATAAAAACATTGTTAATATAAAAATAGTATATATAGATGATTTAAGTTAATAATTAGATACAACCGGGCCGAAAGGCGAGCAATTTCGCGAGACTAAATTGCTAACTCTCAACGAGTGGGGTTGCGAGTAGAGCAAATACTCGAACATAATAACATTTTTAAAGAGGATTTTATTATATATAATATGGAAAGAGGTAAAATGAACAAAAGAGGACTTGATGCGATTGTGACTACTCTTATAATAATCCTTTTAGCTATAGTAGCCATAGGAATTATTTGGGTAGTTGTAAGGAATGTTGTTCAGCAAGGATCTGAGCAAATTGACATAAGTTCAAAATGCATTGCTGTTGACTTAAGAGCAGTTAGCGTTTCTCCTGTTTCAGGACAGGTCGGAAACTACTCTGTTACTCTGAATAGAAGAGCTGGAGGAGATGCAATTGGCGGAGTTAAAGTATCCTTGTTCAATGATACTGCCAATGGTGGAGTTCGTGATTTTGGTGTTACACTGAATGAGCTTGATACAAAAACACAGACAGTAGTTGGAGTTACTGAGGCAAATAAGCTTGAATACACTGCTTACTTTGTAGATGCTTCAGGAAATGAACAGCTTTGCTCACAGACTGGAACATTCACTTTCTAAATTTTTGTTTTTAATTTTGGGTTTTAATTGGTAGTTGGAGCTTTAGGAATAAATGATTTTAATAGAGAAAGAAACCTTTAAATTACCTTCATTCTTTTAAAGGAGATGGTTAATTCTCCAGTCTTCAATCCTTACGGAACTCAGACTAAAAAGAGAACATTAGGGCAGAGAGATAAACAGATTCTTTGGAGTCAAGCAAATCATAAGTGCCAAAATCCTTATTGTCCAAGAAAAGGCAAACATATAGAATTTAACGAAATGCAGATAGGACACAAGACAGCTTTTTCTAGAGGGGGTAATACAACCTTAAAGAATAGTGTTTGTCTTTGTTACTCTTGTAATAAGCTTCAGGGAACTGATTCTTGGGAGAAGTTTTTAAAGAAACAGGCACAGGCAAAGATACAAGGAGAACTTAGAAAACCGAGAACTAAAACTCCAAAATCAATATCTAAAACACCAAGAAGTAGACAACCAAGAGTAAAAGAATTCAATCCGTTTGCTGAACCAAAGTTCAAAGAGCCAAAATGGGATAATGTTAATCTCTTTGGAAAATCAAAGAACCCCTTTGGTAATTTGTAAATAAGAGAAATAATTAAAAACCCATTTTCTTTATTAAAATCATGACAGCTAATAGCCGAGGTTATCGGCATAATAGATACTGAATATTTTTCTAGTCGTAGCTGTCTTAATTTTTTTGATATTTCTGGTAAGGTTTTTATACAACGTTCCCCAAGTATTTTAAATTATGGCGGTTGTAGTTCAATGGTAGAACGCATGACTGTGGCTCGTGAGACGAGAGTTCGATTCTCTCCTTCCGCCCTTACGACGACCACGCTTGGGCGAAGTCAAGAGAGGTTAACATGAAAAAAACAAGGATACTATTTGTCTGTAAGCATAACAAATTTAGAAGCAAGATTGCTGAAATTTATTTTAATATGATAAATAAGAATAAGAATGTCATTGCAGGTAGTGCGGGAATTATTAGAGGGGATTCTCTTATAGAGAAACAGGTTTTGTTTGTCGCAAAAGAATTTAACATAAACTTAAAAGGAAAACCAAAGGGATTGAGCATAGGCTTAATAAGAAAACAAAACTTAATTATTATTGTGGCTGATGATGTTCCAAAAAACATATTTGACAGAAAAGAATACATAAATTTCAAAACAACAAAAATAATCGTGTGGAAAATTCCAGACAATCCAGGAGCTACTAGCATTATCAAATTGAGACAGATTGTAAAGGCAATAATGAAAAAAGTCGAGCAATTAAATAGAGATTTGGAGGAAAGAAAAAATAGAAAATGACAGAACCAGTTAAGGGCTTTAAAGATTATTCTGGGAAAGAAGCCATTAAGAGAGAAGAAATCAGAAAAATCTTAGTTGAAACTTTTGAAAGATATGGCTTTGAACCTGTAGAAACGCCAATAGTTGAACAAGAAGAGTTTGTTCGCGGTGAGAATGTTAGTGATGAAGCTGTCTCTGATATTTTTAAGCTACAAGATAAAGGAAAAAGAAATCTTGCTTTAAGATACGAATTCACATTTCAACTGAAAAGGCTAATGAAAAACAAAAAACTTCCTTACAAAAGATATCAAATAGGCGAAGTTTTTCGCGATGAGCCAATTTCTGCAAATAGATTCAGACAATTTACTCAATGTGATGTAGATGTTGTTGGCTCTGGCATAAGGAATGAGGCAGAAGTTCTTGCTCTTACAAATGAAATAATGATAACTTTGGGAATAAAACCGCTAATTTTGATAAATAATCGCGGGTTGTTAAATGAAATTCTTCAAGATTGCAGAGTAAAAGAAAAAGACAGGCTTCAAGTTTTAAGAGAAATCGATAAGTATGGAAAAATTTCTGATAAGGAAATTAAACAAAACCTTAAAAAATACAAGGCGGAGAAAGTCCTTGACACTTTAAAACAAGGCGAAGAATATTTCAATAAATTTCAAGGATATAAACAAATTATAGCATTGATTGAATACTGCAAACTTTATGGTGTTAAAGTAAAATTTTCTCCAACAGTAATACGCGGGCTTTCATATTACAATGAAAATGTGTTTGAAGTAAAGGCAAAAAACAGTGTTGGAATAAGTAAAGATTCAATTGTCGCTGGCGGAAGCTATATGTTTAATGGCATTCAATGCACCGGAATCTCTTTTGGCTTAGAGAGAATTTCTACACTTGCAAAACTTGATAATGTTAATGAGAAAGAGAAAATTTTAGTTGTTTCCTTAGGACAAGACAAAGAAACGATAGGTTTAGCACAAAAACTAAGAAAAAACAGAAAGGTTGTTTCTTTATTTTACGGAAAACCGACCAAGGCACTTGAATATGCTAATTCATATGGCTTTCAAAAAGTTATTTTTGTCGGAGAGAAAGAAATCAAGGCAAAAAAGTTTAAGGTTAAAAACATGAAGACGGGAAAGGAATCGGAACTGAAGATTTGAAGGATAAGTGCATAAATCTTTTAAAGAGAATAAAATATGTTCAGTAATGGCCTTTGATTTAGCTCAAACATTGGGATGGGTAGCAACAATTCTATTTTCAATTATGATTATTCCACAAATGATTAAAACTTTTAGGACAAAAAATACAGAAGGCGTTAGTTTACTGCTTTTTGTCATCTACCTTATAGCCAATATAATCGCGCTGATATACGCGTTTATGATAACACAGCCTCCTTTAATTTTTAAGTATGAAATAGCGATTATGACTACTGTTTTTTATATAGCAATATTTTATGTTTATTCAAGAAATGTGAAGGGCAAATCTAAGAAATAATTTCGGGCCTGTGGTTCAATGGTAGAATACATGGCTGGCAGTCATGGGACTCGAGTTCGATTCTCGGCAGGTCCATTCATAAGGTCTAAATAACGGTTAAAAATTACTAAGATAAAAAATAATAAAGGGGGTAAAAAGGTAACCCCAACACTAAAGGAATTCTTCACAGATTATAATTATTTTAATAACAACAACTATATAAATTTTTTTCCTATCTGCCTTAGATTTTGCTACAGTTTGCAGAAATTTTCAATTATCTCCTTATTTCTGACTTCTGGATGGAAAAGCGTTGCATAAATATTGTCTTTTTTGAACAAATCTGGAAGAACATGGAATTGATGAAGATGATAGGCTTGGATTTTTCCTTTAACGCCTAAAAATTCTTTCTTTATATTAATTTCTTTTAATCCTATTTGTTTATTCTTTTTTAGCTTGTATCCCAAAGAAAGTCCGATTATATGCGCGCCGCCGCAAATCGCTAAAATCGGCTTTTCATAATATTTGATCCAAGAGAATTTTTTCATGTCTTTAAGAAAGTCGTTATCTGCCAAAGATGTTCCGCAGATGATTATTTTATCTGCTTTCTTAATATCAGCTTCAGTTATGTCTAAGTAATGTTTAACAAAACAGTCAAGTTTGTTGTTTTTCAAAATGTCTTCTATTGGTTTTACAAATTCAAAGTAATGCAATGGTTCTTTGCAGATGTTTATTACTAAAATCTTATTTTTCATTACCTTTTTATAAAAAGCATATTTTATAAATTATTCTTATTTTTAATGTCAATGAGGAAAATTTCTAGAAAAAATAAATCTAAAATTGATATAGAATTACTAGAAAAAATTAGAAGAGGTTTAGAAGATATTAAGAATGGAAGAATTAAAGAATGGAAAAGTTAAAATTGTTTTTGTTGCGGCCCGGCGAGCGCTTTTTCAGCTTCCTTTGCAAGATCCATTACAAATCTTACATAAAAATCTTTATGGTTGTATCCATAAACAGCTTGCTCGAGGCTCCCAGATCTTTTTTTGAAGTGCGAAAGATAATTTGCAACAGACATGATGTTATTATCCAGGTTATATAAGTCAGTCCCAACAAACCAGTTATTCAATGAAGAAGGAATAAATTGTGCATAAGACATTGCGCCGGCGTAGCTTGATTTCAAATCAAAAACGTTAATGCTATTTTTTCTGCAAAATTTTAAAAGTTCTATAAGTTGAGGAATTGCTAAATCTGACCTAATTCCTTTTACATGCATTGAAACATAAGCATTAAATGGATTGAATCTTCCAGAACCTCTTGCAAAGTTTGATTCTATTCCAAATATCGCGGCAATAGTTTCCTTTGGTATTCCATAAGTTTCTTCTGCTCTTCTTAACTGAGATAGGTTTTTTTCCATAAATTCTAAGATAGCGATTTTTTTCTTTTCATATTCATGGATTCTTTTGTATTCATCCAAATCCTTTGCTCTTTTTTCAGAAGAATTTTTGAACCTGATTACTATGCTATCATCTATCTTGAATCTTTCATCTGCAATTAGGCTGTCTATGTCAAATCCTTTTCCTTTCATGTAACTTACAAGCGAAGAAAGATTTTCTTGGTAAGATGGTTCAACTTGATTAGTATCTTGTCTAAATCTGGCTTCTAGGCTGGGCTTAGCTGGTTCTTGACCCACGGCTGACTGAAAAAACCCCTGGCCAACTAAAAGTAAAGATACTAATAACGATTTTTTGAAAAGCCGTTTCATTCCACTAATTTAAAAAAAGAAGTTTAAAATTCTTTTCATTTTAACTCAAGCTCCATTCTCCAGGAGTTTTCTTCGCCTGAGAAATTTGCTCCTGTAACCTTTAAAGGCTGCTTAAAAAGAGGGCATTCAAGAACAAAAGTCTCGAATTCTCCGCCTTCTCCTGCAGGGTTTATCTGGTATTTTTCATTAAGCTTTTTTATATCAGAGATGAATTCTTTGTTAATCTCACGGCCAAGCCACGAGCCGTTCAAAGGATATGCAGAAACTCCTGTGACAATAACTCGAAATCTTTCTTTTATTAAATCTTGAAGAAGTTCTATCTGATTTTTTTGCCAAAGAGGGTTGAAACATTCCAAGCCGAGCTTGTTGCAAATGTTCTGAATTCGTGACGCTTGGTAAACAGACTCTACTGCGCCTGTGACAATTCCTTTTATTCCATGGTTTTTAACAGCTATTCTAATTGCTTCTTCTAAATCAAGAAGCTCAGCCTCTTTTATTCCGGAAGTTTTCTTTACGACTAACGGCAAACCCATTGCTTCTGCTTGTTTTCTTGTTTTTGATATCGACGGCGTATGAAACATATAACTTTCTGGATTTTCTGAAATAATGCTTATCAAACAAGAAATTTCATAGCCTTGTTTTTTTGCGAGCCATGCGGCAAAAGTAGAATCTTTTCCCCCAGAAAATAACACCCCTATTTTCATATTATAAATATGCTGTTGAGGTTTTTAAGGTGTTTTGTTATCTTATACATAAGTATGTAATGTATACAATAAGATATAGATAATGGTAAATCGCGGAAAATTTTAACGTCTTTTTTTCTTAAGCCTCGAATAAGTCATATTAAAACCAGCAACTTGGCGTTGGGAATCAGTTTTGAACCATGCATTTATACTATCATTATCCATCCCAGAATTTCTAGCTCTTACATATGTATCATAATCTAGTTCTGGCCTTGGGTCTTCCCTTGGCATCCTAGAACTTCTTGAAATTTTTCTCCTGATTTTTCTCTCAAGTTTCCCGCCGGCTATTTCTGAACTTAGCTCGCAAAGATTTCTTTCGTATTTCTCTATTGTTGGGACATTTGCTCTTTTGTAAAGTGTATCCAAAGTTTTTTCAACTTGTGCTAGATAATGTCCTTTTCTTCTTTCTATAACTTCTGAAAGCGGTCTGCTAAAATAATATTTTCTTGTCATTTTTATTTAAAATTTCAATATCTAAGGGTTATTTAAATATTTATATACTATAATCATTTTATAATTAAAAATTAAAGAAAGTTTCAAAAACCGCCTAAATTCCCTTCAGTGGGTTTTCAAAATCCACATTAATTTTTTCAAGACGTTCTCGCTGCTCTTTGCCAGAACTTTTCATGTCTTTTACCTGTTCCTCAACTTCTGTCTTCAAATCGGCAAAGGGGTCTGGATTGTGTGCAAAATAAGTTTCTTTTAGCCATATATTGAAATCTTCAAAATGTTTTTCCTGCTCAAGCCAAACCTTTTTTTGATGGTCTAAATGTAAAAGCCCAGAGAAAGAAATTATCCGTTCTTCCTTGTTTTCTCCAACGAATTCTGTGAAAGAAATTTTTTTACGTTTTTCTGTTCCGTCGTTTCCTAATTGTTTTACAAGACCATCATAAATCTCTTTAATCTTGTCTTTTATGCTAAATGTTTTTTTTGGAAGCGATAATGAGGATTCTATTATGGCATTTCTGTTTACTATCTCTTTTTTTATTCTCCTGTTTTCTGTTGCGATTGCCTTACCGAGTGATTCCATAATTTCTTGCAAGGAAACACGTTTGAATCTTGGCAAAGGGCTTTTAGATAACAATTCTGGAGGTGTTTCTTCAAATTCTATACTGAAGACCTGATTTGATTGCAAACCCACTTTTTTTCCTTGGTTTTTGTCTCCAAACAAAATTTCATCTATGCTTTTGATATATTTTTTCAAAAGAATCTCTGATTTAATCCTGAGAAGAAGGGCTGCTGCCAAAAGTACCTTGCTTGAAATAAAAAAATCTGTCTCTTCAAACTTTTGAATTCGTTCAAGATATTTATCTGTTAAAATAACAATGTCAACGTCCCATGGATCGAGCTGTTCTGTATTAATAAGATCGTAAATAATCTCCTGCCATCCTATTTCCCTGTTGAATAAAATGCCTTGAATCTGGTCTTGTTTTACAGAGCCTATAGAATCTCGATTTTTCTCTTTGCTTTCCTCTTTCATTATGAGTTTGAATATCATAGATTTTATAAATCTGTGTAATTGATATAAGAATTAGTAAAGAATGACTTAGGAACTACTGATATTATTGTTAGGTACTACAAACTATTTAACTACTATCTTAGAATTATGGACTGTCATTTTTTAAGAGTAACATAAACGAAACATTTAAATACTTTAACGCTTTGGATTTATTATCACCTCTTTTTCCCCAGGAGACGCTCCAAGCTATCTTTTTGACGGTTTGGAGAATCTCCCAGGGTTATGTTAAAACCCTATTCTTCATTCATAATCGAAAGATAAAAGTCGTGGGTTGTATTAACATTATTTAGTGTTTGTATCCACGCATCATATTCAATTTTCAAAAAAGAAGTCGCGGAATTAAGCATTTAGTTTTTATTATATGCTCCCGCGCAATTATATTTTATAGGTAATTTGCCCGAATCAAATTCAATAATTTTAATATAAATTTCACAAGCAGAAACTATTTAAATAAGAATAAATTATCTATTTTATGGAAGAAAAAACACAAATTCCTTTTCCGATTGTTATTATGAAAGAGGATGATTTATTCGTGGCTTCATGCCCTCCTTTAGACATAGCAACACAAGGAAAAACAGAGCAAGAAGTAAAAGAGAATATGGCAGATTTGATAGAGGATTATCTAAATGATGAAGATACTCTAAAACCAAACATAAATGCTGTCCAAACAATTTCACTTTCTTATATATCTGTTCCAGGGAGATATTCTAAATGGGAAAACTCAGGCCGCTTAATACGGCAGAAGTAATAAGAATTCTTGAAAAACATGGGTTCAAAGAAGTTAGATCAAGGAAACATACAACCTTTAAGAAATTTCTTCCATCGGGAAAAGTCTTAACAACATGGGTTCCGCACGGCAATAAAGTATCTGTTTTTGTATTGCAATATATAATAAAACAAACAGAAATTCCTAGAGAAGAGTTTACAGAATGAGTGGAATATTTAATTATCTAACTTTTTTTACCAAAAGCCATAGAATTATCAGGAGAATTATTACAATACCTATAACCACTGCAAAAAATGTGGTATTGTTTTTGGGCCAATAACACCAAATTCCACCTATTTTTGCACACAATGCTTCTATCATGATTTGTTAAGCAAACTTATATTTAATAATTCTACTACTAATCTGGATTTATATATTTTAAAACATAAATAGTTAAATACAATATTAATCAAGAATATAAATGATAGCTGAAATTAACCAACCAGAAAGAATAGAGAAAATGCGTCTGCATTATGCGGATATGTTTAATCGAGACTATGAATTTGCCCAAAATTGTAATCATGAATCTCTTGAATCAGTGCAAAAAAGATACCTTTCCAGAGGTTTAGAAGTTTTTGTTGGCACAACTGCTTTCGACAGTAAAGGTGATAAACTTGATGGTTTTTATGCAATTTTAACAAAAAAACTTAGTTAGAACTTGACCAAAAATTTATTTTTTTTGTCCTGTTTGGAATTCGCTGTAGTGACATTTTCCACAGTAGAATCTTCCTTGAGAATTCATCAGGAAAACTCCAGGGCCGCATCTAGGGCAGAATCTTTCTTTAACTAATTTATCTCCTTGAATTTTATATTTTTTATATTTCTTGCTAGTTGGCTTGTTCTTATGCTTCTTTTTTCCTTTTTTTACGTCTTTGGGCATTTTCTAAGATTTAGAATAATTTTTCAGCAAGTTTAATTCCTATTTGTTGTTCCACATGTGATTTAGCGTCTAAAATTTGTCTTTTTGTTGGGGCTGTTATTGAAATAGGTATTCTTGGACTTATATTTACGCGAATCGTTGCATCTAAAACATTTCCCTCAGGGCACTGATAATCCGACATCCTGCTTAAAAAAAGCGTTCTCGTATGCTCGTTCATTGGACTCGTGTAATAATATCTTGTTTCCATATTTAAACTGCTGCCTCGACAGGCTTCTTTTCCGCTGCTGTTTCTTTTTTCTTTTTTAATTCTATAGAATCTTTATTTTCTTTTGAGGAATAAAGATTTGCTTCAATATTGAAAGTTTTAGAGCCAAAGTTTCCGCTAATTGCCTTTATTTTTACATTTGTTGAAGGGACAGAAAATTTTTTTGAGAGGATATTTGAGACTTCTTCACGGCTTGGAGATTTTTCTGAGTAAATAAGCACATGAACTTCTTTTCTTTTGAAAAGGGGGTTTTCTTTTTCTTCTAGAACTTTTATTTCTGCCATTTTTATTTTTTGTTTATCGTGTTTTAATTGCAAAGTTTCCCTTGTCTTTTATATTGATTTTTTTTGCTATCTCGGATTTTTCTGGATTAAGAACCACGATTCTGCCTTTAAAGTTTTCGCTATGTTCTTTAGAACCGCATTTTGGACACTTATCTCCTTCATAAATCGTGTTGCATAGCTTGCAAGCTTTTTGTTTTGGCATTTTTATTGTAAAAATCTTGGTTCTGAATTTAATCTTAAAATTCTGCGCCCATCTAAATAATCTGCTTTTACACGCCCATTACTAATATCAATTTTCTTTCCATCATTTGTTAAATAAGTATAACTATAATGAATATGGGCTCTTCCTAAATAAGGAGAAGTTCTATTAACAACTTTTCTTGAGATTCTTCCTTCGTATACTGTTCCATCTGGCGCTTGAAGGCGGGGGTTTCTATTTTTCCATCTTGTTAGTTTACACATTTTTCTTCTTTTTTCCTCCCTTTACAACTTTTTCTTCTGCTCTTTCTGCTTTTTTAGCATCACGCTCTTTTTTAGCTTGATCTTCTTTAATCCACTCTATCTTTCCAAGCCCAGGTTGACGCATTGTAAGGCCGATTTTTGGATCATTTCCTTTGTGGCTTAATGCAATAATTCTCGCAACGCACAAATCTCCTGGCTTCAAAGTTCTTTTTGTTGATTTTCCAAGCAGGGCATTTGTTTTGCTGAAACTTACATAGTCTTCCATTGTTTGGCTTATGTGAATCATTCCTCTCATTGGGCCCAAACTGATGAATGCTCCGAAGCTAGTTATCTCAGAAATTACACCATAGACTAATTCATGAACTTCTGGCTTCCAAATCAATAGTATGAATTTTGTTTTGTAATATGCTGCGCCGTCTCCAGGTATTAAAATTCCTTCTCCGACATTCAGAACGTCGATGACTGATATGACTTTTCCCATTTCCTTGTCATAATGATCATGATATGTCTCACGGAGCTGTTTGTCGACAGCTTCCATAGTTGGCAGCCCAAATAACTTTGGCTCAACTCTTACATGATCATCGACTTCTGCAAAATAGAACATTTTTATGTTTTACCCTAGAAAAATAGCAAAAATCGGTTTAAAAAGGTTACTTAGGTCTTTGTGAGAAGTAATCTCCTATAGCTTTTCGAGTTTCATCAATAAGTTTTAATTCATCTTTTCCTGAAGGACTAAATTGAAGTTCTTGCAGAGAATCATGTCCTATTGATTCAAACCTTATTCCTAAGAAAAATGGAAGCATAACTTCACGATGATCTCCACGCGGCATTTGGAACGGTATAGTTGCTATCACCCCAGAACCTAAAGGTCTTCGGATATCTCCCCTTATCTCTCTAGTATATTTTTCATCTTCTCCACTTAAAGAACGAAGATTTACTCCTTGCTTTGTGACTTTTCTTGCTTGAATTAGCGGATAATAATGAATCTCGCAGTCGACATTACTTCTTAAATACTCAAATACTCCGTTCTCAACTTCATCATAAGTTATTGGAATCGGAAATTCTATTGTTAGCCTTTTTCCTAGTTCGTCAAATTCCCCTTCCAATGTTTCTTCTAAGTCTGACATAAAAGTCTTATCATTAATGTTGTTTATAAAAATTGTTGTTATAAAAATCATACAATCTCAATTTTCTTCTTTCCGCGGATTACCATTTTCTGGCTTTTGATTTTCTTTTTTAAACCAGAATCAAGCGTGGCAACGATGACTTTTGGATTTTCTTTTGCAAAGTTAATGATTGCAGCGTCGGCGTCTTTGCCCTTAATTTTAACCATTTGAAATTTATGTTTTTGGATTATATTCAACGCCAGCTGGGCTCCAAGTCCCATTAATTCATCAATTGTCTGTTCTGGGATAAGTATCTTGAAACCATCATGCTCAAGTTTTTCAAAAAAATCTATCTTTTGTTTAACACAGGTTAAAATAAAACTCGTGTCAAGAATTACTTGTTTCATACTTGAAAATAAGGAAAAGAGATATAAAAACTTAACATTTATTAATTCATTTCCCTAATTGTTTAAATGTGGCTTAGACTGAAATTCTACGAATTTCGTCAAATAACGCCCTAGCGAGGTCATTATTATGCAAGAAAGAGAGAACATTCTAAGAATCTTTAGAGAAACAAAAGGGGCTGTTTTAAGAGATGATGTGGCAAAAATTAAAAATCTCAGCGATCAGACAACTAACACTGCTTCTCTGACTCATGATCCGGATAACATTGCTGCCGCAGTTATTATTTATTCTTTAAGCAAGATTCTTCAAAGAGAAGATTATAAAACACTTCCTGGATGGGAAAATTTTTACAAAGTTTATATGGGGGCAATAGACAAAAGTATTGATGCTTTAGAAAGAAGAAACGACGAAGGGTTTAGACAAAGCATAACGCAAATAAGAGAAGCAATAGGAAAGCTTTCTGGAAAACTCAAAAATTATATTCAAGATGTTTTCAGAAGCGCAGAAATAAACAAGGCTTCAAGAATCTATGAGCACGGAATTTCCATGGAAAAAACCGCACGGCTTTTAGGCGTTACGCTATTTGAACTTGCCAGATACGCTGGCGAAAAAGAAGACGATATTCCCGAATCAATTACTGTAAGTGTTAAAGATAGAGTTAAATTCGCCATGGAGATGTTTGAAAAATGATGCAACAAATAGCACAGATTCAAAGGCCAATGCAAATACAAAAACTTTCACAAGTTCAATCTACTTCATCCAAGCTTGGCCAAAGTAAAGCAATCATTTTCGATTCTGGAACGTTGATAAGTTTTTCAATGAATGGTGTTACAGATTTGATAAGAGAGCTAAGGGGCATCTTCAAAGGGAAATTTTTAATAACATCTGAAGTAAAAAAAGAGATTATTGATACTCCTTTAAGAATAAAAAAATTTGAGCTTGAGGCATTAAAAATTAAGCAACTTCTAGATGATAAAATCCTTGAAATGCCTTCTTCCTTGGGAATAACAGATTCTGAAATAAGTAAAAAAGGAAATGAAATCCTAAGCACAGCGAACTCTTTTTTTATAGGAAATGGAAGAGAAATACATCTTCTTGATTCGGGGGAAAGTTCATGCCTTGCGTTAAGCAGAATCCTAACAGAAAGAGGGATAAAAAACATTATTGCAATTGATGAGAGAACAACTAGAATGCTTGTGGAAAAACATGAAAATATGAGGGAATTTCTCGAGAAAAAACTTCATGTAAGAATAAAAGTCAATCACGAAAGCTTAAGGTTTTTTAATGGCTTTAAAATCATAAGGTCTACAGAGCTTGCCTATGTTGCGTACAAAAAAGGACTTGTGAAATTGAAAAACGCAGATGTTCTCGATGCCCTTCTTTATGCAATGAAATTCAAAGGCGCTTCTATTTCCAGCGAAGAAATTGAAGAGATGAAGAAACTCGTCTAAGCGTAGCCAAGTTAGAGGTTGAAGTAAGTTATAGCAAGGAGCTGAAATTTAATTTAATGGTGATTTAAAATATATCTACTTTTAACAATTCAATTAACTCTAATGCACAATTAAGTAAATTAAAATCTGAATAGAAAAGTCTTAAAAACCAATATCTTCTTTTAAAATACAAGGGTCTGTAGTTCACCGTTTAGAATACCTGGCTCCAGCCCAGGAGAAGGGGGTTAAATTCCCTCCAGGCCCATTTTTATTAAATCAAGAGGTTATAAGGCTCACATCTTATTTGCAAAAAACATTCAGAAGAAACTAGCTATTGCTCTATAGAACAAAAATGGATTTGCATAACGTGTGAGTTGGAAAAAGAAGATTAGATAAAAACTTCAAAAACTTTATAAATACAATAAGCGACGTTAAATCATGGTATTGTGGTTAATTATCATCATTGTGTTGCTGGTTCTTATTGCGCTTATGTTTTTGTTTTATTACAATCGCTTTGTAACACTTGAGAACAGAATAGATAATTCTCTTAGCCAGATAGATGTCCAGTTGAAAAAGAGGGCTGATTTAGTGCCAAATCTTATTGCGTCTGTCAAAGGATATGCAAAACATGAGAAAGAAATAATGACTGATGTTACAAGGGCAAGGCAGGCGTTAATCAAGGCTCCAACACTTGAAAAAAGAATGAAAGCCGGAGCAGAACTTGAAAAATTCATAGGAAGATTGTTTGCCATTGCAGAAAACTATCCACAGTTAAGAGCCAATGAAAACTTTTTACAATTACAAAATGAATTGGCAAACATAGAAGACAGAATCGCATACGCAAGACAGCATTACAACGATTCCATATTAAGCTATAATAATTTAACAAAGAGAGTTCCTGGAATGTGGTTTGCTTCAATGTACGGAAGAACAGCGAAGAAATATCTCGAGATTCCCGCAGAAGAAAGGGCTGTTCCTAAAGTTGGTTTTTAAGGTTTTTATTTTTTAAGAATGTTCTAATATAATTTTAAAATTAAGTAAGCAATGTTAAAACCACCTTTAGCAATAAAACCGGCTAGTTTATGGTTAAAACTAGTGCTTGAATAAATTACTGATTATCAAATATATTTTTATACACTAAAATTATAGTAAAATCATGGAAAGAATCTCGTTTGAAGACCAAATACAGAAAAACAAGGTAAAGTCATTTATCTTAATTGTTGTAATATTCACTTTTTTTATTGTTCTTGGCTATATAATTTCGATGGTTCTGGATCCAAGTTATTTTTTTGTTGTGATGGTTTTTTCAATAATTTTTTCTTTACTTTATGTACTGATTAGCTATTACAATTCTGACAAAATAGCTCTTGCGTCTGTAAGGGCCAAACCAGCTTCGCAAACAGAACACAGGATGTTTTATGCTGCTGCAGAAAATATGGCAATAGCTTCTGGACTGCCAATGCCTAGGCTTTATGTCATGGAATCAGAGGAAATTAACGCCTTTGCTTCTGGAAGAAATCCAAAAACTGCTGTTATTTGCTTTACTACTGGGGCATTGAAGAAACTCAATAAGCAGGAACTTGAAGGAGTTATAGCGCATGAAATGTCACACATATCTAATTATGATATAAGATTCATGACTTTAACAGCTGTTTTAATCGGAATGGTTTCTATTATTGCACAAATGTTTCTTAGAAGTCTATGGTTTTCTAATGTTGGCGGCGGAAATCGTGATGGAAGAGTTCAGGTATTCTTGATTTTACTTGGGATTTTATTTGCTATCTTGGCACCAATAGCTGCTCAGCTTGTTTCTTTGGCTATTTCAAGAAAAAGAGAATATCTAGCAGATGTAACAGGCGTGAAACTTACAAGATATCCTCCTGGCCTCGCGAGCGCGCTTAAAAAAATAAAGAGCGAACATGTTTCTGAACGTGAAAGAAAACATCGCGTAGCAAAGGCAATGGCCCCTTTGTTCATCTCAGATCCTTTTAAGAGAAAAGTAAGCGGCTTGTTTCAAACGCATCCGCCCCTTGATGAACGCATCAAACGTCTTGAATCAATGTAATCTAAATGTTATTATGTAGTGGTGACAAATAGGAAGATTTATAAAGATAAAGAGTATCTGAAAAATATGAAAAAGGCATTAGAAAAAAATTAGAATGACAAAACTAGTAATAATGGATAAAAGAACAGACGGAACAATTTCAGGAATGTATGGAATAGAAGGCCATTACAGAGTAGGAGAAAATGAACCATCAGAGAGACAAATTAATGTTTATGATGTTAGATGCGACGATGAAGCGTTAAAAAGAGCAAAAAGAGACGGGCTGATTCAGGCAGTGATGGTTGAAGTTTATCCAGGGGGAAATCGCTGTATGTTAAGAGAAATTTAGGATTAATAAAAAATGACAAACCTTGACAGACGAGATTTTTTAAGAGCAAGTACTGCGGCTGCAGTAGGACTAGCAGGGCTTTTGGTTCCTGATTATCTAAATGCGAATGTACGGAATATTGTTTTATCGGGTAATGATGGAAATCTAAATGTAAGAAATGATCAAGTTATTGCAAATGGAGAAATATCTTTCAATAATGATTTTTCTTTGGAAGCATCACCTGGTCTTGAGATAATTGATCATCCAAGCCCAAAACGAAGAACGAGGGCTAATAGACTAAGCACAGATTTCATTCTTCTTCATACAACTGAAGCTCCTGGCTCAAATTCTTTAAATAGTCTCACGAGATTTGGACAGGCTAATTATGTGGTCGACACAAATGGGGATGTTTATAGAATTATGAATCCCAAGCAAATTTCTATAGGTGCTGGCAGAAGCATGTGGAACGGCAGAACAAACTTAGATAATCATGCAATAAACATAGAATTTGTTGGATATCATAACGAAAGACCAACCAAGAAACAACTTGGAAATGGAAGAGAATTAATTGCGGAATTAGTAAAGGCTAATCCTAGAATTAATGGCGAAGATATAATGCCCCATTCAATGGTGGCTTATGGAAGGCCAAATAGATGGCATGATGATTCTCATAGAGGAAGAAAACGTTGCGGAATGCTTTTTGCTAAAGAAGATATAAGAAAAGCTCTTGGTATAGGTAAAGCTCCAAAATATGATCCAGATGTAGATGAAGGAAGACTAGTTGTTGCAGATAGATATTTAGATGAGGTTTTGTATGAAGGAAGGCAACCGGTTCCAACTTCTGTAGAAATTGCAGACATATCTGATAGTCCGGAAAACGCAATTGCTACTATTAAAGCGGGAGAATCAGTTTGGGCATATGCTGGTAGAGAGTATGCAGATTCTACTACTACTTACTTCCTTCCAGATGGACGTGTAAGACGTGGTGATGAATTAGAACGAGAAGATTTTAACTTTGATGTGATTAAGCCTGAAACAAGGGTTGCTACTGGCTATGTATTCGGCGGACACATCTCAAGAAATAGAAGCGCTTATCAAGTAGTTGGAAAACGTTGGAATTTACCTTCAACACTTTATAGACTTCCAGATGGTAAAATAATTACTGGTGAAGACGTTACGGAAAGGGCAATACCAAACGGAACCACAATTCTTTTTAGGAAATAATTTAACTTAATTTAAAATGCTACAAAAAATTCGTGAAGTTTATGAAAAATCCAGGGATTATGTAAAAGAACTTGCTTTTCATACAAAAGCTGAGATAGCTGTGGGAGCTGTAGCTGGAGCAATTGCTCTAGGCGCTTTTGGGCACGCGAAAGAAACGTATAGGGCAGCATTTCAACCAATTTCTTTTAGCGAATATGAACAAGTAGAAGACAATGCACGAAACACAGGAAGAGAAATTAATGATTTAACTTGGTTTTATGTTGGAGTTAATGATTTTACATCTAAAATTGCTGAAGCATATAACTGGAATAGTGTATGGAGTTCGCTTCCAAATTTACATCGCAGACATTTTGCTTTTAAGTTAGATGAAGCCATGGATACTACCGGGCGTTTATATAGACGTAACATAAGAGATTTTGCAAAGATAATTCCAAAACACGGAAGAGGCGCATTGAAAGAACTTAGTGATTTAGTTTCTGCCAGTCAAGAAAGTAATAATTTACGTGAAAATGTTAGACAAACGTGGAATTATGACTATGATGAGCAAGGACATTGGTATACAACTGAGTCTTGCACAACCGATTCACAAGGGAATACTTCATGTACTACAACTTGGCATTATCAATGCGATTACTATCATCATACATGGACACACCACCCTAAAGAAGGCGCTAAAACGTCACAAGAATTAACCAAAGCAAAAGAAAAAGTTCCAGGAATAAAAAGATTAAAAATTGAGACGCCGGGCCGTACAGAAGCCTGGAACGAACAAGTTATTAGAGAGAGTTTTAAAAAATTGCATAAAAGAGAGCCAACTGAACAGGAAATGTTGCAGGCCGCGCAATTTTATAAAACAGGCTCCCAATATGAACTAAACATAGATGAAGCTAGGAGTTTATGGACACAGATTACAAATCAAGATTCTCAACAATGGCAAAGATATTTATCAACTGCAAAAACTACAAGAAAAACAACCGGATGCCATTCTACTTCTGGACCAGCTGAATATGAATTTGCTCAAGAAGTTCAAGGAAGGCTGGGCGATTTTATAGAGCATGAGCAAAACATAACTAACGGCATGAAAGACGCAATTTACAATATTCCTAAAATTGAAAATAAAATAAAAATTTTCTTTTTGCGCCAAAACCCAACTATGACGGCCCATTACCCAGAAATAAAAGAAGATGAGATTAAAGGCTCTAAAAGTAAACTTGCACGTCAAGTAATTTCAGATTCAAGAAAACTTTATCAAGAAAATATTCCAAATGGAAATCCTGATACAAGTTACAGATTATGGCTTCCTTTCCTTTTTAGTTTATTGGGCGGAACTTTGGGTGGATTAGCTGGCTGGGGCGCAGACGCTTTAATTGACAGAGTTAGGAGATAAAAATGAACAGAAGACAATTCTTATTTAGTGGAGCTTTAGCGGGACTATCAGTGAGAACTGGAAATTTTAATGATTTGGTTCATTTATTAAACTCTTCACAAGATCCAAGAGTTAGAGTTTTGGCTGATAATGATAGATTTACCCTTAAAGCATATAGCGATGGTTTTAGAAGAGGAGACTTTGTTGTAATTGAAGCTGAACCTAAAGAACCTTTAGAAAGTTCAACATTTAATTATAATGCAATCACCAATAGAAATACCACTAGACAATTTACCTTACCAAAATTAGAAAAAGATGGAAAAATCTATACTCTAGCTGGAATTGATGCTGAATATCCTAAACAGGTTACAAAGCTTGAGGTTATTCTTATTGCTAAAGGAAGAAATATAGGAAATAAAGATTCTTTTAACATTCCTATTTTAGACAGAGAGTTTAAATCAGAATATTTAGAATCTGCAAATGTAGAAAATGTTTCTCCTAGTAGTCCAGAAGATGTTGAATCCCAGAAAAGAGAAACAAGAATTCTTTATCCTTCTTGGGATGGAATAACTATCGCGAATTATATTCAAGATGGTTTCATATCTCCGCGACCTAGATGTAACCCTGAAAGTTTTGGTTCTAGGAGATTCTATGATGGAGTCGAAAAAAGTTTTCACAAAGGAACAGATTGTAGGGGGAATGTTGGCGATTTAATTGTTGCTCCTATGTCTGGTGTTGTTAAACTAACAGAACAAGATTTCTTCTACATGGGAGATACAGTTGTTCTTGATCATGGTCTTGGTTTGTATACTTTACATGCCCATATGGGTGAACAGTTAGTTAAGCTAGGCCAATACGTGAAAATTGGGACTTCTATAGGAAGAATTGGGAAAACAGGCAGAACAAACGGCGCTCATTTGCATTGGCAGGCAAAGTTATATGGTGGAATAAGAGAAGCAATGAATATGAATCCAATGTCTTTAGAGGTACTCAATCAAGTTTTTCGTTGATTTTTAATCAGCTTAGTATAATTTCTTACAAATCCTTCATTTTGTTGAAATTCTTGTAACTTTAAAATTATTACAAAACAAAAAATTTATATACCTTATTCTTAATGAATTGTCATGCCAAAAACATTTGACCAAGAAATGGTTTATGAGTTTAAGAGAAGGTTTAATCGCGACCCCACTTCTGAAGACATAGATGGAACAAGCAGGAGGGTGATTACACAACTTGAACAAAAAAGGCTAAGGGGTGAAGATGAAAGAGACCAAAGACTTTCATTTGATGCGATGGCAGAGGGAATAAAAGGAATAGGCTTTCCCGTAGTTGCTAATGATGTTTATGCAGCAATGGATGATTTATTGAGAGAAGAAAGAAAAACTCTGGTCGAAAAGAAACAAAGGAATGAAAAAAGAAAAAAAAGACAAGCTGTATACATTAAGGGGCTAATTGCTGCTAGTTTATTGGGTGCTGTTGGGGGTACAGGTTTTGGGGCTTATTATGCACGTCATGATCCCGAAGTAAAACAAAAAATTTTAGAATATGAATCAAGAAAAGCAGAACTTGAAGAGAGGTTTTTCGGGACTTTGCCCTCTTTAGAAGAAATAACACAAACAACATTAACTCCAAAAGAAAGAGATCTTACACTTAAATTATACCTAGGGCTACAGATAAGTTCCCAACTTCTTAATCAAACAAATATTTTTTATCAAACAAACTTAGGAAGCATTAGTTTGGAGGCAAGGCGTGTTTTTACTAAAGATAGTCGAGGATATGAAGAAGATAAATTGCTTTTAATAAAAAGAGGGGCAGATGATAGAAGTATATTCTCTAGCCATTTATACGACGAAGAATGCACGGGGGTTTGTGATAATATTTCTGATCTTGTAGAAAATAATTCCCCCTTATAACACTTATTTTTGAAGGTAGTGAAACTAGAATAATATATCACAAAGATAAAAAAATTATTCAGGTGATAGATGATAAAACACAAACCGTTGAAGGAGAAGATATTACTAATACTTACACAGAATCAGCAAAAAAACTTGCTAAAGAGTTTATGTATCTTTATAATAGAGGGCTCGCCAAAATAAAAGTAGATGATTCTTCAAAATAACTTCTACAAATCCCTCACCTTCCCAAAATCATAAATTCCATCGTCGCCGATTACATGAATCGTAGCATTGAGCATTTCCTTTCTTGGGATTATTGAAAAAGATTCGATGTAATCCTCTTTGTAATCGTTGACGGCTGTTCCTTCTATGAAACCAAAAAAGCTTGGGAGAATTATAAAAATTTTGTTCTTATATTTTCCTTCTAGAAAACATTTGTAAGCTTCACGTTTCACACCGGGAGTTTCTGTAAGTATTATTGATGGATGCAGGTGTCCTGAAACAATAACTTTTATTTTTTTATCGAAGATTTCTGGAAAAGATTTATGCCCGTGAAGAAATGCTATATCATTTTCAATATAGTAGTCTTTCATGTTTCCGCGGCTGAAATCCATTGTATCGTGGTTTCCTTTTATCAGGATTATGTTTTCTTCTGGAACTTGTGTTTTAATAAAGTCCATGATTTCAAGAAACTCGTTCCTTTCCTGGAATTCAAATCCAAAGGCATGAGTTATATCGCCAAGGAAAACAACTTTTTTCACGATTTGTTTTTTGGTTTTAATAATTTTGAAGATTTCCTTTAAATCAGAAATAATGTCTTTTAACTGGCGTTCTGGTATAAGAACCCCTGACTGCCGTAGCATATAATCGTAACCTAGGTGCAAATCTCCAAATACCAAGATCCCCTTTTCAGGAAAAAACAAGGTTTTGTCTATGAATTCGTAGGTTTTTTCTTGTGCCTTTTCTGTCATGAGGTTAGAATTCTAAAGGAGTTTAAAGAATTTTTCTTCACATTCAATAACTAATAATTTTCAGCCCGGAGATTTTTTCAAAGTGTTTTTCATTTCGTGTTACTAGAGTCTCGTTGTTTAACAAACAAATAGCTCCAGTTAATATATCCTCAAAATCAATTATTTTCCCTTCGTTAGAAAGTCTTGCATCTATCTCTCCAGCCAAGATAGCTTCTTCTTTTCCAAGCTCAAGCACTGGAAAAAGAGAAATTATTCTTTCTGTCTCTTCTTTTTCTCTAGGTTTTATATTTTTAATATTTTGTTTTAAATTAAGTCCCCTAATAAGTTCGACAATCGTTGGAGAGGTTATGAAAATTTCTTCTTTACTAAAATTTTCTCCTAAATAATCCATACTAACTCTTCCATTTATCAAGTCGATAATAAAAGTAGTGTCTAAACAAACCATTAACCTCTCCACTGAACTAATTGTTCTTTAATTCTTTTATCGCGTAACCTCTCTCTTGATTTTCTCGCATCAAGGATACTCTTTTCAAATTCTTTTCCAGCTTTTCCCTTTAAGATCCCATACAGTTTTTTAAGATTTTCAAAATCACTTTTTTTAGTAACTCTTTCAATTACCATAGAAAAACTTTCATTCTCATTTTTTAGATTTGCAAGCCTTTTGTACGCGTTTTCTGTTATAGATATTGTTTTAGTTGCCATACATACACGTACATACACAGGTTTAAATATTTTTCTGTTTACTCCAGCATGCCTTGTGTTTGTGTTATTATGTTCTTCATGTGAAGTTCGTGCATTCTTCGGAGAAAGGCTTGTTTGTCTTCGATTCTTATTAAATCAGAATGTCCTTGAAGAATTAAGTGCAGTGCGAATGGTGATGGAAGCTGTGTTTCAATGATTTTTACGTTTACCTGCTTTTGTTCAATCCATCTTAGAACAAGCTTTGCATTCTCAATATCCATTAAATCCTCAAGAACTTCTCTACGGGCTTCTCTGAGAATCGGGAATTCTGAAGTTATTTTCTTTACTGCTGCCAGGAGAAAATGGCTTTTCATATGCTGTTTTCCGACTGTTTTTCTAAGTCCTTTATAACTTCGCAAAATCATCAGGGAGCGCGCTGCACAATGTCTAAAGCGGCGAGCTAACACATCTGTGTTGTTTATTGCCTCTTTAAGAATTGGTTCTAGGTTTTTTTCTTTTATTTCTGAAAGAGCGCGTGTTAACATCATATTTTCCCCTGCCAGATAAAAACCATTGTCTGTAATTCCTACTTCAACATCCCTGCCGCCAAGACTTCCTATGACATACCCGAATGCTCGCGACAAAGCGTCATTTACCCTGCGTCCATAAAGAGTGTGAAACAAAAGATATTTTTTACCCATGTCTGTGAATTTCTCGATAATTATTGAGTCCTCGCTTGGAATTTCCAAGAAAGAATGTTGCTCGAGAAAATAATTGTAAATGGCTTCTGCTGTTTCTTTTGGAACATAAAGATGCGTGATTATGGAGTCAATGGCTTTTTGTTTTGATTTATTGGAAGCCATTCCTTTTTTCATCAAAGAACGGAATTTGTTTATTTCAATGGCTGAATCAAAACTCAATGGAAGCATTTCTGAAAACCAGGAAGGAATATTTGGGTTTCTTCTTACTTCAGGAGCAACATACAAGTTCATTCCTTTAGTGTACCTGTAAAGATACTTTTTTCCTCCGAGAACAAATACATCTCCTTTTTTCATTCTTCCTAAAAAACCCTCGTCGATGAATCCTATGTTTTCGTCGCCCGCCGCAGTTTTTACAGTGATGAAAGACTCTTCCGGAATCGTGCCGATGTTTGTCATGTAAAGAACGCGCGCAAGTTTTCCTCTTTTTCCTATTTCTTTGCTTTGTGGGTCGTACCATATCTTTCCATATATGTTGTTTTTTTCAAGAGCATACTCTCCAGACAAGTAGCTGATTATGTCAAGGAAATCACTTCTTGTTAAATCAGAATAACAATAGCTTTTGCGAATCAGATTAAAAAGTTCGTTTTCATTCCATATTTTGTAGATTGCCATTCCATAAATTTGCTGTGCCAGAACATCGAGGCAGTTTCTTGGGAATCTTATCTTGTTTATTTTTCTTTCAATCATCTCTTTTTGTATTACACAGCATTCAACCAAATCGTCGCGATCAAGTATGATAAACCTGCCCTTTGCAATTTCATGCAGGCTGTGCCCTGCACGCCCTAACCTCTGCAATGCTCTTGAAGAAGACTTTGGGCTTCCGAGCATAAGAACCAAATCAATAAAACCAATGTCAATTCCAAGTTCAAGACTGGTTGAACAAACAACGACTTTTAACTTGCCGTCTCTGAGCCTTTCTTCGATGTCAAATCTATGCGCTTTGCTTAATGAAGAATGGTGTGCTGCGATATTATCGTCTCCGTATTCTACAGGAAATTTTTCCTTCAGGTAGTTCACAACTCGCTCTGTTGCAGATCTTGTGTTTGTGAAAACCAAAGTTGTCTTGTGCTGCTGAATCAGCGTCGACATGAGTTCATACATTTTCCTGTGGATTTCTTCGTCCTTTATTATGTTTTTTACAGGGCTTAAAACCTGAATGTCAATTTTTTTGTTCAGAAAAACTTTTGCAACCTCTACTTTTCTGTCATCGGAAATTCCAACTAAGAAACGGGCTACTTCGTCCATTGGTTCTATAGTGGCACTTAATCCTATTTTTACTGGAAAGGTTTTGCTGACTTCATTCAGTCTTTCCAGAGTCAGGCTAAGATAGACGCCGCGTTTGTTGTCCAATGAGTGAATTTCATCCACTACGCAGAACTCGACATCTCTCATGTGTTCCACGAAATTCTTGCTTGTCAGTATAATTGCAAGAGACTCTGGCGTTGTGATTAAGATATGCGGAGGATTTTTAGACATTTTCGCCCTTTCAGCTGTTGTTGTGTCGCCTGTTCTGAGTCCTATGCGAATTTTTTGTAGTTTGGTGCCTTCTTTTTCAGCAATCTGTTCAATTTCCTGCAATGGTTCTATGAGGTTTTTATGAATGTCGTTCGATAATGCTTTCAAAGGGGAATTATAAACAGCATAGACTTTGTTCTCGAGTTCTTGTTTTTCTGCTAAAACAATAAGATAATTAAGAATAGACAAAAAAGAAGTCAATGTTTTTGTTCCGCCTGTTTCTGCAGAAATCAAGATGTTTTTTCTTTCCCAAATGCTTAAAACTCCATACCTCTGCGGCAAAGAAAACTCTTCAAATTTTGAAAAAAACCATTTTCTAACCAATGGGTGTAAAACCTGTTCAATTTCTTCTGGATTTCGCAGTTTGGCTTCTGTTATTTTTGTCATGTTTTGAGGAGTAAAATAGTAGTATTTAAGGTTTTTTAAGACGTGTTTGATTGCAAAGGCGTGACTGAGAAAAATAATAAATTCACAAAAACATTCTGGAAATTAAAGGCATGGTTTCATCACTTTTGATAGTAAATAGTATCTTTTTTTCCTCTGGGGCTTCTTCGAAATAAAGATCTAAAGCTTCTTTTAATCTAGATTTAGCCTGTTCAATAGTGTTTCCTTGTGTTACTACATTAGGAAATTGTATAGAACTTATGCTGTAAATCTTATTTTCTCCTTCGCCTTCAGGTGTAATTACAATGTCAATTTCAAGTTTGTGGTCCATGTTAACTTATATTAGTTCATCTATTTAAACTTTATTAAAATACCCCATCAAATTCTTCTTTGCTTATTCCGATTTCTTCACACTCTTTAAGCAAATTCAGTCTTACAGCATTGCTAGGTCTTTTCTCGTTTACTAAAACAATAGGTCTCTTCAATTTAGGCAAACTCTCTTTTCTATTGATTATTATATGATCTCCACGCATCCTTTTAATCTCCAAGTCATGCTTATTCAAAATAGACATTATATCTTTTATTATTGGAGTTAGCCTATAACCCATAAATGAAATAAGGTGATTTAGTTTTTATTCTTTTCTCATTAAAGCAACATTTACATAATTTTGATGTTTTTGTGACGTAAAAGTGACCTCTCGATAAAAACCATAACAAGATAATGTTTATAAATTTGAATTACTAAATAAAAGAATAAAATGTTAATCGTTCGTGAAATCTTTGTTGCAAAGCCGGGACAGGCTGGAAAGCTTGCCAAATTATTCAAAAGAGTATTTGGACACGATCCAAATGTAAGAATAATGACTGATTCAGTTGGAGATTATAACACCGTTGTAATGGAGATGCAAGTAGGTAGTTTGGCAGAATTTGAAAAATCCATGGAAGAGTATAAATCTGGAAAACCACATCCAAGCATGAACCCAGAAGTTGCAGAAGAAATGTCAAAATACACAGAAATGTATCTCTATGGAAGAAGAGAAATCTTTAGAATTGAGGAATAACAACATAAGGTTTTTAAAGGAAATCCTGGTTTTTGGCTATTTTTACCTTTTCAAATAAAGGGGAAAATCAGCGTTTTCGCAAGCTTTAAAAGCCAGTTTAGCTTACTCTTTTTTACAATGAAAACCGGAGCAATTATAGCTGTTTTGGCTGTTGTTTTAGTGGTTTTAGTAGTAGCCTTTTGGATAATTTTCGGCGGCTTTAGTACTACTCAAAGTGATACAGAAGTAAATACTGAAACCGGAAGCAATTCAGAAAATACCCAAACTGGTGAAGTTAGCGAGGAAACTGGAAACCAGGAAACTTCTGGTGTGGGCTCATCAAATACCCAAGAATTTACAGTTGAGATAAATAACTCTGGTTTTTTTCCAAAGGACTTAGAGATTAATCAGGGAGATGCAGTTGCCTGGATTAATATGGGCTCTTCTAGCAGCTGGCCTGCTTCAGCAATGCATCCTACACACACTGTTTATCCTGGTTCTAATATAAACAAATGCGGAACTGCTGAAGAAGGTTCAATTTTCGATGCTTGTAAGGGTTTGAAAAATGGAGAATCCTATGTCTTCACGTTTAATGAAGTTGGAAGCTGGGGTTATCACGACCATCTAAATCCCACCCACTTTGGAAAAATAACTGTTAAATAAATTTAAATTTTATAAAATGATATTAACAAAAACTCAAATCATAACGTTTTTTCTTATTTTTGGAGTATTATATCCAACTACTTTTTGGGTATTTTTAGATGGAATGAATTTGATAAGAAGACTTATCTAAAAAATTTTAAAACAACTAAAATGGCAAGAGAGTATAACAAGGAAACACTGGTTTCTTTTCTTTTAAGACTTGGTTTGACAGTAGTGCTCTTCTATGCTGCTATTGCTTCATTGCTTTTGCCCCAGAATTGGATAGGTTTTCTTCCTTCTTTTATAAGAACGCCATTTATGCTAACCCTGTTCTCAATTTATGAGATTATTTTAGGATTGTGGCTTTTGTCCAACAAAAAAACGTTTTACGCTTCAGTGGTCGCTGCTTTAACGATGTTCTCTATCGTAGTAATTAATATAACAATGCTTGACTTAGTTTTCAGGGATATTGCAATCTTTTTCATGGCTGTCGCCTTGGCTGTTTTATCTCACAAAAAGAGATGAAAATAATTGCTTAGCCTCAGAAATCAGTAAAATATTACAAATAAATTTACATTAAATAAAATGGCGGAGTTTTTAGCAACCTTGATTGTCCTTGGAATTTTAGGGATGATAGACACTGGCTATTTGATTTGGAAACAAAAGAAAAAACAACTATTAGTGTGCCCAATAGGGCAGAATTGCAATGTTGTTCTTGAAAGCAGGTGGAATAAGGTATTTTTTATCAAAAACGAGATTATTGGATTTTTGTTTTATGTTTTTATTGTTGGTGTGGGAATTTTTCTTTTTTTAAATGGGGGTTTTTGCAAGGAACTAAAACTGCTTTAATGGCTATTTCAGGCTTATCCTTCGTATTCTCGGTTTTTTTGGTTTATATCCAGATTAAAAAAATAAAGAACTTCTGCATTTACTGCCTGGCTTCTGCTTTGATAACGATTTTTATCTTCGTGAATGTTTTGCTGTTGTGAAAATATTGAATGATTTTTCTTGGTTTTTATGCGAAGAATAAGCTTAAAAGGTATTTTTAATTTAAATTATAATGGAAAAGTTTAAGCAGATTGGGCTGAATTCCGGGCTGTTAAATGTTGTCAAAGAGCTTGGATTCAAAGAACCAACTGAAATTCAAGAAAAAGTGATTCCACTGGCTTTAGCAGGACATGATGTTATAGGAGAAAGCGCAACTGGCTCTGGAAAAACACTTGCTTTCGGTGTTCCAATCATCGAGAAATTAAAAGTTGCTCATGGTTTGCAGGCTTTGGTTTTAGTTCCAACAAGAGAACTGGCAGAACAGGTCTCAAAATCAATAAAATCATTTTCTAAATACAATCCTCTAAAAATCATTACAGTTTATGGTGGCGTCGCAATAGGCCCGCAAATAGATGGCTTAGAAAGAGCAGAAGTTGTTGTCGGCACACCCGGAAGAATCTTGGATCACATCTCTAGAAAAACAATCAACCTCTCAAAGATAAAGATACTTGTTTTAGACGAAGTTGACAGGATGCTTGACATGGGTTTTATTCACGATGTTACAGATATCATACATCATTGTCCGAAAAACAGGCAGAGCTTGTTGTTTTCTGCAACTATCTCAGAAGAAATTGCAAAAATTTCAAAAAGGTATATGAATGAGCCTAGAGAAGTTTCTGCTGAGGCTGAGGTTGATCCTTTAAAGTTAGAACAGGTTTTTTATGATGTGGAATCCAACAAAAAATTTTCTCTTTTAGTTCATTTGCTTAAACAAGAAAATTCAAAACTTGTGATGATTTTTTGCAATACAAAAAGAAATGCGGATTTAATTTCTAACAATTTAAGAAAGCAGGGGTTTGATGCTATGGCACTTCACGGAGATTTGAATCAAGCAAAAAGAAATCGTGTTCTTGAGAACTTTCATAGGAGCGAAAAATTTATCTTGGTTTGCACAGATGTCGCGGCGCGTGGGCTTGACATAAAGGGCGTTTCTCATGTTTACAATTATGATTTTCCAAAAACAAAAGACGAGTACACGCATAGAATCGGAAGAACAGCTCGCGCAGGAAAAGACGGGAAGGCGATAATAGTTTTATCAGAAAGGGATTATGAAAATTTCCGTCGTGTTACAAAGTATGATTCTTTAAACATAAAAAATATTCCATTGCCAAGGTTTGAAACTGTTTTTGTCCAGATGCATGACAGAAGCGAAAGACAAGGACGCGGTAGCGGTGCAGGGAGATTTAGTTCTGGCGGAAGAAGTAGCTTTGGTAGTAGATTTTCAACTCCAAGAAATTTTAGAGGAAGAAGTAGTCAAGGTCAAAGTTCTGGAAGAAGATTTGGAAGCAGAAGCTCTGGAAGCAGAGATAACAGAGACGGCGGAAGAAGAAATTCATTCGGAGCAAACAGGCAAAGAAGAAGATATTGATTTTTTGGTTTTTATTTTCGTGCAACACCAAATTTTGTAACCATACAAAAGTAATTAGAATTCTTTAAATAGTCTTATTATATAACTTCTTATCTTATACAATCTGTAGTAACCGAAAGATATTTAACATACAACATATTGTATATGGTATGGATTGCCCATTTTGCTCTGGGAAAACAAGAGTAACAAACAAAAGAGAGTCGCCTGAAGGCGTGAGGCGTCGAAGAGAATGTCTCAAGTGCAAAAAACGCTTTACGACATATGAAAAAATAAGTCGTGGAGATTTGTATGTCGTAAAAAAAGACGGGCGCAGAGAAAGATTTTCAAGGGAAAAGCTTGAAATGGGAGTTGGCAGGGCATTTGAAAAGCGTCCTGTTAAAAAAGAGGATATAGAAAAAATGATAAACGAAATCGAGGAACATCTAATGCGCAGGGGAAAGAAAGAAGTCAAGAGTTCTGCTATAGGCGAGATGGCAATGAAGAAAATAAAAAAACTCGACAACGTTGCCTACATAAGATTCGCTTCTGTTTACAGGGATTTTCAAGACATCAAAGATTTCAAAAAGGAGTTGAGAGGGTTGTAAGATGCCACAGGAATTATTGGATTATGGAACTTTTTCTAGCATGAGAACTCAACTAGCAAGAGAATATGAAGGCAAAATTAATATGAGTCCTAATGCAGAATTAGTTTACAAAGATGTTTATGGAAAAAAATTAGAAACTGGTGTTCCTGAAACAATAGCTGAAAGGATGTCTGCTGTTTCTTTAGATGTAGCGAGTAATGATTTAAGGTATCTTCCTGAAGGAATGTCGCTTGAGCAAAAATTAGGCTATGTGACAGAAAGAGCCAGAAGATACATGGAAATGCAAGTGGACAATATTTTCAGAGCAAATACACCAACTAACATTAATTTTGGCCGATGGAATGCAACGTATGATGAAAGTGGACAATTAACTGGCTATGAAATGGTTAGTCAATTAGGTTCTGCTTGCTTTGTTATTCCTATAGAAGATACTTTTGGAGATCATGCTCAAACAGTATATGAATCTGATGGAATCCTTGCTGCATGGGTTGAACAACAATTATTGCAAAAAGGTGGTGGAGGCACTGGTTTATCTGGATGTGCTTTAAGACCAAAAGGCTCTATACTTAGATATAATCCTGCAGTAGATGGAATGAAGTCAATGGACTGGGCGCATTCACGAAACGTTTCTTCCGGATTTGAATCTTTCTTAGAACACTATTTTAATCCTTCCACAGATGCTGTAAAACAAGGAAATTCTAGAAGAGGAGCAAATATGGGGATACAAAGAATTGACCATATGGATTTTTTAGATCATATTTATGCTAAATTCGGAAGAAATAAAGATAGATTAGAATGGAGATTAAAGAATTTTAATTTAAGCATGTCTGTAACAGATGAATTTATGGAGGCTGCAGCTAATGGGGGGATGTATACTCTTTACAACCCACACAGAGCTAATCCAAAAATAAAGAGTGTTTTAGAAAAGAAATTTGGAGTACAAAACCCAGAAGTAGTAAGAAAGGGGGACCTTGCAACGAAGGAGCAGTTTGAGAGAATTATGACGGCAAACGCCGCAAATCTTTTTTCTCCAGTTACTACACCGAATATGTATTTAGCAGAAAATGAAACAGATGTTATCAATGCTTATACGGGAGAAAAAATTGGAACAATTATGAATGATATTGTATACATAAACGCTTCTTCTGTTTTAGATATTATATCAAAATTATCACATTCTAATGGAGAACCTGGAATGGTCTTTATTGATAGAATTAATGAGAATAACCCTATATTAAACGTAGTAGAATATGATGCAACTAATCCTTGTGGAGAGCAGCCATTACCTCCGCATACCGCATGTAATCTTGGATCTATTAATGTAGGAAAATTTGCAAGATATAATGTTTTTGAGGATGAGGGGAAGGCTCGAGAAGTTTTAGGAAGAGAATTATTCCTTGATCCATTCACAAAAATTGAAAGAACAAGGGATGGTAAGGTTTCAGTGAATTATTTTGATTGGCAAGGACTTGATCATGCTATAGAAGATGGAATTCGTTTCTTAGATAATGTTATTGATAGGGGTGATTTTCCTACAGATAAAGTAACTGAAGCTGTAGCCAGAACAAGAAAGGTTGGCTTAGGGTATATGGGTGTCTATGATGCGATGGTTCTAATGAAAAAAAGATATGGCTCTGAAGAGTCTTTTGAATTTGGAGAGGCATTAGCTAAAAGACTTCATGATAAATCAAGAGAGACTTCTATGAAACTTGCAGAAGAAAGAGGTGTTTTCCCACTCTGGGAAGAAAGTTTCTTCAATCCAGAATCAGAACACTTTAAATGGTTCACTTCTAATCCAACAACTATTAGAGATAGATTTAGGGGATCAAGAAGACTAAGTGACAAAGTTCAAAGAGAGAAATATATGACTTATGGTATACCTGTTAGAAATTCTTATCAGACCACACAAGCTCCTACAGGAACTATCAGAAGAACTGTTGGAGAGAGTAATCTTGAACTAGGCTTAGAAAACCTTGCAATATCTTCTGGAATAGAACCTTTCTTTTCGTTATTGGAGGAATCAAAAATAATAAACACAAGGATTGAAGATTTTTCTTTAGCTGCTGCAGAACTATTAAGAAGAGAGGGATTATATTCTACAGAGATGTTTGGGGCTATAAGAAAAAATAGAGGAAGCGTCCATGTTTATTCTTATACAACACCCGAAGTTGCTAAAGTCCTTGAACAGATACCTAAAGAAGTTAGAGATGTTTTAGTAACTGCTGCTGGCGGAGAAAAAGATTTTTATGAAATAAAACCAGAGGAGCATGCAAGAATGTCTTCAATATTCCAAAAATGGACAGATAGCGCTATAAGCAAAACAATAAATCTTCCCGTCTCTGCTACTCCCAAGGACATAAGAGATACATGGAAGTTTTTATGGCAATCTGGCTCAAAGGGGGGAACAGTCTATTTGGATGGAAGCAGAGATTTCCAGATATTAAATGTTGTAACATCGGGATTAGAAGATAAATTAAGTAAAAATGGGAAAAAAACTAGAAGGCCGTTACTTCAATGGTCAGTAACGCTAGAACTGCCATACATGACATCATCTCCAAAAGAAGGTGTTGGTGATGTTGATTGGAATCCTGAAAGCTGTTTTACAACATTAACTTTCAATGCAATTAATGGGCATTTAACAGGAGTATTTCAAAATACGCCTGAAACAAACCCTGAAATAACAAGCTTACTAACCAGGGCAAATAGAGAATTATCTGCGAGATTAAAAGAAGGTAGAAAACTTGAAAAAGTTATTTCTGATTTAGAAAAAACAAAGCTTTCTGGAACAAGGGGTGTCTTAGTTGATGAAGCAGTCATGAACGGATCTAAAGAAAGTTTAAGATATCAAGTTGAAAGTTCGACGACAAGTGAAGATTTGTTAAATGCCCTCTATATAGCACGGTTCCTTACAGATGATGGGAAGGATTTTGATGTTGAAAAAATTAATGAAAGAATGAGGGTTTATCAAATTGGAGAAATTTCACTTAGATCAGTTATTAATACAAAAGGAAAAATAAAAATAGAAGATGGTAATGGTCCAATGCCTTCTATTCTTGGTGGAAAAAAAATAATAAAAGTCCCAGAAGGAATTTCAGAAAAGCTTTGCCCTGAATGTGGTTAAGAAAAATAGTTTGTTGTAACATATAAATCTTTTAAAGATGGATTAACTTTTATAAAACATGATTATTGGGTTAACGGGCACGTTATCTTCTGGAAAGGGTGTGGTTGCTGAATTTTTAGGAGAAAGAGGATTTGTCTATCTCTCATTATCCAACGAATTGAGAGAACTTGCCAAAAGAGAGAAGATTGAGATTACCAGAAAAAATCTTCAGGATCTTGGCAATGCATATCGCGAAAAATATGGCGCAGGATTTTTGGCAGAGCAGATCGATAACAGAATAAAGACAGAGCAACTAAAAAATGTGGTGGTGGATGGGATTCGAAATCCGGGAGAAGTTGCTGTATTAAAAAGACACAAGGATTTTTTTCTCGTTTCTGTTGACGCTCCTCAAGAATTAAGGTTTAAAAGAATGGTTGAGAGGGACAGGGAAAGCGATCCAAAGGCATGGGAAGCCTTCATCAGTGTTGATAACAGAGACATCGGCATCGGGGAAGAAGAATCGGGACAGGCTGTCGGGAAATGTATAGAACTTGCTGATTATACTGTTACTAATGAAGGAAATCTTGAGGATATAAAAGCCAAGATAGAGAAACTATATGAAGAAGTAGAAAGGCGTGTTCCCAGACCCAACTGGGATGAGTATTTTATCGAAATTTCAAGAACTGTTGCAAGAAGAGCAACATGTAATAGGGGAAGGAGCGGATGTGTTATTGCAAGAGACAAACAAATTTTGGTAACGGGCTATGTCGGAAGTCCAAAAGGATTGCCGCATTGCGATGAAGTGGGACACCAAATGAAGACAACAATCCATGAAGATGGGAGCCAAACACAGCATTGCGTCAGAACAACACATGCAGAACAAAATGCCATATGCCAGGCTGCAAAGTTGGGTATATCAATAGAGGGGGCCGCACTTTATTGTAAAATGACTCCCTGTTCTGTTTGTGCAAAAATTATAATAAACTCAGGGATAAACAGGGTTGTATGTGAAGGAAGGTATCACGCGGGAAAAGAATCTGAGAGTCTGTTTAAGATGGCTGGCGTGCAACTAGATATTCTCGAAGAAGGGGTTGTTCAATACAAAAATCAATAAGAAAACTTTTATAAAAACAAATCCCAAGAATATTTATAAACTTTAGATTAGCTGTTCCTCTAATGCCAAAAAAATATAAGATATACGCAACAGCAGTGATTGATTTTGAGAAAAGTGAAGAAGTTTGTTTATTTGCAAAACTAAAAGATAATGGCTTTAAGGTCACTGGTGGCTGGCCCATACAAGAAATACATCATAAATCAATGCCAGCAGACATAGCGATGGGACAGATTGATTTATTTTATGGACGCTGCCGTCTTTATGTTTTAAATGTTGAAGGCAATCCACTGGAAAAGTTTGTTGAGCAATATGATTCATTAAGTTTGGGTCCTCTGCCTCGTCGTCATTCTCGAGCTAAGTAATAATATCAAATTAAATATTTCAATACCAAAGGCTTTTATACTAAAAATCCAAAAATCTAGTGTGGCAAAGTAAATTAAAGAAGCAGAATATTTATAAAGTTCTTAATTGGTTTTTTGAAAATGGCTAAGACACATTCAACAAGAATTGATTTTGAAAAAGATGAAGTAGCAGGATTAATGCAAAAAATAAGAGATAGTGGACTAAAAATAAAAAAAGGCTATCCATTTTATAAGATATGCGCTAATTCCTCTGAACCTGAAAAAGAATTAGGAGAAATAGACGCGTGTTCTGAAGATTTTCATTTGTATGTTAGAGAAATTGAAGATAATCCATTAAAGAGAATTGCTGTAGAATATTTAAAATAGATTAAATTCTAAATCAAAGAAAATGGCACAAAGCGTTTCTGAATTAACGGGAAAAGAATTTGATGGTTTTACAAAAAAGGGGCTTGTTCTCGTGGATTTTTCTGCAGACTGGTGCATGCCTTGCGTGATGATGGCTCCTGTCATGGAAGAACTTAGCAAAAAGTTCAAAGGGAAAATAAAATTCGGAAAGATTGACGTTGACGAGAACATCGCAATAGCGCAGAAGTTCAAGATTTTCTCGATACCGAACTTCATTCTCTTTAAAGACGGCGAGATAAAAGACAGATTTGTTGGGGCGATGTCTGAAGAAGATTTTCAGGATAGATTAAGGGAACATCTTTAGAAAGATTTTTTAAACATAATTGGCTCAGCGTTTGTGAACTTCAACAAAAGCCACGTCACCAATTTCATAAAATTTGTCTATCACTCTCAACACTTCACCTCTATTCAATTTATAATCAAAAACATCAATAGCATGACCTTCAATATTTCTAACATGAATAAAACTTTCTGAAAGGCCCAAGTCTTTTTCAAGGGCTCTAACCTTTTCTTGAGGATTAGATTCTGCTTTAAAAACTATTGTAACATCATATTTCATTTTTCTTAAGGCTCACCCTAATTTATAAAGATTATTGTGTTTAATAAACAAAACATTTTTTAAATACAATTTAACTTACTGAGATACGGCTCCGTAGCTCAGTCTGGTAGAGTGCTTCAATGCACGACCATCTGAGCATATGTTTGAGTAAGATAATATATGGCTCCGTAGCTCAGCCTGGTAGAGCACTGGACTTTTAATCCAGGTGTCGTGGGTTCAAATCCCATCGGGGCCATTTTTAATTCTGTATTAACTTAATAGTTACTAAAATAGAAATATTTAAATACTATATTTATGCCATTTTCTTAGATTAACATGACAAGAGAAGAAGACAGAGAAAGGGAAATACAACAGCTGAAAGATATTGCTTTAAGAGCTAGAGAAAAATTATCGGAAGCAGAGGAATTTATAGTTCATGTAACTCGTCCGCCATTTATTTATGGAACAGTTATTAGTGTTAATGAGGATTCTGTAGATGTCGATGTTAATGGAAGAGTCATGGAAGTTGGTTATAATCCTGAAATTTTAGATGAACTTATTCCTGGTGCTGGTGCGAGACTAAATCCAGAGACTTATGCAGTTATTGAAACAAGAGAAAGAAAAGGGGGAAACATTTTAACAAGTATAGAAGAAATTTTAGAAGATGGAAGCGTTGTGGTGAATGTTGGGGGAAGACGACAAGTTTTGAAAACCGAAGAAGAAGTTAGAGAGGGAGATAGAATTACTGTTGACCCAAATTTTCGTATAATCTTACAAAATTTTGGTAAGAAGTCTAATCAACATCATGTTGCGGAAATTCCTATTGTTCCTTGGAGTAAAATTGGTGGTTTGGAATCAGCAATACAATCTTTAAGAGACGCGATAGAAGAACCGTTTATTTATAAGGATATTTATGCTAGATACGGCAAAAGAGCGCCAAAAGGAGTTTTGTTACATGGACCTTCTGGATGCGGCAAAACATTATTGGGTAAAGCAGTTGCTTATAATCTATCAGAGAGATTAAAAAAACAGGGAGGCCAATCAAACGGGAATGGTTATTTCTTAAGTGTGAAAGGTCCAGATTTAAAAACTATGTGGTATGGGGAATCAGAAAGAGGAATAAGAGAACTTTTTTCAACAGGTAGAGAAAATTCAAGGCAAACTGGGGATGTAACTGTAATGTTCCTGGATGAAGCAGAGTCTTTATTCGGAAGAAGGGGAAGCAAGATGGGAGGAGGACATATAGACGACTCTTTAGTTAATCAGTTTTTGGCAGAGATGGATGGCATGGAAGCAAATCATAATATTGTTTTGATATTGGCAACAAATAGGGCAGATATGATTGATTCTGCAGTTTTAAGACCTGGCAGAATAGATAAAAGAATTAGGGTGGGAAGACCAAATAATCAAGATTCTGTTAGAGATATATTTGGAATTCATCTTGGTGGAATGCCCGTTTATGGTAACGGAGCTACACGGGATGACCATAATACCCTTGCCCTTGCAAAATATGCAAGCGAACATTTATTTGGAAGCGAGTATCCTATTTTTGATGTAAGATTCAGAGAGGGAGACTTTGCTTATGTTGGAATGGAGCATTTAACAAGTGGTGCAATGATAGAATCAATTTCTCAAAGAGCAGCAGGAAAAGCAATTAAAAGAGAAATAGGCGGGAAAAAAGAAGGCTTGACAAAAGATGATTTAACTGATTCGATTAGAGACGAGTATTCTGAATTTAAAGATTTAGCAGTTTGTGATGCAGATGATTTAAGAGAAATATTCCCTAAAAGATATGATTCTATTGCTGAACTAAATAGATCATACAATAGAGGGAAACATGGCCATTAAAAGAGTTATGGGCACTGAGACTGAGTACGGTATAATTGGAGGCAGTGCTTCACGAGTTCTTGATAATTACAAAGGAAAAAGTAAGACTCATGAAAACAAATCTCCAACAAATCAATCTGCAATTCCTCAGATGAGTGACGAAGGTCATTTTGGAGGAGATTATCAAGGGCAAGAAATGGATGAAAACCTCTCTCTCAGTTTAGGATTTGGAGTAACCCCAACAAGGTCTCATGGGAAGGGTTTTTATGGGGGATTTTCGCAATATTTTTGTAGAGATGAAATGTTGGCTAATGGAGCAAGATTTTATATTGACATGGGCCACCCAGAATATTCTACGCCAGAATGTTCAAATCCACTTTCTGCTGTGGTTGCTGACAAAGCAGGAGAAAGAATTTTGGAAGATGCATCAAATAACGGAAAAATCGCCAGAATTTTTAAGAATAATACAGATGGAACTATTTCCTATGGAGCACATGAAAATTATTTTGTCGATAGAATAAATTTACAAGCATTTCAAAATTTGGCTGATTTTATGACTCCTTTTTTTGTTTCGAGACCAATTTTTACAGGAAGCGGTAAGATAGGTTTTGTAGACGAAAGAAGCAGAGAATTACAACGAGTAATGGGTAATGTTCTAGAAGGCTATTCTTCTTTGGAAAGTTTGGCTGTTGGAGAGTTGGCAGAGATTTATTCAAGAGTTAGAAACGGCTTGGATGAAATTATTGGAAAAATGAGGAAAGATGAATTTGTATTTCATATATCTCAACGCGCTGATTTTTTCAGTCAATTAATGGGCTTACAGACTACTTATGACAGACCAATAATAAATACAAGAGACGAACCATTATCAGATAGAAGCAAATACTTAAGATTTCACGTTATTAATGGCGATGCAAATATGTCAGAAGTTGCTACTTATCTAAAGCTGGGAACCGCAGCACTAGCATTAGACTTATTTGAAGACAAACAGATAGAGGTTTTTCAACTAGATTCTCCAATTAAAGCGTTTCATGCAATCTCAAGAGATCCAACTCTTCAGACGCGAGTTGATGTAAAAGACCAAGGAGAAATGACTGCAATTGAAATTCAAAGAGTTTATCAGGAAGCTGCAGAGGCTGCTTATAGAGGCCGAGATGAAATGACTGATGATATTCTCAATAGATGGAAGTTTGTTTTAGATTCTCTTCAGGGAAATCCAATGAGCTTGGATAGAATTAATAGACTCTTATATGGCTAGAACTGGAAAAAACTTAAGTGATACTGCTGTAAGAAACATTGACTTACAGTATCATGAAGTTAACAGACAAACAGGATTATTTTATATGCTTCAGTCAAGAGGATTGGTTGATAGAATGTTAACTGATGAACAAATAGAACACGCTGTTGAACATCCTCCAGAAGATACAAGGGCATATTTAAGGGGAGAGTTAATAAGAAGAAATAGAGTTTCAAATTCTGATTGGGATAGGTTATCATTAGATGGCCATATGGCAGATGTATTACTACCAGAACCCTTTATGGGAACTAAAACCGAAGTGGGATATTTATTTGATGGAAAAAAATTTACAAATGATCAATTAGTTGCAGAATTAAAAGAAAAGGGATATGTAGAAGAAAGAAGGTATTTTAAATTTTCAAGTAAAGGATGGGGAGGTAAAAAACATGGAAAGAAATAGGGAATATGAAAGACTTGATCAAGGAGCTTATGACCAAGGAAACGAAATCTGCGAAGAAGGGCCTAGAGGAGAAATCAAACCTCCTGCAGGAATTGAAGATCTTCTTGGAGAAATAGACAAAGTAGTCGGCAAAAGCAATCTTTCAAGAGAATATAAACAAACAGGGGGACAGTAATGTTGCCCTCAAAAAATAAAGCACATCTAGAAGCATCAGACCAAGCTATAAGTAGCATCGCATCAAATTCAAGCCCAAAATATTCCAGAAAAAGAATTATGGGAAGTGAACAAGAGTATGGTATTTTAGTAAAATGTAGATTCTATGAAAGAGCTCGAGAAGGAATGTGTTCTCATTATGGTAATGATGGTTGTTGGGGTTTGAAAGACGGGGATCGATCATTTCAAAGAAATGGGGGGTTTTTATATGTAGACTGCGGTCACCCTGAATACGCAAGTCCAGAAACAAGTAATCCACTAGATGCTGTTTTATACGATAAAGCCGGAGAATTACTTGTTCAAAGAAAAGTTAGAGGGAATGAAGTTAGGTTATTTAAAAATAACAGAGATTCGCAAGGAAATTCTTTTGCTTCACACGAAAGTTATAGCTTATCTAGGGCTAATCTTATTTTGGCTGATTTTGATTCAATTATTAATACTACTTTGCCGTTTTTTATTTCAAGAATTATTTTTGCTGGTAGTGGGTTTATTAACCAAAGGGGGAAGTATGAAATATCTCAGAGAGCCGGAGTAACCAAAAATGAAATATCTGGAAGGGCCACCGATAGTAGGGGGATTTTTAATACAAAAGACGACCCATTAATGAACGGAAATAAATATGCCCGCCTTCATGTTATCAATGGTGATGCAAATAGGTCTGAACCGGCATTGTTCTTAAAATTTGGAACAATGGGATTAGTCCTTGATCTTTTTGAAGACAAAAAATTAAAACCATTCGGGGTTATAGATGGATTAGATGCCTTCCATAGAATTTCATGTGATTTAAGTTTTTCTGAAAGGTATGGTGTTAGATTCCAGGGAGAAATGACTGCAATTGAAATTCAAAGAGTTTATCAGGAAGCTGCAGAAGCTGCTTATAGAGGCCGAGATGAAATGACTGATGATATTCTCAATAGATGGAAGTTTGTTTTAGATTCTCTTCAGGGAAATCCAATGAGCTTGGATAGA
>JAGVXG010000010.1 GCA_018303885.1 Candidatus Pacearchaeota archaeon
TTTTCAATTTTCTACTTCTCCATCAAAATTGTGCCTGTACTATTATTTGATAAGTAGTTAGTCCATTTTCTCCAATCGTGCCTATTTGCCGTCATCCTATAAGAAACTTCTCCTGCCTGACTTCCGTGAATTGTCAAGGTTTTCGCTTTTGGATTCTTTTCATACCAAACATTTCCGTTGAAACCAGGAGTCAAAATTACCTGTAGTTTTTCCCAGTTACCGCCAAAGTCTGTTATTTGATAGAATAACCACAAATCAGAACCAACTTCAAGTTTTTTGAAATCAATTACATAATTACTATTCAGCGTTACTGTTCCTGAAACTTCTTCTTTAACACCGCCAGCAATAGAGGAAACATATGTTGCATAACCAACACCATTTATTACATAAGGAGGGTCAATTGTAGTTACTGTGATTTTATTGAATGTTGGGCTGCTCGTCGTCGTTAATGCCTGTCCTGTATTGAATGCGAGTTGAGTGTCGCCTATTACATCGTTTGCTATATCTCCTGCAGCTATTGTTAAATCTGTTATCTCTGAGCTCTCTATGCTACTTCCTAATTGGCTGAATGATGCCGAACTTACGCCGTCGAGTAGATCAGCGTCCAACCCAGAACCAGCGCCGTCTACGGTTACTAAAGCAGCTAATATTTCTGAAGCAGTTTGGTCATCTGTATATCCACTTGGATTTGATGCGAGATAAAGTGTTCCATTTATAGCATTAGCCCAAGAAGCCATTGTCCCATTCACAACATTTGCCCATGATGCAAATGATGCCGAACTTATGCCATCAAGAAGATCCGCATCTAAACCAGAACCAGCACCATCAACTGTTTTTATAGCAGTTAATATTTCTGAAGCAGTTTGATCATCAGTATATCCGCTTGGATTTGATGCGAGATAAAGTGTTCCATTTATAGCATTAGCCCAAGAAGCCATTGTTCCGTTAACTACATTCGCCCATGATGCAAATGATGCCGAGCTTATACCATCAAGAAGATCCGCATCTAAACCAGAACCAGCGCCATCAACTGTTTTTATAGCAGTCAATATTTCTGAAGCAGTTTGATCATCAGTATACCCGCTTGGATTAGAAGCTAAATAAAGTGTTCCATTTATAGCATTAGCCCAAGAAGCCATTGTTCCGTTTGTTACTTGCGCCCATGTTGGCTTTGTAAGATAAGTTGAATAGTTCAATGTCCAAAGTGAATCGTTTAAAGCATAAGCTCCAGTTGTCATTGATATAGCTGTTCCATTAACTACCTGTGCCCATGTTGGCTTTGTCAAGTAAGTCGAATAATTCAATGTCCAAAGTGAAGCATTTGTTGCATATGTTCTTATTGCTAAATAATCCGTATAGTTTAGTGTCCAAAGTGAATCGTTTAAGGCATAAGCTCCAGTTGTCATTGTTATAGCTGTTCCATTAACTACTTGCGCCCATGTTGGCTTTGTAAGATAAGTTGAATAGTTCAATGTCCAAAGTGAAGCATTCAATGCATATCCATAAATCGTCGTCATATTACTTGCATTACCCAACTGATTTCCATAAACAGTTGTGAAATTTGAAGCATTGTTTGCCCAACCCAGTGCATTACCATAAACAGTTGTGAAGTTCGAATAATTTGCATTCCAATTTGTTTCTCCACTTAGCAAACTTCCATTTGTCGCGTAATCATATCCAATCGACAAGTTCTTTGTATTCTGCGCAAATACCGACGTTGTTGCATTAACATCTCCAACAATGTTCAAAGTGTTCTGTGGAGATGTTGTCTGAATTCCTGTTCTGTTCAACAACGCCCATATAACTAAATTCGATGTGTTAAATGTTTGATTGAAAACTCCGAATGAGTTGGCAGCATCTGTCTTCGCCAATGTTCCGTTATAAGCTGTTGCCCAAGTAATTCCTGTTGAACTTGCATTTAATGCGTAGTCATATCCTAGTGAAAGATTTTTATTTTGAGAGAATACAGTTGTTGTTGCATTAACATCTCCAATAACATTCAATGTATTTTGCGGTGATATTGTTTGAATTCCTGTTCTGTTCAACAATGCCCAGATAACTAAGTTCGAAGTGTTGAAAGTTTGATTGAAAGCCCCGAATGAGTTTGCGGCATCTACTCTGGCAACAGATGTTCCGTTAGTAACTTGTGCCCATGTCGGCTTTGTTAAGTAATCAGAATAATTCAGCGTCCATAATGAGTCGTTGATTGCATATCCGTAAATTGTTGTGAAGTTGGAGTAATTCGCATTCCAATTAGCTTCTGAACTAATTAAACTTCCGTTAGTTGCATAGTCATATCCTATTGACAA
Source organism: Candidatus Pacearchaeota archaeon (assembly GCA_018303885.1). Taxonomy (GTDB): domain Archaea; phylum Nanobdellota; class Nanobdellia; order Pacearchaeales; family GW2011-AR1; genus ASMP01. The sequence continues at coordinate 2,310 of JAGVXG010000010.1, forward strand.
ATTCTTTGTTCTTTGTGCATACATCGTTCCTGTTGCATTGGCGTCGCCAACAACGTTCAATGTATTCTGCGGCGTTGTCGTTATTATGCCTACTTTATCACTATTGCTATCAACAAATAAGATATTTGTGTCAACAGTCAAATTGCTTCCTAAAACTATATTTCTCCATCTATTTGTCGCGTTTCCCAAGTCAAATTGATTATCTAAATAAGAATTCATAGAGCCATTCACATTTAAATTCGTAACCTGTAGGCTTGATATGTTGTAAAAGTAACCTGTCTGGGCAAAAATGTTTCCTCCCGAAATAGAAAATCCTCCATTCTGCCAGCCACCATTGAAATCAAAGTTTCCAACGACGCTAGTATTAAGCGGCATGAAATAACTTGAATCATATCCGTCTAAAGTAGAAGCATTAACATTTGTCAGCTGAGAACCATTTCCATAAATTAGTCCTGTCACGTTAGCATCTCCAACAACGTTCAGCAAATTCTGTGGTGTTGTTGTACCTATACCAATTCTGTTATTCAAAGCCCATAAAAATAAAGTTGTTCCGTTAAAAGTTTGGTTGAAATTTCCAAATGTGTTTGCAGCAGTTACTAAAGCTACATTTGTTCCGTTTGTTACTTGCGCCCATGTTGGCTTTGTCAAATATGTTGAATAATTTAACGTCCAAAGTGAATCGTTAATTGCATACCCATAAATTGTCGTGAAGTTTGAGTAATTAGCTGCAAACGTATCACCGCTACCAGTGGAATTGATTGCATATTCATAACCTACTTCCAAACTTTTATTGTTTACGTAAAGCGCGCTTGTGAAATTTCCATCTCCAATAACATTAAGTAGATTCTGTGGTGTTGTTGTGTTAATTCCTGTTCTGTTTAGAAGAGCCCAAAAGTTTCCCAAGCTCAAATTTGAATCAATAGAAACTTCGCTTAAATTTACTTGCGTCGCCCTAAATGAATATGGAACACGCCCCAGCTGAGACACATCTTTTAAAGAACCGTCACGATAATAACAAAGATAATATTGCTTGTCAAAATCCAAGGTGCTCAAGTTTCCTCCGCCAGAGCCAGAAGTTGGAAGATAAAGAGAGGCAATACCTCTTGAATCAGTTGCTAATGATGTAGAATGATTGTAAACAACAGGGGATAAACAACTTGTGTTTGAGCTTTCTGTAATATTAAATGCAAAAGTGAAAGTTCCATTTTGTATTGAACCATTAGAATAGGTGGTTTGTAAATTTATATGAAAAGTGTCGTTAATCGCTGCTGCAGAAATCAAGCCAGAAAGAGATATTAACGCTGTTAAAAATAAAAAGCCTATCATAAAGTTTTTCTTTTTGGTTGTTTTTCTGGGTTTTTTAGGGTATCTTTTAAATTCAATCTTCTTCTTGCTAACTGAAATATACCATACGCTACCTGACATGTACAAAAAAACCAATAAATAGTCATAAACATTAGGAACGTTTTAGGGCCTTAAACCGGGCATTTTGGGCCTATTCCTGTTTTTCAGTTACCTTACATTTCTTTTTGTGTAAGTAAACTTTTTTTCTTATTTTACCGACGATAGAAAATTTTTAAAATAGTGTAAGTAAACTTTATAAAAGCGAAAAACCTTAGATTTAAAGAAAAGAGTAAGAGTTTAAGTACATCAGACTCCAACTTTTTCATCAAAAGAGGAAAATGAAGCAGCCAATTAAGGTATATCTAGATGCTGAAACACAAAAAAAACTACTTAAAAAAGCAAATGAAACAGGATTTTATGGCAGGGGCGCTTTAACTAGATTTATTGAAAAAATAGCTGTAGAAGATATTTGCTTTCTGGATGAAAATCTCAGAAAAATGCTCACAGCCTTGTTTCCTAGAAAATAAAAAATGGACTTTATTTTTGATGTTAATTTTTCCTCATTAAAATTTTAAAACATAACTCAATAACCTACTTGATCTCTCCTATCCCCACTCATAAAACTTTATAAATTTCCATATTCTAAAAATTACAACAAGTGAGCCCGTAGCTCAGCCTGGTCTAGAGCACTGCTCTTATATGAAACTAATTCGTTAGGATTAGTGATCTTTTAGAACGATAAAATAACAGAAAGATTTATTCTAAGAGAGGCAGGGGTCCTCGGTTCAAATCCGAGCGGGCTCATAAATTACCAAGCATGGGAATTTATCCCGCGATATTGCCCAAGTGTGGTCAACATAGAGCGGGCTCATTTTTCTATTTTATTATGTTCTTAGTTATCTTTAAAAACTAGCTTTAATACTTTTAATTAGAAAGATTTATGTGAAAATTTTAATCAATCTCGGTTAAGAGAAAAATCGAAAAAGTTCCTTAAGGGAAAATCGAAAAAAACCGCAGGTTGTTTTCAGCCCCGATAGTTCAGGCTGGAATTAAAATTCCGCTAAGTCCTACGAAGCAAAGCGAGTAAGCCCCGTTAGTTCAGAGGCCAAGAATGCGTCCCTTTCACGGACGTGACCCGGGTTCGAATCCCGGACGGGGCGTGGATAGGACGTAGGAAAGTGCTTTCACAAGTTTTTTAAATAGGTGTCTTTAAAGTTTATTATGTCAGTACTAGACTTATTTGGAAAAAAAGGAAATGTTTTCATTAAAGAGATATCACTAGAAGAACTCTCAAAAGAACCTCTTCCTAATTCAACACTTCATTATGTTAACGTTCCTGATTTTGAATATGGTGGTTTTAGATATAAGATCTTCTTTTCCAATCCAAAGCATGCAAAAGATACTTCTTATCCACATATAGTACTAAAACAGATAGCAAACTCTGTCGACTCAGGAAAACCCCTAACAATTAGTATTGATGAAAATCCCTTAAGAGATGAAGTTCTTAAAAGACTTCTTCCATCATCACAACCTCCAATATTTGCTAGGTTCTCTGGGGGGAGAGAGCTAGTTACGGATATAGTGCATTATGGAGTAATTTCTAAAGCATTGCAAGACATTCTTGGAGTTGGATATCCAAATTTAGTGGAGGATAAAAGAACAGAAATCTATGGTACTTTTGATTTACAACAAGCTAGCCCACCATCAGGAAGAACATTAAACCAAAGAAGCGCTGCAGAATACATTTCTAGAATTTCAAACGTTTCAGTATTTCCAGAGTTCAAAGGAGTTAGTGCACATTATGTGGGTGTTAGGAAAAGGTCTTTTGATAAGGTGAATCTAAAAGATCAAGCTCTTGCACTTGGATTTTCTTAATCCTACACCCTGTCGTGATTTCAGTCTGGGCGTTCTCATTATAACAACAAACATATTTTCCATTACACAAATATTAATAAACAAACAGCATTTACAATATTTTATGAATAATTATTACAAAACAATGATTGCTTTTGGAGCCTTGACATTTGGAGTTGCTGCTTGTTCTAAAAAACCCGAAACACGACCAGTTTCTGTAGCAGATACAACTGTTTCCATCCAACCTGTTCCTCAAGATACTCTTCCAAGCAGCTATACTGTTCAACAAGGAGATTATCTTTGGAGAATTTCTTACAGAGAACTAGGAGCAAGAGGAGACTCTGCAATAACAGAAGGAGTCAAACAAATTCAAAGTTTAAGCAATCTAAGTCTTGATAGAGATATCTCAATGGTAGTTGATGGACAATTAGTTCCGGGAAAAGATGGCCTTGCGGATTTAATTTATCCTGGTGAAGTTTTAAAAATTCGTTAATTTTCTTCAATTATTGATAATCAAAACTTTAATAATCAATAAAGCTCCGCCAAATTTCTTATCCATTATTTTATTTTGGATTTTAGAAAAAAGTTATTAGTCTAATTTTTCCTATTACTAACTTTATTATTATCTTTTGTCCCGGCAGCTTTTTCAGTTGCTTTTCCAACAGGTTGCTTTTGCTCAGTTTTCTGCCCGCTAGTTGCTTGTCCTGCGCCGCCTTTTGTAAACTTCAATAAGTCAAAGAAAGATTTCTTTTCCATGAATAAAACAGTTCTGCTTTTATCTTCAACATGCGCCATTAGCAAGCCCAAACCTTTCAAAAACGCTGTGCAGTTCCAGATAACCTCACCATCAGTTATATTTACAAAAACCAAAATCTTTTCTATCTGGTATGTCATGCCACGATTGTGCATTTCATCTGTCAAAGTCGGTTCTATTTCATCGACATCCATTTTTATTTTTTCAGTTAGCGCCTTAGGGACAAACTTCTTATGCGTAAGAGTCTCTGCTTTCTTTCCAAGAGGAGCTCTTTCAACTTTTTTGTCTACTTTAAAGCTGACAATCATCTTTATTTTTGGAGAATAAAAATCTACTTGTGTTTCGCTTCGCTTTTCAGCAAAATCCCTTGTGAAAAACAAGGAGCAAAGGTAGGCTTTTGGATCTTCTTTCATAAAATCCTTAAAAACTTGAGATTCTCTCACCTTTTTTATATACGCTTCTGGTTTCATTTTATGATTAAAAGTTTAAACAGTTTGAATATATCTACATTTTATTAGCGGGGCTTGATAATTTCTTAATATATTTTTATGTTTAAATAGGTAATTGTCATTTTCTCTCTTCAATTAATTCTTTAATTTCTTTAATAAAACCATCAGCTTTAACATCATATTTAACTTTTCCTTCATGCCTGACTGCCAGCGTATTTTTTTCTTGTTCTTTATCTCCGATTAAAATTACAAAAGGAATTCTCATCAGCTCTGCTTCTCTTATTTTTGAATTTACAGGAACTGCTCTAAAGTCAGCATCAATTCTCAATCCAGGAATGCTCTCTGCCAGTTTTTTAATTGTTTTTTTTGCATATTTAACATTTCTGTCTGTAAAGCTTAAAACACGAATCTGAACAGGAGCTAACCAAGCGGGCAAGCGTCCGTTTGTATGTTCTAATAAGATTCCTATAAATCTTTCCAAGCTTCCATAAAGAGTCCTGTGAAGCATAACAGGCCTTTTCTTTTTATTGTCTTTATCAACATACTCAAGCTCAAAACGTTCAGGCATTGAAAAATCAAGCTGGATTGTTCCACATTGCCAGGTTCTTCCTAAAGAATCTTTCAAATGAAAGTCTATTTTTGGGCCGTAAAAAGCCCCGTCGCCTTTATTGACTTTGAATTTCATTTTTGACTTCTTTAAAACTTTTTCAAGTATCTTCTCCGCCGCTGTCCATTGCTTATCTGTTCCGATTCTCTTTTCAGGTCTAGTTGACAACTCCAATGAGTACTCGAAGTCAAATTTAGAATAAATAGCATCATCGAGTTCAATAATCCCCTTGATTTCTTCTTCTAATTGATCTTCTGTGCAAAAAATATGTGCGTCATCTTGGGTAAATTGTACCACTCTGAATAAACCTCCCAAAACTCCTGAAAGTTCCTGCCTGTGCACAATTCCAAGCTCTGCTACTCTTAAAGGAAGCTCTTTGTAACTTTTAGGCGAACTCCTATAAACAACCATCCCCCCAGGGCAATTCATTGGCTTCACAGCAAAGTCTTTGTTCTCATAATTTGACAAAAAAATATTTTCTTTATACTTCTCCCAATGTCCCGAAATCTTCCAAAGTTTTGCGTCCATTATTTGGGGTGTTGAAATTTCTTTGTAACCTCTATTTCGTTGAAGCTCCCGCCAAAATTCAACAAGCTCGTTTCTTATAATTAATCCGTTGTTATGCCAAAAAACCATTCCAGGAGCTACTTCACTAAAGCTAAACAAGTCCATTTGCTGCCCCAGTATTCTGTGGTCATTATCTTTTAGCTTAGAAGAATCTAACTTGGATTTTGATATTTCGTTGAGAAGTTTCTTTGGGTCATAATCTTCTGATTTTTCTATTTGCCTTGATTTTTTTTCTTCTTTAATTGTGGCTAAACTGCCGAAGCTTCTGCTCAGCTCGCTTAACGGATGCCCCTTAACTTTTAATTCAAATTCTTTATAATATCCAAACGGTGCCTTTGTAACTTTGAAATCTTTGCTAAGTTCTTTTTCAGCTTTTTCAAGAATCTCAACAGCAATATTCGGCGACGCAAGATTGCTTGAAAGATGAGCGTATGGATAAAGCACAATATTCTTTGCTTTAACTTGCGAGGCAACATCTTTGACATTTTTCACAAGTTCACTTACAGAGGCCTGAACAGAGTCGCCTTTCTCAACAGCAGTTAGAACAACCAAAGCCTCAGAAACTTTCTGTTCTTTTTTCTCCTGTTCTGATAAATCAGAAACGCTTTTCAGGGCTTTTTTCAATGGCTTAAAATTAATGTAATCAACATGCAATGTTAGGATTTTCATAAAAGTCAGAAGGAAAGCAAGTTTAAAAAATTATTGAGTTAATCTTATATAAAAATTCTTTTATAAATTTGCATAATTTTATATTTTTAAAATTAACAGCGACGACCGTTACCATTACCATTGCATTTTTTATAATCTTTATACATCTCTCCTTTCATTTGGTGCCATCTACCTAAAACAGTTCTTCTTGTCACAAAAATATATTGGCCATTTTGATATGCCCTTCTTTGTTCATATTTAAGTAATTGTCTTACTCCATAAAAAGTAAGTCCTGTTCTAAAATCATCATAAGATAAAACCTCATCAATCACCTCTTCAAGCATAAACCCCAAAAAATAAAATCATTTATTAATTTTTGTTACTATAAAAATAAATAACTATTACATCTTAAAAATAAATTTATCAACTTCTTTTTTCGCAATCTCCCTTCTTTTCTGGTGTTCTGCTAAAAAAGCATTTATTTTTTTTATCAGGTATTCTTTTAACTCTCCTGTAAGCAACTTTCCGCTTCTGTAATCTTCTTCAATCTTCCCCAGTTTTTTATCTTCAGGCTCGAAAAACATTCTTAGATATTGAAAACTTACATCAACATCAGGATTTCCGCCTTTCTTTCTATGCTCTTCAACCGTATCTCTACCGCCTGAAAAAGCATATTTTCGAATCTTGGTTTCAACTTCTTTTGGAGAATCCGTGGAAAAAATAGCGGAACTTTCCTTGCTACTGCTCATTTTCCCTCCTGTTCCAGTCAAAGGTGGAAGAAACATTCCGTGAACAATTGCTGGCTTATAATAACCTAATTTAGGATAAACATCTCTAGCAACCCTAAAATGTGGGTCTTGGTCTATGGCAAGAGGTATCAAGCAAGGGATATTTTTTTTATTTAAGATAGAAGGAACAATAGCAGGAACAGCTTGCATGCTTGTATAGAAAATCTGGCCAATATTGTAATCATTAGTGAATCCAAAAGCAGCCTTCACAGTAGAAAAATTAATTTTTTTTGCAAATTTTATTGCTTCTGGGTACAATAAGGACGCGTGTTTTGTATCAACCAAAAAATGTGTTTTTTTTGGATCAAAACCAACAGCAATAGCATCTAACATGTTATCATGAGTCCATTTTTGGATTTCATCATAAGACTTATCTGTAAAAAGGAATTTCTCATCATCTGTAAACTGAAACCATAATTCAACACCAAACTTTTCCTGAAGCCACTTGGTAAAATACCATGTCTGCAAATGTCCGAGCTGGACTCTGCCAGAAGGCCCTCTGCCCGTATACAAAAAGAATTTGTTTCCTTTTTCATATTCATCAAGAAGCCAGTTTAAATCCCTATGAGAAAAGAATACTCCTCTTCTTAACATGAAATGTAAGTCTTTAGTGTGTCTTTTTATTCTATCAAGGATCTTGGAATCTATTTTTTGGACCCCAAACTCCTTAATCAGTTTGTCATAATCTATTTCTCCAGATACTTCCCAGGGCGTCACTTTCATTTTCTTGTCCATTTTATAATTAAGATGGTTCGTCTTTTAAAATTATCTCTATAAGATACTTTGTATAGATTAAGTTTATTTAATAGAATAATTCATAAAGTTAATGTAGCTAATGCCCTTTCATTTTTTGGAGCTAATTAATCATAATTTTGATAAGATTAAAGATATAATATACTCTGCACAATCACAAACATCTTCTATAAATATATTTATAAATAAGTCAGGACTTTAAGATTCATGAAAAAAATCATCACGATATCCTTATTACTCCTATTTCTTCCGTTGATATCTTCAGAAATAATAATAAATCAGCAACCAGATGCAATTTACAATTTAGGAGATGTAATCACTGTTCCAACAACGGTAAAATCTCCGAAAAGCGTCGCCGGATTCTTCCAGATGGACTTAATTTGCTCGGGAATCCAAGAAAATTTTTACAAGAACGGAGTAAGCCTCTCTCCTGGGGAAGAGAAAAAAATCGAGGCTTCTCTTGTTCTAACAAAAAGCGTCATAGGTGAAATGAAAGGAAACTGTACAATTAAAGCTTTTTTAGGGAATGACTTCTCACTGACAAATAATTTCAAAATCTCTGATTCTATAGCAATAAAAACGACTTTTGAAATTGTTGAGTTCAACCCTGGAGAAACCATAACTCTTTTGGGACAGGCGCTTAAAGAAAACGGAAAAGCAGTCAACGGACTCATAGAACTTTCAATAATAGAAGACAATTCCTCAAGAATTAGCCAAGCCGGAACAATAAACAACGGTGCTTTTTCAATTAGTCTTTCTCTTCCAGAAAATATTAAAGCAGGGAATTATCTCATCAAATTAAATGCATATGAACAGGATATTGATAGCCAAACAACAAACAACGGTTTTCTAAACCAGAATATTCTTGTAAAGCAGGTTCCAACAAGCCTCGAAATTGTCTTTGACAGTTCTGAAGTGCAACCAGGAACAAGCTTAAGAGTAAAGGCTGTTCTTCATGACCAAACCGGGGAAAAGATACAATCCTTAACATTCTTATCAATAAAAAACAGAAATAATAAAATCTTGGAGCAGGTTGAAATTGAAACAGACCAATTCTACGAATTTCCAGTAGAATATAATGAACTTCCTTCATCTTGGAAAGTAGTTGCTGTTTCAAACAAACTAACAAGCGAGGCAAATTTCACAATACTCGAGAAAGAAGCAATAAAAATTGAAATTGCAGATAAAATAGTAACTATCACAAACATGGGTAATGTTCTTTATAACAAAACAGCTCTTGTAAAAATTGGAAACCAGTCATTAAACATAGACGTTTATCTCGAAGTCGGAAAAAGCCAGAAATATGTCCTGACTGCGCCAGACGGCAGTTATAGTATAGAAATTTCAACAGGAGAAGAAAACGCCTCGGCAACAAACGTTGTTCTTACGGGAAAAGCAGTAGATGTGAAAAAAGCTCCTGGAAATCTTGGCAGTATTATAAGATATCCTTTTGTCTGGATTTTTATTGTCATCATTTTAGCTTTTGCAGTTTTCATTTTCGTGTCCAGAAGCTCAAAGAAGAGTTTTTTTGGATACATAACTTCAAAAATTCCAAGAAAACACAGTGACTCTAGTCAGGGTGTTGGCCAAGGTCTTAATCATGGTTATGAAATGGTTCCGTTAACAAAAGGCTCTTTGATAAGTTCAAGAAACAAGGCAGAAATTTCTCTTTCTATAAAAGGAGATAAACAGGATGTGAGCGTTGTTTCCCTGCATATAAAAAATCTTAAAACAATCCAAACAAAAAGCGGGTTGGAAGAAACTCTTCAAAAAATCGTTGACATAGCAGAAAGCAAGAAAGCGGCAATATACGAAGACAGCAGTTCGATAATTTTCATACTATCTCCAAGTTTAACAAGGACATTCAAAAACGAAAAAGCTGCTTTGGAAATCGCACAATCGGCAAAGGAAATCTTATTGCACCATAACAAGATGTTCAAGCAAAGAATTGAATTTGGAATTTCCTTGAACCATGGGCCAGTTATAGGAAGTTATGAAAACCATGTCTTTAAGTTCAGTAGCATAGACACGACATTATCTGCAGCCAAAAAGATCTCTTCTTTGGCTAATGAGGAAATTCTTTTAGGAGAAAAAATAAACGATAAGCTTCGTTCTGAGGTAAAAACAATAAAACAAAATAAATCAGGCATTGATGTCTACGCAATAAAAGAAATAAAAAACCCAGAACAGCACGCAAAGTTCATAAAAAACTTCACAGAAAGATATGAAAGGGAACATGGAAAAAGATGATTTATTTTATTGAACTATCAGAGGGTTGTAAAGTCTCAATACCTTGAATATAATATCTCGTGCTTCCTCTTGTTGGAAAAGGGATAATAGATTGAATATAACTAATTTTAATTTTTTGCTGATTGTTTAAGGCATCTTGTAACTTATAAACAAGACTATCAACATTTTCGTCATGATCTGTTTTTCGGTCAATGCTAAAATTCCAAAGGTTCGCTCCAACACTTCTTCCTCCGACAATTCCTTCTAATGCCATTTGCCCTTCATGTGTTTTCCAAAATAAGCCTTTTTTTGAAACCTTGTTTATAACTCCAACTCTTTCGCCTTGAGAATAATCTATGCTATTCACTAATCGGCATGTTCCGCAAGTTGCCACTAAAGCGGCTCCCGTTAATAGAGTTCCTATTCCAAATTTTTGTAATCGATTACTGGGATAACTCATAATTTCTTCATCAACTCCAACTTTATAAATCTTTCTCTTTTGTTACCTTTTAAGAATTAAAACAGTATTTTATCTCTTCTTCTTTGTCGTTTCCTTTTTTTCCGTCTTCTCCGTAATCTTCTTTACAAAATCAGCATTGGAAAACTTCAGTCCAAGCCCAATGCCTATAAGCACCAAGCCAAAAATGAAAGATATCCAGAATACCATAAGCGCTTTGCTAAAAAATATGTTTAAGAAAGTCGACAAAACACTAATTTCTCCAGGAATAAACAAAGATATTAATCCTTTAATCTTAAGCAGTGGAATAGAAGAAAGTATCAAAATGCTCCCAACAATAACAGGCCAGTTTAGCTTGTTTTGCACCAAAAAGAAAATCAAACCTACAAGCGCGAGTGAAATCAGCAGAGAATAGTAAAATTTTTCTTTCCAATAATCTTTTGCTTTTTGAGATACCAAAAACAACGGTGTTTGCTCTGTGGCGAGGCAATTCCAAAAATCGCAATCATAATTTTTATAGTAAGAATCTTGTAAAAGTTCTCGTACTGCTGTCTCATTAAATAAAGCCCTATTTTCATCGTTTAATCCTTTTGATAATTCTTGAATTACCGGACCGAGTTCTTTCTGAACATTTTCATATTTGAGTGAAGTGCTCACAATCAAAAAAGAACCAGCTGCAAAAAAAGACAAAAGTAATAAAATGCTTAAAATGAAAAGTGAACTGCCTCTAAAAAATCCCATATCGAGTTAATGTAAAAAGTGTTTATAAATTTTATATTGTGAAAGCTAATAAAAAAGTTAATTATTGTGTTTTTATATAAGATAAACTAAAAGTTATTAGTCGGATAAAACCATGCCAAAGTTAAAGAAGGCCAGATGTTAAAACCATAACTTATGAAAAACTTTAGAAATCTTTAACAGAACTAATCAACAAAATTAACAAAAACCTTTATTAACTATTTCAGTTTTTATATGATATGCAGGAAAAAAGAGGTATTGTTGCTGAATTTGACACAAAAACAGGCTTCATAAAATGGTTTTCTGAATTAAATAAAAATTCCGGAAGCGTTGCCGGTGGAAAGGGCGCAAATCTTGCTGAAATTTATAATTTAAAAGTTCCTGTTCCTCCTGGCTTCGTGGTTACGGCGCAGGCATATGACTATTTCATAAAAAACGCAGGACTCAACGAAAAAATAAAAAACCTTCTCGAAAAGATAAACTACGAAGACACTAAACAATTAGATAATGTAACCGAAGAAATTCGTGAGAGCATAGAATCATCAGCGTTTCCAGAAACTATGAAAGAAGAGATTCTTGAGGCATATGAAACTTTAAGTGCAGAAAATTCAAGTTCAAGAAGCAAACAAGCTGATGAATTAATAGAAAAATCCGCAGAACAGCCGTTCGTCGCTGTCAGAAGCAGCGCAACAACTGAGGATTTGGCAGAAGCCAGTTTTGCGGGGCAGCAAGAAACTTTCCTGAATGTACAGGGCCCTGAGGAACTTTTAAAAAACATAAAAAAATGCTTTGCATCGTTATTCACGCCAAGAGCCACATACTACAGAAACAAAAAAGGATTTCAGCATGAGCAGGCAAGCCTTGCAGTCGTAGTCCAAAAAATGATTGATTCTGATAAATCTGGTGTGATTTTTTCAAAAGACCCTTCTACTAAACGCGATGTTGTCATAATAGAAGCTGTCTGGGGATTGGGTGAGGGAATTGTTTCAGGGCAGATAACTCCTGATAGGTATGTGATTTCTCAAAATAAATCAAATGGCTTTGAAGTTCAGGAAAAAGTCATAGCAAAGAAAAAAATTGCAATTATATGTGGCTCAAAAGGAGGAAAGGAAACCATAAAACTTAAACCAGAGAAATCAGAACAACAAGTTTTGAAAGACCATGAAATAAGAACATTAACTGATATCGCACTCAAACTCGAAGCCCACTACAAAAAACCCCAGGACATTGAATTTGCAATTCAGTCAGAAAGCGTTTACATAGTCCAAACAAGACCAATCACGACTATGGAAAAAAGAACAGATGCTGGCTCTGAAAAAGAACTGAAAGGCGAGGTCGTGCTGACAGGACTTGCAGCTTCTCCAGGGATAGGTTTTGGCAAAGTAAAAATCGTCGAATCTCTAGATGATTTATCAAAAATAAACATAGGGGACGTACTCGTTACTAAAATGACAAATCCAGACATGGTTGTTACAATGCAAAAATCAGCTGCAATAGTTACTGACGAAGGCGGATTAACAGCGCATGCCGCCATTGTTTCTCGAGAAATGGGGATACCTGCTGTTGTTGGCACTGAAGAAGCAACTATAAAACTAAAAGAAGGAGAAATAATAACTGTCGATGGCTTCACTGGAAAGATCTACAAAGGAAAAGTTTCCGAAGTTGTCCAAAAAGAAATCAAACCAGTAACTGCAAAAACAAAGACAGAAATAAAAGTCATGATTGATCTTCCCAGCTTTGCGTCAAGGGCCTCGAAAACAGAACTGAAAGGAGTTGGCTTAGCCAGAATTGAGGGAATTATCGCTGAATCTGGAAAACATCCAAGCTACTTTGTAGAAAAAAACAAAGTTAAAGATTATGAAGAAATGATTTTCCATGGCTTGCACGAAATAGCAAAATACTTCGATGAAATTTGGGTAAGAACATCTGACATACGTAGCGATGAATTTCAAAACTTACAAGGCGCGCAAAAAAAAATAGAAGCAAACCCAATGTTGGGAATGCACGGTATTCGTTTTTCCTTAAAAAATCCGGAAATTCTCCTAGCAGAACTAAGAGCAATGAAGCGGGTTTCCAAACAAGGCAAGAAAATTGGAATCATGGCCCCTCAGGTAATTTCACTAGAGGAGGTTAGGGCTTTAAAAAAATTCTTGGGAGATATTGATTTCCTAAACGCAAAAGTTGGGGTTATGATAGAAACTCCTGCTGCTGTTCAATTGATAGAAGACTTTTGCGATGAAAATATAGACTTTATTTCTTTCGGCACAAACGATCTTACACAATACACTCTTGCTATCGACAGAGGAAACGAACTTGTCCAAGATCTTTATGATGAGATGCATCCTTCTATTCTAAGACAAATTGCTTATGTAATCAAGGTATGCAAAAAGAGGGGTGTTGAAACAAGCATCTGTGGTCAGGCAGGAAGCAAAAAGGAAATGGTCAAGTTCCTCGTAGAACAAGGGATTTCAAGTATAAGCGTAAATGCAGATGCTGCATCTGAAATCGCAGAGTACGTGTCAGAACTTGAGCAGAGTCCAGAAAAAAAGACAAAAACATTTACACCTTTCAAAGAAACCGCAGAAGAAAATGTAAAAATACATAAAAATAATTTCAAAAATAAAAACGAAAACCGTGAAGAAGCGCAAAGACCAGTAAAGGCGCATGAAGACATTGTTCAAATGGCTGCGGTCGCAAGCTTATTCGAATCATATGAACTACCCGTAATAAATGGTGCTGAATTTTTAAGAGAAATCCAAGAAGGTATTGAAGAAAGTCTAGAAAAAGCTGAAGTAGAACAAGAGTTCATTTACAGCATTGCAAATCAAATCTCAAAGCCAGAACAAGAACAAAATCAAACACGAAATCAATCTAAAGTAAATCAATCTGATACAGGTCAAAGTAAGGTTAAAGAAGTAGAAGCTTCCAATGAAGATGAGATTCTTGACATTTTCTAAATATTTATAAATAAAATTTCCTTGTATAAAACATGAAAAGAGGTTCTAAAAGCTGGAAAACTGTTTCTAGAAAAAGCAATACTAAAACTGGCGGAAAAGTCACAAAAATAATTCATGAATCCACGAAAGAAATAAAAATAGAACGCGCCCTTGTGGAAAACTTCATCGCCCTCCAAAAAGTAATGGTAAATCTCTCGGGGAAATTCGACAATCTCTCTGGCCAAATATCAAAGCTTCTTGAATTGTTTGAAATTTCTGCAAAGTCTCTGGCAAAAAGAGATTTTGAGGATCTTGGTAAAGAAAACATCGCCACAAAGCGCATTATGGAAAAGCTCGACAGCCTTACTCAACAAGCTGGTTTAATAGGACGCGGCTTGGCGCTAATTCATGAAACAGGTTCTGAAAGAAGTATGCCATCAATGGCGGTAAATGTCCCATCAAAGCCAGCAACACAATTTTCCCAGCAACAGATGCAAACACAATCGAATAAACCTAGGCCAATGCCGCCAACACAATCAACACAGCAACCACCAGCAGAGGAATACCGAAAGTCGCCATTCTCAAGGGTTTCTGAAACTAACGAATAAACACTTTAAGCTTTAAAACACTAAAATGCCGGAACAAACTTCTAAAACACGTCAAGATTTTGGAAAATATATTTTATTAGTTTTCACAAAAGAGCTTATAAGAAATACCGCATCATATCAAAAACTAGTAATAAAAGAACAGTCTAAGAAATTCTCTGCTGAAAAAAAAGAAGCAGAAAAAACCGTCGAAACAGAAATAAAAGAAAATGAAAACGCAGTTAAGCAACAAAAAAAACAAGTTCAGACAATAGTTAAAGAAAAAATAAAACGGGATTCTCAACATCTGCTTCAGTTGAAAAAAAGAACTTTTGAAATTCCTCAATCAAAAGAAGTCAATCCTTTCAGGGCTTTTTTCGCGCAAAGAGCTCCGCAAAAAAGAGCTATTCCTCCAATGCCGCAAATACCCGAGCTTATACTCCCGCCAACTGTTCAATACTTAAGGCCTGTTCCAATTCCAATAGAGGTCAACCTAAAAAAGCTTACTCCACTTGTAAGAGATCCTCTTGTTAGAATTATAGAATGCAATGGCCCTAATGAAAATGTAGTCGTGATTGGTACAATGGGAAGAAAAAAGACAGGAACAGTTCTCAATAAAGAAGAAATAGACGAAATCATAAAAACTTTTTCTGAAGCCACAAAAATCCCGATTAACGAAGGAATTTTCAAAGTGGTTTTTGGGAAGCTAATCCTATCTGCAATTGTCTCTGATGTAATCGGTTCAAAGTTCATAATAAAGAAAATGCCCGGGCCGCCTGTTTTTCATAGATAAATTTAATAATATGAGCAAACCATTTTAATAATTGGCTTGGAAGTAGAACTAGGCCTTATTGGCAGAGGAAGAAGTATAATTCAACATAAAAATCTTTATATACTTCCTTCAAAAATATTTTTTATGCCAAACTTGATGCAAATTTTGGAAAGCTTGGATATTCGGAATAGAAACAATCGAGATTCCGACTTAAAAAGAATTGTTGGACAAGCTGTAAGAATGGCTTTGGAGGAAGTGCCAATTGTGACAAGTCTTCAAATTTCTAAAATTTTAAAAGAATATAGTCAAAAAGGTATAATAAAGCAGATTCTCGCTAAACGCGTAGCAGAGTTTTCATCAACGGAAAATCCTTCAATATGTGTTGAAGGAGTTCATTCTACACTACTAAGAGATGCCGTAAAGAATGTTTTAGGGGAAATTGTTGGATTTGAGGTTATAATTCACTACCGCATAACAGCAGGCAATGGTGGAACAATTTACTATAAAAACGATTCTGACTTAGAAGAATATATTAGAACTCATCTAACTTGTAGGCCTAAAGGAGCACTTCATTACGATTTTAAATTAGAAGACTAAACAAAAATTAAGGAACAGAAACATTTCCCAAAAATTCTTCAAGGTTTTTTTCTGGTTCCTCTTCCTGTGAAAGAGCTCTTGCAATGTCTTTAAGCCATTTTACCTTATCATGTTCCATGAACAAGCCGAGAGTTTCATTGCCCAAGCTGGCGTCATAAGAATGTTCAACCCAATAATTTCCAAGCTCATGCCTTATTGTTATAAAACCATTCTTTAACATGGCTTCTTTAGCTTCGACAGAAAAATTGCCGAATTCATTAGTTAAAACAGATCTTTCTTCCGGCGTAAGTTCTAATATTTCTAATGGCGGTATAAAAGTAACATTAGTTTCTGATTCTTCGGTTTGATTTGTTATACTAGATTTTTCTGTTTCAGGGATTATTTTTTCAGCAACGATTTCGCCTTCTTCTTGTGCAGTAGTTGTTAAAAACATTAGCTCTTGTCCTTGATCAACAATGCTAACTTTAAGATCTCCTTCTTCGAAAACAAGGTTTAATTTTGATAAGTCAATTGTTAATTCTTTTTTATCTGTTCCAAGGTAATCGCTTCCAAAGCCAGAATCGTCCTCAGAGTAACTTGTAGTTACAATTGCTTCGCCGCCTTCAATTTTTAATTCGACGTCGTTGTCGTTTAATTGTTTTGAACCTGTTTTAACACTTCTTGGTTTAATTTCTGCTCTCTGTCCTTCTGATAATGTGTATTTGTACTCCTCGTCGGCTGAGACCTCACCTTGGACTTCATTTTCAAATTCAGCAACAGCATTTCCCGTCGCTGTAAACCCAAAGCTTCCAAAAATTCTTGCAATTGCGTTTCCTGTTATCGGTGCTGGAGTGTTTTCTATAGGTTCTGTGCTGGTTTCAGTGCTAGTTTCTTCTTGTGTTGTTTTTTGAGTTTGCTCTTGCTGTTCAGGGGTTTCTTGTGTTGATTCTTGTAGCTGTCCTGATGATTCCTCTGGCAAATTTTGTTCAGAAAGCACGCTTAATGTAAAATAAACATTAGGGTATGTCTTTTTTTTGCCTGGAATGCCATATCCCTCTCCAGAACCTGAAACCTGAGTTCCAGCCACATAAAAATTCCCTGAAGTTTTTTCATCAGGAATCAAATCCATTAAGTCATACTGAAAGGTTTTTCCATTGTTTTCTAAAACAAGTTTAGACGACGCAGGAATCAGCTCGCCTTCTTGCAAAGACAATCTAAGTTTTCCTTCAAGAGGCTGATTTTTCTGGTAATTTGCATTCAAATCAAGAATAGCATTTCCAGTAATACCCTTATCTGAAAATCCTAAAAAATAAATAAAAATCGCTAATAACAAAACACCAAAGGCTAAAAGAAAAAACTTCTTGTAGTCAATTTTTCTTGAGCCATGATATTCAGAAACGACTTTTCCGTCAATTCTCTTGCTGTGATAAATGTAAGGTCCATAAGTCTTCCCGTCTTTTTTTATGAATTTTTCATAAGCCATTTTTAATTAATCCCCGCAAGTAGAAGACGCCCATATTTCATATGTGTCTCCTGAAACAATAGATGATGGCAACTCAAGTCTTATATAACTTTTATTGTATGCTGGATCAGATAGGTATTCTGCATAAGAAATTTGTAAGCAACGTGCCTCTCCGCCGGTACCGCTAAAGTTTGCATATTTTCCTATGAAGGTCACGACTTGACTCGAATCTTTAGGAAGATCGTCGCTGTCAAAATATTTAGCTGCGCCAAAAGGCCATATTGATTCTATTAATCCAGAACTTAAACTCGGCTCAGAAACACACCCTCCAGAACCATCTCCTGTAAATCCTGTTGGACATGTACAGCTTGCAAGGCACTTCAAACCGCCGTCGCATTCAACCCCTACATCTTCTGCACCAGGTGTCCATGTTCCATTACAGGAAACTGGAATTGCAGAGCAATCCTGAGAACAGCTTTGTGTTGTTTCTCCTGATTCGCAAACTCCATTTCCACAAACAGCCCCTGTTCCGCCGCCAGGCCCGCCGCCCATAACACCGGATGAAGAACTTATTTCTGCCGTGTCTGTAATTCCTAAAATAACATCTGTTCCAGAATTTAAATAAACAGGTGATACTGAGACAAGCTCAACATTATCTATTCCTCCGACTTCAGAAGAATTAAATGTAAATGTTTTTTCTTCGAGTTCTTTTAAAGCAATGTTTCTTTTCACGCTTGAACTAGAAGTTCCGTTATGAAATATAAAATAAACACCAGACAAGCTCCCTGCTCCTGCGCTTCTTCTCACAGCAACTTTAACTTCACTGCCATCGATATAAGCATTGCTAATGCCTAGATTCAAAGAAAACTTATCAAATGAAATTTCGGTTGCGGCATTTCCTATCAGGTTTTTCACAACAACCCAAATAATTCCGATAGCCACCAAAGACAAAAGAATAATTAGTAAAGTTGTAACAACAGTAGAAAGTCCCTTAGTTCCTATTTTATCTCCTCTTTCACCCATAGAAAAAAATAAGTCTATGTTATTTATAAAATTACGCATCGTAGTTTTATGGTTTTTTAATATAATATTTAGTTTAATGATTGTTAAATAAAATTTAAGGCAATGTTCTTTTGAAGTAAATACTGTCGGAATTGATATAACTGCTGTGAAATGGCCGAATAAATTATAAGAAAATTTTAAATTAAACTGCTAAACAATCTAGATTAATCTAATTAAATCCTTAAAAAATCAGACAACCGGCTGTTCAACTTGCGTAGGCGGGGTATATGGAACTAAAATAAGCGTCTGATTACCTAAAGGCAACTGAACAAATCCGTTTTGTTGCAGTTGTGAAAGAATATCTGCAACACAAAATTGAACCCCTTGTATTTGTCCTTGGGTTGTATATCCTGTAATATACCCTGAAACTTTTGGTTTTAGAACAAAAGCATATAAAAGTATGCCTGCAAGAATCACTACGATCAAAACCAAGAAAACAATCACCACTTTTGTTCTATTCGCCATAATGAAAGATTGAGCTTTGTTTTGTTTATAAACTTTTTGTCAGTCTAGTATAATTCATTGGTTATGTGTAATATAATAATTGCTTTAAAACTAAGAGGCTACCAAAACTACTAATTTTTATCTTTAAAAATACAGTTATTAATTTTAAACTTTCAACATTATTTCTAGGTTAGAATTTTATATTTCCAGTCAATTTAACAAATGCAAAATTAATCACTAGTCGTAATTTCAACCATTGTTATTACGTCTTTCCAAACAACATCGCCTTCTGCCTTGGCGTATACAGAAATAACATCTCCTGCGTTAAATTGAACAGTATTTTTCGACTGAACATCGTAGTCTTTCTTTATTCCAGAAACGCCTGCATCAAGCGTATTTCCAAAGCTTATTTGTTCTCCATTCTTGTAGACGATAATTTCAATGTTTCCTAAACCTTCTGAAACTTCTAGATTTGTTGAAACTGCTGTGATTGAACCATCACGAGGCATCACATATCCTTTTTCAAGACTCGTTGCCACGCCTGTTGCTGTTTCCAAGAATCCTGAACTCATTTCTCCACTGTGTCCAAATGCCAAAAAGTTTCTCTTGTCCTGTGCAATAATCAAGTCTCCTTGGCTCTTAAGTTGTTCAACAGAATAAGCCACAACATAAATCTTCTCTGGCTGTTGTTTTTCATTGTTGTAATCAACTTCGTAAACTCCAAGATTATGGTCTCCAACGTTTTCTATGTTGACTTCTTTTGGCAACGCGTCAAAGTCAACGCTTTCAATTTTGTTTATATCTTGAGCATCAATGCCTCTTTTAGAAACAAAATCCTGAATAAAACCAGAAACTTCGGGCTCAACATCAGTGCCAACTGCATTATCGACTGCAGCAGAAACTTCAGGGCTTACAGATATCTCCTCTGCTGCTGCAAAAATCCCAAATAATAAGATTGCAAAAACTAGAACAAAAAATATCTTTTTCATTTGGATTTTTCCTGAATACGAATGAATGAAAATCTTTGATTTGCTTTCATAAGCCTCTTTTATTTAAACAATATGATAAATTAGAGAGTATTGTATTTAAATATTTCTTATAGTGTTTCTTTAAGTTAATTATATTCAATTCCGCCGCCTACTTTTCTATTAGTAGATAGATTTCCAGTTGTTCCGGTTTCTGAGACGGGGGTAAGTTTTCTAGTATTCGGATAAAAAATTTCGGCTCGAGGATATTTTTCTCTTATTGTTTCAATAACATCACTAGCTTTTTCTTCTGATGTTGCCCTTAGAACCAGGGAGTAATCAGATAAGAATGATAATGTGTAAGGATGGAGCGTTTCTTCAGACCTATCTGTTCTCCTATAATCTATATTAACCCCTTCTCGAAAAAATCTTCTTCTGAGTAATTTTTTCTTTACTCCTAAATGCTCTTTCATTTCTTCGTCTATTTGACGAGTAATAGGCCCAGTAGGAATATCTTTTATTTCTATCCTAGCATACTCCCTCATCTCCTGCTTCGGCATCTCGCTCGGCAAACCCGCTTCGAGGCGTTTTCTTCTCAATGCACGGTTTGTGAGATATTTTTGTAATCCCTTGCGTAATCCCCATGCTAAAGGTAGAGAAGAGAATTGTAAAGCAAATGCTTCAGGAACAGAATAAGAACCTAAAACATACCCAGCAGTGCTTAATCCAAGAGCCCCTAATCCCGAGCCCAAAGCTACTTTATTTGTGACGGCATCAATCTTCTTCTCTTCTTCCCAACTCAACTCAACATCTTCACCTCGAGTTTCCAAACCTTGCGCAACACGAGCTTGGTAAATCCACGTATCCATTTCACGCGCTCTTTTGATAAGTTTTCTTTTTGCGACGTATTGGCCGATTTTTGAGCCGGTAATTGCACCTAAAGCCAAACTCCCAAAAAAGTCTACTACTCCAACTATTACTGCATATTTTTGAGGCATAGGTACAACTCCTAAATATTTAAGAAAAGGAATAGTGGCGAAGGCGCCTCCATAACCTCCGATAATGCCAGCAACAGCGCCTATGTTAACAAAATCATCTTCACCAACCCCCAAAACATCGCAAATATCTTTTCGTCTTTGAAGATGTGCGTGTTTTGCTTCTTGATAAGCTTCTCTATTATATGATGGTAAAAGTGGACTTTCTCGAACACTTTTTCTAAAATCCATTTTTCTTGGTTTTTTCTCTCTCGCCAAACTTTCTAAACTTTTTCCTTGAACAGCATCTTGTAAAATTGAATGTTCTGTTTGTGCTGCGTGTTGGAGATAGGCGAGAGGAAATTCTGGATTAGTTGCTAGAGTTTGTATGTGTCTTGCTGTTTCGTAAACATCAGATTTCTTAACAAAAGAGTTTCCATCAATTATGACCAAAGCATCATTTTCTTCAACTTTAATCGGCAAATTTGAATTTTCTTGTCTTTTTATTTCTGGTTTTGGTTGCTCCTGAACTCTCGCTTCAACTCTTGGAGCTAAACTTCTATGCCCTAAAATAGCTTCAAGTTCTTCGCGTGTTTGTGGCGCGCGTTCAATGTTGTAACCTAAGTCTCTAGCGATTTCTATAAGGCTTCCATATCTCTCGTCAATTTTCAAATTTGTTCCTTTTCTTATTGCAGTGATTAATTTTTCTGGTACATTTGGAGCTGTTACTCTGCTCAAATCCTTTTTTCCAAAATTTTCAAGCATTATGCACTCTTCCAGTGTTCTAAATAATCCATACCAATCAGTAGTTGAGTTTACTTCTCCCCATTGTTGTTCTGGAGGTCTATAGCCTAAACTTCCAAGAACGCTTCCAGACATTGTAGCATCGCCGACTTTACTCTCAGTCAAATCAACCAATTTGAATGGGTATGGAGAATCTCCATTTACATCCATTATATTTGCAGGTTTTATGTCACGATGATGAACTGGTTGGCTTCTTGAAGTGTGCATATATTCAATAACGCCTCCTAAGCCAAATAATAATTTTAGCAAATCTTCTTGACTGGGGGAATATTTTTTCTTGATGTGCTCTGAAATCGGTTCGCCGTCTACAAATTCCATAACAACATGGGGAACCATTATTCCTTTTCCATTATTTTCCCAATAATATCCAAGAACCTGAACTAACCCAGAATGGTGCAACATAGAATAGGTTCCAACAAGGCTTTCAAGCTCTTTCTCTGGAGACCTTGATCCTTGCATATCATCGGGATTGAAGCTTCCTGTTAACTCTTTTATTGCAACATTTCTTCCTGTTTTTGAATCAGCTGCCTTGTAAATCCACGAATTTTTATTTGGGTTTCCTCTTCTATGAACTTTTAATTCTGGAAATCTCTCACGCCAGTTTGTAATTCTTCCTTCATACTGTGATGTAATTGCTTCTAAATCTGCTTGCGTTGCTGGTTGGACTAAAGGACTTTGTGTAGCTTCAACAACAGGCCCGCCATCATCATAATCTGTCATTTTATTTTATCCTCTAAATTTTTATAAAAATTTTTTTTTATTAACTCATTCTCATTAACATAACCTAATAATTTTTTAGAGGAATATTTTGGTAATTTGGGTTCGTTAATATAACCAGTATAAGATCCAAAACTGCCAGATGAACTAGTAGTCTCTTCAGCTTCACGCATTCTTCCGAAAAAAAGACTTACTCTTTTGTACCATGGTCCGCTTCCGCGAATATTTATGAGTCCATATTGATTAACATTTCCTCTTCCAGCATAATTAATTAGTCCGATTTGCGTTCCTACTTTTCTTTCTAAACTATCTGACCTACTTTTACCAATTTCTCCAGTAATATTTAAAATCCCCCCACTTTGATGTTCGCCAATTTTTCTAGCAATATTTATTAAATTAGTCCCTCCTTGTCCTTTTCCAACTTCTCCCGCAATATTTGCCAACATACCAAGCGCTACCTGATCTCTTCCAACTTCTCTGGCAATATTTAATCCTGAGAATAATCCGCGCTGGTCTCCCCCAACTTCTCTGGCAATATTCGCTAATGTAAAAACTCCAATCTGATACCCTCCAACTTCTCTGGCAATATTTGGAATTAAGATACGCACTCGTTCTTCGCCTAGTTTGTAAATGGATTTAGCTTTTGCGGCAATTTGAGGATATTGATCTGCTCTTTTTTCAGGTGGAATTGGGAGGTTTCTTATAGCGGCATCAAAAGCATCATAAAATTCTAAAACATTTCTGTAACGATTTTCTGGTTTTTCTTGTGTTGCTTTTTGGAGAACTTTTACAACGCCTTTTGGAACATTCAAAGTTTCAAAATCTTTTTCACTTGGAATTCCATCTGAAGCTTCAAATAAGTCTTTTCCAAGAAGCATGAATTGCGCGACTTTTCCTAAACTGTATATATCTGCTCTTACATCTGATTCTTCTCCTTCACTAACCTCTGGAGCTGTGAAATATTTTGTATACATCTGTGTTCTAATCAAAGTTCTTCCAGTTGAGGGGTTTGAAGAAGAAGCCCAATCAATTAAAATTGGAGTTCCATTAACTAATATGTTCCCCGGATTAATGTCTTTATGAGTAATTGGCTTAGCACCATTTTTAGTGTGTGCATATTCAAGAGGTTCTCTAAGTCCTCCAACTACTTCCCATGTTTTTTCTAATGAAGGCGTATAAGTTGGATCTGCAACTTCTTCTTCTAACTTCTTTCCAGGAAAAGATTCAAAAACTGCAACAGGTGATTTTATGAAAGAGCCAGTTGTTCCACATTCTAGTAAAATAGGCAATCCAGAGACACCATCTGCATTTGCTCTTTTTAAAAAACCAATTTCTCTTCCAGCTCTTTTCTCTTCATGAAAAATAGCTTCCCAACTTCCTGTTTCCTTTGCAGAATAAACTTTAACAACAGCATCAAGTCCATCTTCTCTTCTTTTAGCTCTGAAAACTCCTCCTTGTCCTCCGTTTTCAGTATTAGCAAGCTGTTCTCCTAATTCATACTTTGCTAGAATATCTCCTTCAGTATATTCGATGTTTCTGTTTTGTGATGGCGCGGTTAAAGCTTTTTGCCGAGCTAACATTTCGTCCATTTTTTGGCTAGCTTCAATATCTGCTCTTGTAACTCCATTTCCCATTTTATTTTCCCTCCTCCCCTTCTTTTTCCTTCAAAATCTTATTCAAGCTGAATTCAACAGCATGAGATTTATTTCTAAATATACCTGTTGCTATGATTTCATCTATAAGTTTTAATGTTTTCTCTTCAACTGTAACGGATATTTTTTGTTTCATTTTATGGTTTTAGTCCCGTAAGGGCATAGATTTCTGCTTGTGGCTCATTGTGAAAAAAATATGCTAAATGCCCTTTATTTTCAATATGCCCATCTGCAATATGATATAGTTCATGTTTTAGTGAATGTTCGCTTGCTCCTAAATTGGATAAAACTATTTCATACTCCCCTTCTTTAATTTTTCTAGCATAAGCAGTAGGAGAACTATCTTTGTCTGTGATTAATCTCGCAGTAATTACTATATTTTTTCCTATTTTATCTTTTAATTTTTCTCTTTCTTCAGAAAGTTTTAATTCAAGTTGAGACTGATTTTCTATTTTTGGAGACCTAGAAAAAGCAACACTCTGGACACCTGATAATAAAGCGATGTATGCGGAGCCGGCTAATGCGATTGCGAACATTGCCTTTCCAAGATGTCTTAAAGCTTTTTTCATTTTATCCTACTTTATAGTATTTTATTGCATATTACCGGCTTTATAAATATTTCCGTGCGTTGTAATTTTAAAAAGGTAACAAGATTAATATAATAAAGGAATTTAAATAATTAATTACTTATATGAGTAATACAATACTCAAATTATTAAAAATGCAAAACCATGATAAAATAACCCCAGAAAAACTCAAAAAATACAAAAATCTTACTGGGAAGGCATTAGAAATAGCAAAAAAATCCATAGCAAAGGGAAAAAACAAGCAAGCCAAGGAAATAATTGACATGGTTTCTAATTACCTATCTGATGCGAAGTATTTTGAAGCTCGAGGAAACCTTATTGACGCGTTCGCAGCGTTGAATTACGCTCATGGCTGGCTTGATTCGGGGGTGCGTCTAAGTGTTTTCAAGGTAAAAGATAATAAGTTATTTACAATAAAGTAACCGTTCGCTTCGCTCGCTAATTTCCTCTTCGTCTAATTATTGATAAAATAGTTAATATAAACAGCTGTTAAAGTTAAAGCTTATTTAATTAAGGGAAAATTATTAAATGTTCTTTCCTTGGTCAAATCATGAAAGAGGTTGTTGTGCTAAGTCTTGGCGGGAGTTTGATAATTCCTGACAAAGTTGACGTTGTCTTCTTGAAAAAATTCAAAAAATTCATTCTTCAAAACACAAAAACCCACAAGTTTGTTATCGTCTGCGGCGGCGGAAGCCTCGCCAGGAAATATATCGCCGCCTTAAAATCTGCGGGATCCTCAGTACATCTTCAAGGTTTAGCAGGAATAGCATCGACAAGAACAAACGCCAGATTCATGAGTTATTTTTTTAATAGAGATTCAGAAAAAGGAATTCCACATCATGTAAAAGACATAAAAAGGTTATTGGAAAAGCAGGATTTTGTATTCTGCGGAGCACTAACATATAAAACAGGCGCAACAACAGACGCACAAGCCGCAGAAATCGCTGCTTCTTTTAAGGCGCCGTTCATAAATTTAACAAATGTTTCAGGCTTGTATAACAAAAATCCGCTAAAACACAAAGATGCAAAATTTATACCAGAAATTACATGGAAAGAATTTCATAAAATGGCAACAAAAGAAAAATTCAAACCAGGCCAGCATTTTGTTATTGATGGCACAGCCTCGGGAATAATCTTAAAACATAAAGTGAAAACATACATTCTTGGACGAGATTTAAGCCAGCTGGAAAATGTCCTCAAAGGCAAGAGATTCAGGGGGACTTTGATTTTTGGGTAAAAGTTCTTAACCCAATTTTTATAAACATCTTTCTTTTTATTCTATAATGGACAACTATGTATTAATTCAAGAAAACGATTTCCAAAAAGCTAGAAGAAAAATAAATGAAGCCAGAAAAAACGGGAAAGCAGTGATTTTTTCAAGCAATGATGACGAGCTTAACAGGAAGATTCTTGAAAAAGAGAATGTGGATTGTCTTTTAATAAACCTAGCCGGAAGAAAAGACAGTCGAGTTCGACAGAATATAAAATTATGCAACAAGAATAAGTTAAAAATGACTTTTATTTCTAAAGAAAAGCAAGATACTTACAATTTAAAATCTCTTGGCTTGGTTCTTGGTATGCCGACATGGATGACGAAAGAGATCTAGTTATCTTTCCTAAGAATATCAAGAAGACCTATGTTTGTAAAAACTTTAATTTTATTTTGTTCCTTGAAATGAGAATCATGAGTCCAAATTCCTTTGGCTTTTTTTATAATCGCTACAGAAATGTAGGGGATATCTTTTATGTCAGAAACTTCTCCTTTTGTTGTTTTAATTAATTTTCCATATTCTGATTCTGGAATAATAAATATGTTTTCAAAAAGTATTTTTATAAGTATGTCAAAATAAGCTTCGGTTATATGCGCCTTTTTAAGAATATAAAATTTATAATTATTAATCTCACTAAAAATATAAGAGGGGGCAATAAATTCAAATTTTTTATTAAATAGAAGATTTCTTGTTGTACTATCTTTTATTAAAGCAGCAATTACCCTGTTGCTGTCTATTACAATTTTCATTTAAGTCCATGTCTTTTTGCAATTCCCTCATTTATCTTTCTACCTAATTTTAAAGCGTCCTCTTCAGTTAATTTACTATTAGCTAAAATTTTATCCATTAACTCAAGTTTTGCAGCCTGGTTCTGAATTGCCTGTCTTGCTATTTCACTCCATTTTATATGCTTATTCTTTCTCATAATTTCATGGAGATCTTTTGGAATTGCTAACGTCATGTTCGTCATTTTATATTAAGTAAAATAAGTAATAATACTTATTTAAATGTTTCTGTCTTTGGGAATTTTTTCGGCTAGAGACAATCGTAAGCAAAACCCTTTTAACCTTCAACTTTCTCTTATTAAAATGGAACCAAACCTTGAAAAAACTCTGGAATCTTTAAGTCCTAATGAGAAAAAAATTTTACCTCATCTTGAAGAAGGTTCTGTTTCTGAAATTTGCAAAAAATCTAATCTTGACAAAATCTCTGTAATCAGGTCCCTTGAATATCTAAAAAACAAAAAAATAATAGAAATTTCCAAAGAAAAAAAGAAGATAGTTGAATTAGGAGTTAACGGAGCATTATACAAGAAAAAAGGCCTTCCTGAAAGAAGGCTCCTTAGTCTTTTGAATGAAAAAAAGATTTTGAAGTTGGAAGAAGCTCAAAGTCAAAGCAAACTCTCTGAGGAAGAGTTCAAGGCTTCCTTGGGTGTTCTAAAAAATAAAAATCTCATTGAGCTAAAAAATAGCAAGATAGTGCTCAATGTTGGTAAAGAAGATATTTACAGGAAAAGCCTAGAAGAGTCTCTTTTGGAAGCTCTGCCTTTAGAATATGATTCTTTAACTCCAGAACAAATTACAGTGTTAAATTCCCTAGAAAAAAGAAAGAACATGGTTGAAACAATAGAAGAGAAAACAATAGAAATAGAAATAACAGAATTTGGAAAAAAAGTAATCAGCTCAGGAATGAAAAGCAAGGATTTGATAGAACAAATAACGCCAGAGATTCTTAAAAAAGAATCGTCATGGCGAAGCAAAAAATTCAGAAGATATGATGTTACTTTGCCTGTTTCTTCTGTTCACGGCGGCAAACGTCATTTCGTAAACCAGGCAACAGACTATGCAAGAAGAATCTGGACAGATATGGGTTTTAAAGAAATGGAAGGCCCGATGATTGAAAGTTCATTCTGGCTTTTTGACGCATTATTCACTCCTCAAGATCATCCCGCAAGAGAAATGCAAGATACATTTTTTATTAATAAAAAAACAGAGTTGCCAGATAAAAAAACCATCAAAGCAGTAAAAGAAGCGCACGAAACAGGAGTGGCTGGTAGCATTGGATGGAGATATAACTGGGATGAAGAAGAGGCAAAACGTCTCGTTCTAAGAACACACACAACCTGCCTTTCTGCACAGACTCTTGCTAAATTAAAAAAAGATCAAATTCCAGGAAAATTTTTCGCAATAGGGAAATGCTTCAGGAATGAAACAATAGATTGGAGCCATGGATTTGAATTCAACCAGACAGAAGGAATAGTTGCAGATAAAAATGCAAACTTTAGGCACCTACTTGGCTACTTACAAGCTTTTTTCTCAAAGATGGGATTTGAAAAAGTTCGCTTCAGACCAGGTTATTTTCCATATACAGAGCCAAGCGTTGAAATAGACGTCTGGCACCCTGAAAAAAAAGTCTGGCTAGAACTTGGCGGAGCTGGGATTTTCAGGCCAGAGGTTACAATTCCACTTCTCGGGGAAGCGATTCCTGTTTTGGCATGGGGTCCTGGCTTTGATAGAACGCTCATGGATTATTATCAGATAAAAGATCTCAGAGATATGTACAAAAATGATCTCACACAATTAAGAAAAATGAAGTTTTGGATGAAATAACATGAAAAACGAAAATTGCATATTTTGTAAAATCGTGGCAGGAGAAATACCAAGCGTGAAGGTTTGGGAAGATGAAAAACACCTAGCAATATTAGACATAAACCCAAATACAGAAGGATTAACTTTAGTTCTAACAAAAGAACATTTTGATAGTGATGCCACAGATATGCCTAATAAAAATTATATTAATTTAATGATTGCCGCAAAAAAGATTGCGAAATTATTAGAAAAAAAACTTAATGTAAAGAGGGTAGCTATCATTATGGAAGGTCTTGGAATAAATCATGTTCATATAAAACTTTATCCTTTATATGGCTTAGACGAAAAGTTTAAGGAAACGTGGGCTAAAGATAGAGTATTTTTCAAAAAATATGAAGGATATATCTCAACGCAATTAGGCCCTCAAAAATCAAAAGAAGACCTAAATAAAATCGCAGAAAAAATTAGAAAATGAACTTCGACGAAATGCAACATATACTTAAGGAAACAGAAGAATTGCTAATAAAGAAAAATAAAATGTATGGAGATGGAAATATAGATGAAATTGGCGAAGAAGGAGTTATAATAAGAATAAAGGAAAAAGTTGAGAGACTAAAACACCTCTTAAGCATAAAAGAAGATCCTCCAGAAGAAACCATAGAAGATAATTGGAAAGACATAATTGGTTATGGAATAATCGGTTTGATGGTAAAAAGGAAAAAGTGGAAATAGATAAAAAATGGCAATCGTAAACTTTAACAAAAAGCTCTTTGAACAAGAAATCGGAACCTTGGATTCCAATATGCAAAACAGAGTTGCAATGTTCGGAACGCCTGTTGAAAGTGTTGGGGGGGAAGAAATACAAATTGAAGTATTCCCAAACAGACCTGACCTGCTTTCTTACTCTGGTTTTAGGCGTTCTTTTCTCGCTTTTCTCGAAAAAAGTGTTGGATTAAAAGAATACAAAGTAAACAAACCAGAGAAAGATTATAGAGTTATCATTGATTCTTCTGTAAAAGATGTAAGACCTTATACAGCCTGCGCGATTGTTCGTGGTTTGAGCCTTGACGATGAAAAAATCAAGGAACTTATTGAAATACAAGAGAAGCTTCACATAACAATTGGAAGAAAAAGGAAAAAGATGGCCATAGGAATTTATCCTCTTGAAAAAATAAAACTTCCAATAACATTTAAAGCAATAGAACCAGACAAAATAAAATTTATGCCCTTGGAATCTGACAAAGAACTTTCAGGCTTGGAAATTCTTCATAAGCATCCGGCAGGAAAAGAATATGCACATCTCCTCGCGGGAAAAGTAAAATTCCCTGTTTTTGTTGACGCAAACAATGAGGTTTTAAGCATGCCCCCGATAATCAACTCTCAAACAACAGGGCGTGTGGATTCCAAAACAAAAGATGTTTTTGTCGAGTGCTCTGGATTTGATTTCGATGTCCTAAAAACCTGCCTTAACATAATCACAACCACTATGGCTGAGATGGGCGGTAAAATTTATCAAATGGAAATAAAATTTGGCCTTACAAAACAGGAAACAACGCCAGATTTAAAGCCAAGAGAAATGAAGCTTTCCCTGCAAAACGCAAATAAGCTCCTTGGCTTAAATTTAAATGAAAAACAGCTGAAACAGCATATTGAAAAAATGGGATATAATTACTCAAAAGGAAAGGTTAAAATTCCTTCTTGGAGGGCAGATATCCTTCATGAAGTTGACTTGATTGAGGATGTTGCAATTTCCTACGGCTACGAAAACTTTATCCCTGAAATTCCTAAAATATCTACTACAGGGCTTGAGGATCCAACAGAAACAGCGAAAAGAAAAATTTCGGAAATCATTTCTGGCTTGGGATTCATTGAAGTTTCAAACTATCATCTTACAACTAAAAACGACCAGGAAGAAAAAATGAATGCTGTTAGTAGCAAAGGCACTTTCATCGAAGTTATTGGGTCGAAAACAGAGTATAATATCTTAAGAGAAAACTTATCACATTATATGCTAAAGAACTTTTCCGAGAACGTAGACTCAGAATATCCTCAAAAAATATTTGAAATCGGGCGGGTTTTCACTTCAGAAAACTCCGAAATAAAAGAAAAAGAATTTCTTTCCTTAGCTGTTTCGCCTGGAAATTTTACAGAAGTAAAACAGATGCTTGAATATGTTTTCAGAATGATTGATAAGAAAGTAGAATTAAAAGAAGCGCTAGACGCTCCAGAACACTTTATAGAAGGCCGTACAGCAGAAATCATTTTTAACAAAAAAAGAATCGGCTTCATTGGTGAGGTGCATCCGCGCGTTCTCAGAAACTGGAAAATAAAGATGCCTGTTGCATTATTTGAAATAAACCTCGATGATGTTTTGGAAGAGTTGGAAAATTAAGGTTTACGTTCGCTCCTTTTAGTCGCTCACTTTTATAGAATTAAATAAATTGTTAAGGTAAAATTGCTGTCAAGGTTAAAAATTTCTTATGGGGGTGGGAAGATTTTAACAAGTAAGAAAAATCA
>JAGVXG010000013.1 GCA_018303885.1 Candidatus Pacearchaeota archaeon
GTAGGCGTTATTTGGGTTGTAGTTAAAAATCTTGTTCAAAAAGGTTCAGAACAAGTCGAGCTAGGGCAATTCGCTCTTGATCTTCAAATAAAAAGCGCTCAGGTTGAAGATGGAAATGTTACTGTAGTTGTTGTTAAGAGAAATCCTGGAGAAGGAGAATTTGTTGGAATGAACTTTGTTTTTTCCGACGGACAAAATAGTGAAACAATAAGACAGAACATAAGTTTACAAGAACTAGAAGAAAAGTCTTTTACATTTACCTTAACTAAAATAAATACAAGCAACCTCAAAACAGTTTCAGTTGCACCAATTTACAAGCTGAATTCTGGAAACGAAAATACGGGAAATACAGCCGCTACATTTGAATTTAAAAAAACTGGGACAGGAACTGGAACTGGAACAGGCACTGGCGGTGCGACTTCAGAAGGGAAGTTTGCAGAACTTGGATTTACTGGCACGGGTGAAACAGAATATAAAATATCCTCTGGAGGAACTAATCCCGTTAAATTTTCAACAGCCATAATTAACCCCTTGGATGTCCACCCAGGAGAGAATCAAACCTTAACAGTTAGAGTTACTTCTCCTAACGGGATTACTAATGTTACTGCGGCAACTCAGCTAGATAATGAGTTATTAACTTTAATTTTACAAAAAACCGGAGTGGATAATGGTTATGATATTTATGCTGTTATCTGGACTGTTTATGATACCCATGTTACTACTTATAGAACAACTTTTACTGCATTTGATTCGCTTGGAAATTCTAATAATATCACATTAACTTGGACAGATGATTGTACTGATTTAATTCATGGAAGCACTTGGATAGTAAGTGCAGGAGGTTGTATTATCGGTGCTGATACTGTTGCTGGTCTCGATACTGGAAACATCGTTATACAAACCGGAAGAACCCTTACCCTTAGTAATGGAGCTACATTTGCTTGGACACCAGGAAATTCAATAACTGTTGATGGAACCATTGCTACATCTGGAACAGGCGCTCTTACAAAAGGCTATGTTTTCTACACAGATTCTGATGGAGACCGATATACTCCGGATGGTGTTTATACATACAGCGCATCTTCTGCAAATCAATCATCAAAAGTAAGAGCCTTATATAGATTTGGAACGGCTGGTGATGATTGTGGTGATAGCAATAGTACTGTTTGGGCTAATGGATATGGAATGGATTCAGATGGCGACGGTTACGGTTTATCATCCTCTTTTGGTTGTAATAATGGTGCTTCGCCAAGAACTGCAACAGGAGGAGCCAATGACTGCAATGATGCGGTTAGTTCTTTCTGGACTACAGGATATGGTTGGGATGACGACGCGGACGGTTATGGCAATGAAACAGTATCTGGTTGTTATAATGGTGCCTCAAGCTATACAGCTACTCTTGGATATGATCCTTGTCCTGGAGACTCCCTTCATCCTGCTAACCCTGGTGATTGTCAGTAAAGTTTTTTATTAAATGATATTATTCTCTTTTTCCGAAATCATAATTAACTTTATTGGCGATTTTTGCCGTGGTTTATATATATTTATAGTAAAATAGAAAGATTTATATGTAAAGATATTTCATATTAGAAAGATAATAAGATTTAAATATGAGTATATACTGGATATATACATGATAAATGAAGAAGTTTTTGGTAGAGAACAAATAGTTAGGGAAGTAACTCCTGTAGGAAATGGAGCCCATATTTTTGCGCCAAAAGAATGGCTTGGTGAAAAAGTTGTTATAGTTAGAACTCCAGAAGTTTCTTTAAAAAGAAAAATACTTAAAATTCTTGAACCATACTTGGAAAATATTTTAGGAGTTTATCTTTATGGAAGTTATGCACGAGACGAGCAAAGAGAAGATTCAGATATAGATATTTTGGTTATTTCTAATAAAAATTTTAAAATAAAAGAAAAAGGGTTTGAGATAATTGTATTAAAAGAAGATGAGATAAAAGATGCTATAAAAATAGCCTCTGTTTTAGTATACTCTGCCTTGATGGAAGCAAAACCAATTATTAATTTAGAATTGCTAATAAATTTAAGGAAAAAACATATACCTCTAGCAGGGGATTTTAAAGAATATATAAAAGAAACTAAAGAAATAATCAAAATAAATGAGGAATTTTTAAGCCCTTATTCTATAATTTTGCGTTTAAGAGGAATTTATATCATTGAAAATCTCTTGACGGTGAAAAAATACTCTTACAGAGATTTCAAAAATTGGGTACTTAAAGATATTAAAGATAAGTTAGATTTTAACAGCATATACGAAGCTTATTTAAAAATAAAAAAAGACTTAAAAGCAGATGTGAAAGAAAAAAATTTAAGATTTCTTCTTTCAATCCTAAGAAAAAAAACGCAGGAATTGGAGAAAAAAATTTATGACTAAAAGAGAAAAGAAGCTGGAAAAAGGAATTTCATCGCTTGAGAAACAAAAAAGAACCCACGAAATTAAAAAGGAACAGGCAAAAAAACTAGGGCAGGAAGAATTAGTTAGATATTATACTAAAGAAATAGAATCTTTTGGAAATAGAATAAAAAACCGCAAGAGCAAAATAAAAAGAACCAAATAAAAAACTGATTAAAAATATAGTGAATACAAATCCTTTTAATATTAGCTTTATTTAATTGAATTAATGGATATCTCATCTCCGCCCGCCAACCATAGAAAAACTTTTAGTTATAAAAACCAATTCGTTCATAAAAGGCTATTTTTTTCATTAACAACATTTTTCTTAGTGGTCTTTTTTCTTCAATCAATCAATGCAGATGTAATTTCCCTTAATGCTGGAGGAAGCACAAATCTTTCAGTTTCTACAGATAAATATATAGAAGGATTTTTCTTTTTCGGAGGAGTTTGTGGTGATAGCATCGTCGATAGCAGTCTTGGTGAACAGTGTGACGACGGAAATACAGCAAACGGAGACGGATGTTCAAACATTTGTCAAACAGAAGCAGCTGTAACCCCCACACCAAGCCCTGGAGGTGGCGGAGGCGGGGGAGGCGGTGAAGTAGCGCCGTTAAATATTATTGTAACTCCAGCCGAATTTAACATAAACATGGCAGTTGATACAACAGTTGAAAGAACCATAAGCGTGACAAATAACGGGACAGGCACTATTATAGTAACTTTGACGCACACTCTAGAAGATCATCTTATTGTTAGAGGAAGTTCAAGCTTTAGTCTTCAGCCAGGCCAAACCAAGAACTTTAATGTTGTTTTTGTTGCACTTAGCGAGCCAATATCAAACCCTCCTTTAACAGGAAAGATATTTATCGGAGGCAAAGAAGTTTTAGTATCATTGAACATAAAGACAAAACTCCTTTTGTTTGACTCAAATATAGTTGTCTTGAACAAAGATATTACAGTAGCCCAAGGTGGAGAACTTAAAACCATTGTAACTTTGATACCTTTAGGAGACCCTGAAAGGCTTGATGTGACTCTTAATTTTGCGGTAAAAGATTACACAAATAAAGTATATTTGACAAAATCAGAAACATTGCTTGTTGAAAAGTTAACAGAATTGAGAAGAAACTTTGACACTGGGCTGCTCCCACCAGGAGATTATGTTATTGGCTTGGAGCTTGTCTATTCAAATGGTGTGGCGCCATCGAGTGCGCACTTTAGAGTCGTGGAAAAAACACCTATAAGTATTTTTGGGAGAATTGTATTATATCTTATCATTATGATATTGGTGGTTGCAATTCTTATAATAATAATTTTGATACTAAGGAGAAGAAAAAAGAAGGAAAAGGCAACAACCAGAGAAGAAATATAGATGTAAAAAGGAAAAATTTAAGTACTATAGTTACCCTATAGTGTAATGGTAACGACAATACAACTTAATGAAAATGTAAAAAAGAGGTTAAATGAACTAAAAAACTCTGGTAATGAAACATATGAGGATGTAATTGTTAACCTTATTAGTAAAGTTGATAATGATAAAAGAAAAAAAGAGCAACTTTTAATTGAGGGATGCAAAGAAATGTATGAAGATATGCTTAAAATATCAAAAGAATGGGAAAGCACTTTGATGGATGGCCTAGATAAAAATGAAAAATGGGAAGAATTAGAAAAGGAGATCTAGTAATCGCAGACTTGGAACCTGTTATCGGTTCTGAACAAGGAGGGATTAGACCAGCCTTAGTAATTCAAAATGATATAATAAATATTCATTCGCCAACAACCATTATTGCTCCAATAACCTCTAAAATTTATACAAAAGAATATCCTACAAACGTGGTATTTTCCTCTTCAAAATTAAAAAAAGAATCAACAATACTCCTAAATCAAATAAGAACAATAGATAAATCAAGGATAAAGAAAAAAATGTCCACTCTGCCGAGCGAGATTATGAATAAAGTTGATATGGCAATTAAAGTAAGCCTAGCTTTAAGTTAATAAACCCTGGCTAAGAAACTATTTTCTAAATTTCCAGACACAGATTTTTTCATGATTCCTTAATGCCCATTCCATCATATAACCTTTCTGGCAATAAAGACATTTGTGCCTGTTTCTCAGATATTTGCATTTGAGTTATGCTTTTTTCCCATTTACCTCCCGACACTTAACTTATGCCGGGAAGGATTTGCTTTCTCTGAACATATCCTTTTTTTGTGAATCAGGTTTAAATAATCTTTATACTACTCTTAGAGTGTCCTACAAAAAAGTAGGCTGAAAAACTATTTATAGTCAGATTTCAGATTAGTAAAATGTTACTTGGCTTGATTGGAAAACCATCAGCAGGCAAAAGCACGTTTTTCAAAGCAGCAACAATGGCAGAAGTTGCAATAGCGAGTTATCCTTTTACAACTATAAAAGCAAATCATGGCGTCGGATATGTGAAAATTGACTGCATTGATAAGGAATTTAACGTTCAATGCAACCCAAATCACGGTTTTTGCATTCATGGCAAGAGATTTGTTCCTGTTGAGATTTTAGATGTGGCTGGCTTAGTCCCAGGAGCTAGCGAAGGCAAGGGTTTAGGAAACCAGTTTTTAGATGATTTAAGACAGGCAGATGTTTTTATTCATATATTAGATGTTTCTGGAACAACAGATGAAGGGGGCAAAAAAACAGAAAATTACAACCCCGAGAAAGACATAGTGTTTTTAGAAGAAGAACTTGATAAGTGGTATTATGGTATTCTTATTAAAGCATGGAAAAGTTTTTCAAGAAAAGTAGAGCAGGAAAAACAAAAATTTACCGAAGCCGTCACAAAACAATTCTCTGGATTGAAAGTAAAGGAAGAGCAGGTAAAAAGCGTTTTGCTGAAGTCAAATTTTCCTGAAAAAGCAAGCACATGGGACGCTGAAATTTTAATGAGGTTTGCTTCTGCATTAAGAAAAGAAAGCAAGCCAATGATAATTGCGGCAAATAAAATAGATCTGGAAAAAAGCCAGGAAAATTACGAAAGACTTAAGGCAAGGTTTCCAAACTTAATTTTTATTCCTTGTTCTGCCGATTCTGAACTTGCCTTGAGAGAAGCTGCAAAAATTGGATTGATTGAATATATTCCGGGCGAAAAAGATTTCGAGGTGAAGGAAGGCTTGAACGAAAAGCAAAAACAGGCACTTGAAAGCATTAAAAAAAATGTTTTGGAAAAATTTGATAATACAGGCACCGGTGTCCAGGCAATTTTGAATTGTGCTGTTTTTGACCTTTTAAAGTATGTTGCGATTTTCCCAGCCAGCGCAACAAAACTCAAAGACAGCAAGGGAAATATTCTTCCCGATTGTTTTTTGATGCCTCCAAGTTCTACAGCTCTTGACTTCGCATATTTTTTGCACACAGATTTCGGGAAAAATTTCATTAAAGCCATAGATGCGCGGACAAAAAAAGCCCTTGGAAAAAGCTATGAATTGAAAAACCTGGATGCCTTGGAGATAATTACAGGATAAATTGATTATTTTAAAATAGTTGATAAAACTTATAAGAAGGTTTTATTTTAATGATTGATGATTAAGGTTAAAGTAAAGCCGAGCTCAGGAAAGCAAAGCATTGAAAAAAAGGGTGGGTTTTATTTGATTAATGTGAAATCAAAGCCAGAAAACAACAAGGCAAATATTGAGGTGATTAAGCTACTTGAGAGGTATTTTAAAAAACCAGTAAAAATAAAATCAGGTTTAACTTCAAGAAATAAAGTTATTGAAATTATAGATTAAAATGAAATACGAAGAAGCTCCAGACATACAGCAAATTGCAGAGGAAATTTCTAATTTGCTGTTTCCTCATGTAAAACTAGAAAGAGTTAAGTGTTTTCGCAGCGTGGGAACAAGTTCTAGAGGAACGATTGCCCGTTGCCACACCATAGGAAAGCTTATGCAGAAAGCAATGAACACCAATGCATTTTATGTCCTTGAGTTTATATCTGAAAGATTTGACAAGCTTAGAGAAGAAGACAAAATAAAGGTTATAATTCACGAGCTTATGCATATTCCGGCAACTTTTGGCGGAGGCTTCCGGCACCATGACCATGTCTGCGAAAAAAATATAGAAAAGAATTATAGAGCTTATAAATTAAAGAAAGATGGTTTTTTTGGAAGATTATGAAAAAGAGAATTATAGGATGAAATACAAAACAGAAGTCAAAAAAATAGTCAATAAACTAATTAAAAAATCTTTTCCTATTCTGAAAAACAAAAGAATATTTGTTTGTTATTTTAAAAGCAAAGATTATTCTGGAATTGCTTTGTGGCCCCTGCCTTTTTTAAGATTACTTTTTATTAATGAAGATAGAAGGTTTAACAAAGAGGAATTAACCGGTTTGCTCGCTCATGAATTATGTCATTTTGAAACTTATGAAAAAAGAGGTTGGGTGAAAACAGTTCTTTTAGGAACGCGTTACATGATTTCTCAAAAATTCAGGAAAAATGAAGAACGAATGACAGATAACTTGGCAATTGAAAAAGGCTATGCCAAGCGCTTATACAAACAGAGGTTATTTAGATGGGATTCTACAGATAAAAATCACAAATTGAAAGAGGTATATATGCCTCCAAAGCAAATTAAAAGATATGCAATAAAAAATAGAAAATGGTAGAAAATAAAAGCATTTATTTTAAACACAAAGGAAAAAAAATTACTCTTGACGTTGAGACCCTTGGCTTTTTCGGAAAGGTTTTTGGCTTAATGTTCATGCCAAGGGAAAATGCAAATGCACTTTTATTTGATTTCAAAAAACCGACGAGAGTTAGAATACATTCTTTCTTTGTTTTCTTTCCTTTTGTTGCTGTTTGGCTCGACGATAAAAACAAAATAGTCCAAATAAAAAAAGTTATGCCGTTTATTTCTTCTATTCGCTGTAAAAAAAACTTTTACAAGCTGATTGAAATACCATTTAACACCAAATACGATGGAAAAATTAAGCTGCTTTATCCATGAGTTCTTTTGATTATTGATAAAAAATACCTTTCGAGAAATTCCTCGTCGGTGATTAGAAACATTTAAATATGGAATTACTTTCTTTATATTAATTAAAAGGAGGTATGAAATGGGAAAAGTATTGGTTAGGAATGTCATCAAAAGGAAGCCAGGATATCTTTATTACGTTGACGGAAAGGGAAATGTATGTGAAGCAAAAATGGCTAGAGGCGGCGGAAAAAGAAAAAAAAGAAGATAAGCCTCTGTTTTAATTTGTTTTTATTTTATTTAGTTTGACGTTTTGTATAATATTATTTAGGTTAAAAAAATTAAAA
Source organism: Candidatus Pacearchaeota archaeon (assembly GCA_018303885.1). GTDB lineage: Archaea > Nanobdellota > Nanobdellia > Pacearchaeales > GW2011-AR1 > ASMP01. The sequence goes on from JAGVXG010000013.1 coordinate 7,705, forward strand.
TTTTGGTAAGTTTGCCAGAGTTAATTTAAGATTCATGTGTAATTTCTTTATAGGCTCTTAAAAAAATCCTTTCCATTTTTTTGGCTAATATAGTTGGTTCTGTTATATTGACCCTGATTCTATAATAATTATCTGGGCCTGTTCTATGATATGCGGCTACTTTATCACCCATGTAAGAACCCCATAATAATTCACTTTCATTAATATCATCTGGAAATGGAAATTTTCTTTTTCTGTGTCCATTCTTTTTAAATTGCCTTATATGAACCGTAACTGTTTTCTCTCCACTTTCCCTACTTTCTCTAAAAACCAAGAGAGTGTCGTAAATATCCAAAAAGGATTCCAGTCCATTAGATCCTTCAATTTCATCCATTTTTCCCTATAATTATACCCTCGTAGACCAATTTTATAAATATGCTTTTTCTCAGATATATATGATTGTTTTAGGGATAGAAAGCACTGCGCATACTTTCGGTATTGGGATAGTAGGAAACGGGAAAATTCTGTCTAATGTTAAAAAAAGCTATACGACAGAGAAAGGTGGAATCATTCCCATGGATGCTGCAAAACACCATAGAGATAACAAAGAGAGTATTTACTCTGAAGCTTTGAAAAATTCTGGGGTTGACGAAAGCAAAATAGATGCGATTGCTGTTTCGCAAGGCCCGGGTTTGGCGCCATGTCTTCTTCAAGGCATGGGTTTTGCCAAGGAATTATCCAGGAAACTCGGAAAGCCGATAGTTCCAGTGAATCATTGCGTTGCACACTTGGAAATCGGGCGCGTTACCGGAGCAAAAGACCCTGTTATGTTGTATGCTTCTGGGGCAAACACGCAAATTATAGCGTATGCCTCTGGGAAGTTTCGTGTTTTCGGGGAAACACTTGATATTGGCGTCGGAAACTTTATAGACACTTTTGCAAGGTATGCTGGCATGGGATTTCCTGGAGGCCCTGCTATTGAAAAATTAGCGCAACAGGGAAAAAATTTTTTAGAAATTCCTTACAAAGTAAAAGGAATGGATATCGCTCTTTCTGGAATTTTGACAAACCTAAGGCAGAAACTTGAAAGTAAAAAACATTCATTGCCTGATCTTGCTTTTTCATTGCAGGAAACTGTTTTTGCAATGCTTGTAGAAGTCTCTGAGAGAGCTTTAGCCCACACAGAAAAGAAAGAACTTTTGCTCGGCGGGGGAGTTGCATGTAACGGAAGGCTGCAAGAAATGTGCAAGATCATGTGTAAAGAACGCGGCGCACGCTTCTTCTGTCCAGAGAAACAATTTTTAGTTGATAATGCAGCAATGATTGCTTTTCTAGGAGAAATCATGTTTAAATCAGGAATTGGATTCAAAGGAAAAGAAATTGAAAGTTTGGATATAAAACCTAGGCAAAGAACAGACGATGTTGAAGTCAGCTGGAGAAAGTGATTTTTACCAATTTTATCTCTATGATTATTATAGTGCGGTGAAACAAAGTTTTTATAATGTGGTTTTGTAAGATACAATGCAGAGAAACAAAATAATGTTTATAATTTAAAAGATGGCCAGAATAATTTCTAAAGGATATGACTTTGGTGATGTAATTATTGTTCCAAAATATAATAAAGTTCTTTCTAGAAATGAAGTGAGATTTGAAACAAGAGTTACTAAAAACCATTCTATTAAAGTGCCCATATTGGCGGCAAATATGGAAACAATTTGTGAATCAAATATGGCTATTGCTCTTGGAAAAATTGGAGGTTTAGGAGTAATTCATAGATTTATGCCTATAGAAGAACAAGCAAATGAAATTAAAAAAGTTAAAGCAGAAAATTTACTTTGTGCAGCTGCAATTGGCGTTAAAGATTTCAAAGAGAGAAGCGAATATTTAGTAAAGGCTGGCGTAGATATATTGGTTATTGATATAGCGCATGGACATTCTAAATATGCTGGAAAAGTATTGGATTATTTGAAACAAACATACCCTAAAATAGATATTATGGCAGGCAATATAGCATGTGTAACCCCCGACGTTCCAATATTAAAAAGAGATTTAAAATGGATTCCGGCTGGAAATTTAAGAGTTGGTGATAAAATAATGGGATTTGACGAATTTCCAATAAATGGTAAAAGAAGAAGGTGGAGAGAAGCGATAATCACGCATACGGGAAGAAAAAAGAAACCGTGCTATAATGTTAAATTAAACACAGGGGAGGAAATAATTGTCACCAAGGAGCATAAATGGTTAGTTTGGGATGGTCATAAAGCAAATAGGATATGGTTAGAAACTGATTGGATGTATAAACATTTTAAAAGGGGGAGATTCTGGGCTTCAAGGTTAGTAAGACCATGGAAAGAAATTAAAGAGAACTACGGGATTGGATACTTATCTGGCGTATTTGATGGAGAAGGGTCTCTTCAAATTAAAAAACAGAATTTTCGTATTGCTTTTACACAATCTATTGGTAATGTATTAGATAAAGTAAAAGACTTATTAACAAAACTTGGGTTTTCATATTCAATATTTCTTAAGCCCGATAACAAGACTTTTAAGAAAACAAAAGATTGTATGCAATTACAAATAAATGGGGGATTTTCTGAAACTCTAAGGTTTTTATCTCAAATAGGTCCGACTAGACTTCTTAATCAATGGAAAACTACCGATATATCTGTTCTTACTACGAAAGTTACAAATATTGACGATAGAGTCCAAATAATATCTATCGAACCCTGTGGCGAAAAAGAAATAGTTACTCTCTCCTCTAGTACGGAAACCTATATTGGTTTGGGGTACGCTATGCATAACACTAAAGACGCTGCCGAATATTTCTTAAGCAAAGGCGCAGATGCTGTTAAGGTTGGAATAGGGCCAGGCAGTCAATGCACTACAAGGAAAATGGCTGGCGCAGGGATACCTCAATTAACAGCGATAATGGATGTTTATGAAGCGACGAAAGGGGAGATACCAATCTGTGCAGACGGGGGAATTAAAATTCCTTCAGACTTGGTAAAAGCGATTGGCGCCGGAGCAGACACTATAATGGCAGGTTATATTTTTTCTGGAGCTGACGAAACCCCAGGAGAAGTTATTGAAGAAAATGGACAAAAATTTAAACTATACCGCGGTTCAGCCAGCCATGATGTGACTTTAAAGAAAAAGATATTAGATGGCGAAGACGAAGAAATAAAGTTTGTTGAGGGAACTGAAACAAAGGTTTTATGCAAAGGCCCTATTGAGCCTATTATTAATGAGTTTTTGGCTGGATTGGCTTCAGGAATGACTTATGTTGGAGCAAAGGAAATGAAAAATTTTGTTGGCAAAGCGGATTTTATTTTACATGAATAAAGACAACTAAATAACCAACTAAAGTTACGCGAGAACATTAGTAAATTAAGGAAAAAGGCCAACAAAACATTTTTAAATTCACTTTTGCCTTAATATTTATCCGATGAACGAAAACCGGGAGGAAAATTTACTTCGTAAATTTCCCTGCTACTTCGCCCAAGCGTGGTCAAAGCAGAGGAAATTCAGGAGTAATTTCCACTCTTTCTTCGTTCTTGAACTATTAAAATGGCAGATATTTACGGAATAATCGAGAAGGCAAGGAAAACAGGAAAAGTAGAGAAAGGCACAAACGAAGTTACGAAAGCTATAGAGAGAGGAACTGCGAAGCTCGTAGTTTATGCTTCCGATGTCGAGCCTAAAGAAGTTGTTATGCACATTCCTCTTTTGTGCAAGGAAAAAAATATTCCGTGCCATGAAGTTGACAGCAAACAGAAATTAGGAATTGCTGTTGGAATTCATGTTGCAGCTTCATCTGTTGCGGTTATTAATGCAGGAGACGCTGAAAAAGATATTTCTGCGTTAAAGAAATAAAATGAAAAGATTTCAACTTGAAAGAAATAGCGAAACTGCGATGAATGGTTTAAGAAATTATTTAAGAGAGCATGGATTTCAACATGAAAATATTTGGTACCTTACAGGCATTTTAATGAATCCAAAATTTCTCCATACTCTTGAATCTGGCGGCCTTATAAAAAAAGCAGGGAGCCTTTCTGACTTAGAAAGAAGAGGTGTTAAACTCCCAGATAGAATAAGTTATGCTGTTCGAACAGGATCGGATTCACCTTCTGTTTATCAGGTATGTTCACCAATTGACTGAGCTAAATATTATAATAAAACTAAAAATGGCTAAAACACAAAAAAAACCACAGCAACAGCAAAGCCAGCAGAAGCAAACAGGAACAAAGGGAAGCGAAAAAATTCTTGGAGATGTTGTTCCTGCTCTTGTTCAGGAATTTATAGGAAGAACTGGATTTAGAGGAGAAATTACTCAAGTTAAATGTTTGGTTGAAGCTGGCCGAGACAAAGGGAGAGTAATTCGAAGAAATGTCAAAGGTCCTATAAAGATTGGTGATTACTTAATGCTAAGAGAAACAGAAATCGAAGCCAGAAGAATAAAATCAAAAGTAACAAAGGGGGCGTACACTTAGAATGTACTTCCCTGCGACGGTTTCTAAAGAAACACGTCGGAAGGGGGCTTATACTTGAAATGGCAATAAAGGTTAGTTTTAGTGATTTAGAAAGCAGAATTAAATCTACATTAAAACATAATCCCAATGATACTGTAGAATTATCAGACTTATCACGTGACCTGTATGTTCAATTAAAAGTTATTTTTGAAAGGGAATATGAAGTTATGGGTATAATAAATGTTAATGATAAGGAATCTAATTACATCTTGCACATAAGGAGAAAATAAAATGCCAAAATGTGTTTATTGCGGAAAAGTGTATGAGTATCCAAGAGGTCTGACTATTGTAACTAATGCCGGTGTCGTAAATTATCTTTGCTCTTCAAAATGCAGGAAAAATATGATGATGAAGAGGCGTAAGGTTAGATGGGTTTCTAAGAAGCAGAAATAATTTATTTAATCAACAGTAAAAAACAGGAGTCTGTGTGTAAAGAATATTTTTATTTAATTGAGGACTAGAATTTGACGTTACAACTATCATTAATACAACTAAAATAAAGCTTAAAAAAACACATTAATTTAACCATTTTTTCCACAAAAACCACATAAATTAAAGCCTTTTAAAAATATTTTTTTTCTGCGGTTTTTTCACGAAAATCTGGCTTTATCGACGATAAAACTCGAGAAAAGTTTATAAAGCACGCTGGCGTTTTTTAGACAGAATAGGGTAAAATAATAGGACTTTCTGCTCCAGTTTTTGGCTAAATAAGGCTAAAAATATGCTTTGGAAAGGACTAAAAAATCTAAAAAATGGCGGATGGAAAATACACGGCTGAAGACATAAAAGTTCTTGAGGGACTTGAAGGAGTTAGGAAAAGACCAAGCATGTACATAGGCTCGACAGGAAAAGATGGATTGCACCATTTGGTTTACGAAGTTGTAGATAACTCTGTTGATGAGGCTCTTGCAGGATATTGTAAAAAAATTATTGTTAGTATTAACAAAGACGGCTCTGTTACAGTAGAAGATGATGGCAGAGGCATTCCTGTTGATCCACATCCGACATTAAAAGTGCCTGCTGTTCAGGTTGCTCTGACAAAACTTCATGCTGGAGGAAAATTCGACAAAAAATCCTATGTAATTTCAGGAGGATTGCATGGTGTCGGCGTTTCTGTTGTCAATGCACTTTCAAAAAAACTGATAGTTGAAGTAAAAAAAGACGGAAAGGTATACATTCAGGAATATTCAAAAGGAGACCCAAAAACAAAACTGCAAGTTTCCGGCAAGACAGAAGGAACAGGAACGACAATTACATTCTGGCCAGACCCGGAAATTTTTTCAACATTAAATTTTGATTACAAAGTTCTTGAAACTAGATTTAGGGAAATAGTTTTTCTCAATGCAGGACTGAAAATAATCTTAACAGATGAAAATAAAGATAAAAAGGAAGAGTTTTTCTCTGCTGGAGGTTTAATAGAATTTGTGAAATGGCTAAACCAGTCTCGTGAGGTTATACACAAGCCGATTTATTTTAAAAAAGAAAGTGAAAATAATACACTTGAAGTTGCAATCCAGTATAATGAAGGCTATCAGGAAAATATATTTGGATTTGTCAACACAATAAATACTGTTGAAGGCGGAACGCATGTTTCTGGATTTAAAACAGCATTAACGCGTGTGATTAATGATTATGCTAAAAAAACAGGCATGATAAAAAACGGCGAATCTCTTGAAGGAGACGATGTTCGCGAGGGGATTACAGCAATAATAAGCCTTAAGATGGCTAATCCTCAATTTGAAGGACAGACAAAGACAAAATTGGGAAATTCGGAAATGAAGGGATTTGTTGATTCTATTGTTACCCAATCTCTTCTTGAATTTTTCGAGGAAAATCCTACAATAGCAAAGAAAATTACTTCAAAATCTCTAGAGTCTGCAAAGGCAAGGCTTGCGGCTAAAAAAGCAAAAGATCTTGTGAGAAGAAAGAATGCCTTTTCGTTTGGCGGACTGCCTGGAAAACTTGCTGATTGCTCAAGCAAAAAAACAGAAAGCACAGAAATTTACATCGTGGAAGGATTGTCAGCAGCGGGGACGGCAAAAGATGCAAGAAATAAAGAAATTCAAGCAATACTTCCTTTGAAAGGAAAGCCATTAAATGTTGAGAAATCAAATCCGGTAAAAGTTCTTTCCAGTGAAGAGATTGCCAACATAATAACTGTTATTGGAACTGGTGTTGGAGAACAGTTTGATATCAATAATCTAAGATATGGCAGAGTGGTGATTATGACAGATGCAGATGTTGATGGAGAGCACATAAAGACTCTTCTTTTGACTTTCTTTTTCAGATATATGCATCAGTTAATAGAAAACGGAAATGTGTTTGTTGCCCTGCCACCTTTGTTCAGAGTAAGAAAGGGGCAAAAAGATATTTATGTTTATTCTGATGAGGAATTAAAAAAAATAGATGGTTTAGATAACGCAATAATTACCAGATTCAAGGGTCTTGGTGAAATGTCTTCTACTCAGCTTTGGGATACTACAATGAATCCTAAAGTCAGAAAAATTAAAAAAATTTTCATAGAAGACGCTGTTGAAGCCGACAGGGTTTTTTCAATGCTCATGGGAGACGATGTGCAAGCAAGGAAAGCATTCATACAGGAAAATGCAAAGGAGGCCAATCTTGATGTTTAAAATGGAAGCGAAAGAAAAATTTATGAGAAAAGCCATTGAGGCAGCACAAGAATCTGGACGAAAAGGTGATTATGCTATAGGTTCTGTTGTGATAAGAGGTGATAAAATAGTTTCGGTTGGAGAAGAAACTTTAAAATCTGCTAAGGACCCTGTAAATGGACATGCAGAAATAGACGCAATTAGAAAAGCCTGCAAAAAATTAAATCAACCTTATCTCGAAGGATGCGTGCTTTATTCAACTCATGAGCCTTGTCCTATGTGCGCTTCTGCAGCAATTTGGGCTAAGATGGAAGGAATTGTTTTTTCAGTTTCAAGAGAAGATATGATTAATGAAATGAAGAAAAAAATGGGGGAGAAATTTTCATGGAGACAAATAGAAATTCCTTGTGTGTATGTATTAAATAAAGGAAGCCCTAAATTAAAATTAATCTCTGGCTTTATGAGGGGTGAAGGCCTGAAACTTTTTAGCTTAACCAATTAAAATGAAAGTAAAAATAACTTGTCCAAAGTGCGGATCAGAAAATACAAACATAATAGAAAATCCAGATGGCACTTTGCCGCTTTATAGATGCAATAGGTGCGGACATAAAAGTAACCTGTTCCCTCAATTTGGAAAAAAAGAAGAAATAGGAGAAGAAGAAAAAATAGAAGGAGATGAGGAAGATGAATGGGAGGAAACAGAAGAAGAATAAAATGGCAAAACTGAAAAAAGCAAAAAAACCAGAAATAAAAAAGAACGAGATTTATAAAATCGTAATTTCATGTGTCTTGGTTTTGTTATTTGTATTAATTTTAGGATTGGTTTTCAAAGAATTGTCTCAAAAAGAAAGCAAAAATGCAAAAAACTCTTCTGCAGAAGATATTTCTTTTTACGATGCTGATGTGTGCAGATGCCTTGAAAGAGAAAGACTAAGATGCAACGAGGGTTTTGAATTAGATGCAGAAAACAGGCTTTGTAGAAATGTGAATGGGAAAGAAGTTACCAATGTCATTTTAGCATGCTCAAAGTATGAATGCTCTGGAAATATTTACGAATTTAATTTTGAAAATGGAAAATGGGAGACGAAAACAGGAGAATAAAACCATGGGAAAATTAAAAACACCTGACTGGATTTTGCAAGGCAAAGAAAAGCCAAAAGAGAAAAAGAAAGGCAAAATTTTCAAAGTAAAAATCTGCCCGAAGTGTGGCAGTAATCAAGTAGGAATTATTGTTGGTGGAGAAGAGGGACGTGGCGTCCTTGGGTGGGAATGCAAAAAATGCAAATGGAAGGGAAAAAGCCCAAGCGAAAAAGAAGTTACTGAAGAAGAATTTTTGAAGAGGGGGGAGGGGAAATGAAAAAAATATTTATAGGGCAAGCAGTAACAGGACATGATATCAACAGTCTGCAAAAAGAGATGGAAAAAATTTATTCTGTTTTAAAACAAAAAGGCTATTCTGTTTATTCTACACTTGAAGAAGAAGGGAAAAATATTTTTAAGAAAGCAGGTGATTGGGTAATTCATGCTTTTAAACAAATTGATAATCATGATATTTTTTTAGTGATAGTTAGGACAGAACACAGAAGTGAGGGATTATTAATGGAAATTGGTTATGCTATCTCCAAAGAGAAAAAAATCGTTTTGGCTATTAATGAAAGCGTAAAAAATACCTATTTGAGAGATTTTACTAAAAATATTATTGAATGGAAAGATTTTGAAGATTTACTAAATAAATTATCTAAATTAACATTAAAATGACCGAAAAAGAAGAAAACGAAACAAACGACGAAAAGCACAGCAAAGAAGTTGTGAATGCAGAAATCTCTGAGGAGATGAAGAAATCCTATTTAGATTATGCTATGTCTGTTATTGTATCTAGAGCCATACCAACAATTGAAGACGGCTTGAAGCCCGTACAAAGAAGAATCCTTTATGCTATGTATCAGATGGGCTTGAAGCCAGGAAGCCAGACAAAAAAGAGCGCAAGAATTGTCGGAGACACTATGGGTAAATATCACCCTCATGGAGATGTTGCTGTTTATGATGCAATGGTAAGAATGGCGCAGGATTTTTCATTGCGTTATCCACTTATTTTTGGGCAAGGAAATTTTGGCAGTGTTGATGCAGACCCTCCGGCGGCAATGCGTTACACCGAGGCACGGCTGCAGAAAATTTCTATGGAACTATTACAGGATATTGACAAAGAAACAGTCAAGTTTGTTCCAAATTATGACGGCTCAACAGAAGAACCAGAACTTTTGCCTGGAAAACTTCCTGCTTTGATGCTTAACGGAGCCTCTGGAATCGCGGTTGGGATGGCTACAAATATTCCTCCGCATAATTTAACAGAGGTTTGCGACGCGATTATATCTTATACAAAAAAATCAGACATTTCAACTGAAGAAATTATAGAGATCATTAGAGGACCGGATTTTCCAACAGGCGGAAGCGTTTCAGGAGACATGCTTGAGCTCTATAAAACAGGACGCGGGCAATTGGTTTTGCGTGGAAAGTTATCTACAGAGAAGGTAAACAATAAAGAAGTTATTGTGATTACTGAAATCCCTTATATGGTTAACAAATCTGACTTAGTTTCTCAGATTGCAAACTTTGCACAGGACAAAAAAATAAGAGATGTTTCTGACATTCGTGACGAGAGCTCAAAAGGCAAGATAAGAATTGTCATTGAACTGAGAAAAGGAGCTAATTCAAAGTTTGTTATTAATTCGCTTTACAAATACACAAGACTTCAAGATACGTTTAATGTTAATTTTTTGGCTTTGGTTCACGGACAGCCAAAGGTTCTCAGCATTAAAGAAGTACTCGAAGAATATGTAAAATATAGAAAACAAATTGTAACAAACAGGACAAAGTTTGAATTGAAGAGGTCTCAAGAGAGAATTGAGATTGTTTCTGGTTTGTTAATTGCGTTGAAAAACATAGATGAAATAATTACACTTATTAAAAAATCAAAAAACGCGTCAGAGGCATTGGAAGGATTGACGAAGAAATTTGACTTAAATAAAAGACAGGCGCAAGCTGTTTTGGAAACAAAGTTACAGCAGCTGACATCTTTGGAACATGACAAGCTTAAAAAAGAAAATGAAGAACTTAAAGAGAAAATTACAGAATACAAAAAAATACTTGCTGATATTTCAGAGGTTTTGAAGATAATTGTCAAAGAAGTTAATGAAATAAAAAGAGAATATGGTGATGAAAGAAGAACTCAAATCCTTCAGAGAATTTCAGAGATTTCTGAAAAAGACCTTGTACAAAAGAAAGAAGTTATTGTAATGATAACTGAAAAAGGTTACTGCAAGAGAATGGATACTAAATCTTACAGAGAACAAAGACGTGGCGGAAAAGGAGTAATAGGAAGCAACCTTTCCACAGGAGATTTTGTAAGACAGCTGATAACTTGCTCAACTCACGACTATTTGATGTTCTTCACAAACAAAGGAAAAGTTTTGTGGCTGAAAGCATATGATATTCCAGAAGCAGAGAGATACAGCAAGGGCAAGGCTTTGATAAATCTTTTGAATGTTAAAGATGAAATTGTTACAAGTGTTATTTCTGTGAAAAATTTTGATGATTTTTTGTTTATGGCAACTAAGATGGGAATGGTGAAGAAAATATCTCTTATGAATTTCTCCAAACCAAGAGCATCTGGCGTAAGGGCAATACATTTCCCTGACGATGTTGATTCGTTGATTGATGTTCAAATCGTGAAAAAAACCGAGGAGGTTTTGCTGGCTACAAAGAAAGGGCAGGCAATAAGGTTTAACTCTGACGAGGTTCGTGATATGGGTAGAAACAGTTATGGAATTACTGGCATAAAATTAGACAAAGGCGATGAAGTTGTCAGCCTCGAAGTTTTGAGAAGCGAAGCTATCTTGTCAATCACGAGAAACGGCTATGGAAAAAGAACTGCCGTTACCGATTACAGAAAAACAGCAAGAGCAGGAAAGGGCGTCATTAATCTTAAAGTATCGGAAAAAACAGGAGACATAGTCACCACGGCGTCTGTAAATTCAAATGATTCTATCATAATAACAACAGCAAAAGGAATGGTAATAAGAACCAGCCTGAAAAATATAAGAGTAATGGGGCGAGCAACGCAAGGCGTTAGAATTGTAAAAATCGCTTCTGGAGATTCTGTCACGGATTTAATCAGGGTTCAAGAAGAAGTTAATGGTGTTGAGGAATAGTTTTTATTAAAATTTAACATCACCGCAAGAAACATAAACACTTGCTTCTTCTGCCGATTTGTGGATATTTATTCCAAGAGGCAGCTCATTTTCAAGCTGTGCCAGTGTGACATCCAAAGTAGTTACTGATTCTCCATCTAAAACATTTGTAAGAGGATATTTAACTGCACCAACATCCGGACAAACTCCAAGATGAATGTGAGCTGGCTGGGAAACATTTTCAGCAAAGCCAGTTAGGTTAAGAGTTACAACAACCTGCCCGTTTTCCTCAACTAATGTGGCTGTTCCAGTTTCACTGGAATTATTTTGTTCTGAAAGATTTATTGTTAACTCATTTGTTTCATTTTCCTCTTCTGCGTCTTCACCAGTGTCTTCTCCTGTTTGATCAGAGTCTTCACCGAAAACGAAGAAAGCCCACCAAGGCTTGGTTGTTCCTATGATTTCACCTGTTTCCGGGTCAATTTGAGTTTCAACTCTAACTTTAAGTTTTAATATTCCAATAAATCTTCCATCTTTGTATGCTCTTGCATGATAAACTATTCTTGAAACATTCCCTTTTCTGCTAACTTCCCTTAATTCTACTGTGAAATTTAACGCTCTTAACCTTTCAATAGCAATTTCAGATGCCCTGTCCGGCATAATTTTTATGTCTGTAACATTTCCTCTAAATCTGGCTTTTAGCTTATATTCTGTTCCGTTTGTATCTTCTTCTAATTCTATTCCTTCTTCTGTCTCAACTTCCATTTCCTTTCCTTTGAATTCATATTTTATTCTTTCTCTAATTCTTCCATCGTCTGTTCTGTTTTCTATTCTTATTTTAACTTCTTCCCTTGTTCCATCAGCACACACCATCTTTTTTTTAACAACTTCAACCCTCTTTCCATTTTCTATCTTTAATTCTCTTTCAATTTTTATAGTGCAATTACCTCTTGTGATTATCTCCCTTGACCTGATTTTGATTCTATCTCTATTATCTTTATCTTCATCATCTTCAGTTTCGTTTTCATCGTTATCGTCCTCTGTTTCATTTAAATCATCTTCATCAGAATCATTAATATCTTCATCGCCATCAGAATCATTAGCAGTAGAATTATCATCATCTTCAGAATTGTTAGAACTTCCAGAATTATTGTTTTCATCCGCAAAAACTATAGGAGTATGTAATAACATTCCAAATAGTAAGAAAATCATTAAAGAAATTAGCAACACCCTTTTCATGAATTATTTGAAGAGAAAAGAGTTTTTAAAATTAACTTAGTTGATTTCGCCCCAGCCAATTAATCTCCAGTGGCCGTCGATGTTTCTTGCTATTCCCGCCTTGTCGCCTTTCAATGCAATGACAGGAATGTTGAGGCTTAGTTCGATTTCGTTTCCTTCTTTAGAAGACTTTACATTTTCAACGACGCCGACAGTTATTGTCGTGTTAATGCTAAGCATAAGAAGTTCTTTCGTTTTTATTGGCTCTATCTTTTTTTGTTCTTTAAGCCCGAAGACTTCGCCGAATAGTTTTGAGTTTATTTTTACCTTATTAGTTATTTCAGGTAATTTTCCCTTTAAAGAAACCATGCAGCCAGTGAGTGAATCTGCCCTTGTTAAAAAAGGATCAAGAGAAGTTTCAATCGAAAGACTTATTCCGGGGTAAATTTCTGCCAGAGATTCTTTTCCCTTTTGCAGGGAAAGTATTTTTGTTGTTAGTGTTTTGTATTCTGTCTTTCCATGTGGTTTTTTTATATTCATTCCCGGCTTTATTTCAATTTCATCTCCAACTTTTAGTTTCCCTTTTTTCAAAATGCCTCCTAAGACACCGCCATGAAGGTTTTTTATATCTGTTCCAGGCTTATTTATGTCAAAGCTTCTTGCAACGACAAAGATTGGATTGGAATCCGCGTCTCTTTTAGGTATTTCAAATGCCACTAATTGTTCCAGTATTTTGTCGAGATTGATTTCCTGCTGGGCGGAAACAGGAATTACTGGTGCGTTTTCAGCAAAAGTTCCTTTTAGAAATTCTTTTATTTGTTTGTAGTTTTTTAGGGCTTCTTCTTTACTGACGAGGTCTATTTTATTTTGAACTACTATTATGCTTTTTATGCCCTTTGCTTGTAGCGCTATGAAGTGCTCTCTTGTCTGTGGTTTAATTCCTTCATTTGCCGCAACAACAAGGATTGCAGCGTCTATAATTGCAGCACCAGAAAGCATTGTCGCCATCAGCATTTCATGTCCAGGAGTGTCTATGAAGCTCACATATCTTACCGGTATTGTTGGTTTTCCGTCAATTTTTTCTTTTGTTGTGAAACCAGAGCCGTGCTTGTAAATTGTGATTTCTGTATAACCTAATTTTATCGTAATTCCGCGTTTAAGCTCTTCTGAATGAGTATCTGTGAATTTTCCAGTAAGTTTGCTTAGCAATGTTGTCTTTCCATGGTCTATGTGTCCGACAACACCGACATTTATTTCAGGAAGGCTTTTTATTTCGCTTTTTTGGTTTGCCATAAAATAAGATGAAAGAAATAGTTTTTAAGTATTGTCTTTTGATGGTTTAATAATATCCGTCAGAAATTTCTGTATTAACCTGAGAAGGCTCTAAAGTTATATTTTTTAGCATTTCATATCCTAAAGGAGATATTGGATCTAAATATGTAAAACAGAATCTTTTTCCTATTGCATCTTCGTTTAATAGAAAATTTCTTAGTTTCGGATTTCCTTCTAGTGCATGCCCCGCGTCTCCGATTCTTTGATACTGTGGCAGAGAATCAAATACATATACTGTTCTCGCGTCATAGGTGTTTTCATACCCTTGATATGTATCACAAGCTGTTTTTTTAGGCCCAATATTTTCTGAAGCAATTACAGCTGCCGCCAACGCCCCAAAAGTTAATAATAAATTTCTTGTTTTCATGTTTTTTCACAAAGAAAGAACTTTAAAAATCTTTTTATTTTAGAATAATAGTCTATGCTTCGGATTTTTCTTCTTTTGGTTGTTCTGGAGTCTTTCCTTTGTTTTTTCTTTTTGTAGCACGATTTTCTTTTTTCACTTTTTCTGTGCCTTGGTCTGGGAAAATCTCAGAAAGAGGTGTCTTTCCGTTTTTTATAACTTTGAAATTTATTTGTGTGATATCTGGAGAAATAACACGGCCACGGACAGTTCTTCTCATGCGTAAACCCTTTGGCTTCATGTTAGAGCGTTTCTTTTTTCCTTCTTTCTTCGGTCTTTTGTGAAGTCCTTTTCCATATGAAAGCAGAACTCTTTTAAGTCCAATACCAGGAACGTCTTTCATAGAAGTAAATCCTGCTTTGTCACTAGTGCCTGTAATTTCAAGCTCATAACCTTCTAAGTCAGCTGTAAGTTCTTTTCCTTGGACCTTGTCATGAAGTTCTTTTCCAAGAAGCTCTTCGCTTTCCAGTTCCAACTTGTATGTTTTTCCTGATTTTTCTGCAATGTTAATTTTGAATGGCATGATAATTAGTATTTTAGAAGGTTTTTAAAGTTTTCAGATGTTTGATATGATAAAATATTGTTTTCTTTTTATCATAGAA
>JAGVXG010000014.1 GCA_018303885.1 Candidatus Pacearchaeota archaeon
TGGAGTTTGCACAATTCCATCACCGCAATATTCAGGTGCTCCACAATTATTAGGTGTACATGATAAGCTACACGTTGCGGGACAAACCCCATTTTGAGCACCATCATCACATTGTTCTCCAGCTTCAACAATACTGTTTCCACATGAAACACAACTTCCCGTCGTTACAGAAGCCGATGCGTTCATATTTGGAATGTATGCGCCATTCTGCAGAGCCCTGATTAAATATGTATAAGGAGTATTAGGGTTGAAGGGGGATCCTATACCATCGTCAATAAAAGAATTAGTAGATGGTTGTGCAATAGGCCTATCCGATAAATCTAAACCCATATCACTACGCCAAACATTGTAATAAACCCCGGTTCCAGGAACAGCAGTCCAATTAAGAGTTACTTTGGACGGCGAACAACTATGTACAGCCGTCATTACTGGCTTAACAATAACATTAAGAGTTGCAACAGCATCTGCACAAACGCTCGGCGGACAACTTTGGCCAACTTGTGCTTTAAAATAATAAGTTCCCGGAGCCACTCCTGAAAGCGTCCATTGTTTTCCACCTGGACCAATTGATTCTATTCCACTCCATCCAGCATAATTTGATAATTTTTCTACTTTTAGATTTGAACTAGTTGTATCATTAAATTCTATTCTTATTTTAAAAGATGATTTATTTGTAATTAATGTAGGTTGATAACTAGTACTGCTATAGGTTTCTACATAACCGTCTGTTGAAGACGCAGCAAAAATAAATTGGTCAACAGCAAGAACTGGTTTCACGAATAAAAATAAGAAAACTATGAAAAAACTGAATAATACAATACTTTTTTTAAATTGTTTTTTCATTAAAAATTTAATCCTCTTCTCTTCTGATTAGCCATTTTTATCTTCTATTTTTTCTTTTCCCAGATTTCCTCATTACCAAAACCCAGTAAACCAAGCCGATGACAATTACAGCAACTATCAAATTGTAGAAGCTAAAGAAAGGAAGAGCAATTTGTGCAGGGCATTCAGCTCTTCTTGAGCCGCTTACGCATTGCAAGGAAAGTCCTTCAGGATCGTCTGCAAGAGTTTTTCCAGAAAACCATGTCCAGTTCGCAGTCCAGCTGAATGTCAAAAATCCGTCGCTGCAATCATCAGTTGTTTGTTGCGTGTAAACACATTTTCCAGCCGGCCCATTTACGTTTGCATCACAATCATTAGTTGTTACATTCCACGCGCAAACACAGACAATATTTGGATCATTACAATCCACGCCGCTTGGAACACTATTATCTGCAACATTACATAATATCTCATCATTATTACAATCATTTTGATTTACATAATTTCCGCAAGTTGCAATATCGCTGCATTGAAAGATAACTGTACTTTGATTCACATGAAGCAGCTGATTATCTAGTGTTCCGCTTGAAAGAGGCGAGTTTCCAGCACCAGAAACACTCGCTAAGAAATAATATTCTGGATCATCGCCGAGAAGTCCATCGCCTTGCCATTCTGCTGCCCAGCTTCCTGTTGCAGTATTCCCAGAAAATGCAACACTAACAGGATTTACATTTACAGCGTCGTCAGTGCTTGTAGTATCGTCCTCCCAAACTACAAAAGAAACGATGTTAATTGACATTGTGGTGTTGTCGGACAATCCTGAAGACAGCTTGCCGAAGTTTCTCCCAAAGAAGGCTCACAAATTCCATTCCCACATGATGGAGGTGGCGGTACCGCTTGACAATTCACACTTAAAGGACTTGTTGGTTGATAACCAGCGCTACATTGACAAGAAGCAGTACATCCTGTTCCGCCATCACATTGTTCTCCACTATTAATAACACTGTTTCCGCATTGTGGAGGAGGAATAATTTGCGTCACTGTTAACAACCCACTTTGTGCATTTACCCTTGCGTTTGTTGTTGATTGTGCAATGAAATAATATTCTGGATCGCCGGCAAGAGGATCATCTTGATATTCTGCAATCCATGTTGTTACAGCATTATTCCCGGAAAACACTGCATTGCTCGCATTTACATTCACAGGATCATCACTACTTGTGCTATCATCTTCCCAAATTCCAAAAGAAACGCTCTGCCCAGCACAATTTGTTCCCTGGACATTCAAGCTTACAACATTTCCCTCGACAGTTGTCGATGTGCTCCATGCTGCAGACGTGAAAACGCATTTTGGTTCAACCTGACACGTGCTCGAACAACCATCTCCGCTTACAACATTTCCGTCGTCGCATGTTTCAACTCCGGTTCTAATAATGCTATCTCCGCATACTGCATTCAAACACGAATTTGTACAGCCGTCATTATTATTTGTATTTCCATCGTCGCATTGTTCATTTTGTCCGTCATCGTTTGGAGTTTGCACAATTCCATCACCGCAATATTCAGGTGCTCCACAATTATTAGGTGTACATTTAATAACACTATTTCCACATAAAGGAGTACAAGTTCCAGTTGCAACAAAAGCAGAAACAGAATTATCTGCAGGCAAGCCACTGTTCTTTGTTGGTTTAACTGTATAAATATAAGCAGTATTAGGACTTATGGTAGTATCAATATAAGAATTAGTTGTTATTTGCCATGCGCTTGGATATCCGAGAGGGTTTGCAGAATCGTTTCTATCAACTTCATACCAATCAGCACTAGGAACAGCAGTCCAATTTAAAACAGCTCTTGATGGATCACATAAATGTGTTATAGATGTTATTGAAGGATTAACTTCAACATTTAAAGTTGCAACAGCGTTTGCGCAAACCCCACTTTCCCCACCTCCACAGCCCAATTGCCCGACTAAGACTTTAAAAAAATAATTTCCTGGAGGTACATTAGAAAAAGTCCAAACTTTTCCTTGACTATTGATTGATTCTGTACCATTCCAGTTAGCAAAATTTGATTGTTTCTCAACAAAGAGATTACTTTGAAGTGTATCATTAAATTCTATTCTTATTGTAAAAGTCTTATTAGTAGTTAATGTTGGTTGAGAAGAGCTGCTGCTATAAGTTTCAACATATCCATCACTTGCGGAGGCAGAAAAAATAAATTGATTAACAGCGAGAACTGATTGCGTAAGTAAAAATAATGAAGTTACTAAAAAAAGAATTAAAGTAAAGCCCTGTTTTTTCATTAAAAATATATCAACCTCTTAGTTCTTTATAACAGAAACTATTTTATAAAGATTTTGCTTATCTAGAATAAATTCCAGTAGAGCCTTTTTTCAATTTGTATTTTGTTGCGAGAACTAGGACTTCGAAAGGGGAAGGCGTAGGTGAATTAGAAAGATTAATTCCATTCATAATTTGATTTAGATAAGAGGAATGTAAAAAACCAAAAATATGACCCAATTCATGAGCAACAGAGGTACTACGAGCAATATCCCCAACTTGAGCCGGATTCATTTCAATTACCCCTTTTTTAAATAATATATTATTATTCCATCCGTGAGAAGCACCACCATTAGCAGTATAATCAACCCTAACCCCCTTAACAGGATCAGAGTTTACGATTTCCGCAAGATTTATTTGTCTTCCTGGTGGAAGCCATTGGTTTATAACAGGTTGCCATAAATCCATTATTCCTCTTCGAACAGCTCCCTCATATTCTGTCGATGGAGGACTACCAATGAAAACTTTAATTGGCATATCTGCGTCGTCCCATCTCGCAGGAAGCATATAATCTTGCGTGAAGCTCAGTAAATCTACTTTTATTATTTGATTTTGAACTATTTGCGTCTCGTAAGCTCTTTGAATTAGTTGTAAATTCCCTAAGTTAACATCTTGTCCACTTGCATTAATGGGAATCTTTACAATATAATATGAATCTTTGAAAAATCGAACATCTAAGGTATCCACGAATTTTGTGCTGTCAATTGGAGTTATTATTCTAAGAGTGTCATTTGAATTCGGAACCTGAAGCTCAAATTCTCCGTTGGCGTTTGCATTTATTTTAAGAGTATCATTTAAGCCTTTGACATATGAGAGTTGAATTCCAGGAACTCTCTCACCTGTTAAAACATGTTCAAGATAGCTGCGAATATCTGTTTGTGATGCGACAATTATGTTTCCTGTTCTTGTGTTTGCTTGTCTGCTTCCAGAGTCTGCAACAGCCCAGTCAATATAAGCAGGGCCTTTTGTTGAGCTCTCCCAATCTTTTGTTTTATTTGTTATGCTTGCCTGTAAATTGTTAGGATTTATTATAACATTTAAGTCAGGGCTTGTTGCAGTTATTGTTAAACTTGCTAAGGGATAAAGTGGACTCGTTACTTTTTCATTTAAATCCAAAACATAAGTTCCATCCTCATTAAAATTGAAACTAGAAATATTTACCACAGGACTTCCATCTCTTCTAATTATTTGTTCTAGTTTTTGTGCGCTTCTTTCTCCTTTAGCATCCTCAACAACCAATCCCACGTTGCCTTCTCCCGGATTTTGATAATTATAACAAGGTCTTACTCCAGAGGTTGAATCCATAACTCCTGGCTCAAAACTCCAAATGTATTTTACAATTGAACTTCTTGGTGCTGTGCTTGAACTTCCATCAAAACAAACATTAACGGGAGCGTAACCTTCTTTTGGATTTCTAGTAAAATTTGCAGTTGGTTTAGGATTTGGCTGAATTACATCATCATCACATCCATAAATAGGGCCAGCTAAAGCGCCGACTGTGAAAAGTACACGACTTTTTCTTACCAACCTTCCTAAAAGGCCATTTTCTACCATATTAATTTTAGCCTATTTTCGTATAATTATTTTACTATTTAAGGCTATTTAAGCTTTTCTTGCTGTTGTTACTAAAAAGGAACACTTTAACTTCTGGGTAAACGAAAGCTATATAAACTTTAAAGTAGTATCACAATTATGCTCCAGCAAGCCTCTTTGCAGGATTGTGAAGCATTGCCTTATTATATAGAACTTTCTAACTCATTTTATCAAGAACTATTAGGTATGTCGGAATTAAGTTATTTAATTTTTTTGAGTCTCAGGATTTCAGACAGATTATGACATAATTATTATGGAATATAAATAACTATTTAAAACAAAATCGGCAAAAATAATAAGACAAGAAAATGACTAATTATAACAAATCTTGGTGTGCACAAGGAAGCGAGAGTAATGGCATAAGATTAGCAATTGTTGGAATTGGAAATTGTGCAAGCAGCTTGGTACAGGGTATAACTTGTTATGGCAATATGAATGATGCGGGTGGCGTTCCTGGCATAATCCACCCACTTGTAGGATCCTATTCAATAGGTTCTATTAAACCAATAGTAGGATTTGACATTGACGAGAGAAAAGTCGGAAAAGATATATCTGAGGCTATATTCAAAAAACCAAATGTGACTACAAAGTTTTCTGATGTACCTAATTTGGATGCGAGAGTCTTTATGGGTCCAATACTTGATGGGCTTCCAAAACATATGGCTCTTATTGATCCCGAGATGAGTTTTGTTGCTTCAAAAGAAAGGCCTGTCGATGTAGCAAAGGTCTTAAGAGATTATTCTATTGATGTGGTTGTAAATTATCTACCAGTCGGATCTAAGAAAGCCACAGAATTCTATGCAAACGCTGCAATAGATGCACGTTGCGCGTTTGTTAATTGCATACCTATTTTCATAGCATCAGATGAAAAATGGATTCAGACGTTTGAAGAGGCAGGGCTTCCAGTACTAGGAGATGATGTAAAATCTCAACTTGGTGCTACTTGGACTCATAGGGTTCTTATTCAAGCATTTCTAGACAGAGGGGTAAGAATTTTAGATACAAAACAGGAGAATTATGCTGGGAATACAGACTTTTTGAATATGATGGATCCAGAAAGAATAAAAACAAAATTAGCCAGCAAAAAATCTTCTATAGAACATTTAATTGAAGATCATAAAAATGGTGGATATGAAATTCCTCCTGTGTATGCAGGTCCCGCGCAAGGAGAGAATAATCACGGATATGTCCCAGGAAGAAATGACAGAAAGATGGCAAGAATAACTATTAATGGTGTCAGTTTTGGTAACCAACCCATAAATATTAAAGCAGAACTAGAAGTAGAAGATTCACCAAATTCTGCTGGAATAGTGGTAGATGCGATTAGATGCGCAAAACTATCTTTGAATCGGGGTGTAAAGGGGGCTGTTCCATCAGCTTCATCATTTTTCTTCAAACATCCTTACGAGAAAATTCCTGATTCAGAAGCAATAATCCGTCTTGAGTCTTTTATTAGAGGAGATATAAGGAGATAATATGGGAAGTATTTTTAACAATTTGTATGAAGACATTAAGAATGAGTTTGAGATGCGTAAACCTACTGGTGTCCGTTCAGCTGGAATCTATGGTTCTTTTTCTAGAGGCGAAGCAAAAGAGAATTGGTCTGATATGGATGTAATGATTTTTACAGATGAAGATAAAATAAACCCCGAATTATTTCGCATATTAGAATCAATGAATAAATCTTTGTCCAAAAAATATCCTTCTATTCCTATAACATTTCGCATACATTCTTTTGATGAATTTCCCAGATATCGTCAGCACGAGGGTTCCATATGCCCTTATTCGCTCTTTTCATATTATAAAGATATGATATTTTTCTACGGGAAAGATCTCAGAGAAGAAATGAAAATCATATTAAAATCAAGTTCAATAAAAGAATCTATTGCAGATCTTCGTTCTAAATTATTAAGCAGCCGCCACGAATCCCGAAGTCTCATTACATCTTCAAATGAATTCCAGCCGTTTATTCAATCATTTCATGTGAACATTCATACCGAAGATATTCTAAAATATAAAATCAGTAAATTTGCTGATATGGTGCTTGAGTGTGCCTTATGTTGTAATGTTTTAAAAGGTTATTTTGTAAGAAAAAAAGCTGAAATAGCTGAAAATTTTAAAGCTCTATTTCCAAATTTCAAGTATTCTAATTTACCATTAGAGTGCAATACAATAAGGGAGAATTGGTCTAATAAAAATATAGCCCTAAGCAATGATTTTTTCCAAAATTGTGCTAATTTTTTTGAAGAGATTATAGATTTATTTGATCAAAATATTGATTATAATCAGATTAATAATGCTTTTGAAGGTTTTTTGATAAATGATAGTAAATTAAAATATCGTAAAAATGTTTGTGCGATAGCAATAGATGAAGACAATCGTATCCTAATTGTAAAAAAAGAAGAAGATAATTCTTGGCAGTTTATTCAGGGCGGAGTTAACGAGAATGAGTCTCTTCTGGACGCGCTAAAAAGAGAAATTAAAGAAGAAATAGGACTAAATCCTGAACAATTAAAGACTATTGCAGCAGCAAGTCATCTAAATATTTATGATTGGCCAACTGAGTTGCAAACAAAAAAAGGCTTTCGCGGACAAGAGCAGAGTTTTTTTGTTGTGGGAATAAGTGACAAAAACAGGTTTAAACTAAATGAAGAGGAACTTATGGATTATAAATGGGTAGATATAAATGAGATTCATTTTTTTATCACACGATCAGATTTAATAGAGTCACTTAATGCTATTAAAAAACAATTTCCAGAAATGCTAAAATGACCTTTTATGTATTTGTTTACGGGGCAACAGCAACTGGCACAGGAAAAACATCTTTTGCTTCTAGTTTAGCTTATCTTTTCTCCACTTATGGCTTATCGACCAGTGTGATAAAGTTTGATGGAATATTAAATATAAGCATGGAGAATATGTTCGCTTCGAAAAAGTCTGGAGAAATAATCTGGGCGGGCGAAGAAGTGTTTATAACACGTGACGGAAAAAAAGTAGACTCCGATGTCGGGGTGTATGAAAGATTTTTGAATAGGGATTTTAGTGGAGAAAATAATATCCTTAATGGGGCTTGTTATTTTGATTTATTACAGAAGCAGGTTAATCAAGAATTCTTAAAAGGAGAACCTTTAAGTTCTAACAAATATCTAATCCCTCTTTATCTAGAGAAGATTGAATCTGTATTTAAGAATGAAGAAGTGGGTATAATAGAGATTGGCGGCACGTTGGGCGATGACGATTCTTCTATGTTTTTAAGAGCTTTAAGAGCTCTGAAACAAAAAAACCCCAAGAATTGCATAACAATTTGTTATACATATCTCCCTCTTAAATCTAAAGCAGACATAATAAGTAACGACGAACCATTTCTTTTGAAAATAGTAAAAAATAATTATGAAACGGCTTTTAAATCTGATTTGCCACCAGATATTCTTGCAGTAAGGTCGGATTTTTCCCTCAGCGTAGACCATATAGGACGAATAGCGAGAGACACTTTTTTGGATAAAAACAATATTGTTTTTGTTCCCACAGTTAAAGAACTTTATGACCTCCCAATACAATTAATCAAAAAAGGGCATATTCTGAAAAAAATTGATAGCCTTTTTCCAGGAAAAATAAGGAAGCCGGGACATCTTGAAGAGTATAACAAGATTGCGTTTTCTGGAAGAAGTTCTGTATTGGTAATTGGTGAAACGGAGTCATCAGGAACTTATATTTCCCTAAATGAAGCGATAAAACATGCACTTCGGCATCTAGGTAAAGAAGCAGACATAACCTGGCTTAAACTAAATGAAATTAAAAATAAACCACAACATTTTGATTATATCATTGTAACAGAAGGAGAAACAGCTATTGAGGAAAAATGCAGCTTAATAAAAAACCTAAGAGCGCCCTTACTTTGCATAGGAAAAGTAAATGAGGCATTTAAAGGATTACCTCACTCATATATTATAGAAGACCATTTAGAGTATTTATCCAGACCAATGAGGCCCAAATTAATTAAATTTTTTTCTTCACAATGAAAGAGTTATTAGTTAGATCAGGCAATGAAGAAGTTTTATTAAAAACCGAATTTGAAAGTCTAATAGAAAGAATAAAAAAAAGTCAGTATATAAGACATATAATTCCGGATTTGGAGTTATGCGATATTTCTAAAGTAGGGGGAGCACCTATCAATCTTGAACTTGTCGCGGGTATGGGAGATTATGAATATTCTGGAAATACTATGCGCATATCTGCAGATTTTGATACAGTAGAAGAAGGCCAAATAAGTTTTATGATATTTCATTGTCTTCAAAGTCTGTCTTTAAAGAATTCAAGATATTTTGTTCATGGGGCGGCCGTACAACATGAGCAAGAACCCTATTTATTTCTGGGATCGCCTAAAGCTGGAAAGAGCACGATTTCTCTTGATTTGGCGTTGAATGATGGCATGAAAATTTATGGTGATGACTCAATCAGTTTAAAAGTCCAGGATAGTATTCTCATTCTTAACAATGGCAATACCCATATTGGGATTAATTCTAAGCTTAAGGAAAATCCAAAAATAAAAGCCCACTACCCTGGAGAACTTCTGCCCTATATAGATAGCAGGGTTTTAAATTTGCATACGAGTGATCCTAGGGAATTAAGAAATGTTATAATTTTAGAGTCGGATTTATTTGCTACAAATGGTAACCATAGAATTCTGGCCAATCGGGGAGGATTGTATTTATATGAATATATCTCCAGAGAGAGTCGGGGAGCAGGATACTCCATATTTTCTCATGATCTGCCTTTCCCATCTAATGATACTTTTTCTACAGCAAGAAATCTAATTAGAGCAATAAGAAATTCTGATATTAATTATTTTATAGTATCTGGGAGTTATGAGGATATGTTAAGTTCTTGCAGGAGGATTATCAAAGAAAAGGATGTTAAATAAAAAAATTGTTATTATCTCGCAAAGTTCACTTGATTTATTTGAGGATAATCTCTATTTAGGGGGGCCTGTATCCTATGGGGGCTCTCTTTTAAACAATCTTGGTGCAGATTTTACAGTTATACCGATGTTTAAAAAAGATTTCCCTTTTATAGATTACTATAAACGCAAAATAAAAAATTACATGCCTATTTTTTCTAAAAATACGACAACATTTGTTATGAATCTTATAGAAAATAAAAGATATGTAACTCCGATAAAAAAAGCAGATAAATTTGATTGTTCTATGATACCTGATGAAGCATTTAATGCAGGATTTATCTATCTTTCACCAATCATAAATGATATGCCTATTAATTTTATTAAAGACATTAAATCAAAATCTAAAGCTATAATCGCTATAGATCCTTTTAATAATGATTCAGGCCATTTCAGTAAGGAGGAGATGTCTTATTTTAAAGAATTAGTGAAATATACGGATATTATCAAATTATCCGAAAATGAATTACTTGGGCTGGCAGGAAAAAATGAGTTCTCAAAGGCAGTAGACTTTCTAAAAAATTTTGATAATTTATTTTTAATAACTCTTGGTGCATTGGGAACATTTGTTTTTAAGAAAGAACTGATAAACAAAATTATCCCAACTTTAAGAATGAAAAAGATAGTAGATGCTACCGGATGTGGCGATGTCTTTTTGGCTGGTTTCTTATATGGGCTATCTAATGATTACTCCCTGGAAAAAAGCGTCCTATGGGGAAATGTGTGCGCTTCATTATCAACCTCATCAAAAGGACCTGGGTATATGCCAGCTAAAGACCAAGTTATCCAAAGTCTAGAGTCATTCAATAAACGTGATAAATTTAAAAAATAGGTATCCTATAGGTAGTAAAGGAAAACTGGAATGTAACGAGAAAAAGTTATAATAAAATTTCTTATGAATTCTAACTAAGTCTTAAGAGAAAATGAAACAAAAAATATTATCTTTTATTGTACATGATAGAAAGTTTTTAGTACTTAGAAATAACCCCCATCCAAAACACGGAGGAGATTTTTGGTTTGTCGTTACAGGGGGAGTTGAGAAGGGAGAAAACCAAGTTGAAGCCGTTAAAAGAGAAGTTTTTGAAGAGACTGGATTAATAGTCAATGAAATTTTTGATTTAAATTGGGGTTCAGTTTATAAATGGGAAAAAGATTTGTGTGAAGAACTAAATTTTGTCTCTTTTGTTGATTCAGAAAATATAATCCTCAATGAAGAACATACAGAACATGAATGGTTAAATCTTGATTCATTTATAGATAGAATCAAATGGGAAGACGATAAAGAACTATTAAGAAAAGTGTTAAAAAAAGCGTTGAATAAAAAACAATATTTTAAAAAACAAGAAATAAAGGACTATGGGGAAAATGAAAAGAACTAATGATCTTTCTGTCGCTATCATGAATTTTAATAATGAATCCAATGTAGGAGGCCTAATAAGGACCGCAAATGCAGCCGGATTAAAGGAAGTTGTTATAGTTGGAAGAAAGAAATGGAACATTGGAGCTGCTACAGGGGCTCAATCTCTTACAAAAATTGTCAGAATGCCTACTACAGAAGAATTTTTATATTATTGCAAAGATGGGGGATATAATCTTGTTTCTGTAGAAATTGGTGAAGATTCTTCAAATATTTTTTATTATAGTTATCCTGAAAACCCAATTTTGGTTATCGGAAACGAAGGCACAGGAGTTCCACTAAGAATCTTAGAAGCTTCTAAAGGGATAGTTTACATTCCTCAATTTGGAGAAGTTGAATGCCTAAATGCAGCAACATCAGGAAGCATAGCAATATATGATTGGATAAGAAAAAATAATGCTTTGGAAGAAAAATATAAAATTATAATTTCTTTTTAATTTCCAATAATATTTTATTTGGGTTTGTATTAATTATTGATTTCCAATCTATCTTTTTAGTTCCTTTCAAATATTTTTTTAGTTGTTTTCTTATTGGCGAATCAATATAAACTATTGGGCTTCTTAGCCATTCTGCAATTTGAGGATTTGATTTAATGCTTAACTCTACAAATTTCCTTATATCCCATCTCTCAACATCAAGATTATTTTTATTTAGGTTAATTTGTTTTGGAGAGTCATCTAAACCAATATAACTATCTAAATTTCCTATATGTATACTTCTAACATCATAATCTGAATCTTGTGAGGCAAATCCCCATGCCCGAGATCCGGATTCTATTGCCCATAATATTTTTACTTTATGCTTTTTTTCTATATCTTTTATTGCATTTAATACCTGTTTTTTCATGACTTAGTTAGAAAAATATTCTTTTAATATCTTATTATTTATTTTACCCCTTCACAACAACTAAAGGTCTTGTTTTAGCGACGAGGTTCCCTATTCCGAGCTCGTGAGAAACTCTGACTACTTCGTCGACGTCTTTGTATGCTTCTGGCATTTCTTCGGCAAGCCCTTTTAAACTTCCTGACTTAACTTCAATGCCCTTTTTAGCAAGATCAATTTTTACTTGTTCTCCTGTTTTTGTTTTTATTGCGGCATGTCTGCTCATTAATCTCCCTGCCCCGTGTGCAGTGCTTCCAAAAGTCAAGTCTTCTGCTTTTTTCATTCCGACTAAAACATAAGAAGAAGTCCCCATGCTTCCGGGAATAAGTATTGGCTGTCCTATCTTCCTATAAGACGCCGGAATTTCTTTTCTTCCTTTTCCAAGACTTCTAGTAGCCCCCTTTCTCATGACTAAAAATTCCTTTTCTTTTCCATTTACATTATACTTTTCAAATTTTGCAATGTTGTGACATACATCATAAACAACATCGACTTCTGATTTTGGGAAAAGATACCTCATTTCTTCTCTTACCCAGTGTGTTATAAGCTGCCTGTTAGCAAAAGCAAAATTTGCAGCCGCAGCCATTGCTTTAAGATAGTTCTGTCCAAGCTTGCTTTTTATCGGCGCATTTATTAATTCTCTATCAGGCAAGTCTTGTATTCCATACTCGTCTTCCATTTCTTTGATATAATCTGAAGCAACCTGATGCCCCAATCCTCGAGAACCGCAATGAATCATTATAACAACCTGTCCTTTTTTCAATCCGAAAGCCTTTGCAATTTCATTATCGAAAATCTCGTCGACAAATTGAACCTCTACAAAATGATTTCCTGCTCCAAGAGTTCCTAGCTGTCCTATTCCCCTTTTCAAAGCTCTATCAGAAACCATCGAAGGGTCAGCTCCCTCAAGACATCCTTCTTCTTCTGTATGTAAATAGTCTTCTTTTTTTCCATATCCTTTCTCGACAAGATGCTTTGCTCCGCCCCCCATTATTTTCTTTAACTCATCTTTGCTCATATTGAATTTGCTTCCACGACCGACGCCAGAAGGGATTTTTCGGTAAAGAGCCTCGACAACCTCTTTTTGTCTTTTCAAAATATCTTCCTTCTTTAAATTAGTCCTTAAAAGCCTGACTCCACAATTAATATCGAATCCAATCCCTCCTGGACTAATTATACCCTTTTTACCGTCAGAGGCCGCCACCCCCCCTATAGAAAATCCGTAGCCAGAATGTATATCAGGCATGCCTATAGAATGTTTTTCTAATCCTGGTAACATAGCCACGTTTACAACTTGTTGAATTGCATTGTCTTCTAAACTTTCTAGCATTTTTGGAGAAATAAAAATCCTTGCTGGAATAAGCATTTTACCGTCCTTGGGTATCTCGTAAATGTTCTCATCAATTTTTACAAGTTTTTCTTTTATTCCCATTTTAAACATCAATAACAACTTGCGCTGTCCATCTTCCGGCAGATTTTTTTATAAACATATCGTTGTAAGTTACAGCCTTAATATAATGTCTCGCCCTTCCAGCCAATTTTTCTTCTCCAAAAGCTTCTACCTTTAAATTTTTTTTATCGTCGCTTAATTTAACTTTTATATTAGAAATTAAAAATCCTTCTGTTTCAAACAGAAATAAAATTTCTTCTAGAAATCTGAACATAAGCGCTTCAAGGTCATTTCCTTTAATTAAAAATTTCTTATTCACATCTTTTTTAATTTTCCCATCGTGTAAAACACTGGTAAAAGCCAGAGCAGAATTTTCAAATACCTCATTAAGGTTTTTTCCAAAAGCCCTGAATTTTATGTCTGCCGTATGCTCCAGAAACACGAATTTTTTCATGAAAAAATAAAATCAAGGGACTTTATTAAATTACCCACAAGGTTTTTAGAAAAGTTTATAATCTCGAGAAACCCCCAAAATAACATGAAATCAAGGCCCTTTTTTGTTGTGAGTCTAGTAGTAATTCTCTTATTAACAAGCGTGGCATTAGTGTCTTCTGCACGGGACGATGGAAAAAATAAACGAGACAACGGGGAAGATAAAATCAGAGTTGTTGCCCACACAGACAAAGAGGTTTCTGACGCGTTGGCAAATGGCTGTAAGGTGGTAAGAGAGGCAAGAGGTTTAAAAGCATTAACTTGCTCTCAAACTGTTGTTTCTTCGTTAGGGCTTCAAGAAGATATTAAGGTTTTTGCAATGGATTCCAATGCTAATAAGCAAATAAGGGCTGATGTTGTTCAAAGCTCTGGAAACAATGGACAAGGAAGAAAGGTTGTTATATTGGATACAGGATATGATTACAATCATCCTGAATTAAGTTCTAGTTATCTTGGAGGAAAAGATTTTGTAAATGATGACGATGATCCTTTTGATGGCAATGGACACGGAAGCCATATTGCAGGAATCATAACTGCTGACGGAATAGATCCAAAAGCAAAAGGAGTCGCACCCGCAGCAGGAATAATATCTGGAAAAGTTCTTAGTGATTCTGGCGCAGGTTACTTTAGTGATGTTGTTGCAGCAATATACTGGGCAGTTGACGGCCCTGATGGAACTTTTGGAACAGGAGACGATTTTGGTGCAGACGCGATAAGTATTAGTTTAGGAACAGCACCGCCTTATACCTACAAAGGATTTTGCGATGGTGTTTTGCCATCGTTAACAGACGCAATCAAATACGCAAAAGATAAGGGTGTTTTAGTTGTGGTTGCATCAGGAAATAGCGGAGGCGCAGGAGCTTCAATTCCCGGTTGTATAAGCTATTCAACAACTATCGGAGCAGTTGACAGCAGAAATAGAATTGCAAGTTTTTCTGGAACCGGTAACTCAGTTGATTTAACAGCTCCAGGAGTTAACATATATTCATCTTGGATTGGAAATTCTTCTTATGCAATATTAAGCGGAACAAGCATGTCAACACCAATGGTTTCCGGGGTTGTCGCCTTAATTAAGCTAGCTCACCCAAGTTACACCGCAGCACAAGTAGAAAATGCATTATTCAAGACGGCAAAAGATCTTGGAAAAAAGGGTAAGGACACAAGTTACGGATGGGGACGCGTTGATGCGTATAGCGCAGTAAGTTTTGTTCTTTGATTATTAGTTTCTAATTTTTTTTATTGCCCCGTTTATGGCTGTGATGTAATTTATTAGACTTTTTTGAAGCCCTGTTTCAATATTTTCATCAGATCCGGAGCCAAATCGCTCAGAAAATTCTAATTTAATTCTTGCACTTTGGTTAAAGAGCAGCTCGCCTTCAACTAGTGTAAAATATTTAAGATAAGTATGGTTTGGCGCGAGGTTTTGCAAAACAATATAACTATCTCTAGCTTGATGAAGCAAATCCATAAGAGATTTTGCCATGGTTTTACTAAGATTTTCTACGCTTTAAACTTTATTCTGATTAAAAGCTACTTTTCCCAGCAGAACAATTTTAACAGTCTTGGTTTGAAAGTATTCAGCGTGGAAGTAATCATGACAGATTCTGCATAGATGTTTTTTTCCTGAGTTCCTGAAAGCGCGCAAGAACCAGATGGGTTGCATATTTTTGCCTCACAATTAAGATTTCTTGGTATCTTGTTTTCTATCGCTATCTTTGTGCCTGGTGCTTGAGACGCAAAAGCAGCCCATTCAACTTCCCCATTTGTTGCTAAAACCTCTGCTCTTAATGTATTGTTTAATTCTATGCTTCGTAAAATTGAAATTTCAATATCTTGAACTAAAGCAGACGCGTCTGACCCAACGTCATTGCTTCCTTTGCTTATAACAAAAAGCACGATGCCTGCCAATAGTAAAATTGCAACAAAAGCTTCGGCAATTTTTATCCAGCCGCGTTTATTTTTTTTCATGTTTTATTTATTCTTATTGCTCGCATTAAAAATACTCAAATTTATTTTATTTTTAATGTAAACTAACCATTTATACTAATTTTTATTTTTAACATTAGCCCATAATATTTATATCTAATTTCTTTTACTTAGCTATATTTTTACTTAACTATTTATTTCCTCTTTTTTCAATTATTCAATCACCATATTTTTACGTTTAGGAAACCAGATTCTTCATTAGCCTTATCACTTATGTAAACTATTGGAACATCCTTTGCATAGATGTTTATATTGCTTGAAATCGTCTGATTTTTACTCTGTGTTGATATTTCTGTTCCGTTACCATATGTAAAACTAAAATCGAATTCATTTCCTTGTGAAATTTTTAAATCATCTTTTAAACCATCGTAATTACTGCTGTAATTTTCAATTAGTTTTACAATTTTTGTCTGAAAAATGCTTTCGTCTGTTTTTACCAGTCCAAGAACGTAGCCGCTTCCTTGACTAAGTTGCGGGCAGGGATTTATTGCTCCAGTTACCGTGGCAGAAAATTCTTCTGATCCATAAACTTTGAAAAAGGTAGCACCATTTCTCACAACCAGCAAATCATCGACGTCAACCCGTGTTTGCAGGGTATTTCCAGAATTATCTCTTGATATGACCTTGTTTCCAATACCTGTTGTGCTAAAAAAACCAGAAAGCCTCACGCAATCTTGAGAAGGGCTTGGTGGAACGATTGCTACAGAAACAGATGTTAAATTTGCCGAGATTTTTTCCATTAAACCTGTCGCCAAAAATTCCAGGGAGTTATCCTTTTTCTCTGTTTTTAATGCCGGCTGTGTTATCAAGTAAATAAAAAATATGAATGTCATAAATATAACAAATGACAGAACAACGCCAACATGAGAACCTTTTTTTTGTTTCATTATATACACAATTTTAATTAAATTTTTAAATTTTTACAAATCTTTCCATGCCTCATTATCTTCTTCACTTAACCAATCTTCTGCTAAAACTGCTTCTGACATTATTGCCGCAAAAATCGCATTGTTCATTTCATCCTCCGAAAAAAGCATTTGCTCCCGCAGAAATAATAAATGCCATTACCATCAGTATAAAAGAGTGTTTTATTCCTGGTTTTATAGTGCCTTCTGAAAGTTTTCCTATTGTTAAACCAGAGAAAAATCCCTGGATTAAGAGAAGATAAAGGAAAGCATTAGATAATTCTGACTGGCTTATTGGCGCCCCGCCACCGCCACCGATAAAGCCGGCAACTCCGCCCAATCCTCCACCGCCCGAACCCCCGCCAGGAGAAGCAATTCCGCCGAGCAGAGGAATTATTTGGAATTGAAGAACAAGAATTATAATAATGAAGACGACAAAGATAATGTAACCCTGAACAATTAATGTGGATATGCCCGCCTTTCTTTCTTTCTTCAGTTTATCAGTCGTGCTTACTGCCTCTGCAACAGATTCAAGTATTCCGCCTATTTCTCCCCCGCTTTTTTCTGCCTGTCCTATCAACGTCAAAGATCTTGAGATTGTCTTGTTTTTTACATCATTTGCAAAAGTTTGAAGTGCGGCGCTTAATGGAATTCCTACAGAAATCTGATTAGCCAATTTTTTTATGTTTTCGCTTAACACACCATAGTACTTTCCTTTTACCTGGATTATGCTTTTGCTTACCGGTGTTCCTGTCTTTACACTCTCGACGAGGTTTCGCGCAAATTCAAGAAACATCTCCTCTTTTTCAGAAGCAATTCTTGTTTCTCTAACAATTGAAATAACAAATGGTAAAGCGCCAAGAAGTATCCCCATTCCGAAAATAAAAAAGAAAAACCTCGTGTTAATAAGAAGCAAAGAAACCAGCATAATTGCTAAAGCAACTCCAATTCCAAACCAATGTAGTTTTTTTATTTCCATTTAAGCTCCTTCTGGCTGTTTAATATGTAAAAACGCCAAAAATAAAATGTTGATAAGAGAAACTGCGAGAATCATTATAAGTGAAATCATTCCAGTGCTTAACGATATTCCCAACCCGCTTATTCTCATCATCATTAACAAAAGCATAAGAATCATCGGAGCAGCGATGACAGCGCTTATGTAAATATCCATAAATGTTTCAGAAGCCTTTGCCTGTTTTTCTTTTTCAAGCCTATGGTCAAAAAGTAAGCTCTGAGAGCGTTTCTCAAAAAATTCAGGGAGATCTCCACCAGAATTAATTGTCGTCGCCAAACCATTAAACAGCTCTGAAAGTTTTTTGCTCGGGCTGTTGAAAGAACGGTTTCTTAAAGCCGTAACTAAATCATATCCATAAACATTTATTTCATTTTGAATTTTTATAAATTCTTTTTCGAGTGCAGGATACTCTTTTGTTGAAATAATTATGTTGAAAATCTTACTTGGCTCTATCATAGAACTCGATATAGCTGACATATGCACAACAGCAAAAGGAAGCTCCTGATTAATCTTGCCTTCGCTGGATTTTTTCTCCATTGTTGGGTAAAAATAAGCAAAAAGTAAAGTTACTCCCGGTATTGCAAATAAAAGCCAAAAAACTTTCAAGAACCTGATAGCCAAACTTCCTTCTACAGGAACAATAAAAGGCGGCAATGCTACAAGATTAAAAAACAAAAAGAACAGCATTATGAAAATAGCCGCAAAAAAAGACAAAACAGTGCTGAAAAAAATTACAGACACATAAGCCGCAGGCACGAATTCCATGTTGGCTTTAATCAAGTCTCTGCTTAAGTCTTTGAATTTCCCTTTATTGATTAAGTTTGTTGAATAATTATGAAACATCTTGCTGGCGAATTTTACATACTTTCTGGGCTTTCTTTCCTTCGTCTTCGAGATTTTCTCTCCTTTTTTTCTCATTCTTGAAAGAGTCAGCTTCTCTAAAGAATCTGGCTTCACTCTTCTAACATCTTTGACAGAAACAGGTTCTGGCTGAGTTTTTTCCAGATTTCTCTTAATTTGGTTCTGAACAGGAATATTTCTTTCAAGCTCCAATTCTTCCATTTCTTCTGTGCTCTTGAGAGGCTTAAACACGAAGATTTTTTCTGCATTGGCAATAACTTCATTTCCGGTTTTCCTAAGCTCGTTTTTCAGCATCGAAGTCTGAGAAGAAATCATTCTCTTTTCTCCAGGACTATCCGCGTTTCTATAATGATTAAACAAAGAACTTAGCTCGTTGAGGATTTTTCTTTCTCTGGAAATACTTCCTCTAAGCTGTTCAATTAAGACATTTTTATCTAACATTTTATTTAAAATTTTAAAGCTGAGTCAGCAAATCTCGAATAATTTATTTCTAAGTTAATACAGAAGCTTGTTAATAGCTCATCACTGTTTTTGACATTAACATTTTCTATATCCTCTTTCATCATTTTGCGACCTCAAAAATCCTCCTTTGTGTTTGAATTAAAATGGCTTTTGACCTGTTGAAATTTTCTGGGTCTTGCTTTTCGTAAGCTTTCTTAAGTTTTTCAAAAGAATCTTCTAATGTTTTTACAAGTTGATTAAGATTAGAAATTTCCTCTTCCACATTACCCTTTTTTTGTACTACCTCTTTTCCCATTTTGAATTCCAATCTAATAAAAAAGAGGATTTACGTTATTAAATATTTCTTTTTATTGAAGAACAAGCCTTTACTGAACCCCATACTGGCTAAGAACTTCTGCAGGCTTCTTGTAATACTGTGTTATAACATCCTGGAATTTCTGGAAATCAAAAACTTTTTCCTCATAAAGCCTGTAAAGCAATTGCACTCTTCTTAAAAACTCTTTTTGTAATTCTTCGTTGCTTATTCCGAATCTTTTTGAAATTTTTTCCAGTATCTTGCTGTTCTTCTTAAAGTAGAATTGGTCCTCGGCAGGATTCCATGTAAAAGGAGTATTTGTTACTGCAATGCCTTCAGGAGTCACATTTATTATTTCAACTATCTCCCTGAGTTTTCTTGTTTCCTGCTTTTGTGCTATTGCATGTGTCATAATGCAAATACAATCAAGAACATTCAGCAGCGTCGGAGAAAGTTCTATTGGCGGAGTTTCCAGTCTTTTTATGACAGTATCAACAGAGTCTGCGTGAAGAGTGCTTATTGAAGAATGCCCAGATGCCATTCCCTGGAAAAGAACATACGCTTCTTTCCCCCTTACTTCACCGACGATTACATAATCAGGGTTTTGCCTGAAAGAGCTTTTTAACAATGCAAATAGGTCGATTTCGCCAACACCACCCACACCAGTAGCACTTCTTGCAACACTTGGAAGCCAGTTTTCTCTAGGAAGGTTTAATTCTCGGGTGTCTTCAATACTTACAACTCTTGCTTCCGGCGGAATGAAAAAAGCAACAGCATTCAGCAAAGTTGTTTTTCCTGAAGAAGTTCCTCCGGCAATTAATATGTTCATTTTATACTGAACAAGAATCCAGAGATAAGCAAGCATTTCCGGACTTAAAGTTCTGAAAGAAAGAAGCTGCGGAGGAGTCCATGGTGTTTTAGTGAATTTTCTTATTGTGAATGTCGGCCCTTTTGTGGTAATGTCTTTTGTGTATGTTGCGTTTATTCTGCTTCCATCAGGAAGACTCGCGTCAAGAATAGGAGAAGCGTACGATATATACTTCCCGCAACGCTGCGCAAGTTTTTCGACAAAACTCTCGAGTTTTTCTGTATCGTTAAAACGAAGCGTCGTTTTTAAATTTCTAAATATTCTGTGGACAATATAAACAGGGCTTTCGTTTCCGTTGCATTCTATATCCTCGACAAAATAATCTCTAAGAAGAGGATCTATTTCATTGAATCCAACAAAATCACGAACAAGATAATAATATATTTTTTTGTAAGATTCATATGACATGCTTATTCCCAATTCAAAAGCAATCATCTTGAATTTCTTGTCAATATAGTCTAAAAGTTTTTCAGTATCTTTCTCTACAACAGCATCAAAATTAATCATGTCTCTCAAGGCGGCAATAATCT
Source organism: Candidatus Pacearchaeota archaeon (assembly GCA_018303885.1). Lineage (GTDB taxonomy): Archaea > Nanobdellota > Nanobdellia > Pacearchaeales > GW2011-AR1 > ASMP01. The sequence goes on from JAGVXG010000014.1 coordinate 20,814, forward strand.
GCATTTTGTACCTGCTCTCACCCTCGTCTAGCACAGGTTCTTCTATTTCATAAACGACTTCATAAATCTTAGGGTCCCAATAAACATGAATAAAAGCAAACGGCGCAATGACGCTGTATCTAACATCAATCTTAGTCTTGTCTCTGACTTTTTTCAAAGGAGGAACTGCCGGCGAGAAATTTATTGCAACTCTCGGATAATCTTGTATGCTTTGCATTTTAAAATTTTTTATTCTAATTCATCGTGGCAGGACAGGGAATTGAACCCTGCTCTCCAACTTGATGAGGGTTGGCGACTGAACCAATCGTCCATCCTGCCGTAAAGTTTAAATAGTTTGAATATATCAATATACTATTGATGAGGGTTGGCGAATTCTTATTTTTAATATACATTTTTTATTTATGAATTTTCATATTTTTTTAGTTTGTTACATCTATGTTTATGACGCTTCCTCCTTTGTCTGAAATAATAAACTTATAAGGGGTTGAGGCTCTTGTTACATCTTTTAATTCATCTCTATTTTGAATAGTAATATTGTACTTTCCTGAATAACTCTTAATTAAAGTCACTTCATTAATATTTCCTTTTTTTTCTGTGTTCGCGATTATACCCCTAAAACTTACATTTTCACCTGGTTCACTATACTTATATCTGCTTTCTATTTTAAAATATAGCCTGTCATTTACTCCATCGATAGAAAGTGTTCCTTTGTTTAAGCCAACTTCAAGAACCCTCTGATTTCCAGGTCCACCAAAAGTTAACTCTGATACTATAGAGTCTATATCTTCTAAAATGCGAACAGATTGTTCTATTATTCCCTTGTCTTGAGTTTCTTGTATTTTTGGTTTTACAAAAGTTAAAACCAACCCAATCAAAGCAAATGCAATCAAAGTATAAACCATTGTCTCTACCCAGATTTGCCCACGTCGAGAGAACCTCTGATTTTTGCTTTTCTTATTCATCACACCCTTCATTAACTTAACAGGAAAAAATAGTTTATTAATTTTCCCTACTAGGAATTCTAAATTTAAATAGCTTAGAGAAATATTAAGGAGCTAAAGAAAGACAATTGTCAATTTCTTCAATAGCATCTGAAACCTCGCACTGGTCATTGCCTATTACAGGAGCTATTCTTATAGATTCAGCAGGGCCCGAAAGTCCTGCTGCGCCCATATTAAAAAGGTAAGTAAGTCCGGAGTTTTTCCCAGGCAACTTGACGTTTGTACTTCTGTCAGGATAAGCAACAAGATTAGCTACCTGTGTTACTCCGCTGGTTAGCCTAAAACTTGCAGAAGTTCCCGCAGCAGAAACCCCGATAAGGAGTTCATCTAAATTTACGTCGCCGACACTTATCGAAAATTGGAGTTCATTAGAACTGCTATTGTAGCAAGTATAATCATTGTTGATACTTATTTTCCCAAAAGTTTCGAAACAGCTGGATTTAGAAAGATTGTCTTCAACAAGATTGTTAACAACTGCCCAAACAATTCCCACCAATGTAACTGTTAATGCTAGAATCAAAACCACGCTGACAATTTCTGACAAACCTTTTTTACCTCTTTTAACCATTATTTTATAAAATGATTTTGAAGTTTATAAATTTTGGTTTGGTTATTTTTATAGAATCATATTAAAAACAAGGGTTTTAAAGTCAAGACCTCGTTAGAAAAGATACATTTTTATTTTCTTATTCTTCCTTCGTATTCTAAATGCCCAATTTTAGCTAAAGCTTGAATAGTTGGACCGCCAGCACTTCCTAAATTTGGTCCTTCCCCCATTAATTTAAGTTCTGCAATTCTTAATCCTACTGGAGTTTTTTCTTGTTCATAAAACATTAGTTGGTATGCTGTATCTGGAATATTAAACGCATATCTAAAATATCCTTCTCTTTCAAAATTTGGAAGTAATTGTGATTTTTCTACTTCTTTACCGACTAAACTATCTAATGTTTCTAAATAGGGATTTAGTTTTGCAACTACGATTGGCCGTTGGTCCGGTTGTTCTCTATGATAGTTTCCTATATCCCATTTACCTTTTAACGACCATTTCCATCCATTATGAACATAACCCTTTTCTCTTTCATTTTTCTTAAAAAATTCTAATACCTCTTGTGGCGGTCTTTTATTTACTGCATCAGAATTAGGTCCAACAAAGATTGCCGCATCATAAAATGGCAAAACTAAATCTGTTGGAATTTCAACTCGCTCAAATTTTGCCACATAAATTAGAGGATAATCTTGTAAACCTTGAAATTCCCTTTCACAAGTTGGACATTTATCATTATCCATAGTAAAACTTCATAATTGGGGGTTTAAAAAGTATTGTATACTAGAGTAATTGTATAGGTTCAGGACATATATCCTGGTCTCGCACAGACTAGAGTAATTGAGTACTTATTTTAAATATCCCATTATAAATGAAGACTTTAAAATTAATCCATGTTTTTATAAAACTAATTCCTGTCCCTGCCTCTCTTCACAAACATGAGTTTTTTCCCCGCTTTCAGAGCTTCCAACAAGAATAGGAATTAAGACAATTTCGGTTGCGCCAGAGAATTGCAAGTCAGAAGAGAAAATGCCGCCCTGCTTCAAGCCCGTCGCTGGCCAGAGGGTTGATAGAACTTTTATTTCTTTTGTTTCATGGCTTCCTGACCTTACTATTTTTACATTCATCCCAAAAATAGGAACATTTCCGACGTTTGATATTGTGAGCGTTCCAAAAGAATAATCAGCAGAAAAACTAACATCATCGCATACAAGCTCTATGTTTGTTCCGCCGAATTTTGTTATAGACTCTTTCGTCAGTCCTCTGAACCAAAGAAAAATTATCAGCGCCAGAACTATAACCATGACAACCAAAAGAACTGTTGCAACAACAGGCGAAACACCCCTTTTTTGAATCATGTTTTCTAAAGACATTTTGAATTTATAAATTTATATTTAATCTAAGATATTCTTGTAACATTAAATCCATCAAAGTAAAAATGATCATTCTCATTATTCATATACCCTTGGAATTTTATTGCAACAGAACTATCAAATGTATACTGTGAACTACTTATAATTACGCTTTGTGTTATCCAGCTTAATTGTGTAACAATATTTGGGTTGTTCATGCAATTAAGAGTTCCCCAGCCGCTTACATTAGTGTTATCTACTTTGAGTACAAGACAATCACTTTGGGTATTTTCAAATCCAGAATAGTACCCCCACCATTCTAATTTAATTTGATTTGCGCCGGAAAAATCGAAACTTTGTTCTGTATAAGAATTTGCGTTATTATCTCGAATACGCCAAGACCAAGTTCCACCGCTTGCTCCGTTATCAAGAACTTTACTTCCAGGAGGATTTGAATTGCTTCTATCAGAATCTGCTCCAGACGGATCTACCCAACCTTGGTTCGGAGGAGTATTTGATTCAAATCCAAAATATGCTATTTGTACTTGTTGGAATGTACATGTGCTTGGTGTTCCAGAACAAACATATCCAGATTCAATTTGACATGTTGAAGAACATCCATCTCCATTTGCGATATTTCCGCTTCCTTGGTCGCATTGCTCTACCCCGCTTTGAATTATTCCATCACCGCATGTAGCATTTTGGCAAGTATTTGTACATGCATCTGTATTCACAGTATTACCATCGTCGCATTGCTCGCCAGTATCAACAACATTGTTTCCACAAAGAGGTCCGCCACCCACAGGGCAATCTTGAGGACAACTAACCGAATTTTCGCCAGATTCACAGGCACTATTTCCACAAACAGATCCTCCGCCCGTGGCCGGCGCGCCGACAATCTGCTGAACTCTTGCATCTCCACAGCTTACAAATCTCTGCCTGTTGTTTTCTTCCTGGAATCTCGTCGGTATGACCCTTACAGAATAAATATTTCCTATAGCTGCAGGAACGTTGAAGGTATTTGTCTTTTCTTCTCCTGGACTTAAAGAATTATCTCCTGTTACAGAAAACAAGACAGAATTACCGAATTTTATTCCTTGATCATCTTCATTAAGATAACTAGAAAGGTCAATTGAAGGCAGCTGTTGAGCTGAGGTGTTTGCAGCATGGATGAAATAACCTGCAGCATCAAATCTTCCATTATTCCTTATTTTAATGTTTAATACAGAAGTTGAAGAATTAAAACTAGCTTCTTTTGCAAATAAAGAAACACCATCAGGGCAGTTTAAAGGCTCGTTTGGAACATATGTTTTGAGCCAGGCATAAACACCGACGCTGATTACCATTGCGAATACAACCAAAAGCACATACCCAATTATTACGCTGACGCCTCTTTTTTGTTTTAGTAACATCTTTTAGTTTGCCTCGCTTCGTTTGGATTTACTTTATTATTGGTATATAAACTAATTTAACAACCTTTTTATTATTAAACCCTTATTTAACATTTTATTATTAATCTAACTTTTAATCTAAACCGCCGCACTTTTTATATTAATATTTAATCTACTTTTACTTTATTATTCTTTCTTCATTAACATTTAATATTTATTTCGAGCAGTTTACTGCTAGCAAATCACCCCGTGACAACATATTCTCCCCCACCAGTATTTTGAGCTATGACGAAATAAAAGTTTTCTGCCGCGCTTAAATTAAAACCGTATGCATCTCCGTCAATGGAAAGAATTATCGTGTTCCCACTTGGATCAATACCCCCTGTAAAATTTCCCTTTGCCTGTGTTATTGTTGCCTGTGAGCTTCCAGAAGAAACAGAAACAGTTTTATCTTCTTCCTGATATCCTGAAACAGTTAAATTATTCCCGTTTCCGAATATAAAATAAAGATCTTTCTCTGCTCTTGACTCGTGATTAACATAATAATTTGTAAAATTCTGCATAAGCCGATACATTTGTGTGCTATTGAGGTTGTTTCCAGTTCCGTAATCTAAAGTTTTTTCACTTTCTATGCCGATTTCTTCTTTTAGCTCATCTAAACCAGGACTCTTTTCTTTTTTTGAATAATTTGAAATTGCAGAAATGCCTATGATTATCCCAGCAAGGACAACAGCCGTAACAAGATAGAACTGTCCCGATTTACTCATCATCCGCTTCATTAATTAAACAAAGAAAAATAGTTTATTAATTTTTGTTTAGGGTTTATTTAACCACAACTTTCTTTTCTATTAGTCCTAGGCTATTTTTTACAAGAGCCCAATCGAGCTTTATAAGATTTAAAACAAATTGATTTTCTAGGTTCATTTTGTAATAATCAGATTTCCCGACTTTTCTTGTTTTTATTACTATACCAGATTCAATAAATTTATGGAAAAAAGCCTTAAGAGAGTTATAACTAACATTAGATTCTCTTGCAATCTCAGTTACAGGATAATCAAAAAAATGATTGTCAATTAAAAAATCCAAAACTCTCAACTGAGGAGTATCTCCAAAATGTTCCAAAAATATTGATTTATTTTCCTTGCGTCTCATTTTTAATTATATACGCAAATATTTATAAATCTTTCTATATAATTATAGTTGTTTCATAAATAGAAACATTCAAAATGGAATTACAAAAAGCCCGGTTGATGTTTAAATTAATAAGAAAAAATAATTGGGGCGCTAAATACGATAGATTAGAGCATTTTAAAAGTTTTCAAGAATTAGATAAAATAATTAAAGAATTATCTGGAATTGGATGGATAATTGTTCATAAAAAACCAAAATTTGTTGGAATTTCTCTTGACACAGAATATAAACCTCAAATAAAGGAATTTGTGGAAAAATACATGTCTTATCTAAAAGGAACCAATTGGATAGCTTAATTTAAGAAGATGCCCGTGATATTTCGTTGTTTATTTCCGGATCCTTTACTATTTCCGGATCCTTTACTCTATAAAAAGTAGTTCGGCCGTTAATTTGAGTATTTCTTTCAGATATGTAAAGAGATATAATTCTTTTGCCTTCCGGCTCTCTATAAGCCCAAGCCCTTTCAACAAACCCCTTCTTGACCATAAGTTTAAGAATATTTCCATCAAGCCACGACGCTCTAAAATACCATTCTCCTTCATGTCTAAAAGCAGTCAAGGGGCTGCCCTGGACTTTTGAATCCAAATCATACCTGCGAACATAATCAACCAATCTTTTTCTTGGTTCTGTGGATAAATTAGTCGTCCCCTGGTTTCTAAATTTAACTTCAAGTGTCATTTAAACTTAAGATTAAATTTGTTTATAACAATTATTGTTTTGAGAAATATAAGTGTAGACTCGGAAGAATAAGTGTAGACTCGGAAGATTGCTTCAGAACGACAACACTTTGGCGTTCGTGCAAAAAAGTAGACTCGGAAGATTGCCTCAAGTCGGCCAAAAAGTTTTTCTTATTCTTTCTCGGCTCTGCGACCTGTCAAGCACCTTAACAAATGTTTAGGGCTGCTCCGATCAAGGCCTGACCCGTTTCGCATCTGCAAGATCGAGACAGACAAAGCTTCAACGTCCGAATAAGGACATTTTAACTAAATTGTCACGCACTTCCTTGCAGTTTGCCATAAAGCCCGTTTGCAAATGGCGGAGGGCTATCCCGCCGACCTAGTCTACATTAAAACTAGGTATATGTCTATTTATAAAGCTTGCGAAGAATTTTATTTTCTCAAGTTTTAATTTTTTCCTTTCCCGCTTGCAAAGAATATTATAATGAGAATAGCAATTATTGCTAAGGCAACTGATGTCAACATTTTTTTGTTTTTTTCTCCAAATCCAATCACTGCTCCTGTTATCGAAGACAAAAACCCTGGCTTTAAAGTTTCTTCCAGTGTTTCTTCATCAACATCTGCTTCTGATGAGGTTTCATCAGATAAAGATTCTCCTCCAGCGCAACCTGATGGACTAAGGCAAGGACCTGGACCAGAATATGTTATAGTTGTTGCTCCTCCTCCACTACTTCCTCTTCCTGAGCTTCCTCCCCCACCCCCACCACCATTGCTAGAGCCTCCCTCGCTGCCCGAACTTGAATCAGGACTTGTTGAGGAGTTGCTTTGGTTTTGATTTGTATTTGTGAATGTGCATGTAATGGTTTCTCTTGCTGAAAGATTTATCACGTCTAGATTGCTTCCATCATCGCAGCTGGCAGTTGTAGTGTAATTTACATTTGATGTCTGCGATACGTCATATATTCCTGGCAATAGATTTTCAAAAGTTATTGTGCTTAATTTTCCGTCAGACCCGTTGCCGTTGTCTTGTAACACGAATGAGCTATTAAGCGCGTTGCTTGTGAATGAGAATTCTGTTTCATCATCTGGTATCGTGTTTTTTATAATAATGATTTTTCCAATTTCGCTGGGATTAGTATAATTGACAGTAATTGTAATGTAATCAACTCTTGCTAATTCTAATCCACCTGGGGTGCCGATAACAGATAAAGCAACTCCGAAACCAGCATTATTAATATCTTCACTCGTCCAATTAATCCCCCAAAGATCTGTCGAATTACCATATGTTATTATCTCATCTGAAGGCGGCCAATTTTTGTTTGTTAAAGCTTTATTATTTCCGATAACTGTGCCATTTTTCAACAATTTTACACTATTATCCCTAATTATTCCTGCCTGTATCTGAGTTTGACTTTTTTCTATATCTACTGAAATTCCATTTATGACACTTCCGGAAGAAATATTGAAGCCAAAACCTTTTACAATAAGATAATTACTAACCTCATCCGGGTTGCTTATTTGCACTGTCGCTCTTAGGTTATCTGACATATTCGTATTATTCGCTCCAGTCCAATCAATGTCTCCTGAAGGAGCAGAAACATTTCCTAAGAAAGTCGTGCCACTATTTGGTCCAATTGAAGTAGCCATGACATTTTCAGAAACGAAAAGTAAAAGAATAAAAATCAAAATAATAGAAATTTTCATTTTTTATTTACTGACTTTTACAAACTTGACTATTGCAACAGATATCACAACTAGTATCAAAAGGAACAGGTTAAGAGCGAGGTAAATCGATGCAGGGCTTTGACTTTCTTGTTGCGATGTTTCTGTTGTTCCTTCTTTTTGATAAATAACAGCGCCGCCTTCTGTTGTCCCTTCTTGTCTGAGAACGTACACTGTCGCTGTTCTTGAGTCTTCTGTTTCATCTGCGACAATTCTAATTTCTAAATCATAATCTCCTTCTCTTGCATTAGAAGGCACCCGAATACTCAAGATTTTGGTTTCTTCGTCGCTATCCCCGTATCTTTCTAATTCAAACTCTTCTGATTTCTTTAGTATGCCAAGCTCGGAGTTTTTAATTTCAACATAAACATCTTCGTCTTCGCTTCCTTTATTTTGTACCTCTACTGTCAAATCAATGGCGTCTCCAGGGAAAAGCGGTTCTTGGTTCATTATTACATCTTTGATAACTATTTCATGATCTTTTCTTTTAATATCTACGTAGATAAACTGTTCATTACAAAAAACACCTTCACCATCCCCGTTTCCTTCTGCCGAAACAAAAATTGCAAAGTCACTGTTTTCAGTATCTTCTGGGATTGTTAAATCGAAATTCACGGTTTTATCTTTTCCGCTATTAATGTTCACACTGTCTTTTTCTTTTTCTACGGCGTCTTCTTCGTCAATGTCATACAAGTAAACATTTACATCTACATCTACATCTAAATCCTCTGTATGTTTGTTTTTAATCTCAATACTCACGCCGATTTTTTCTCCAATTTCAAATTCATCTCCATCATCGGGATCTTTTACCGAGATTTCTAAATTAGGATTCTTAACTTCACATCTGTCTACGTCGCTGAATTCAGGAGGAATTCTTTTGTCTTTTACAGAGATTTTAACAACTTCCTGGCTTGATAAACCAGTTGAATCCCTCACAGCGAATGTAACTTCATAATCTCCTGCCTGCTCATATGTTGGCACCCATGAAAATACAGCTGCTCCACCAAGGTTGTCGACGAAACCAACGCCTTCTGGAGCGTTTTGAATGCTAAAAGTTACATTGTTTAGATCCTGGTCTGTTGCCGAAACTGTAAATTCTAAAGATTCATTTTCATTCACGGATTTTTTCCCTATTGGCGCTAAAACAGGAGCGTCAGGGGCACTTATATTCAATGTCCTGTTGTCAGGAGCAAAGGCATAGTTTCTGCCGTCGTAACATCTTACACCCCAAGTATATTTTCCATCAGCAGTGCCATTCACTAGAATACTTTCAACAGTGTTATTCTGAATACTTTTATCTGTTGTCTTTAAGTTTCCGTTGAGATAAGCATCACATGTGAGTACGCTTGCTAAGTTATCAGTTGCAGTGAATTCAAAAGTTATGTCTCTTGTTTCTGTGAATAATGCATTGTCTAGAGGACTTGACAGTTGAACAACAGGAGCAACCATGTCTGTGTTATTTGGCAATGCTTTTGTAGGATATTTGAATATTTTAAAGTCTGCAGCATCATTACCTGTATCTAAACCATCAGGACTTCTGCCTGCAGATTCTCCGAGTTGTGGAGTTGCCGCATTATCAAGAAGATTTCCGTCGTCCCAAACACCATAAGCTACGCTGTCAACAATTTTGTCAGAGCAATACAGTGTTAAAATATCTGCTAAATTGTTTAGCTTGTTATTTATTTCAACAATCACAAATTCGTTTTTTCCAAGTGTCCCGTTTAATGTGAGGACATTGCCTGCTCCATCTTTTACAACGCAATTGCTGAGATTAACAACTTGATTAAAGTCATTGTAAAATTCTATCCATTCATTTCCTGTTGTTGGATTTGGAACAAATTCATTTATGTAGAACTTTTGCAGGATTTGTATGTTAAATTCCTGTGAATCGCTTCCTCCATTTCCGTCAGAAACTGTTGCAGTTACTTTCTTAGTTCCTACATCTTGCTGGTTTGTCTGCCACTTTCCTTCATTGTCAAGAAGCAAGTTAAAAGTGAAACTTAAAGTGTCTCCGTCGGCATCTGTTGCAGTTGGATTTATGTCAACAAGCCCGCCAGCCAAAAGCAACTCATCATTAATTAGGTTGAGCACAGGAGCATCATTCACAGGAGAAACTGTCAAGTTGATTTCGTTGCTTAAAACATTAAATTCTCCGTCGCTTGCATTTATTTTTATTGTTTCTTTGCCATTCCAGTCTTTCGCAGGAATCAGCGTTGCCGTGTCGTCAGAAAAATTCACGCTAATCTGCGAGTTCCCTACAGCAGAGTAATTTAATTTGCTGTCAACATCTGTGAAATACTTGCTTAAATTCAACACAAGAGATGTATCTTCATTCCAGATTTGATCCGGGATTGAATTCGTTAAAACAGGAGCATCATTCACAGGAGAAACTGTTAAAGTTACATTGTTTGATTCGGTTTTATCGTCGCCGTCATATGCAAAGAATATTATCCAGTCAAGGCCGCTCCAGTCGCGCTTTACTATGAAATTAACAACACCATTGAGAATTGACTCAACAGTTATATTCTGATCTGGGGAAGTCTTGGAAACCCCGAATGTTATGTTGTCTTGCGGATCTGGCTCGTAGAAGTAATCAGAAAGGTTCAATGACAAGTTTGTGTCTTCATTCCAGGTTTGGTTTTGAATTGTTGTATTTAGTGCTGGGGGTTGATTCTTATCACTAATACTTACCTTAAAGTTTTTTGTCGCGTTAAGATTTCCGTCGCTGGCTATAGCCATGAAAGTATGATTTCCTGCATCATAGAATCCTGTCTGCCACTGGAAATTATTGCTGCTTGTATTTGATTGTATGAATCTTGAATCATTTACATAATAAACAAGGGAATCGCCTTCAGGATCTGTTGCACTTACAGATAAAATAACAGCCTGTGATTCTCTGATGATGAAGTTAGGAATTGTTGAAATGATTGGAACATCGTTTACACAATTTAAAGATTGACTTGCACTTCTTGGATTTTCATTGAGGTTATTATCATTGCAGTCTGTTCCTAAAGCACTTGCTTCGCTAGGGCATTGTGCTGAGGCATTTTTTATCAGATACCCTAATTTGCAATAGCCATCGAAATCCACATCTGCTAAGTCGTAGCCATTGCAATCTTGGTCTATTAAGTCATAAGCTATATCTTCTTTGCCAGGATTTATTCCAGCATTACTATCATCGCAGTCTTTATCAGTGTAAAATCCATCTTTATCATTGTCCTCGCCAATTAAAACCCATTTGAGAGAATTCCTGAAAAGCTGCCTTGAATCTACTGTCCAATATTTTGGCTCGACAATTCCGAAGAACAAACTTCTTGCTTGTCCGGTTTTTCCGTTCAAATATTTTGTTCCAGGATATGCAATTGAAAGAACAGAATCAGAAGCCGCATGCCCGTCTACTTGTGTTATTAATTTAATTCCCGTTGCCTTTTTTCCAGTTAAATAATATGTATTGACCCCTGTATCTGTTACAGTGTATGCCTTGAACAATTCAGGAACGCCGTCTACTATTGTCGTGTTAATTGTGCTTAATCTTAACTTTGTTGGGCTCGACGCAGCACCACGTCCAGCACTCCATCCCCATTGCGAATCACTAACAATGATAACGCCTTTTTGATAAAAATGATACTCGTTGATAATCAATGAACTATATTTTTCAACAGGTATATCTCTGAAGTTGTCAAAATTATCGTTTCCAATTAAAATCATTTTGTATTTTGAAAAATTCGTTGAAGTTATGTTTGAATCAAGAATAATAGTATATGTCAAGCCTGCGCTGCTCAGTTCACTCGTAAGAAATGGATCAGCCTTTGTTTTTACAACATAAGCCACGTCTGCAGCCAATACAGAACTAGCTAGAAATATCGTCAAAAAAACAGCGAATACGAGTACTATTTTCTTCATTTCTTTCTCCTTCCATTTACTTTCCTCCTTTTCACACTCTTTTTTGACAAGGCAATTATTAAAGCCACAAGAACAAGCAACAAAACAAAAACACTTCCAATCAACAATCCAAGCGCAAGAGCAGGGCTTTTCTTTTCTGGATTTTGATCAGTAACAATATCTTCTGTAGTAGTTACTTCTGTGTTTTGGTCTTCTTCGTCCCTAATATTATCTTCATTTGTTCCGCTGCTCCCCTGGTCTTTTTTTGCAATTACAACGATCTCAGAAGACAACGCAACGCCCGCTTTTTTATCTCCATCAACAGGAGAGAAAAAAACAGCAATTTTACCTTTGTATGTCCCTTCGTCTTTCACCTTGACAATGAATTCTGCTTTTTTTTCTGTGTGCGGCTCCAAAATAAAAGTCTCATCAATTAGTTCTATGAATTTCGCGGTCTCATTGTCTACCTGAAGGCTGATATTTATCGGAACATCGTTAACATTTTTTGTTAAAATGCTCTTTTCAATTTTAGTATAAGTAAAACCGTTTACTTCTGGATACAAAACCATCTTCGCGTTTCCCATTGCGCCCGTAATAGCACTCGCAAAGCTAGCAATTATCAATAAAATAAACAAAACTGCTATTACACCAACGCTTAGCCTTTTAATCATATTATTAATTTCATAGTAGTACCCTATTTAAGCATTACTGTCGTCGAAAGAATAGTTTTTGTTATTACTTTTTTTTGATGAAATTAACAGAAAAAATAAGTTATCCATCATTCAAAAGATGCTCATCCTTCAAAATTATTGTCAATAATATCTTCAAACTCGAAATCAACATCCCCTACTCCAACCACCTTAATCTTTCCAGTAAGCAAGTAATAGGTTACATCAACATAGTCTTCTTCTATTGCTTCGGTTCCTTCCCCATAAACCCAGTAAGTTCCTCTTGCAGAATTTCTCCAGGTTACCTTTTCACAGTCTGATTCAATAATTTCTATGACTGTAAACTTAAGATTTATCTGAACCTTTGTTCCATTGCTTGATGTTCCTCTTGCATGCAAACTTCCTTCGCCATCAACTCTTCCATCTTCCTGATAAATCCATCCGTGAAAGAAATCAACACGTTCTTCACTGAATGCAGAAAATCCGTCTAATAAAATCACATCTCCAGTATTTACTGCGCTATATTTTAACTTTTCAAATTCATTTCCGAGGCCCTCATCAGTTAAACCATTACAGTTATTGTCTTTTCCATCACATATTTCATTTACAGGCTTGATTTCCCCGACACATGCCTTTCCCCTGTCACTTTCCCACTCACAACTCGAGGTACATTGTACGACTATCTCTCCGGACCTGCATTCCCCAACATCTGTTCCGCATTCTATTGCCAGTTCTTCTCCAAGTTCGCATTCTGCCCCGCACATGTTTGCATTGCATGTATGCGTGAACTCATAAGTTCCTATTGTACAGGAATCTGTTCTTTCATTACAGACAGAAGTGAATCCAGGAGCAAAGTCTAATGTTACTGGATTTGAATCAGGATTATTAGTGCACATGAGAATTTCAGGAAGATTGTTTGCAGTACAACTCACGGCAGTTCCTGGCTGACAGCCTATTAGGGGATTGCAATATTCTGTTCCATCGCAGAACAAACCATTATTGCAGAGATTATCATTAGGCTGATGCACAATCTTATTCAGGTTTTCATCACAGACATCAGTTGTGCACGCGACACTGTCATTAACAACTAAAGGATTGTGCAATACTTTATCTTGAGATTCATCACAGGAATCAGTTGTGCAGAATAAACCATCATTGACTACAGGTGGCGTTCCAGCTACACACTCATAATTTTGGTTGCATATTTCTCCTCCATTGCAGAATAATCCATCACTGCAGTCAGAATTCTTTGTGCATTCTTTTTCTTCCTCGCAAATTGCGGAACATCCATCGCCATCAGCAGTATTTCCGTCGTCACAAACTTCGCCAGTTTGAACTATACCATCACCACAAAATTCAGTTAAACATTGATTCGTGCATCCGTCATTATTATAAGTATTTCCGTCGTCACACTGTTCTTGTCCTTGAACATACCCATCTCCGCATTGAGGCAGTTCACATTGATTCGTGCATCCGTCATTATTATAAGTATTTCCGTCGTCACATTGTTCTACTCCAGTTCTAACCTTCCCATCTCCACAAAATGCATTTTGACATGAATTCGTGCAAGCATCAGTATTGTTTGTATTTCCGTCATCGCATTGTTCTCCGTTATCAAGATTTCCATCACCGCATTGAGGCTGTCTTATTGTACAATCATTTCTGCATAAATCATTATTATTTGTATTGCCATCATCACATTGTTCTCCAGATTGAACATATCCATCCCCGCATTGAGGTAACTCACATTGATTTGTACAAGAATCATTATTGACAGTATTACCATCGTCACATTGTTCTACTCCTACTCTAACAATTCCATCACCACACAGAGCAGTATTGCATTGATTTGTACAAGAATCATTATTGATTGTGTTTCCGTCATCGCACTGCTCTACTCCTACTCTAACAATTCCATCACCACACAGAGCAGTATTACATTGATTTGTACAACCATCCCCATTTGCAGTGTTACCGTCATCACACTGCTCTCCGGCTTGAACATACCCGTCTCCGCATTGAGGCAGTTCACACTGATTCGTGCATCCGTCGTTATTGTAAGTATTTCCATCATCACACTGCTCTCCGGCTTGAACATATCCATCTCCGCATTGAGGCAGTTCACACTGATTCGTGCATCCGTCGTTATTGTAAGTATTTCCATCATCACACTGCTCTCCGGCATCAACATGACCATCTCCACAAACAGGAAGTTGAGGACAGCTTACAAGCATCCAATAAATGCTGTCTTCTGTGTCAACTGAAAGCTCATAATTTCCAGATGAGCCTATTGTGTAATCTCCAACAACAACGCCTTGGACTCCAACTGGCGAAGGTTGAGTAAATGTTTGATTTTCTATGACATTTGTATTGTTCTTAACAACAACATTCAATTTTCTTAAATCTGGGCTTACATCAGTTTTTGCATTAAATGTGTATTTATCAAAGAATACATAAGAATAGCTATCTGGCGTCAAGAACATGTTGTTTGTTCTTTCATTATCAATAATAACCTGAAGAGAATTTATGTCATAAACCATGTTTGAAAGATTTTGTGAAAGATAACCCTGAACAGCTCTTGCATCGCCCTGTACAGGAGCAGAGCCCTCAATTGTAACAATGTCTCCTACTGATGTATTCAAAGAATAAATTCTGACTCTGAAAGGAGTTGCAACTTCTTTTGCAAGAGTTAATGCCTTTGGAACATTGTTTACCTTTGCATTTAAAGTTACGTCATCTCCTTTAGTGAAAATAAGCAAATTATCTCCATCAACTTCAAAAGAAGTATTTATTGGCTGGAATGGATCATTGCCTTGGTAAACTAAAAGTTCTCCTTCACCCTTACATGTATTTACAGGAATTTTTTCCAAGTTTGTCTTACATTGATTGGTGCAGCCATCATCATTGTTTGTATTGCCATCATCACATTGCTCTCCAGAATCAACATAGCCGTCACCACAAAATGGAAGGTTAGTTAATTTGCAATCTTGAGTGCATTCTTGATTTTGTCCGACGCCGTCATTGCCATCACATTGCTCTTGCGGACTTTGTTTTACACCGTCTCCACAGAATGGCCCGTGTTTTGTTTTTGATTCACATGAGCTGCTGCAATATTGACAAGAGCTTTCATATGAAGGAGTACACTGATTTCCGTTGTCATTGCCTTCGTCACATTCTTCACCATTTGATATTTGAATAATTTCATCGCCGCAGAAAACATCCACTGAGCAACTTAATACGCGGACAACGACAACTACATCTTGATAATCCATGTCTGATTGGCTTACAAGCAGGTCTTCAAACGCAACCACATATTCATTACAAGAATCAAATACAACTACATGATCTTTTGAATCGGAATTTAAAGAATTTTCAGTGGCAAATTTCAATGAACTGCCATCAGGAGTTTGGGAATCTATGGCAAATCCTAATTTTGAAACATCACTAATTGGAATGTCTACTGTTATTTTATCACCTTCATTCAGCAAAGGAGCTCCGGGATAGCTAGAATGGTTTTTCGCCTTGAATAAAGCAACAAAGTTATTCAAATCAGAATCAGTATAATAACCAAATACGTTTTTGTTTTGGGCTATTCCTTTCACGAATTCTATCTCTAATGTT
The DNA here is from genome assembly GCA_018303885.1 of Candidatus Pacearchaeota archaeon. Lineage (GTDB taxonomy): Archaea > Nanobdellota > Nanobdellia > Pacearchaeales > GW2011-AR1 > ASMP01. Next base: position 36,863 of record JAGVXG010000014.1, read on the forward strand.
ACCGTGTCTTTTTGATTATCAGTGAGCCAAATTTGATATTGTTCCTGATCTTCTGTTGCATTAATACTAAATCCATTGTCATCAAGAACTTTTTGAAGAGAATTATCCTCGTCACCAAAGCTTTGATTGAATAACTCTTTTTCATTGTCTCCTAAAGAATCAGGAAAAATACATTTACCTTCGCATTGAGGCTCTTCAACCATGCATTGTGAACTGCAGCCATCGCCGCTGATTGTGTTTCCGTCGTCACACTGTTCATGATGAAGGCTTATTATACCATCGCCACAAACTGGTGGATGATAATCTCCACCGGCATTTATTAAAGAAACAAAACTAATGCTTAAAAAAACCATAAAAAGCATCAATAAAACAATGTTTTTTGTCATTTACTTTACTCCTCACTTCCTTTAACTCTTATAAACATCATTTGTAATTTAATGCGTTTTTCTTTAAAAGCATTGTTGTCGTCGAAAGAATAGTTTCTGTTATCCCTATTTTTTGGTGAACACTTGCCATCTTCGTCGGTAAAAACAGCCTTTCGTCATTACTTAGAATAAATGAATTTACCTAAAAATAGGCGAAATAAAACCAATTACCGTCGAGAAAAATTTAAATTAAATCTGTTTCAGCCAAAAAATGATTGCCAAAATAATCAAGAGTACTATCAATGCAAGCAACCAGAAAGATATTTTTATAGTTAACCCTGATTCCTTTACCGGCTTTGCTGCTTGAAGTTCTTCGATTAAGACTACTGGAGGATTAAACTGGCCGAGGTATTTTGCATTGTAGAAATCATCGGTAGGCAAGACTCTAACTGGTCCGGGGTTTCTGCTTTTGCCTTTGCCACCGTCATTAGTATCTTTATGTTCAGTATTACATGTTGAACTGCAGCCATCACCATCAGCCGTATTTCCATCATCGCATTGTTCACTTTGCTGATTTACAACACCATCCCCGCAGAATGGAAGATTTGTTAATGTACATTCTTGAGTGCATTCTTGATGTAAGCCAACACCGTCATTGCCATCACATTGTTCTTGCTGCTCAACAATGCTGTTTCCGCATTGGGCGACAATCAGAATCTCTCTCGATGCAGGGTTGTCAGACATGTTGCAGTCTGTTTCATTGATTTTTTCAACAAAAACAGTTACATTATGGCCTGAAAATGTTAAATTGGAAACATCAAGAACTACTTCTTTGCTGTGGAAAACATTTATTGAATTATTGTAATTTGCTAAAGTTTGATTATCAATCTTAACAACGACATGGATGTTATTCATGGTATTTTCTATTTTGTTATCGATGAAGTATTTTATTGTGTAGTTTTTTCCTTTTGTTAGCTCTGCAGGATTATCCAAAACCCAACCAGTTGCATTTGATTCAGGTCTTATTGCAATACCGGTTCCTGCGCTATTAGAATATGAAAATCTTATTCCAACATCATGCTCGCATACTGGCTCTTCTTCATTACAAGTTACCGAACAACCATCACCGTTTGCAGTATTACCATCATCACATTGTTCTACTCCTACTCTAACAATTCCATCACCACATTGAGGTAACTCACATTGATTTGTACAACCATCACCATTTACAGTATTACCATCATCACATTGCTCTCCAGAATCAACATAGCCGTCACCGCAAACCGGCGTATGTGGTGGTTCTACACATCCATCAATCATCCAATAAATACTGTCTTCTGTATCAACCGAAAGTGTATATGTGCCTGATGTTTGCACAGTAAAATTATCTGCAATAACCCCTTCTACAGGGCTTGGAAGTGGCTGAGTATAAGACTTATCCACAATATTTCCAGAAGTTCCATTTATAACTACTCTTAATAACCTGTTATCAACCCCCTGCCCAGGCGCATTTTCAGAATATTTATCAAAGAAAATATATGAATAATTATCAGATGTTAAATTAAAAGTGCTTGTTCTTTCATCATCGATAACAACTTCTAATGTATCAAGATTAAAAACCGGATCTTCAGAATCTTGAGCTAAATATCCCTGAACCGACCTTGATTCATGTTGGTGTGTTCCATTAATATCTACTGTTGCCCCAGGAGAAGTTTCTAGAGAGTAAATTTTTACATGAAATGGGCTTGAAACTTCTTTTACAAGAACTAATGGTGTTGGCACACCGTTAACCTTTGCAGAAAGAGAAGGGTCATCTTTCGTAAAAACCAAAACCTGATTTCTGTCAACAACAAAAGAGGTTTCAATATCTTGAAATGGTTCTTGCTGATAAAGGAATAACTCTCCTTGCCCAATACAAGAATTCACTGGAATTTCAGCAAGAGGGAAATTATCCCATGCGCTTAGAATAGAGATAAAACTAAAAGTTAAAATAACTGCAATAAAAGCAAAAGAAATAAAAGTTTTTTTCATTTTTTCATGATGTCAGTCATTATTTCACTATTATTTTTCTTTAAAAGCATTATTATCCTCGACAAACTACCTTTTGTCATTCCTTTTGCTTGATGAAACTTAATAATTACCCTCCGGAAAAGTTTTTTTTATGAAAATTAAAAACAATTAATAATGCTTAAGCAACATCTAGGACGAACAAGGAGAAGATTTATTTAAGCATATCTCTTCTATGGAGAATAAATAAAATGGAAAAGAAAAAGGAGCGTATTGCGATTTTTATTGACGGGAGAAATTTTTATCATAGTACGAAACGTCTAGAAAGGAAAGGATTTAAAATAAATATTGAAGAATTAGTTAATGATTTAGTAGGAGGTAGAGAACTCGTTACTGTATATTATTATAATGCTCTCTTAGACAAAGAATATGATCTAAAGAGATACGAAGAACACAACGAATATCTTGATGGTTTGAGAAAAATTCCTAAATTTAAAGTTATCTTGTGCGATTGGAGAAAAATAACAGAAAAAGATGGAAGTGTGAGATATGACATAAAAGGAGATGATGTTTATCTAGCTCATGATCTTTTGATAGCAGCATTTGATGACCTCTACGACATTGCCATTATTGTGAGTGGCGATGCAGATTTCATTCCTGTGATTAATACAGCAAGAAAGAGATTTAAGAAGAGGGTTGGGAATGGATTTTTTAGAAGAACTTCATCGTATAAACTAAGGAAAGCATGTGACTTCTCTGTAAATCTTAATAAAGTTCTAGTTAAGCTCAATCAGGAAAAATAATAGAAAAAGGAAGCGTCAGTGCCATCCGAAGATGGCACCTCGCAAGTATGATTACTCTTCGTCTTTAAAGTTTATAAAACTTTCGCGAGATCATTTTTCGTTGCTGTTAGTAAGTCAATGGCTCAGCATTGCCCGAAGACCATACAGAGCATATATCAATATACTAATGATTGCCGCCTTTATAGAATTTCCTTTCAATTATCAAAATTAATTAAAAATCTTAAGCAACATCAAAGCTAACTGCTTCACTGTCGCTGTTTCCTGCTTTATCTGTTGCCTTGATTACCAGGTCATGCATTCCTTTGCTGAATGTTTTTGTTTTTAGCCTATCCATACCATAGGAATCACAATCAACGCATAATGTCTTAAAAGAACCCCCACCGTCACTATATTCAAGATCAACTTTCTCACTAACACCTATACTAAAAGGAACTCTTCTCCCATAAGTCTCATCATCAACCGGCGAGTTTACAGTTAAAACAGGAGAAGTTGTGTCCACAAGAACATTAGTCGGAATAGAACTATCTGTGTTATTAGCAATATCTGTTATGTTGAACCAATATTCAATTTCTTGTCCGTCAAAAGCCGTTAAATCAACTTGTATATTGCATGTTACATCTTCTCCAGATTCATCACATTCATCAGTAAGATTGAGAGTGGGATTCCAGCTCAATAAAACTTCTTTTAAGTTATCTTCTGTATACTTGACATAAAAATCAGAACCATTTGTTACAGAACCTCTTCTTGGTTCTGTTCTTAAAATTTGCGGATCATTGCTATCGATAAAGAAAGATATACTCTGCGATACAGTTCTATCACTGAATATAGCCAAAAACTCCAACTCATGAAATCCTTCATCAAAACCCATTATTCTAGTTGACCAGAAACCAAAGTCATCACAATTCCTGCAAAGCGTCCTAAATCTTCCGCCATTATCGCTGACCTTGAAAGTGTCAACTTCATCGCTAAACAATATTATAACAGGAATTCTTCTATCATCATAAATTTTGTCTTGCATAGGTGAAAGGATATTTATGTCTCCAGTTAGAACAGTTACTATCAAACCCTGTTCCATAGTAAGTGCAAATACAGCTCCGACTAATAAAATTCCTAAAACTAAAAAAGCTATTTTTTTCATGTTAATTTTTTCCTTTTATTATAAATTACGAATGCCACAATCGCAAGTATAACCAAACCAGGCACGATTAATTTTTTAGCATTTATATCTCCCCAAATAGCTCCACCAGTTATTCCAGAGACATAATCTTCTTGAGTTTCTCCCTCTGTTCTTGCTTCTGCATTTAATCCTAAATTTTCAAATCCTATTCCAGAACTGTTTGTTGCATTTGTAGAATTTTTTGTGGCAACAATTCCTCCGCCACCGCTTCCACCACCAGCGCCGCCGCCAGAACCCCCGCCTGACGAACCGCCAGAAGAAACTACTGGTTTCTCATTTATTAAAACTTTAAGCCAAACACCAAATTTTATAATAGAATTGCCTTGCTGTTCTTCTTCAAACAATAAAACCCCATGATATTCTCCAATTTTATTTCCAGACAAGCAAACTTCAACTTCTCTTTCATCAATAGAAAGTTCATTGTCATAATTTATTGAAATTTCATGCTGGCTTGCTTCTGTGTCGAACGAACTAACCTTCCATTCAACGCTTTCATTCTCTGCCCAGCTGTCTGAAGCTGTTATTGTTTCCGATTCTGAATCTATTGTTATCATTTTACATTCTTCCTGATTTT
>JAGVXG010000012.1 GCA_018303885.1 Candidatus Pacearchaeota archaeon
ACCCACCCAGAAGAAAGTTGTTAATGCCAGAAAAAATTTTATTTCTAGTTCTACATTAAATGTTCCAGCTAAATTTGATATCATAGTCATGCCTCGTCCCCAGCTTAAAGACACTTTTTTACACGAAGCTTTTTTGCTCAGTAAAAAAAGAACAAAAGTTTTTTATTATGATTTTTGCAAAGAAGATGAAATTCCAAATGTTCTTAAAAAAGTGAAATCTGAAGCGAAAAAGACAAAAAAGAAAATCAAAATCTTAAAAGTTAAGAAAGCAGGAGAAATCGCGCCTTATAAATTCAGGATTAGGGTTGATTTTAGGGTTTTGAACTAGAAACTTACTTTAAGAGAGAATATAACCCATATCCTATTCCAACATAAATTAATGATTGCGCTATAAATGTGCTTATTGCCATATATGGGGCGGGATCCATTGGGTTTCTAAAATCTCTAGTAGCCATAATTCTTTTTGTTAGCCCTCCGGGAATTAACAATTCTTTTAATCTAGCTTTAGCTTCTAAATTTTCCATATTAATTAAGCTTTTATAATATTTTTAAATCTTTCTAAAAACCCTTATCTGCACTGATTGCCGCCAAAGCTTCCCCACCATGCCATGTGAATCTGGGGCGTATTCTTGCTGGATAGATTCTTTCTGAGTTGTCATCAAGAATTATTGCACTTCCTTTTAAGGTTGGAAGGTCGTCCATTTGTTTTTTCACGCTTTCAAGAACATAAGATTGCATTATATAATTAAGAGCTTCGAGGTCTGATTTTGAAGTCACACGATGGGCTATTACAATATCGGATTGAGTCATGACGTCATGATGGATTTGTCCTGGCTGCTGTGTTGCCAAAACAATTGAAATTCCTGGCTGACGACCTTCACGGAGAAGCTGAATTAAAGCATCGGTTGCGGCAGTTTTTCCGTTCAACGGCAAAAATTCGTGAGCTTCATCAACAAAAATCCAGACTAAGGGATATTCTTTTTTTTCATCTCCAGACAACATACTTAGCCTATGAGAAACAGAATCAACTTCTTCTTTTTTTCTGTGCTCCATCCTTTGATTGAAAATTTTTCTTGAAAGAAGGCTTATTGCCAAAGCTCTTATATTGAATGCTCCGACTGAATTGTAAACACTTAAATCCAAGACAGTTGTTCTTCCCCCTAAAATTAGGTCTTTTATTTTTGTAGCTTCATTTTCACCAGAAGCAAAAATACCCCATGTGTTTGCAGCTTCGAAAAGGCCTATTGCCGCATTTTTTATTTCATCAGATGTTTTTTCATCTCCATTAAGACTAGAAATTATTTCATCAATATTAAACGATTTGCGTTTTTTTAGCTCTGTCATTGTTCTTTGAATTAAGATAGAGATTGGATTTGTTATGTCAAGTCCGAAAGTCAGAATCCAATCCTGCGTATCAAGTTCCATTGGATCCAGAGCAAAACTTTCATCAACAGGTATTCCTTTGTTAAGATAAGACTCATAATATCCAAATGGAACAAAAATTTTTACAGGAAGGTTTTTTGGCTTAAGCCCCCATTCTTCAAGAAGACCTTTGTCCTTTTCGTTTTTGTACTTCATAGTCCAATAAATTCCCATTGTGTCAAAAATCAGAGAACCTATATTTTTACTTGCTTCCTCTGGAAGATTTGTTAGTTCTTCCGCTATGACGCCAATTGAATAACTTTTTCCAGAATTATGAGAAATAATCCCATTTGCAATAAAAGAATGATTTTTATCTACAGACAAATCGTAAACTTCATTTACCCCCTTTATTTCAGATATTTTCTTAATTTTTTTACATACCAAGTCTTCGTTAATGTAATGAGTTTTTCTCCTTTTAGTTCCGTAAGACTTATGTTTCTCTAGCCTTTCTTGTTTTGATTTTATAATAAATCCAATTTTCTTAAAATTCTCTATTGAGGTGTTATCTGTTATGAATAATCTATAACTTTTGAATTCCTTTCCCTTAAGTTTTGATATTTTTTGCCTTATTGAGGACTCTATTCTGAAATGGCTTAGCAAGACTTGTAAATCAGATAAAAATTCTTTTGATTTTGAAGAATAGTCAATTCGCCCAGTTATATCAATATAACCATCACAACAAAATAGAGCATTTATGAAATGTGCTTTGAATTCATTAGAGCTTTCAAAAACTACTCCTGGAATTCTTATTATTGCACTTTTATTTCCTTCTGGAACTCCTAAAGAGACTATTTTATTGACAACTGGTTGGTGTAAAACTTGAATGACTTCACAATTACAATCATTTCGTAAATATCTTTTTGCATGTATGTTAAATTCATTTTCAAAGTCCTCTTTAGCTTGCGATAAAACTTCATTATCTGCATTAAATACTCTTATTCTTGCCTTTGTTCCATTATATAAATACCCCCTCCCATCTTTCCACACCCCCCTTTTTACTCTTACATTTCCATCAGCTAAGATATATCCCAATAATCTTGCTATTCTCAGACTTTCTTTATCTTTTTTTACCTCTGGTAGCGCTAAAGGAAGAACAATTTTATCTTTAACTTTTAATTCTTCCCCCTTTCTCCAAAAAGTATATTTCCCATAGGTGGTTAATAAGGGATGCTCTTTAGTGAGTATTATCTCCCTTCCATCCTCTAATTCTATTTTTAAGAGAGTTTCATTTTCAATAGGATACTTCAAAAGTTTAGCATTTTCCCATTCAAACTCTTTTTCTTCTTTATTAAAAGACAAAGTTTTATCGTTATTTTCATCAAACTCTTTTATTTTTTTATATCCTTTATCCGTGAATACCAAAGTATTTCCGTCAAGACAACCCCTCTTCCCCGCCACAAGAACAACATGGCTACGTGCAATGTCCATAAAAATTTTATTGCTTAAAGAAGTGTACTGCCCCATTTTTACATAACCCTTTGCGATGTTAATCAATCCTTTATTCCCAAAAAGTTTTTTGTCGGCTGCGTCTCTTCCTATTATTATATCATAAGGCATTGAAGAAAAAAGCAGAGGAGATTTTTAATTGTTTTCTTTACTCAAATACTCAACTTCTTCCTCAGACAAACCAAGTTCTTTCTGGACTTCTGGTTTAATGAGAAATAATTTAATTGTTGGAAATTCACGAAGTGCGCGTTTTTCACCAACATGAACAAATTTTGCGTATTTTCTTGCGATGGTTTTTTTGCGGGCTATACGCTGATTGTTTAGCCACATTTTTAGAATCCGAGTTGGTTTTTTGTAGCTTGTGAAACCAAGTTTTTCAGTTTTTTTAGCGCTTGCGATACCATAACTTAAAAAAGCAGTTTCATAGATTAAGAATCTCCAGTATTGCTGCCTATAAATTCTTCTTTTGAATATATCGACTTTGCTTAGCATGTCATATGCCTTTGCGAGTTCTTTTCCACTATATTCTGCAGGAATATTTTCTTCAATCCATAGAAGTATTTCTTCTATCGGCATATTTACAGAATCAAATAGCTTAAGAAGCGCGTTGTTTGGCTTTCCCTTGAAAATAAGCCGCATAGCAGAAAAAATATCAATTTCTTTATTTCTCTCGTCAATAATGATATCAGAAGGATTCGGCATATTTGCTGCTATTTGTAAATCGTTTATTGCTGCTCTTAAGTCACCTCGGGATTTAATAGCAATGTTAGTCAAAATATCTCCTTCTATGAATTTTTTCTCTTTTCTTAAAATTTCAGTCATAATTTCTTTTATGGTTTTGTAATCAATTTCCTTTAGCTGAACAAGCTCAACGGTTTTTCTTAATTCACTGAATTTTTTGTCCCATATATCATTTGCCGTAATTATCATTGGATATGAAGAAGATTCAATCAGACTTATCAATTCGTCCAGCCCACCGCGGTCAACTTCTGAAATGCCGTCGACTTCATCAACAAGAATGACTTTGCCTTTATTTGTCAGTGATCTTTGCTCTGTTGCCGGTTTTAAAATTTCATTGAGCTTCTCTCTATCACGTAAATCAGAAGCGTTTAATTCAAAAATTTCAGCGTGGCTCTCGTTTGCAACTACATATGCTAATGATGTTTTTCCTGTGCCTGGCGGTCCGTGAAGAGCAATCGCCTTTCCTTGCGATGGTTTTTTTAGAAAACTTCTAAGTTTTTCAACTGCTAAACCCTGGCCGCGTATATCGGTAAAGTATTTTGGGCGGTATTTTTCAGCCCATGTTGGTGTGGTCATTTTACTTTCCTTCGAAAACCCAACACTGCAATCATAGCCTCATGACTTCCATCTTGATTAGCCATTTTAATATAAGTTTCAATTCTATTCGCTATTTCTACTCTTCCACTATAACTTACATGAACATAATCTTCTTCCCCACTTATTCTCATCTTCCCAATAACAGTCGTTATTGAATTTTTAGGATTATTGGGATCTTCATTAGCTAAGTCTATAAGCGTTCTCAATATATCTCTTCTATCTTCAATGTACCTTATTTTTCCTTCAACTGTTTTTGTTTCTTCCATTTTGCGGCATGTTCTTAAAATTATAAAATTCTCTTTTATTTTCCCAGTCCAGCCAGGACAAAGCTGGCGAGAAGAGCCTGAAGCTGTATAAAAGGGTCAGAGCCCTCGACAATCCTGAATTCTGCTTCACCTGTTTTTTCTGTAAGTTTTACTTTTAACTCTGGTTCTATTGGCAGATTCCAGATTTCTTTTTGAATGGCTTTAATGACATCCTGGCCAGAGATGCTTTCTTTTAGCATTACATCGAGAAGTTTTTCCCTTGATTTTTGAAAGTCTCCTGAAATAGCATAGTCTAAGACAACGAGGATATCTTTTGGTTTGGCACTAGAGATAATTGTCGAGACAAGTTCTGGACTTATAATGGGGGAAATGGAAGCTACTGACTGCAAAATGTTGATGCAGCGCCTGCAGTCTCCTTCACTGCCTTCATAAATCATCTCTATTGATTCTGGATTTATTTGAAGTTTTTCTGCGGCCTCAATTTTTCTTATTATTTTTTCTATGTCTTTTTTTTCCAGGAGCTTAAATCTGAAAATTGCACATCTAGATTGAATTGGGTCTATTATCTTGCTTGAGTAATTGCATGAAAGAATGAAACGGCATGTTTGAGAGTAGTTTTCCATAGTTCTTCTTAACGCCTGCTGGGCTTCTGGCGTTAACGCGTCTGCTTCATCAAGAAAAATGATTTTGAATGGGACGTTTCCAAAGGACTTTGTTCTCGCGAAGTTTTTTACCTTCTCTCTTACAATATTGATCCCGCGTTCATCAGAAGCGTTTAGTTCAAGATAGTTTTCTCTCCAATGCTCTCCAAAAAGCTCTTTGACAATTATCAATGCTAGAGTTGATTTTCCTGTGCCAGCAGGACCGGCAAAAAGCAGGTGCGGAATGTTCAAAGAACTTGTTAGAGCCTGTACTTTTTTTATTATGTCTGCTTGGCCCACAATTTCAGGGAATTTGCTTGGCCGATATTTTTCTGTCCAGATTTCACTTGCCATCTTTTTTTGTTTTATATAAAGACAATTTAATTGCCACACCAATTTGTCCTTTGGTGTAAGGAATATTGCTCTAAGAAAGAAACAACTTATAAATATTGTGGGGGCTGAGAAGGAGATTAATCGCGTTTTCGAAAGGCTCTCTCAAAATAATCTTCCATTTGCATTATTTGTTCTCCAGTAAACGTTAAATCTTTTAATTTACTTTCAACTTGAAGAAGAGACCTATAATCTGAAGATTCTTTAAGTTGGCCTGCAGATAAAAAACGCGTTGCTCTTCTAAGTTCAAAATATCTCTTAAATAGTTCTCTTGGTTCTTCTAGATTCCTCATTAAGAATTTATATGAAAGATTATTTTTAATTATTATTGTGATTAGAAATATAATTAACCAGCTCTAGCCCTCTTCAGTTTTCTCTTACGTTTTTCTTTTCTAAGACGCTTTCGCTGCCATTTCCAGCGCATTTGCCTTTTCTTTTTCCATCTTCTTGATGAGCGTTTCATATCAATCTTTAGAAAAATTGGTTTAAAAATCTAGTGATTGACTGTGATATGTAATTCATCTTATTATTGTTTCTTCTCTGTCAGATCCAACAGAAACAACCGCGACTCTTCCGCCCGTGAATGATTCAAAATCCCCAATTGCTTGTTTCAAGTTTAATGGCAATTTGTCATATTCTTTAATTTGGCTTATATCACCATATCCATCATAAGTTTTGTATATTGGAGTCACTCCTCTCAAAAATTTTTCGCTTTTGGAAAACGTTTTAGAAGTCTTGCCTTCTTTTTCATAGCCATAAGCAATTTTGAATTCTTTGGCATCAGATAAGGAATCGGGCTTTGTTAAAACCAATAAAGGCCCGTTTATTCCGACAGCATATCTTGCAGCAACAGCGTCTACCCAACCAATTCTTCTAGGGCGTCCAGTTGTCGCACCATATTCTCTTGCAGCCAGTCTAAGGCCGACTCCCTGAATGAACTCAGACGATGAATTTATCATTTCTAAAATTCTTGGATCATTTTTGTCGTAAATAATTTCATTTCCTATTTTTTGATGAGGTATGCCATAAGTAATTAATTCATAAATCAGAGTATGCTCCTCTTTAGAACAATAAGACTCGGAATCCGCACCACCTATTTCAGTTGGAAATGGTCCAGCACCAACCCTCGTCATTAAAGGAAATTTAATAATTCCCAAGGGCAAATCAATCATTTTCGCAGATAGCCCAACGCCGCTGGCAGTTCCGTTCAAAGAACAATCAGAAGAAGTAACATAAGGATGAATTCCGTGTTCTACACTCAAAAGCAAACCTTGTGCACCTTCTAGCAATATTTTTTTGCCTTCTCTCAAAAACCTGTGCATTTCAGAAACAGTATCTCTAACAAAAGGCCTTATTCTTTCAGCTAGAGGTATTAAAATATCTATAACATCATCTGTGTTTATATCTTGTTTAGGGTAGGCTTTTTTTGCTCTTTCAATTTTTTTAGATAGTCTGTCTTTATCAAATAAATCTTCTATGGTTATTCCTCTTCTTGCAACTTTATCTGTATAACAAGGACCAATTCCTCTGCCAGTAGTTCCAATGCCTCCGTCTTTTTGTGATTTATCTTCTTTATCAGCAGCTACATGATATGGCATAATGACTCCTGCGTCCTTGCTTATCATTAAATTATTATAGGAATTTTTTTCAGCGTCGAGCTCATCTAATTCTTGTCCTAAAACACCAAGGTCTATCACCATGCCATTTCCCAAGACAGTGATTTTTCCTGCAGAATCACTAGCAATCCCTGCAGGTATCAAATGAAAAACTTTTCTTCTTCCATTTACTACAACAGTATGCCCTGCATTATTTCCTCCAGTTCCTCTTGCCGTAACATCAGCCCATTGTGAAGCAAAATAATCTGAGAACTTGCCCTTTCCCGTGTCTCCCCATTGATTACAAACCACTGCTATGGTTTGAACTCCTTTAACTAAATCATCTAAACTCATTTTAACCTTTCTCTTTACCAAAAGTTAGTTTTTAAGAATTACTGTATTGGAAGTTTTGTCGAGTGGCTTAAAACTTTAAAGTTTTATTTAGAAACAATTTGTTCTATGGTTTGATTATTTTGGGTTTGCTCTAATCTATCCTTTGTTAATCCGTAAATTCCTGCCATGGCTAAAATTGAGCCAGCAACTAGAAGTCCTGCTAAACCTTTCTTTATGCTGGGTCTCTGTCTTTTTATTAAATTAGGATAAGACGCTCTATCAGACTCTTGTAATCCGGTTAAATCTCTTGCAACATCTATGGAGTAACCCATTATTGGGCCAGTAATCACTCCAAGTGCAGCAGCAGAAACTGAGCCTATTGCGGTTTGTTTTAAATCAGCACCCGTTGACAAATAAACTATAGGCATTGCCAAAAGATTAAACCCAAAAGTATAAGCTGAGTCGTGAAGAGTTTGAATTCTTTCTTTTGTTTGATCGTTTATATGGAAAATTCTTCTGGATAAATCTCTTCCCTTACTATATAACCAGCCAGCCCCAGCATAAGAAAAAGCTGCAACTGTTAATCTGGAATCTATTGAAACTTGGTCAGACATACCAGAAACACCAACTTCCATAGCAGAAAAGATCGGATTTGTAGGTGCTAGGATAGCTGTAGTGTCAACTAAGTGATATTTCATCTTTTCCTTTATTTTATCTAATAAACTTCTTTCTTGAATATCTTCCATTTAAGACACATTAGCGATCTATTTTTAAACTTTTCGCCCGACGCGCTTTTTAGAAATTGTAATTTTATCAACGATAAAATGAGCGCCTTAAAAAGGTAAATATCTAACTTTTAGCGTATCCATAAAAACAACTGTATTATAGTCTGCTATTAATTTTGGAAATTTTTCTTTTAAGGTTCTTATAAAATTAAATAACTCCTGATTTGATGAAACAATCATTTCAATTTCGATATCTGCTGGAAGTCCAATGCCTTCAATAAGATAAATTACCAATGGGTGATATTTGATAAAATCCTTTAATCCAGTTAGCTCTTCCTTAGAGACTTTGTTTAAGTTAATAAAAATTTTATAGTAAGTATAGCCAAGCGAATTGTAATCTATTACTGGTCTATACGCCTCAATTAATTTTTTATTTTCAAGTTTCTTTATTCTATAAGAGAGAACTTTGGCAGATTCGTTAATTATTTTAGACATATCGACTAATGAAGATCTAGGATTTTTAGCTAATAAATCAAGGACTTTTTTATCTTTTTCATCAATTTCCACTCTTTCATCTGTTTCTTTAATGTGTATCTCTTCAAGTTTTTTGACTTTTAATGGAAATCTATACCTATAATGAACCACGTCTGTTGCAATTGATTCTACCTTTCTTTTTATAAAATTTCCAAACCTTGTTTCCAAGTCTTCTACAAATACTTTAAAATCAGACACTTTTTTAGACCATATAACAGCCAATAAATCAAAAGACCCCTGCATATTAAAAAGCCAGAAAACTCTTTTATCTTCCTTTAGATAATTTATTATTTTATCCTTATCTTTTTCAGTAGCACTTTGCAATGTGAGTAAAAGCCTACAATAAATAAAACCTAATTTAGGAACATTTATTACAGGATAAAAACCTTTTATAACACCTTTTTTAATTAAATTATTTATTTTATATTCTACCCCCTGCTTGCTCAAATTAACTCTTTTAGATAGTTTACTACAAGGATCTCTTGAATGAAAATCAAGTTCATAGATTAATTTTTTATCTTTTTGGTCTAATTTTACAGGTATAATCTCTTTATGTCTTATTATTTCAGCCATTACTTTATTTTAAGAAAAATTCCTTTATAAATTCTTCCTTTTGACAAAAAATAAAGTAGAATACTTAATATATACTAAATTTAAAGAAATAGCACAATGAAACAAGATAGTGGATTAAAGAAAGGATGGGAACAGTACCCACAAAAAACAGTTGAAATGTGGGATGATTTTGTTAATTGGAATAAGAGAAAAGAAGGAGAAGGCGATTTTTTCATAAACATGTTGAAAAAATACAATGTGAAAACAGTTCTTGATATGGCTTGTGGTACTGGTTATGACTCAATAAGATTAGTTAAAGAAGGATTTAAAGTGAAATCTTGTGATGGAAGCCAGGAAATGGTTAAAAAATCCATAAAAAATGCAAAAAAAGAGGGCATAAATTTAGATGTTATCCAATGTGATTGGAGAAATCTTATTGATAAGTTCAAAAAAGAACAATTTGATGCTATAATTTGCTTGGGGAATTCATTTACACATTTGTTTTCAGAGAAAGATAGAGAAAGCGTAGTGAATCAGATATACTTTTTGCTGAATAAAGGAGGAGTTCTTATTATAGATCAAAGAAATTATGATTACATTTTATCAAAGGGATATAAATCCAAACACAAATATGTTTATTGCGGGGAGACCATAGACGTTGATGTAATTCATAAAAACGATTCTTTGGTAAGATTCAAGTACACAAAAAAAGGAAATGGCTATTTTACCTTAGATCTTTATCCCATAAGAATAAATGAAATGAGAGCCCTAATAAGAAAAGCAGGATTTGAAAGTCTCTTTACTTATGGGGATTTTGAAAGAACTTTCGATAAAAATAATACAGATTTCATTCAGCATATTGCTGTTAAATAGGAGAAAAACATGAAATTAGAACAAATTGCAGATAAACTGAAAGTTGCTTTAGGTAGAAAGCTGTCTCCTGAAAAGATGGCAGGTGCTAGACTTAGAAAAGGACCTGAGCAATATTATTTTACTGTTAGTTCTGATACCGAGAAACCAAGACGAATAGACATGCTTGAAAGACTTCCTTCAGGAGAATTTGTTAGATATAAGCAAGGATTTAAATGGGATATTACACCAGACGCATCTGGTGGTTGGCCGCATGAAGGATATTATCCTTATGGAAGTGTAAGGCAGTTATATAATCAAGACGGACTGCTTATCGAAAAGACTATTTCTCATGGAAGTTTGATATTTAATCCTTACGATAAAAAAACAAGAGTTTTTGATCCCCCGGGACGATTTATAGGAAGAAGAATTAAAGAAGAATAATACTTGAAGCGTTCCGACCAAGTTTCTCACTATCAACATGCGAAAATTTATAATTAATTTTAAATAGCTTTTTTTCTTAATATGTTTTATCATGGGTAATTTTGGCTTTGATTCAAAAGAAAGAAGACTTTTGTCTGGACTAAAAACCCCGGAAAAAATCCAGAGATTCCTTGATGATATTGGATACCATCTTATTAATGAAAGCGAGGTGTGTTATTCTCCTAGATTAGTTATGAGGGAAAGACAAGCTGATTGCGCTTCTGGTTCTATTTTTGCGACAGCAGCCCTTAGGTTTAATGGACATAGACCTTTACTGATGTGCTTAGACGCAGTTAGGGATGAAGTCCATCTACTTGCTTTATTCAAGATGAATGGCCTTTGGGGCGCTATCGGGAAATCAAAATATACCGGACTTAGATTCCGGGATCCAGTATACAGGAATTTAAGAGAACTTTCCATGAGCTATTTTGAGTCTTATTTTAACTATGAAAGAGAAAGAACCCTTAGAGGATATTTTACTCCAATCAACCTTTCACGATTTGACAGAATTGATTGGGCAACCAGTGAACAAGATATCTCTTTTATTCCTGATGCTTTTGACAATCCAAAATATTCGAGACGAATTAGCTTATTGCCAAAAAAGGCTGTTAGAAATTTAAGTAGAGTTACTCCTTTGATGGAAAGAGCAGGACAGTTATGGTTAACTGAAAAAGGAATTCTTAAAAAAGCAAAAGAAGTCTTTGATTTTTAAACGCCCCGACCGAACTACGACAGGGCGTAGGACATATAAAAATTCAAAAAATTAATCACGAACAGCTTGTATTAAAGGAGACACCTTGCTAACATGAAAGACAGGAAAAAAACCAGTAGGACAATAAATATCCATTACTCTTTTCTCATCCTCATTAAGTTGAGCATTCAAAATATACTTTACATTATCTCCAACATCCAAATCTTTATTATGAGAATCAAGTGAAAATTTACCAAATCGCTCAGTACTGTAAAAAATTAAAGGTCGTACATTAAACCCTTCCTCTTCCTGTACTAAAAGAACTGAATGTTCGCCAATTAAAGGATTATATCTATGACTAATGTGTAGAACTTCCCCCTCAACTTCTTTGGGTCTACTGCCGATTCTCAATGCTCTTAACATAAAAATCAATCTAAATGGTTCTTTTTAAACTTTATGAAACATTTCTAATTCGAATCCCCGACCACGCCCCGACCGTAACCAGTATAAAAGTTTACGGTTTAGCTACACTGGGACGTAGAAGAATGATCCGGTTAGAGGGTAGAAATTAGATTTTGTTCTTTATTTGACCACTACTTGGAGAATCCAACCAACTCCTAAGAGTACTGTTGAAATAACCATAAAAAGATTAATCTCCCTAAATCTTTTAGTAAAGATTAAACCAAGAATGAATATCGCAAATCCAATAAAAAGAGCCTTGTCAATAGCAAAAGTCCCTATAACTGTTCCAATCATGAGCAAAACAGTAAGTACATCTAATTTAGTATAAGATTTGAGATCTTCTCTTGAAGGGAATAAAGCGATACCAACCCAGAAAAGAGCACCAGTTGTTGCTATTACTGGAACTAAACTAATTACTGGAGTCAAAAAGATCATGGCTAACATTAGTATAGAAATAATTACTGCAGTAAATCCTGTTCTTCCACCCTCTGCAATTCCAACAGCACTTTCAACATAAGCAACAACACTAGAAGTTCCAAGAGTTGCTCCGACCATTGTTCCAGCACCATCTACTGATAAAGCTTCCTTCATTTGAGGCATTGTTCCATCTTTATTAACTATTGAAGTCCCTCTTGTTAATCCTATAAATTTAGCAATACTTCCATAGAAATCAATAAGGAAGAGAACTAATATTGCACTAATCATTTTTACATTTAATATAACACTAAAATCTAATTGGAAAATAGCGCTAAACATCTCTTTAGATATCTTTAAAGGTTCTCCTGATCCTCCGAGACCAAAGATATAAGCAAGAATTGTAGCTAGGATTATGCTTATTAAAACAGAGCCTGGAACTTTAAACTTTCTTAATATCAAAGTTGAGGCGAGACCAAAGTAGAATATATAGGCAAGAGGGGATAGTAAAATACCGATACCACTTATTGCAACACCTGTGTATAAAAGAATTCCTGCCAATCTTAATGCAATAAGCATCAAAAATACTCCAACACATAAAGCTAAACCAGATTTCATCTTATCAGGTATAGCATTGATTATTTTTGTACGAACATTAGTTAAAGTTAATATCATGAATAAAACTCCTGACCAGAATACTGCTCCTAATGCTTGTTGCCAGCTAAAACCTAAGGCCACGACAACAAAAAAAGCAACATATGCATTCATCTCCATACCCGGAGCTACGGCAAAGGGTTTTTTCGCCCAAACACCCATAATAAAAGTAGCTAAAAAACAAGTTATTACTGTTGCAAATAAAACTGCACTTTTATTAAATCCACCCTCCGCCAAAATGGAAGGATTAACTACAAAAATATAAGATAAAGCAAGAAAAGTAGAAACTCCTGCAAGAATTTCCGTTTTATAATTCGTTTTATGCTTCGCAAAATCAAAATAATCTTCTATCTTACTAAGGACACTTTTTTTAGATTTCATTCTATTTTCTTAGTTTAAAGATTATGAAATCATTTATTTTTATTTTATTTAAGGTATAAGTAGGTGTGTAAATTTCCTTAATAAATTTTAGCCCAACTTTCTTGTAAATTTTTAAGTACCATTCAATAGGCCTATGTAGTTCAGATATTTCATAACCGCCTTCTTTCTTTATTTTTCGGTAAGTGTGATTTTCTTCATATTTACCCTCATTGTATCTTAAATCTAATTGTGATTCTGTAACATTTAAGATCTTTGGATTGCAAAAACCAATATAAACAAAACCTTTGGGACTTACTAGTTCTTTTAAGTTCTTAACAATGTTTTCAACTTCTTTTTCAGGGACAATGCACAAGACGAGGTTACAAATTACAAAATCAAAATGATTTTTTGGGATATTTTTAATATTCTCGTAAACATTTTTCTTTCCAATCTTCAATCCAGCTTTTTCTAACATATCATGAGAGACGTCATATTCTTTAACTTCTGCTCCTAATTTCTTTAAAGTTAAGGCTAAAATCCCGGGACCACCACCGTAATCTAAAACTTTTTTCCCCTTAAGGCTACCTAAGAGGGGGATAAGAGTGTTATCATAAGAAGCTAACTTAAGGTTTTCTTCTTCTAATTCTTTAGAAACAATTCCCCATTTAACTTGGTCAAAAACACCTTTCATCTTTTTACCTCTTTTTTAATAAAATAGTTTTGACTATTTATAATTGTTTTCAAATTATTACTATTAGTTGACATGAACTTGTTATTAAGATGCCCTACTTAAGTGTTGTTTTCCCCCTAGTAGGAAACAATAATAAAGTTTAAATATGAACAAACTATCTAGAAGAATGGATACATCATTCCTTTCAGAAATAGGGCTTACTCCAGGAGAAATAAAAACATATATCGCACTTCTAAAAATAGGAACTAGCTCAACAGGACCTCTCGCACACGAGTCTCAAGTCTCTAGGTCTAAGTTGTATGATATCTTAGACAAATTAGAAAAAAAGGGTATGGCTTCTCATGTTGAACAAAATGGTGTAGCTTGTTATCAGGCAGTAGAACCTGCAAAAATTAAAACCTACTTACTAGAAAAAGAAAAACAAATTAAGGATATGAAAATAAAGCTTGAAAGTTATATTCCTCAATTAGAAAAATTACAAAAAACTGGAAAAGTACAATCAGTCAATGTATATCAAGGTTTTAAAGGACTAATCACCGTTCACGAGCATACTTATTTAAAATTAAAAAAGGGTGAAGAGTATCTTTATTTAGGAATACCAAGGTATCAACCAGAGGCACACCACTTGTACTGGCAAAGAGACCATAAGAGGAGAATAAAAACAGGAATTAAATGTCGAATGTTATTTAATCAAGATACGCCTTTAGAAGTATTAAAAAATAGAAATTCTTACAAAGGTTGTAGCTCAAGATATATGCCTTTTGGGATTAAAACCCCCTCTTATATGCTCATTTATAGAGATACGACGGTTATTGTTGTACCGAGTGAAAGTCCTCTTTGTATAGAGATTATAAGCCAAGAAATAACTGATTCTTACAAAGCATATTTTGAAGAATTTTGGAAAATCGCAAAAAATGACCCGTAATCCGAACATTAAGTATCCACGCCCCCGCCGAGATTCGAACTCGGGTCACGGCCGCACTCCATCGCTTCGCTCTGGGTCAAACGCCAAAGTGTTGTCGTTTGAGAGGGCCGGATACTTGACCGCTATACTACAGGGGCTTTCTCCTTCTTCTAAATTCAAAAAATCTATGTTTAAAAACTATATCATAACCCCAAGATATAAAATTATGAAAACTGCAATCGAGTGTAGGAAAAAACTTATTATTGCTAATTTTAACGGTTTTATTGTTGTCAGTCCGGCAAGCATTGATATTCCTATTTCGTCGGGAAGAGGCGTGGCAATTGTAATTCCTGCGAAAATGTAAAGTAAATAATGCCTTATTAAAACATTTTTGTTTTTTTCAACTATTTTTTCTATTTTCCTGATTATTTTTTTTCTTTCTAGCTCTTTAAATTCCTTAATAAATGAATATTTTATTGTTTTAAATATCAACATGTCTCCTGCCATTGCCCCGAATCCGCCGATTAAACTTGCGAACAATAAATTTTCTGGTTGCAACAAGATAAAAAACCCTATGCTAAATGGAGCAGAAAAACCCAACGCCAGGAAAACCCCTGCTAAAAATATGCTAAGGTAATTATCTTTGCTGAGGTTTTCAATAAAGCTTGAAATTCCCGCCTGGCTAAATAAATAGTAAGCTAAAATGATACATAAAAACAATAAAAAAAGTTTTGGATATTTGAAAGAAAAAAGTTTTTCTGCCCTAAGAACTCCTTGAGGAATATGTTTTCTTAGGGTTTTATGAATGTGCTTGTGGGCTTTGTAAACTCTTTTGGCTCCTTTGATTTTCATATTAGAGTAGAATTCTTTTATATTTTAAAAGCTGTCTATTTTACAAGAAAAACAGAGTCATTTGGCCTTACTTTTTCAGAAACCTTTATCCCTATATGATCGCCCTTTTTAGCTTCTTTTACGCTATCTCTTTCAATTTGTATGCTATCGACTTTTTGTTCAAAATCAGTTGTATGCCCCTTTATGTGAACTTTGTCCCCGGTCTTTAATTTATCAGAGAGTTTTATGGCGGCCACGCTGACATGACTAAAATAAGTCGAGACTTTCCCTATTTCTTTTTCTTTTGCTTCTTTTGGCACGTCTTTCATCAATTCTTAAAGAATACTGAATATTTAAATTTAATTATTACCCTGTTTGTTGCATAATGCTTAAATATCCTTTCTGTTTAAGTTTATAATGCCAGGAAGAGAAAATTGCCCGAAATGCAAGGGTACGGGAAGAATTAAGGAAAAAGACGGAACTATTCATGTTTGTTTTGACTGCTTGATGGATGGCGGGATGGATCAGCACGACAAAAACTTGAAAAGTGCTGAAGACTTAAGGATAAAATTGTGATTAAGATGAGAAAATTAGGAATTGTAATATCAGGTAGGCTCGAAGAAGTAGGAATGGAATATTTTTCTATTGTGGATAAAATTAGATTACACGGAATTAGTTATCCTGATTATTTAACTGATGAAGAGATAGAATTGGCAAATGGCAGTGTTAAATATTTTGATAGATTAGCGGAAGAAATAGAAGCCCAAAAAAAGAGGGTAGCTTAAAATTGTGATTCTAGTTAAAATTTCTAATAGAATCAATAGTTATTTATAGCAATTCTAATTGTGGAGTTTATGCCAATAGAACATTTTGAAGAGAAACTTGATTATGATGAGGAGCCTTTTAGAGACAAGGCTAAAAAAGGTGCGGGTATTTTTGCATTAATTGGCACAGGGTTACTTTCAATTCTTCATACTTTATCCCATATTGTCCCGGCTGTTGGGGTAGTGGGGTTTTCGTTAGGCGAAAAATATCCTGTATTTTACGGTTTTGTCTCGAATGAGTATGTTCAGTTGGCTTATATTCCGTTTGTGGGTTTAAGTTTTTATTACATGCACAGAGATCATAAACATCATAAACATGAGAAAGAGCTGCGAAAAAAACTAAGTGAAACGAAAAGACTTCTTGAAGAAAGCAGGGGAAAAAAATAGCCCCACCAGGATTCTCACGCAGAAGAACCAAGTTTCTTCCGCACCATCTCCTACCATTTAAACCGATTAATCGAATCCTAATATCGGAAATAGCCCCACCAGGATTCGAACCTGGGTTTCAGCCTTTCTCTTCTTCTCTCTCAGAAGAGAGAATGGGAAACTGAAAGTTTCACTTCAGAGGGCCGTAAATATTGTCTTTACTAGTAGGAAAAGTTTTTATATAGCCTGCCCTTTTTTATGACATGGCTAAAAGTGTGTGGTTCCTGTTTATAATTATCATACTAATTGTATTTCTTGTGTTGAAAGTCGTGATGAAAAAGCAGGCTATTGCCACGAAACTCGCTTTTTTTATATTTATAGCCCTTATGCTGACTGTAGGTTATGTTTATACTGTTTCAGATATTGAAGTAAAATCAGTCAAAGATGCTTTCAATTTCGGAGGAGTTTATTTCTCATGGCTTTCCTCTGTATTTGGAAATGTGAAGTCTATAACGTCTAATGCGATTGAACAAAATTGGGATGTAAACAACAGCACTGGTACAAGCTACGGATAATATTTATAAACTCTTTTAGCTTATTCATTAAATCAGAATAGTAAATTAATTAACTGATAAAATGCCAAAAAAAAGAAGAGCCGTGAGAAGAGTTTCTAGAGTTGCCAAGACTGCGCCGCTTCGGAGTAGGATTTCTCTTGCGTGGAAGAACCTCCTATTATTTTTAGTGCTTTTCATAGTTTCTTTGATTTTTTATAGCAATTCTTCAGACTCATTAATTGTTAATCTTTTTGGATTGTTATTAATCATCCTGGGATTTTTAACTCTCGCGTTTTTTATTATTTTGGTAATTTTGATTATTCTCAGATCTGAAAAACGGTAGTTAGTTTTGCTAAAACCTTAAATTTTTATAAGAAAAATATTTAAATATCTAAGCGCTATAGTGGTATGAAATATAAGCCGACTTTACCTAAAAAATGGAGTGGTGATCTCGCCTATATTTTTGGTCTATTAATTGGAGATGGTTCGTTGCCAAATACTAAATCCAAAAGACCCAATGGCAAATTTCAAAAGAGATATCTTATCTATTTTATTTCTGAATCTAAATATTTTATTGATACAGTTTATGATCCTCTTTTCAGTTCTTTATTTAGTCTTAACCCTTGGATGGAAACCAAGAAAAGAAATGGAAGTAAGCTTTACATTTCAAGGATAGAATCAAAGGAAGTTTATGAGTTTTTTCAAAAAAAGGGTTTACGGTGGGAAGAAAAGCTAGAATTGCAGCTGTACCAAAAATGCCCATGAAATATCATACCTATTTTTTAGCAGGGCTTTTCGATACTGATGGAGGAAAGAAAGGAAGTGGCTTTGGATTATCTACTGCAAGTGAACATCTTGCTTTATTTTGCATGGAGCAATTTAAAAAACACAACATTCCCTTTCACTCATGCCCCTGGAAATACAAAGATCATATTTATCAACAAGTATATACTAAAAAAAGAGATATGTGGAAAGTATTAAAAACATTTCCAATTAGACACATTGATAAAATTGCTTTCATAAAATCAAATTCGCCACGGTAGTTCAGTTGGTTAGAATACGACATTGGTAATGTCGAGGTCGGGAGTTCGATCCTCCCCCGTGGCTTTTATGTTGAGGTCCTGAGTTCGATCCTCAGCTGAGGCTTTTATTTCATAAAGTTTAAAAATTAATAGCGCCTATTGTAAGATATGAAGTTCACACTAGTTGAAGGTTTTGATCAAGGGGAAGATTTTGATAAAAGGGAACATTACGGGGTTTGTGTAGCATTACTGAATAGATTTAAAGATAGAATCCCTAATTGGAGGTTGGTAAAATTTGATTCAATACTGCCCATTAACTCTAGAGATAGATGCTATGAAGTTAATTTGGATTATTTAGAGGGGTATGGTATTCCTAGGAGAGAAATAGTTCAGTTTATGGCTGAATTTGGAAGCGTTCCTATTGAAGAAGGATTAACAGCAAAAGTTT
>JAGVXG010000002.1 GCA_018303885.1 Candidatus Pacearchaeota archaeon
TGCTGATTGGTTTGGATCACATGCTGTATTGGATGCAAGCGATTCTGACCAAAAAACAGCTAAAGTAACCTATCCAAAGAGCCAGGTATATGCGCAACTATATATTGGTACTAGTGGTTCAGTAGTTACTCCAGGCACAACGCCAGGCGGTACAACACAGCTTGGAGAAGTTCTTGTAAGAGACTCAGAAGTAGGCTCAGTAGGTTCAAAGAACCTAATAGTTGTCGGTGGTAGCTGTATTAATTCAGTTGCTGCTGGCTTAGTCGGTGGAGCTAGTTGTGGGTCTGCATGGACTACTGCAACTGGTGTAGGCTCAGGACAGTTCTTGATACAATCTTTCGCTAGAGATAGCAAGGTTGCATTACTTGTTGCTGGTTATGAGGCAGCAGATACTGTAAACGCTGCAACATACTTGAGAACAAAGCCTGTTGACACTATAGCTGGTAAGAAGTATATTGGTACTTCATCTACAAGCGCAGAGCTTCAGGTAGCTTAGTTAGGCAAAAAACTTTTTAATTTATTTTTTCTTTTTCTTCTTTTTTAAGAGATAGTTGGAACTATATACGGGAAGAAAAAGTTTACTTTAACTAAAACTTGTTTTTAGTTAGTTGAAATTTATGTTTCAACTTTCTTCTTTTTTTAAGGATTAGCGGGAGCTCTTCGTGACGGAGATAAAGTAATAACCGGTCTTAACAGTTATGCTAAAATTCATTTGGCCTTTCTAAGCCGGTCCATGATTGCGCAGCCAAATTCTTTATCTTCAACTTCTTCTACAACGATTATTTCATAACATTTTTTATCGGCGTCTCTAAAATCTTTAAATAGATTCTTAGCCATCTCAATTTCACTGCCATATTTTAATTGTTTTATCTTTTTATCTGAATATTTTTTATAAACTTCTTTAATCTCATTTTCTTTTTTAACAATAATCACTTTTGCATTAGGAGAATAATGCTTGTATTTCATGCCGGGAGATTTAGGTTTTTTTATAAACTCTTTTTTATTTTTCTGAACTTTGCCAATAATTTTCTCTATTTGTTTATGAGTTATTTTCCCAGGCCTTAAAATTATGGGGGGATTTTGAGTTAAATCAATTATAGTAGATTCCAACCCAATATTTACTTTTCCGCCATCAATAATCTTATCAATTTTGCCATTTAAATCATCTATAACGTGTTCTGCGGTTGTGGGGCTTGGTTTTCCAGAAAGGTTTGCTGAAGGAGCAGCTATAGGGCATTTTGATTGTTCAATTAGTTTTAATGCAATTTTATTTTTAGGCATTCTTATTGCAACACTATCCAAACCACAAGTAACAATATCTGGAACTAATTTTGATTTTTTTATTATTATCGTAAGAGGACCTGGCCAAAACTTTTTCATAAGTTTTTTAGCATTATAAGGAATTTCGCTTACAAGAGAATTTATCTGTTTCATTTCTGAAACATGAACAATTAAAGGATTATCTTGGGGGCGCCCTTTTGCAATAAATATCTTTTTTACTGCATTCTTATTAAAGACGTTAGCTCCAAGCCCATAAACAGTTTCAGTAGGAAATGCAACTAATCCCCCATTTATTATGATATTCGCTGCTTCTCTAATTTTATAAACTTCAGGGTTCCTTGAATTTATTTTGATAATTTCAGTTTTCATATTTTTCTCACCAAGAGCTTATTTTTTTGGGTTGCCGCCATTATTTAAATTTAACTAAAACTACTGGCGGGACGCGTATTTTTTTAGATGTCTTTGGGCTATGTTAGGAAATGTTTAAGAAATAAAAAGTCTACAATAATGACATGGCAGAAAAAATAATTGATTATAAAAAACCTTACTATAAGGGATTTTTTGGGCAGCACCCAACAGAAAAACTAATTATTGAAAATGTAAGACAAGGCCCAGTTCTTGATGTTGGATGCGGTTTAGGTCGTCTTCTATTTGTTCTTAAAGATAAGTTTGAAGTTGAGGGTTTTGATCCTTCAAAGTATGCAATAAGAATAGCAAAGAAAAAAGGCATAAATGTAAAAGTCTCAACAATAAAAACTTTCAATCCTAGGAGAAAATATAAAACCATTTTAATGACTGGTGTTATCGCCCATATTTATAACTTAAAAAAAGACTTCAAGAAAGTAATAAGTTGGCTTGATGATGATGGAGAAATAATATTAACAATTCCAAATGCTTCGTCTCCATTTATCAAAAGACACGAGACGCACATATACTTCCCCAAGTTCTTTGAGTTTAGAAAATTTATAAAAGAAAATAATCTGAAAATAAAGAAATGTGTAGGTGCGGGAAGACTTAAATATCTGCCATATTTGGCGCAGCATACTTTCTACATACTAAAAAAGAAAAAAGATTAACCCTAACTGTAACACTTTCTATAGGGCTCTAGTGTAGCTTTAACAAAAGCAAAATATCCTCACGATCCTCATGTTAAACTTTATAAATCTCCATTCATCCTTTTTTGTATGAGAAGACTTGTTTCAAAGGAAGAACAAGAGAGAATTAGGAAAAAAAATCAGGTAACTGTAGGAGTAATTCTTGTTTTTTTGATGGTTGCCAGCACTCTTGGCTTTGCAATACAAAGCAATCTTGGGAGTTCTGGAGCTGGAAATGAAAATCCTTCTAAATTAACTTACAATGGTTTTGAGTTTACAAATACAAATGGCTTTTGGGTTTTTCAGAATTTTGTTTTTAGATACAACCCAGAGGAAGTCCCAGATATAGGTTCTGGCTTAAGGAATATAGAGGGATACAGGGGAAAACCTGTTTATATACAATCTGAAGATGAAGTTGCCGGAGCCGAAGTATATGTAAATCTTGCCCAAGTCGCAGAAAGAGTGCAGGAAGCTTGTATTGAGGGCGGTGTGTGTGTTGAAGGCTTGCCGATAAAAACCTGCAGCGATAACTTTATAATAATAAGAGAAAAAGAAGCTTCAAGCATAAGCCAAGTTGACGGTTGTGTTTACATAGAAAGCCAAAAAGAAGAGTTGGTAAAGTTGGCTGACCAATTTTTGTTCAAGATTTTGGGAATTAAATAGTTAAGGCAAAAAAATAAATAGTAAAATTAATAAATGAAAGATAAATTTAAATGGAGAAAAAAGTTAATATAAGAGATGATAAGTTTTTGAGGGTAAAGCTAATAAAATATGATAAATCCTAAATTATGATGGGTAAGACACCAAATATTAGTTAATGCTTTTTCATCATTAGTAACAAAAAATTCTGCGAAGCAGACATTTTAAAAAAACAATAAAAAATGCCAAAAAGGAAAAAAACAGATAGGAAAAGGAAAGGAGAAGTTAAAAAAGAAATTCCAAAAAAAGAACAGGCGATTGATCAGAATAAAATCTTAAGGAATTTTTTTATTGGAATGGCGATTCTAATTTTGTTAATTATTCTTGTAGTTTATGCATTTCAATCAACAAAAAAATTTGAATATGAAGGAGTTGATTTTAAGATTGTTAAATCTGGAAATTTGGTTTTTTATAATACAAAAATACCGGTAGTAGTTGACGGGAAAAATGCAGAGTATAATTTTTATCTGAGGAATGATCCAAGAAAGCTAGATGAAGGGGTGTCTTTTAATGGAAATTTGAGTCTAGCACAAAATCTTGTTCTTAACAGCACAGAAGACTTTAATTGCGACGGTTTTGGCATTATAGCTACTGCAAATCTCGTAAATCTTTACAAGGTTTCGGGAATAAATGTGATAAAAGACCAAAATGCTACCTGTGATTCTGAAGGAAGATACGCATTTATTAATCTTCAAAAGGGAAGCGAAACACGAATTGATAAAGTCGGACCTGCGTGCTATAATGTAAATATAAGCAACTGCGAAATTCTCGAAGCCACAGAAAGGCTCATGCTAGAATCTTTTATCGAGATTAACAAATTAATGTGATGATTAAAGTAAAGAAGTAAGGAGTTATTAAAAGTTAAATAAAATACATGGTTTTTTAAGATAAAACTGCCTCAATAGTTAACTTTAATCTTGTGTTATTAGCATATTTTTCTTTCTTTATTTAATCTATTTTAAAGTCAATTGGTTGAATGCATCTTATTTTTTATTTTTAAATTTGTTCCAGAGCATATAGTAAGCCACAAAAATCAGAGTTGAGGCTATAAGTGTAATTGCAATTATCATCTTAATAATAGGATCTATATCACTTCCAAAAAACATTCCTGTAAAAATCAATATAGACGCCCATATTCCTGCTCCAAGGCAGGTGAATAAAGAAAACTTCCATAAGTTCATTCTAGCAAAACCTGCAGGAAGCGAGATTATATGCCTTACAAAAGGAATTAATCTGCCAATAAAAGTAGTAATTTCCCCGTGTTTTTTAAAATAAGAATCGGTTTTTCTAAGCTTTTCTTTATTCAAGAAAAGAAATTTTCCATATTTGTCTATAAAAAAATCCACGGATTTCCTGCCAATAAAAAAAGCCAGCGCATAATTAAATAAAGCTCCTAGCAAACTTCCTAAAATAGCTAAAAAAAGAACTAAGAAAAAATTCATTTCGCCTTTTGCAATTAGAACTCCTGCGGGTATAAGAATTATCTCACTCGGCAGCGGAAAAATAGAGCTTTCAATAGCCATTCCTATAAAAATCCCAAGATAACCCATTTCTTTTATTATTAAAAGAATGGCTTCTATGACAGAATAAAAAAGTTCAATTAACATTTTATTTTATATTATTTTAGGCCAACTCCACTTCGTTTCGTTCGTATTAATATTTACTGTTAACATAAAGACCTACTTACAATGATATACACGAAATCAAAAATTTAGCTTAATAACAGTAAACCAAGCTTGATTTTACTTCTATTAACAAACTATTCTTTTTTATTTTTACCTATGTTTTATTTTAGACTGCTTATATAAAAATTTTATATCTGAGTAAATTGGTATTTCCTTTATTCTGAAAACTTTTACCTGGATGAACCAGATTCCTATGACAAAAAGCGTGCTTAATGCGTACCAGAATACTATATGTGTTATGTCAAAAAATGAAGAGCCTGAAATCGCAAGAAGGCTGAGAAAAAATATTCTTATTATATTTATGATTAAAAAAAGGAAAAAGGCGAAGAGAATCATATAAACCCTTGTTTTTGTCTTTATGCCACTAGTAGTTAAGTTAAGAATAAGCAGAAAATAATAGGCAGAACCCGCAACACAGGCTTCAATAATTTCAATAGGAATTTCTTGTACAAGAATTATTGTTTCTGAAATAAGGGAAACAGGAAAAAAAAGGTTCAGCAAAAAATGTACGGGATAAACTGTTAAAGGAGTGAATATAAAATAAAAAATCCAGAGGCTCGGAAACGCGACAAGAATAAGAATTAGGTATCTTAAAAAAATTCCTAGAATGTCCAAACCCTGTTTTCCCATTAGAAAGAGACAGGGGAAATATATTTAAATAATTTCGTTTATTTGCTGATATGAAGTTTTCTTATAAAAGGAAGTTTATTTTGCTATATGCATTTGTAATTTTTATTCTGTTTCTGGCTTTTTATTTTGATAATCAGATAACGTCGCTTGTGTTTTTAATAAGAAATGGTATTCTGACTGATTTTTTTATGGGAATAACATTTGTCAGCTCTATCTTGATAATTTTCCTTTTCCTGACAATATTGTTTATAAAAGAGAATAAAAGAAGATGGATTTTGCCTTTATGGGCGACTTTAGTATTTGATATTATTATTGGCTTTTTATTGAAAATTACTATACAAAGACACAGGCCTTTTGAGCTTGGCCTCGTTTCTTTAATTAATGGCTTGGAAAAAAGTAGCTATTATGTATGGAATTTTTCATTTCCATCGTTTCAGACAATGATGGTTTTTTCTGCGATTCCTTTCCTATCAAAAGAATTTCCTAAATTCAAATATGCATGGATTGCGTTTGCATGTGTCGTTGCTTTGTCACGAGTTTACCTTGGAGTTCATTTCTTAAGCGATGTTATTGCCGGGGCTTTGATTGGGTATTTGATAGGATGGTTTGTTGTGAGAAAGGTTGAGGGGAAGTGGTAAGAAACGATGCTATCTTCTTAAAGGATTAACAATTTTGTAATCTTTACCAGATTCTGTAATAAATACGGTGTCTCCTACATTATATATTAAATCAAGAACTCTGGCTTCATCATTAAAGTTAAAAGTAGCTCCAAAATTAAGATCGACAGGCTGAAACCCTCTTTTTAAAGATTCTAATGTAAAATATTCGTTCATTTCAGGAAGTAGTTTAATAATTGTTGTATATCTATCATCACCATTAAAACTACTTTTTGGATAAAAAGACTCTGCTTGAATTCTACCTTTATTAAAAATTTCGGGGCTCTCTATTTTGCTGCCACACCCACCCACACCCAAAAGTCCAGTCAAAGCGAGAGCAGTTGTTAATGTTCTTCTTTTCATTTTAAATTATTCAAATCAAAGAATAAAGCGAATTTATTTCTTCCTTGCAACTCTTACGGCAACGATTATGATTACTACAACAAGGATTATGTTTAACAATACAATTGCCCAAAGTGTCCAGTTTTGTCCTGATAAAAGATTTCCAAAAGCTCCTGCTCTTGACTTTGGTTCTATGTTGACTGACACTGGCTGTCTTACCACTTCGCTTCCTGAAGTTGCTTCTATGAAGAATGTGTAATTTCCTGAGGCATCTTCGTCAACTTTCATAGTGAAGACGACATCTCTTGATTGCCCGGCAGTTAAAACAACTGTGCTTTGATCTACTGATACAGAGTCTGCCCATTCTGTGAATCCTGCTGCACCTACTTTGTAAGTCTTTGTTTCAACATCATTGTTGGTTAATGTTGCCTTGATAACCATGTCTTCGCCAGCAGCTCCTCCAGAAACCAAGCTTGCTGAAACTGTGACTGCTCCTGTGCCACCAATGCCACAGTTGCCTTCAACTTTGAAAGGAACAACAAATTCTGAATCGTCGTCATCAAAGTCGTTTTGGTATACATCTCCATCTTCATCCTTAACTTGGAAATTTAGAGCGTAAAATTTGCCTGCAGTATCTTGAACATTGAGGTTTCTTGGAACATTGAATGTGAATGACAATGGCTGACGATCAAATGCATTCATATCGCCTAATTCTAATGTCTCGGTTAATCCTAGAACGCTTTCCCTGCCAAAGACCTCAACAGATACTTCATCTTGGTCGCTGTCGCCGATATTCCAAGCATCTGCAGAAACCTGCACTGTTTCTCCGCATTGAACAACTTCTGGAATTTCAACATTATTCAAGACTACAAAGTCGCTTTCAATAATTATAGATGCTGTTTCGAAATCAGAAACACATGTGTCTGGTGATGTTTGATTGTCAACAGTGCCTGTAGCCACAACATAAAGCCTATAATGACTTCCATCATCTAAATCCTCAAGGTCAACATCAAGATCATTATCTAATGTGAAAGTAACTGTCAAGGTTTCTTTGTCACCATCTTTAATATTTAATTCGTCTTCTTCATCAATATCAATTACCCAGTCTCCTGTTTTAGTATTCCAAAGACCCCATTCAATAGAAACATCGTCAACATCATCATTTCCATTGTTTTCTACTTCAATTTCAACTTCAACTTCTTCAAGAGGGAACCACTCATCATCTTTTCCGAAAGTATTATATTGCATTCCGTTGTTTTGGAAGTTTATCTTTCTAACGTCCAAATCTCCTGGATTTCCTGTTGTTGTGCATGTTGTGACTTCTGGAGGAATGTCTAAGTTTGAAGTTCCTTCAAGCAATATATTGTCTAGTCTGCAGAAATCTGCTTGTGCGTCGCTTGTGCATTCAAATCTTAATCTGAAGTTTGCATTATTACTTGCTGAGGTAGGAAGATTAAATGTTTTTAACACGAAGGCGGCGTCATCCGGCGTTGAGTTTAATGTTTCTTCTAGTGTAGTGAAAGTAACTCCGTCAAGTGACCATGATGCCTTGAATTCCTCTTCAGCATCAAAACCAACTAACTGCCTATCGTATTTAACAGTAATACTTGTAAATCCAGAGGTGCTAATTGTTCTTTGAAGAGTAGAA
Organism: Candidatus Pacearchaeota archaeon; assembly: GCA_018303885.1. GTDB lineage: Archaea > Nanobdellota > Nanobdellia > Pacearchaeales > GW2011-AR1 > ASMP01. Next base: position 8,036 of record JAGVXG010000002.1, read on the forward strand.
GTTCCGTTTGGTGGGATTGCTGTTCCGTTGCCTGGCTTAGCTTCTGCAAAGGTTCCGGTGTTATTCCATGGTGTTCCTGGCAAGGTTACAGAGCTGTTTGTTACTGTCCAACCATTTAGGTTTCCATCATTAAAATCATCAGAAAGTATTGTTACGGCGCTAACTGCACTCATTACTAAAACAAGTGCTAAAACTCCGACGAAAAACAAACCAAATTGTTTAGTTTTCATTTTTATTGTGTCATTCAGCAGTTACTATGGTTTATAAAGATTTATATTATTGAGCATATGAGTTTTTTCCATGGAAAACGCATGGTTTACGACGATAGTCTGTGTGAAATTGGCTAGGGGGTAAATTCGATTGGTTTTTTAACGCGTGTAATTTAATCGCTTCCTAGAAAAAGCCAAAAAAGGAAAGTTTATATAATTTTGTAGCCTCTAAAAGTTTAAAGAATATGGTGATAAAATCTCGCGAAAACTCTGTGGGCGCTTGGGTATTTCTTATAGGAATTGTCTTGGCAATTATCGCAGGAATTTTCACAAGAGGCTCTACAGATCCTATTATATTAATAGCAATTGTTGCAATGGGCTTAATTGTGGGATATTTTGTTGCTGAGAAAGAAGTTCAGACATTTCTTTTTGCTTCAGTTGCCGCTGCCCTCGCAAGTTTTGCGGGAATTCAAGGTTTAGCTACAAATGTTGGATTAACAGGAATTACTGTTAGTGGCATTGCAATCGGAAAAATGATGATTTCTGTTCTGGCCACTTTGTTATTCTTATTTGTGCCTGCAACAATCTTCGTGGCCATAAAAACTGTTTTCTCTATTGCTAAGGTTTAGAAAGTTTTATTTAGATGGGCTATTTCTTGATTGGATGTTTAGCAAATTAATTGATTGGGATGTTTACGAAATCTCAACTAATTCTGAATCAATGAGGGGAATGAAGATAAGGGGAAAAATAAGAAAATGGGGAATTGAACAGAAAAGAAATCTTCTTGTTGAAAATACTGAAGATGATGAAAATGTTGTTCGTTTTGCTGTTCCTTCTGGAGAAGAAGTTGAATCAGTAATAAATTACATAAAAGAGATAGTTACTAGTTCAGAAGTTAAACCTGTTTTAAAGAAAACGCCTAATCCAGTACTTTCAAAGATAAAAGTTAATCATTACGAACGTTATTAAAAATCTATTTTTTAGTTAAAAATCTTATTAGAAATCAATACATATCGTCAAACTTGTTTCTTGGCTCTTCTTTTGCTTTTGCAGGTTCTTTATGGATTCTTGCAAAAGAAGGTGTTGCGATAACCATGTTTTCCCCAAAACCAGCAATATTTCCTTCAAGGGCGTCTATTGTTTTCTTAATCTTAGAAATTGCTCTTTTCAATTCAATAGGGTCTTTCTGTCTGAGCACTTTTATGTCTATTATTGCAATAGTGTAGCCCTCTCTTAGGTCATTAAGTATGCTGGTGGTTTCTTCATAGTCCTTTAAAACAAATAATTTTACGGTGACTTTCTGCTCTTTTTCTTCTTTTCCAAGGTCAATCTCCAGATATTCGCTGTCGAAGTCTCCTCCAGAAGAACCAGAAAAAACTCTTTTTATTCTATCTAAAACCATAGTAAGTTTAAATTGTAGATATTTATAAAGATTTCGTCATTTCTTTGTATATGTTATTCGGTCTTTTCTAACCTAAGATTTCTTTTTTTAAGGAGTCAATTTTTTCCAAAAATACCGCTTCCTGCTTTTCAAAGGACTTTATTCTTAAATCAAGAAGCCTTTCTTTGTTAGATAGCTCTTCTTTAACTTTTGATTTGTCTGATTTTATCATTAACTGCCCTATAATTTTAAAAACGCCGTCTCCTGCTTTTTCTATTTCACGCTTTGCCGCGGTTGTTTCTGAAATCTCCATCTGAAATGCCTGTTTCTGAAGAAGCAAGTTCTGGAGACTTTGTTCTAGTATCTGAATTTCCTGAATTTTTCTTTCTTTGTTTTCCATTTTTTAGTTTTTTGATAGTTTTATTGGTTTACTTAGATTTTAATATAAAAACCATAACTATAAGTCTATATTAAACTTACTATAGTCAAAATAATTAATCCTGCTATTTTATCAAACAATTCGTCTTAGCACAAATTAATTAAATTCTTAATCTAAACAGCTTTTATCTTTTTTACGTGGGTTCTTGGCTTGTAAAAAATCTTTCCGCCGCAATGAGGGCAAACAAATCTCTTTTCAAGATTAGTGTTCAAGATTTTCTTTTCGCACTTGAAGCATTTATATGTTGGCATTTTAGTTTAAAATTGCTCGCTCGCAAGTTCGCTCAAATTTATTTTATTATTAAAGTAAAAACTACCTATGAGGCTATTATATTTAAGGCTTTTTCCACTTAAAAATTTTTTACCTGATTTATTTTTTGTCATTGTAAATGGTAGGTATCTGAAGCGAATTTTTTATTGCAATTTTCTCTTGCGCATTGCCATATCCCTTTTGAAAGTCTTTTTGCTCCAGGCTTCTTGCAAAAAGGGCATTTTTGCTTTATTCTTTGTTTTGATTCAACAGCAACCAAGGAATCGCGTACACGTTTTCCATATCTAGCTCCAAAACGGCCTGCTGATCTTGATTTTTTTGTTTTTGATGTCATTTTTTATAAGATAATAATTAAAAAATGGTTTTTAAAATGTTCTGTTTATATGATTTTATCGCCATATTAAGTTTGGCTTGTTTTTTGGGGTGGTTAAATCCTATTAGTTTCTTATATTTGATTAAACTAGCCTTTCCAGAAATTTTTAATCTATAAGAAGTATATCCCTTATACTCAATTTGGTATATTCTGTTAGGAATCTTAAAGTCTCCTAAAGTTCCAGATATTTGTTTTAGCCCATTTATATTTATTGAATCTATAGCAACATAACGATGATAATTATAATTACCGACAGTACCGTCGCAATCCGCAAATGCTCTTATCCAGATAGATTTTTGTTTCTGTGTAAGATTTTTTGGCATTTCCCAGTTTTTAGTATTAACACTTCCTAAAGATAATAGAGCTTTACAAATTATTTGCCCCCTAACTTCTAGTTCATTTCTTTTTGGTCGATAAGTTATATACTTCTTTTTAGGAGAATAAATCTTTTGGACAGTTTTGATGAAATCGTTAATTAGGACTTCTTCTTGATTATAAAATCTAATCCTAAGCCTTTTTCTAATTCTTAATCTTTTTCCGTGGATATCTTTAGATTTCCAAGTATACATCATTCCATCTGAAGAAATATATCCGTGAACTTTAATTAACGCTTCTTTTTTATTCATCTAAGAAATGGGGTCAGCCAGATTTGAACTGGCGACGACAGGTCCCAAACCTGTAAGGATACCAAGCTTCCCCATGACCCCAATAATTAATGGAGCGAGGAACGATTTATAAATTATTTCTTTTTCTTTTTTCTCTAAATTGGCCAAGCATGGACGATTTTATTTCTTTTCTTTTTTCTCTTTAGCAGGCTTTTCTTTCGCGGCTTCTGCTGCTGGTTTTGCCTCTGTTGCCGAAGGTTTAACTTCCCCTGGTTTTGCTGGGGTTGCTCCTGGTGATACTGCTGCTGCTTTTTCAGCTTCAGCTGCCTTGGCTGCTTCTTCTTCCTGCTTCAAGACCTTCTCTTGATCAGCTTTTACCTTAGCAAAGAATGCATCAATTTTCTTTTTCTTTTCTTCTGGAGTTTTTGATATTTCGTTGAGTATTTCATTGTCATATTTTCCTTCGTCAATTTCTTTTTCCACTTCTTTAGCTGGTTTATTTTCTACAAGAACACCTAGACTAACACAGCTTCCGACAATGGTTTTAACAGCTGATCTAAAATCCTTGCTTAACAAATTTGGAAGTTTTGTTTTTGCAACATTGATTATCTGTTCGATTGATGCATTAGCAACCTTTATTTTTTTATGGTCTCCAGAACCCTTTTCAAGGCCAAGCTCTTTTTTTAAAAGCTCTGAAGCCGGCGGGGAAAAAACCTTGACATCGAAATGTTTTGTAGAAGGATTTATTTCAAGCTCTACAGGAACTTTCAAGCCTTCAAAGTTTTTTGTTGCGTCGTTAATCTTTTGAATTACTTGCCCCATGTTCATTCCTAATGGGCCGAGCTTCTGGCTTAAAACAGGCCCTGGCTGCATGTTTCCACCTTCGACAAGAAGTTTTATTTGCATTTTTTATTTTTTGTGGGATTTTATTTTTTTGATTTAATTATTTTTTATTTTATCCAGCAAAAGATTTAGCTTCGTCTTCTAATGCTTTTTGTTCTACAGACTTTTGATGTGATATATCCAATAAAGATTCTAAGTGAGTTTGTTGCCCAAAAAGTTTTCTTTGTCTTCTTTTTATACGAGCTATTTCTGAGAGATATGTTACCTGGCCTTTATCTGGGTCTTTATTTTCTTCCATTTTCTCAGCAAAAGCGACGTCTACATTAAAATAAATATAATGCCCCGTTTCTATCTCGCAAAGTATGGCTTGCATCTTTGTTTTTGCAATTTGATATCTCAAATTTAATCTCTGGTATAATTCTTTTATCATTTTTATTTTAAGCTATAAGAGTAAAGTTGAATAAATATTGCCATTTTTATTCTTCGTCCTCTGCTTCGTGTTCGTCTCTCCTTATTACTCGAACATTGTCAATTTTAATTGTTATCGGCAATGGAACAACGCTTCCGAGCAAGCTTACCACAACTTCTTCTTTCTGTTTATCAATTCTTAAAACTTTTGCTTTTTCGCCTTTTAGCGTTGAGCCAATCATTTCAACTATGTCTCCTTCTTTTATGTCAATGTTTTCTACAGAAGGTTCAACCATATTTTTTATTTCTGCATATTCTATGGTTTTGCCGACGATTCCCTTAACATAAGGAAGGTTAAAAACAGATTCTTCTGCACTTTCTCTGTCTTCTGCTTCAAGAAGAATATAACCGCGCATGCCATGAGGTTTCAAAACAGCATAAGTGTTAAGGCTTTTTTTCTGCGCTCTGTCAGCTATCATTTCAACTGCTTTTTCTTCTTTATTCGTCGTGACTTTGATAATAAAAATCATTTTCTAATTTTTTTGAGTTTTTGAGTTCCATCTACTCCTTAAATTTTAAGAAGCAGTAATTAATACTTAAAGATTTGGGTTTATAAATTTTCGGGTTTCAATTTTGACCGGCTTTTTTGGTTTTTACTTTAGATTTTTCTGTTTTTGTGGGTTATTACGGAGACCATACGGGATCGTTGTTTGACCCAGACACCCTTGTAGTAATTCGAGTTTTATTTGAACCATCTGCATTCATGACATAAATGTCAGAAGCCGTACGTCCTATGCTTCCGAAGGTGTATGCTATTTTTGTTCCGTCTGGCGACCAAGAAGGCCAATAATCATCTCCGGTTGTATTTGACAGATTTGTTGGATTTGAACCATCTGCATTCATGACAAGTATATCGTAAGAGCTGCCGGCTCTGTTTGAGATAAAAGAGACTTTTGTTCCATCTTTAGAACAAGAGGGTTCTGTATCAACAGCAGGATTGTTTGTTAATCTTTGCAATCCTGTCCCGTCTCGATTTACTTTGTAAATTTCCAAACCGCCGTTACCTCCGGACAAAGTGGAGGAAAAAACTATCTGGTTTCCGCACCATTTTGGCTGTCCGTGGGAACCAAAAGAAATATTCACTTTTCTTTGATTTGTTCCATCTGCGTTCATCAAAAATAATTCGTCGTTGCCATTTCTGGTAGAGTAAAAAACTATTTCTTGTCCATTGGAAGACCAGCCAGGGTAACGATCAATATTGTTAGAGTTTCCTGAAGAAAGTGTAAGCCTTTTTAAATCTGTACCATCTAACTTCATCGTGTATATTTCTGGGTTTCCATCTCTTTCTGATACAAAAACGATTTTACTTTTGTCTGGAGACCATGATGCTTCGTAATCATGCGCTAAGTGCCTGGTTAAGTTTTGCTGGCTAGAACCATCAGGGCTCATCATGTACACCTCTGCATTTCCATCTCTTGTAGAAGTAAATAAAATTTTTTCGCCTGTTGTGGGTGGCGGAGGAGTGGTTCCGCATTTTTCTGCTAAAGGCTCTTCATAATCAAATACTTTCTCAGAGTGGGCTGCAATTTTTTTGCTGAATAATTCCATAATGATTCCAATGTAAGCTTCAAAACCTCCGTAAAGCTTCCATTCACAGTCTGCCTGATGACTAAGTCTTAATTTGCCGTTTGCACCTGCAACTGGGCCGGCAATATCATACAAAAGCATTTCTAGTTTTGGTCCGGCATAAACTTTAAGGTCCCCATTTATAGTTGGATTAAAAATAGAAAAGTCGAAGTTATTTGTGAAATTTTTTCCTATTGACCAAGAGCCTTGATAGGCCAGCCAAGCTTCTAAATCTGCTTCTTGCATGACTCTTACCCCTAAAGGGTTTACTTGTGTTGGGTCTATGCCTATGTTAACTTCTATTTTTGGGGTAACCACGAGTGGAATAGGAATTAGTGTTGGCAAGTAACCTATGACAAAGGGACTAAACTTGAATTCGGTGATTTTTACCTCTTTTTTTGCAGCAATACCAAGAAGATTTGAACCTATAGTAATATCGGCTACTTCTTTTGTTTTGTTTTGGAATTTTAAGTATTTCAGGGTAAAATCATCTATGTCGATGTCAAAAGAAAAACCTGTGTTGAAACATATCTCTCCATTTGCAATAACCTGATCATCTTTTGTATTTTGTTTTCCGTCCCTGTCATATAACACAACATTATTTAAGTTTACACAAAAGTTGAAGCCACTTAGGTTAGTAGTTGTGAAAGGCGAAACTCCTTGTAAACCATTAATAGATTGAATATTTTGAGGGGAAAGGCTTTTGCTAAATGAAAAAGATGCTTTCTTGATTATTTGCTCTAGCGATGGATTAAATGTATAAAGCGTTTTTCCGTCTCCTGTAGCAGCCTCTACTTGTCTAAGAAGCCCATGAGGAGTCTTGCTAGAAATTCCCGCACCTATAACATCACCAGGAAAGAAACTCGTTGGCTGTGAAAAAGCTAAAGTATTTGGCGTAACTTGCAGTAAGTTGTTAATATCATTTGTTGTTAAAACATATGTATTAAAAAGATTCTTTACAGTTAAATTGTAACTTTGTTCGGCGGAAAGTTTTCCGTCTGAAACTTTTATCTTAACTGGAAAACTTGTGTTTCGAGAAACTTCGGGACAATTTCCGTAAACTATATTATGAGAAACAGATAACCAACTCAAACCCTCAACGCTGTAGCTTAACGGGTCTCCGTTAGGATCTGTTGCGTGAATTATGTCTTCATAAAAAGAGTTCTCATCACATTGTGTTTTTGGACTATAATTAATTACCGGAGGATGATTTTGTGGTTGTGTTGGGGGTCTTGGTGGTGGGTTTGGCGGTGGCGGAGGTTGTGTCGGACCATCTGAACCACATCCAATTAATAATGAACCCAAAAAAGCAGAAGAAATTAATGTTCTTTTAAAATTTCCTTTAAAGCCATATAGGATATTTTCTAATCCCATTGTTTTTTTGAGGGTTATTTATTTATAAATATTTGTTTAATAATGATCAAAATTCTTCAGTTGTATATCCTGCATTATTAGAAAATCTTCTTTTTTTAGATCCTGGTTTTGGCTCATATCCTATTTCCTCTAAAAATGGGTTTCGAATCATTTCAGTTTCATCTCTTCCACTTCTATTAACAAAAATAGCATCCATAGCCCCCATCATTCCAGAAACAGCGTCATATCTTCCCTCTCGGTCTTTTGCAACAGCAATACCTCCAGGTAAATCACTCTGAAATCCAGAATATTTCCAATCAGATGATTCTAGATGGTACAAACATGTTAAAAAATCTGAGGCAGACAAATTTTTCATATTAACAACCATTTCAACAAAGTTTTTACTGGCATCATCCCCATGTTCTCTTTTTATTAAATCGTGAATTTTAGTAAGAAGACTAGAGTCTAGATCAGTTAAGATAGCGCCTCTTCCACTATAAAACTCTGGGCGTCCCGACATTCCTACTTCATGAACTATATTCATGGCAGTTAATTTTTCTAAAGGCATTTCTTCAAGCATTAATCAGAGTTTATAAAACTTCTCAAACAAAAAAGCTAATTATTATAGAAATCAAAAAGCCGAGGGTTCCAAGAAGAAGGATTCCGATGGCAGAAATTTTTGCGACTGAAGAGAATTCTTTTTTTGACGGCTTTTTCAATACAAGCCAGACTCTTTTTGATTTTTCAACGAAAGCTTTAAGCCTATCGAGTTTACTCATGATTTAAATAAAAATACAGAGTTTTTAAAATTATTCTTAATTGGTAAGCTATTAAATTAACATCAGGTATTGGTTTAATAATAGCTGGTTTTTTAGTTATATAATTACTGAATTAATCTTAATAAGTAAAAATCTAGTGGTGTTTTCATAATAGCAATTCAATTGAACTAAGTTTCACTATCAAAATATCAATTTTTGTTAGTTTTTTTGGGCTAACTGCGACGCAATGGTTTCTTTTAGCTTTGGATAGGGGTTTTCTGAAACTAAAACACCTTCAATGCCGCATTCTGTTCCTGGTTTTTTATATGCTAAATGCAGATGTCCAGGAACTCTTGGAGACATCGCGTTTCCAGTTTTCCCAACTGTTCCGATAACATCGCCTTTGAGAACAACATCTCCTGCGCGGACATAAACATCTTTTAAATGCGCCATAAGAAAATAGATTGTATTATTAATCCCGAAGAGAATTGCTCCGTTTCCAGTTATTGCTCCGAGTCCGCCGCTAACATCATGCAAACCTTTTCTTCTAGTCCAAGAGCCAGTCCAATTACCTGAAGAAGCAACTATAACCCCATTAACAGGTGCGTATATCTTAGAACCTGTTTTTGTGAAAATATCTGTTGCCCTATGTAATTCAACGCGTCCTCTTGCACGGGCTCTTAAACCATTATAATTATTTGTAACCCAGCTGACATTTACAGGACTAGTCCAAGATGTTGTTATGTCGGTATAACTCTCTAGGTTAAGTTTAGCAGCTTTTTCATTGAAATGCATTCTCCAAATGTTTTCAAGAGCTCTTCTTCTTTTGACGCCGTTTAATATTTCATCTGTGGATTTTGCAGGTACGAAAGCCTTGCCGTTGTAGGTTTTCTGATCGCATGAGGTGTAAAGAGACATGACTTCTGGAATGGGCAATACTACTGTTTCTTTTTTATATGGAAAACTCAACGGAGAAAATGGTGCTGAATAAAAATTACTCTGTTTTATGCCGTCAATAAGATTTTTTCCTTTATCTGCGGAATAAAAAGCAGCTAGCAGGCCCAAGCCAATCGTGAAATTTCTTAGTTTCATGGTAAACAAAAACCAATTGTTAAGAAAAAGTTATCGCATTTAAAAATTTTGTGGAAGTTTAAAGGTTTACCGCTAGTTGAATTTTTATTCAAAAAACTCGATTCCAAGTTCTTCCTCGATTTCCCTGTGTTTCATACTTTCAAGAGTTTCGCCATGTCCGAGAATCTGCGCGCTTTTTACTCCTGTGACAATCAAAAGAACGCGAATTGATTTGTCCATGTCTTGAGAAATCTGCGCGCCCCATATTAATTTTGCATCTGGGCTCAGCCTGTTTCCAACTTCCTCAATTATTGTCTTGCATTCATCAAGACTCATATCGCTTCCACCAATAATATTTACCAAAGCGCCTGTTGCATTTGAGACATCGACATCTAGAAGAGGATTTTGTATTGCTTTTTCAACTGCTTCTAATGCCCTATTTGTGCTGTCTGATTCGCCCATTCCTATAAGAGAAACTCCTCCATTAGACATGACAGCTTTCACGTCTGCAAAGTCGAGGTTCACAAGTCCAGTAGTTGTTACAAGTTCTGTTATTCCTTTAACAGCATTTGTTAATATTTCGTCGGCAATTTTAAAAGCTGTATGCAAAGGAAGGTCTGGAGCAAGCTCAAGAAGTTTATCATTTGGAATTACTATTAAAGTGTCAACGATAGATTCCATTTTTTCTAGTCCGTTCATTGCGTTCTCAAGTCTTTTTTTTCCTTCTATGGTAAATGGCAGTGTGACAACGCCAATTGTTAGTGCTCCTTGTTTTTTTGCCAGCCCCGCAATTATTGGTGCTGCGCCGGTTCCTGTTCCCCCGCCTAAACCGCATGTAATGAAAATCATGTCGCTTCCAGAAAGTTTTTTCTTTATTTCAGACTCAGACTCCTTGGCTGCCTCTTCTCCTACTTTTGGATTGCTGCCTGCGCCTAAGCCCCGAGTTAGTTCTCTTCCAAGCAAAATTTTTTGGTCTGCATCGCTGTACAAAAGATCTTGGGCGTCTGTATTTGCCGCAATAAGTTCTCCGCCTTTTATGCCTATCTCTTTCATTCTGCTTAGAGAATTTCCTCCTCCTCCGCCAACGCCAACAACTTTTATTTTAGAGGTTTGCTTTTTAAGGATTTCTAGAAGTTCCTTGTCAATCTCTTTTACATCTGAAGAATAGTCATTGTAAACTTCTTCCATTTGTTAAACAATCAAATTATATTTATAAGTATTATTGTGGTTGTTGTGACCGTTCTACCGACTCTTCTATTTCTTTAATTTCTAGCTCCAAGCCGAGCATTTCCTTGAATTTGTCCTTGAAAAGCCCAACAATCTCCACAAGAGGTTTTTCAACTTCAATTATCAATTTTTCTCCTTGAACTTCGTATTTGAAGTTTTTTCTAAAGAAAAACTCATTAAGAGCGTTTATTTTTTCATTTAAATCATCTATTTTTCTAAGCACGTTTATTTTGTAATCTAAAGTTTTTCCTGAGAGGAAATGGTTGAAATCAACGATGACTCTGCCGCCTGAAACAGACAGAATCTTGCCGATTCTTCCGTCGAAATTAAGTGCGGCTCCCTGAACAGGATTTACATTTTTTTCCCTGAATATCTTTAAAGGAATCATTTGAACAAGCTCCTGGTTTCGTTTTCCAAAGGCGTTTTCCGGGTTGAGTTCGATTTCGTAAACGTTTCCTGGCTGTTTGCCAATTAAAAAATCGTCGATTGATTTTAAGAACATGCTTTCACCGAGGCAAAAAATAAATGGTTTTGCTTCAATTTGATGGTCGTGTCCATAGTGGAGTTTTTCCAAGTCTTCTTTTATTGTTGAATCAAAAACTTCTCCGTCTTTAACGCTACCGGTAAAATCTATTTCAACAAAATCTTTTTTTTGCAAAATCATGGTAATATTTTAGTAAAAATGTTTATAAATCTATTTCTTTTCGATAGTTTATGGTCCTAAAAATAATCAATGCAACCGAAGCAAAGCCTGGAGTGAACATAATTATCGATGGTGCGCCATATACTGTAAAAAAAATCGACGTAAGCAAAACAGGGAAGCATGGGGCAAGCAAGTGCAGAATAGAGGCAGAAGCCATAATAGGCGGGTCAAAAAAAATCGTTGCGGTTCCTGGACATGAAAGATTTGAGGTTCCTATGGTAGACAAGAGAAAGGGGCAGGTTCTTACTATCGGAGATAAAGTAAATATAATGGACCTAGAGAGTTTTGAAACAATGGAAATAGACTGTGATGAAGAAATAAGAAATGAATTAGAGGAAAATTCAAATGTAGAATATTGGGATATCGAAGGAATAAAAGTAGTTAAACGGAAATTGTAAATTTAAGAAAATATAGTTAAAAAATGTTAAACAAAGAAACAATAAATAAACACAATAGCCTAATAAGCTTAGATATTAGCTTTTACATTAACAATTAAGTAAATTACACGAAGTAACAATATATTCAATAAAAATGGCAAAAATACTCGAAGCGCAGAACAGACTTTTTAAAAATATTTTTGTTTGTAAGAATTGTCAGTCAAAAATTAGGGCAGATCCTCAAAAAATTTTAAAGGGGAAAGTAAAATGCAGGAAATGCCGCGGAAAGGCCTTCAGGCCTTTGAAGAGAAAATAATTGATTAAATAAGGTTTTATTAAAAGAATGGTAAGCAAATTGTATTTAATTAATAAAGCTATAGGGTACAAATAAGCTAAATAAAATAAATAACTTATTGCAAATTAAATTTAAAGATTAAAAACTAAAAGAGATAATATGGTTACAAAATTTTTTGTCTATGATATGGTTTTTCTTGTGGCATTTCTGATATTTTTTTCATTTTTTCTTTACAAAAGAAGACATAACTTAAAAAAAGAGGGTTTGTTATTTCTTTATAGAACAAGCTGGGGAATAAAAATCATTAATTCCTTAGGCAAGAAACACAAAAAAACACTGGATGTTCTAAGTTATTTCTCAATCTTGTGCGGGTATTTCTTAATGGTCGGGGCAACTTACCTTATTTATACAATTGTGAAAGTTTATCTGTTTAATCCCAGTATTGTCAGGGCAATAAAGATTCCGCCGATACTTCCTCTATTTCCTTACTTGCCACAGGCTTTTAATCTTGACTTTTTGCCGCCATTTTATTTTACGTATTGGATAGTCATCATTGCCATAATCGCAATAACCCATGAAATGGCGCATGGAATTTTCATGAGTAGGTATAATATAAAAATAAAATCTACCGGGTTTGCCTTCTTTCCATATTTTTTCCCGGTATTTCCTGCAGCATTTGTTGAACAAGATGAAAAAAGCATGAATAAGGCAAAGGGATTCAAGCAGCTGGTTGTTCTTTCTGCAGGAACTTTTGCAAACGTTTTGACGGCTGTTTTGTTTTTTGTGGTTTTGCTGATTTTCTTTTCCTTCGCTTTCTCGGCTTCGGGAGTTGTTTTTGACAGCTATGCTACTTCAGCAATTGCGATTTCTGGAATTTCGTCTGTTAACGGAATTAATATCAGCAATGCGACTTATGATAATATTGTTGAACTAACAACCGGAGAAAACCTAAGCGAAATAAAAGCCGATGGTAAATCATATCTTGCCAATAAAAAAATTTTAGAAGAACAAAAAGATAACACGGGAGTAATTTTTGTTTATAATTCTGCACCAGCGATAAAAGAAAATCTCAGCAGGATAATCTTAGAAATTAATGGTGTTAAAATAGATAGCTTGGAAAAACTCGTGGAAGAACTTGATAGTTATTCGCCCGGAGAGGAAATAATTGTAAAAACAAAGACAGATGTTGGTTTTGAGGAACGCGTGGTCATGTTGGAAGAGCATCCTGAGCGGCCAGGCACGTCTTGGCTTGGAATAGGATTTTCAAGTAAGTGGGGTTCTGGAATTTTAGGAAAAGTCATGGGAAAACTGTCTTCATTCAAACAGCCATGGATATATTACGAACCAAAATTCAATGGGATAAGTATTTTCATCTATAATTTGTTATGGTGGATTATTTTAATAAGCGTGAGCGTGGCTTTGGTTAACATGCTTCCTGTAGGAATTTTCGACGGTGGCAGGTTTTTCTACTTGACTGTTTTTGCCTTGACAAAGAGTGAAAAAATAGCAAAGAAAGCGTTTGCATTTTCAACATATTTATTCTTGTTTATTCTTTTGCTGTTAATGGCTGCTTGGGTTTTTAGGATTTTTTAGATAGAATTACAAATCAATAATTCCTTCTTCCGACGCGTTTCATGAAATAAACCGTCGTTAGATGTTAAAGGTCTATTACGCCATCTTTTGTTAAAGCTGCAAAGCGTATTCCAACTGGCAAATTTAGAAGCGCAGAAATAAGAGCCATGTGTTCTTTTCCGTCGCCAGAAGCAATGCTTAAGCTAACTTCTGTTCCAGCAATTTTTCCTTTGAGCTTTTTTAAAAATTCTTCTTTCAAGTCAACGAGTTTTTTGTCCAAGTCAACTTTAATGAATTCAAATTTTTTATCTGCTGTAAATTTTTCTGCGAAGTCACTGCCCAAGAGAATTATTTTTTCCCAGTCGCCATGCTTTATCAAACCAGAAACCTGGCCCCATGTTCCTTTTCCTGTTGAAAGCAAAGCAATAAGTTCCATCTTGAGAAATATCAAAACCTGTTTATAAGAATTGTTGTGGTTAAATTTATAAACTATCTTTACGCTGATTTTTTACCGCATAACTACATCGCCAGAAGATAGATTCTATGCTTTAGGCGCATAATGTAGAAGGTAAAAAAAATGGAACTAAAGAAAGACTTAGAAAAAGCTTTAATCGAGCTTAGAAAAAGTGAAGAAAGGAAATTCAATCAGACAGTAGATCTAATCATAAATCTACAAAAATTTGATCCTAAAAAGAACCAGATAAATCTTTTTGTAGCTGTTCCTTTTAAAATAAAGGACAAGAAAATATGCGCTTTTCTCGAAGCGAAAAAAGAAAATGTTGAAACGATAACGCCGGAACAGTTCAAGAAATACAATGATAAAAAAGAACTAAAAAAACTTGTAAAAAAATTTGATTTCTTTATTGCACAGGCAAGCGTGATGCCAAAAGTAGCTACGGTTTTCGGGAAAATTCTGGGACCGGCAGGAAAAATGCCCTCTCCACAATTAGGTATTGTAACAGATGCCAATGAAAAAGAAATAGAAGAAGTAAAGAAAAAAGTGGAAAATAGTGTAAAGGTAAGAATAAGAGAACCCAGTATCAAACTTGCAATTGGAAAACAAAACATGAAGGATTCTGAGATTATAGAAAATATTATTGGTGTTTACAATGCTGTCCTGAAAGTTTTGCCTAAGGAAATTGAAAATGTCAAAAATATAGAAGTGAAATTCACGATGACTAAACCGCAAAAAATAAAAATAAGATAAACAAAAAGGAAATTTTATATGAAAAGCAAAAAGGATAATAAACAAACTCACGTGTCAAAGAAAAAAATAGAAGGACTTTCAGAGCTCACTAAACTAGCAAAAGAAAGCAGAACAATTTTGGTTGCTTCTATAAAAAACATTCCTTTGTCTCAATATCAAGAAATCTCAAAAAAACTTAGAGGAAAAGCGATAGTAAAGGTTCCGAAGAAGAGCATTATTTTTAGGACATTGGATTCTTTAGGGAAAGAATCTACAGAAGGATTTAGAGAGAAAATTGAAGAGAGCACTGCGATTTTATTTTCAGATATGGATGCATTCGAGCTTGCGGCAGAGCTGGTAAACAAAAGAAGTCCTGTAAAGGCAAAGTCTGGACAAGAAGCTCCTTCAGACATAGAGATTCCGGCTGGGCCAACTGAACTTGTTCCTGGGCCAGCGATATCTGAACTCGGGGCTTTGGGAATTCAAATTCAAATAGATAAGGGAAAAATTAACATAAAGGAACCAAAGGTAATTGTTAAGAAGGGAGAAAAAATTTCTGCAAACGCCGCAGATATCATGAATAAGCTCGGCATAAAACCTTTTTTAGTGGGTTTTGTTCCTCTAGCGGCTTTTGACACAAAAGAAAAAAAAGCATATTTAGAAATCCAAATAGACATAGAAGGAACTGTAAGTGAAATGAAATCTTTATACATGAAAGCCCTTTCTTTTGCAGTTGAAATCAGCTATGCTTCAGAAGACACAATTAAATTCCTGATTGGAAAAGCTGGAAGATATGGAAAGGTTTTGGAGAAGTTCGCTGGAACTGCTTCGAAAAGTAATACAGATGAATTAAAGGAAGAAACTGTTACAAAAGAAAATAAAGTTAATGATAAAATCGAACAGGATTTAGAATTTAATGATTTAGGGGTAGGCAGTGAGGGTGGTGGTGAAATAGCAAATGTTCAAGAATCTGAATTAAAAGATGAAGTCCAGGAAAATAAATCAAATAATAAAATTGACAGGGAGGAAAATAAATAAAATGGAAAATGTATATGCTGCGCTTTTGCTGCACAAACTAGGAAAAGATGTAAACGAGGAAAACATCAACAAAGTTTTGACAGCTGCCGGTGCACATACTGAAGAGGCTAAAGTGAAATCTTTAGTAGCAAGCCTAAAGGGTGTTGACATCGACAAAGAACTTGAAAGCGCAAGCCTTATGACAGCAGCTCCTGCAGCAGGCGCACACGCTGGCCACGCAGAAGAAAAAAAGGAAGAAAAGCCTAAAGAAGAAAAGCATGCGGCTGCAGCAGAAGGATTGTCGGCGTTGTTTGGGTAGAAGTTAATTATTTTAATTGTTCTATCCAAACGTCTTACTTAGAAGGAGATTTCTAAAAAGATTGGTAAGTTTAGTATCATGGTAATTTAGTGCTTAAGTATAAAATTTTTATAGTTATAACCCGATAGTCTTAAATGGAAAAGAAGCAACTTTTCGGAGTTTTAGCTTTAGTATCATTTATTGCTATCTTTTTTATGCCGCCTGATTCAAAAGCATGGATATATTTTCTGGTCCTCGGAGTGATTTTCGGAATAGGATGGTTTAAAAGTTAAGAATATTTCGAAGAAAAGCTGCCTGTGTAGCTCAGTGGCAGAGCACGACTTTCGTAAAGTTGGGGTCGCAGGTTCAAATCCTGCCACAGGCTTTGAAATTAGTAACCTTTAAAACTTACTAAAGAATTCATAAATTAAGCCTCTACTTTGACTGGCATAGGCGAAGTAGCAGAAAGATTTTGTAAAAATCTTTGTTCAATTTATTGAACGCTTTGCAAAGCAAAGCCTCCGTCGCATAATGGTATTGCGTCGGTCTTGAGATGTAAGGAACCAAGGTTCCTTGACAATCAACCTCCTTTTCTAGGAGTCAAGCAAACCGAGCCCTTACGGGCCTCCAGGTTCGATTCCTGGCGGGGGCGTTCCTCTGGCATCAAATTTCACAATAACTTTATATATAATAATTCATTTTTTTCCTTGTGGCGCATATCTTTGAAGTAATAGACAAATTTGGTAGAAAAATTCATCTTTCTAAAGAACGATGGGGGCAACATATAAAGCCAATTCATCCAGAAATACAAAATCCAGAGGAAATTGAAGAGGTGTTAAAAAACCCGGGCATCGTAAATCCAAGTGACAGGGATGAAAATGTGAGATGGTATTACAAGTATAATAAGCAACGGAAAAGATATTTCAAAGTATCAGTCAAATATTTAAATGGGAAAGGATATGTAATAACAGCACATTACGCGAGAAAAATCGAATAAAATGGAAGCCAATATGAAAATTTATTATGATACTGAATCAGATTATTTGGAAATTGTATTTGGGGAATCAACCGAATGTGATTATGTTAAAATCGGACCGGATGCTTATAAGAGGGTGGACGTCAAAACCGGAAAAGTTAAAGGGTATGCTATCTTTAATGTGAAGAAAAGTGATTCTCCGTTAAAAGCAATTAATATCAGTCTTCCAAAGGGAATTATTGATTAGATTAATTCTTCAATTCCCTACCTTCTCCTGGCGGAGGCGTGTCCCTACATTTTAAAAGAAAAGAGAAAAGTATATAAATATGTAGGGGTACATTATTCTATGATTATAAGAAAAAAAACCAAAGGCAAGAAGATATACTACTATCTTGAGCATAGCATAAGGAAAGGAAATAAGATAATAAAAAAGGAAAAATATCTCGGAACTTTAATTCCTAAAGACATTGATAAAATAAAAGAAGAATTCAGCAAAGAGTTGAAGACGGAATTATACAAAAAGCTTGAAAAAATCAAAGAAAATTTTCAGAGTGAATGGAAAAGGGTGCCTGAAAGCGCAAGAGAAAAAGAACTTAAAGAAATATCCATTGCCTTTGCCTACAACTCTAATGCCATTGAAGGCTCAACAATAACTCTTGAAGAAGTAAGAGGGATAATTCAAGAAAACATAGCTCCAAATAAGCCACTTAAAGATATCAAAGAAATAGAAAATCACAATAAAATTTTTTTAGGGATGTTAAAAAAGAAAGAAAGGATAACCAATAGTTTAATCCTAAAATGGCATCGAGACATATTTGGCGAGACAAAGTCCGATATTGCTGGAAAATACAGAAATTATCTGGTCAGAGTTGGAAGCTATATCGCTCCTGATTGGAAAGAGGTAATCCCAAGAATGAATAGATTAACTGAATTTGTTAATAAATCAAAATTAAATCCTGTTGAATTGGCGGCAAGAGCCCATTACAAATTTGAAGCAATCCATCCCTTTGGAGATGGAAATGGCAGAATCGGAAGACTATTGATGAACTATATACTATGGCATAAGAATTACCCTATGTTGATTATAGAACACAAGAAAAGGACGTCTTACTACAAAGCATTTCCAAAAGGCCAGGAAGCTTTTGTTGATTATTTTCTAAGAAGATATCTTTCTGTTCATAAGAAAAGATATATTAAATAAATTCTTACCCCAACTGTATTACTTTTAATAGGGTTTTGACGTGTTCACATCCCAAACAATCTTTCCCACCAAGATTTTCTAGGTACAGGCATATTGCTTTCGTCAAGAATTTCGTGTCTTATTACTGGCTTCTCTTTTAAAACAGGTGCCTCTTTTGCGAGTTCTTTGTTAACCTGTTCAACAGCTTTTTCGACGGCTGTTCTTGAATAGCCTTGGCCAATTAAAGCCCACCTTAAAGAATCAAGAGTATATCCTTTTTTCAGGTTTTTCTTTATATAATCTGTTAGTTTTCGTAATTGTTCTACTTCTCTCATTTGATATATAATACACAGGAGTTTAAAAAATTAGTTGTTGTGTTTTATGTGATATTTGCGACTAATTTTTAAGAATTTAATAATAAATAAAGAAGAGATATTGTTAATAGTAAAAAGGTTTATAAAAGTCGATATGCCATTAGGAGCTATGGATTTGAGATATGTTGATTTAGAAAAACCAGAAATGTTAAAGGGGAGATTTGAAGAGAATTTTCCTTTAATTTATATTGGAGACCGAGTAATAGGAAGTTCGCGTTGGAGTGGGGATGGGGAAAATCCACAGAGGGGAAGAACTGGCAGAGTTGTAAAAATTCAGCATGGTATTCAATCCTTATTTAATAGAGATTATCTTATTGTTGAAATGGAAAATGGGGGGCGTAATTTTGAGTCATGGTTGTATACTTTAGATTTAGCCGAAAGACGTCCAAGAAATATTGAGTTATTTAAATCTGGAAAACTTGTTTATATTGATGACAGAGTCAAAGTTATTAGTAGAAAACATCCAAGATTTGGAAAAATTGGAAATGTTAGGGCAATTTTTGGATATAGAGATAGGTCATTAGTTTATGAGGTAAGAGACGAATCTATTCCTGTTCTTGTGAATGAAGATGACAAAGATTCAAAATTTTTAGTAGATGCTTCTTCAGCAGAATTAATTGAAATTTTTCCTCCAAATAAATTATTCAAAATAGAATAATTATATTTTTTATTTTATCACAATAGGCTTTTCTTTTTCGTAAAATCTTTTTGCTTCATTAAGTCTTGACATTGATTCTGCATAAATAGTTATAATTTTTTGGCCCTTTTTGATTTTATCCCCCACATGAGAATACAGATAAATTCCTGCAGATTTGTCAACAGGACAGCCAGAGACTCGAACCAAAGAGTTTATTTTATAATTATTTATCTCTGTGATTTCTCCTGATTTAATAGAATGTATGTCATGGCTGAATTTTGCCATTTTTAATCTATTGAGATTTCCGTTTTGTGCCTTGATTATTTCCTTGAATTTTTCAAATGCTTTTCCAGAGCGAAGGATTTCTTCAGCCATTTTTTCGCCGCAGCCATTTTTTGCTTTTCCAGTCATTTCAAATAAGCTCCCGGCAAGAAAAAGAGATTTTTTTTCTAAATCTAACGGCCCTTCTTGTTTTGGGTCGAGTATTTTTATTATATCGATCAGTTCAAGTGCCGGGCCAATTCCATTTCCAACTGGCTGGCTACCATCAGTAATAAAACATTTAACTTTTCTTTTAAAGTACCTACCAAGGCGTTCAAATCTTCTTTTTATTCTAAGTGCTTTTTCACGGCTCGAAATTTTTGCATTTTTTCCATAAGGTATATCGATTAATATGTATTTGCTGTCCGCCGCAAGTTTTTTTGACATTATGGAGGCAATGAGCTGAGACTCTGGATCTATTTTAAGCGAACGTTCAACATCCATCATTCTTGCGTCCGCAGGAACCATTCCTAAACCGCCACCCCAAACCATGCATGCTCCGGTTTTTTTTATTATTTTTTTTAGATCTTTTATTGAAAATTCAACGTCGGCAATAGTTTCTATCACATCTGCAGTTCCTGCCGCAGTGGTTATTGCTCTGGAAGAATTTTTTGGCATTATTAAACCGCCGGCAGCACATATTGAGACAACAATCGGTGTCGTTCTGTTTCCGGGAACACCGCCAACCGAATGTTTATCAGCAATAAACTTCCCTTTTATTCTTAACTGGGAGCCTGATTTTCTTATGGCCTCAATAAGGTAAATTGTCTCTTTCATATTTGTCCCATATTTATAAACCGCTGTAATGAAAAGGGCTATTTCAGAATCAGACAGGGAATTATTTACGACATCTTTTATTATTGCATCTATTTCATTTTTAGTGAGCTGGTGATTGTTCAATTTTTTCTTTATAAAATCAAGGCTTTTTGGAGGAACTGCCAAATTTACCTCTACTTTCTTGCTAATTTTGAAGTTAAGGAATTTTTCCAGTTCAGAAGATATAGCAATCTCGTCTTCTTTTACAATGCCTTTGACAACGTCAACTATAGTAGATATTTCTTTAGGATATTTAGAAATCGTTCTAAGGTTTATCCTATCTTCTGGATGAACGCTCATCTTATCTGCAGTTTTATGGTTAAGCATTGCTACGGGAATTCCTGCAGACCATTTCAGAAATTTTACTTTTAACTGCATTTAACACCTATACTATAATCAGAGAAATTGATTTTTATATCTTTATTTTTTTTCTGGTTCTACTATTATTCCGGGAGTTGGCTTTCCCCGGTAAATTTCTAGTATTATTAGAAGGTAAGAAATTATCAAGGGTCCCAATATAAATCCAAGGACTCCGAAAAAGAAAATTCCTCCAATTGTGGATACCAACAATATTCCAGTATGTATTCTTGCTCTTCGTGAAACAATGATTGGTCTAAGGAAATTATCGATATTAGAAGACAGTAAACCGAAGATTACAACTCCCCAAGCAGGAACCGTGTTTCCTCCAACGAAAAGATAAATCGCTACGGGAAGCCATATTATTACTGTTCCTACAATTGGGAGAATACCTGCCAAAGACGCAAGAATAGACAATATCAAAGCGTTGGGAACCCTGAAAATAAAGAATCCTATGCCTATAACAATTCCTTGTATTAAACCAACAACTACATGGCCATAAAGAACTGCTGAAGTTATAAGCTTGGAATGGTCAAAAAGTTTTTTTTCTACTTCTTTTGAAAATGGAAGGATGCTTTTCACATAGTCAATGGCTAATTCCTTGTCTCTAAGCGCAAAGAAAAATGTGAAGAAGACAACTGTAAGCTGCAAGGCTATCGTCGGGAAGTCTAAAATTATTTGGGCTATAGAATTAACCAAGGAGTTTGCGATTTTTGAAATGAATGAAGAAAGTATGGAACCGACTTCTGAGGAAAACTGCTCTGAGGCGAATAGCGACGGGAAAACTGATTGAAGCGGACTAACAAAATCAATCTGTTGTGCTGCCTGGAAAAGAGCAAATGACTGTTTGAGTATTATGGGAGTTAAAAACCATATTGGAAGAATTATAATGACAAGCAAAAGCAGTACTATTATTCCTGCTGAGATATTTCCTGATTTTATGTATTTATTTATTAAGTCATATACTGGCGTGAAAATAAATGCCAGAATTAAGCCAACAATTATTGAAATAAAAACCGGCTTAAGAACTAAGAAAGCCAATAATACTAAAAGTATGAAGAGAATTACGGTTGCCGCTTTTTTGAAGATAGAATCGTACATTTTATAGTAACTTAAGTGATAAGAAATTTATAAAGTTTTGTAAGATAAAATTTCCTGATTAAGAAAAAGATTTATAAGTAAAAACGCTCAAGTAGTTTAATGAATTTTATAAAAAAGATTTTCTTGAGTTCAAATGAATCAAAAGACGAGTCTGTTCACAGGCAATTCATTCGTTTTGGAAAGGGAGAATATGGGGGTCGAGCGTTGCTAAGCTTCTGGAAAACAAAGAATATAAAAATAAAAAGCAGTTTTGAATTTGCAAATGATTTTGTAAAGTTATGTTCTAATTTTGGAGGCTTAAATGTTTCTGGGACAGTCTTGAGTAAAAAAGACATTTCTAACGTAATGTCTATGAACAGAATAAAAGGCAATTCAGAGACAAAAAGAGGAGGGGTATACTATCAGAATAATATTGCTAGCCAGGAATTAAGCGGAGAGCAAATAAAAAAGCTGGAAGAGGCTTCCTACTTCACTTTGTTGAATATGGATGGTCCAGGCGTCAAACTAAGAATAAAGCCCAAGCTTCCGAAACCAGGAAAAAGCGAGAATAAAGTAGACGATAAATTCTGCCAATTAGAGCTTGATGAGAAATATCACAGAGCTGTCAAGGAAGATTTTTTCTGGGATCTGCCAGACTGTAAAAAGGCAATTGTTGAGCACAAATTTATTATCAGCGAAATCGTTATGCCAAAAACAAATGAAAAAGATTTCGCCAAGATTCGAGAAATGGCAAAGCGAAAGGGAAAAATAATACGTGTTGCGAACGTAGATGGGAAGGAGATTATAACAGAGCTTAGCTTTGAGGCGTGAAAAAATAAACTTGTTCTATCTCTTCAAAACTAAAGAAAGTTCCCCAATACACGCGCCATTATTTAAATCAAAATTCAAAGTTGCTAAGTGAATATTTCCTCTTTTCTTTGTTCTAATTAGTCTAACGATGCCCTCAAATGGTTCTCTTGGGTTGGTTTCTCTATCAAACTTCTTATGAGATTCAATAATAAACATGCCTTCTTTTCTTAACTCCAAATAATCATCAAATGTTAAATCTTTAAGACCTTCCCATCTTTTAGAAGTAATTTCATTTCCAAAGAAAACATAACTTAATTGATTAAGACATAATTGGGCTTCTACATCAGTTAAATGTTGTAAAGTTTGCATATATTCTGTTTCCCCTAATTGAAATCTTCCTCTCGCTATTGGAAAGTCTACATATGCTTCCTTCAAATACCTATAATTAGGTTTGTAAACAGCAACTACTCTATCTATTAATTCTTGTGGAATTTTCATATAAATAGAAATTTTATCATTACTTTTAAATATTCTTATCTTGATTGTAGAAACTAAAAACTTCAAAAAATCTCTAAAACCTTCCCGCAACGCTTAAAAACCCTCTTTTTCTTGATATCTTATTCCAGGGAAAATAAAATGTTATCCGCAACTGTATTAACAAATGCCAACAAGGAAAGCACCAAGGAAAGGAAGCTTGCAGTTCTGGCCGAGAAAAAGAGCCAGGAAGTTTTTGCCTAGAGTTAACTGGGGTTCTATTAATTCTAGTTCTGAAAAAGGACTTAAAGGATTCATCTGTTACAAAGCAGGAATGGCTTCTGCATATGTTAAGGATAACACAGAACATTCAATGACGAAGGGAAAAAAGATTGTTCTTCCGGTG
Organism: Candidatus Pacearchaeota archaeon; assembly: GCA_018303885.1. Taxonomy (GTDB): domain Archaea; phylum Nanobdellota; class Nanobdellia; order Pacearchaeales; family GW2011-AR1; genus ASMP01. Next base: position 31,478 of record JAGVXG010000002.1, read on the forward strand.
ACAATTCTCGAATGTCCTTCTATGAAGATTCTTTCTGTCAGGTTCTACAAAAATGGTCTTGTTTCCAAGGAAATTCTTGCTGAAAATCTTGACAAGGAATTAAAAAGAAAGATAAAAATGGCAAAGAAAAAGCATGGGAAAATTGAAGATATGAAACAAGAGGAATATGATGATGTCAAGATTATCTGCTATTCGCAGGTAAAAAAGACAGACATAAAAAAAACTCCTGACTTAAGTGAAATCGGTATTTCTGGAAGTTTAGATGAAAAAATGAGTTTTGTTAAGGAGAATATCGGAAAAGAGGTTTCTGTTTCAAATGTTTTTAAAAATGGACAGCTAGTTGACTTTAGGGGTTTGACAAAGGGGCATGGATTTTCTGGGCCGGTGAAAAGGTTCGGAATTACATTAAAATCTCATAAATCAGAAAAAGGTGTGCGACGCCCAGGAAGCTTAGGGCCATGGCATCCTGCGAGAGTTACGTTTAGGGCGCCGATGGCAGGACAATTGGGAATGTTTACAAGAGTTTCTTACAACAATACAATAGTTGATATCGGAAAACCCGAAAACAAAAAGGCACTGACAAACATTCACAATTTTGGGAATATAAAAACAGAATACATTCTTGTTAGAGGTTCTGTTCAGGGCCCTGCAAAAAGACAGCTTTTAGCAACTTTCCCTTTAAGGGAAACTAAAAAACAATCAAAGAAAAAATTTGAGTTTATTGAGTTAAGATGACAAAATTAGCAATACCTTATGAAACTGATGTTAGAACAGTTGGATTAACTAGGGGAAGTGTAATAAGAATGGGTAATGACTTAGAATTTGTTACTGGTGTTTTTTATGATGGGACGAGGCTCATCAGATTTTGGACTGCCAGAAGAAATGGCGAAGAAATAAGAGAATCTCATTACAGCGTAAACGCGGAAACGGGAATTCCACACTTAGATCTTGTTGGTGCACTTAGGAAAGACCAACAATCAAGGAGGTATTCGGAATTAAATGAAATGTTGCAAAAATTTGAAAAATGAAAACTAATGTGTTAGACGCCGAGGGAAAAAAGACAAGAGAAATAGAACTTCCTGGTTTTTTCTCTGAAAGAATAAGGGAAGACATAGTTGCAAAGATTCTTGAAGCGAGTAAAACAATGCAACCTTATGCCCCTTCTCTTGTTGCAGGAAAACAACATTCTGCGTCGGGAATAGTCAGGCACGCAAGAAGAAAATGGAGAACTGCATATGGGAAAGGAATTTCCCGTGTTCCTCGTAAAATAATGTCTAATCGTGGTACTCAATTCAATTGGGTTGGTGCTGAAATAGCATCAACGCGTGGGGGACGTCGCGCTCATCCCCCAAAAACTGTTTCAATGATTAATACTAAGAAAATAAACAAGAAAGAAATGAAAATTGCTCTTATTTCTGCAATAAATGCCACCGCCGACAAGAAAATAGTTTCAAGGAAATATCCAAAAATAGACGAAAAAAACATAAAAGATCTTCCTATTGTTATTGGCTTCAGTGTTGCTTCATTAAAAACGAAAGATTTTATAAGCAGCATTAAAAAAATTCTCGGAGAAGGGGTTTTCAGCGTGGTTTCTGTAAAGAAAAAAATCAGGAGTGGAAAAGGAAAGCTTAGAGGAAGAAAGTACAAGAATAGCGCAGGAATGCTTTTAGTTTTAGGTAAGGGGGAAAAGACGAAGATAAAAAATTTTGATGTTAAAAATACCCAAAATTTGAGTATTAGTGATCTTGCTGAAGGCGGTCTTGGCAGATTAACGATTTACACTGAAAATGCAATAAGGGAATTGCAGAATAAATTTGAAGGAGAAAGAAAATGAACTTAAAACCAATTGTAACAGAAAAAGCAGTCATGCTTATAGAGAAGGGAAATACACTCACTTTCCGAGCAGATAAAGAAACGACAAAATCTGAGATAAAAAAAGAAATTGAACTTTTGTTTAAGGTTAAAGTTGAAAAAGTCAGGACTTTAATTAAAGGCAACAAAAAATATCTTTATGTTAAATTAAAGAAAGAGTTTCCGGCTCTCGATGTAGCGACGAAACTCGGAGTGATATAAAATGGCAAAGAGAATAGTATCACAAGCAAGAGGACATGGAAGCAGTGTTTATAGGGTTAGGAGAAAGGCTTTCAGATTTAAAGTGAAATATCCTTCTAGGCTTTCCGGAGAAGGAACGGTTATAAAACTGGTAAATTCTCCTGCGCATACTTCGCCGCTAGCAAAGATTAGTTACAAGGAGGGGATTTTTTACATACCTGCATTTAAACAAATGGTTGAAGGACAGAAGATAAACTTCGATGGAAAAGATGTCAACGACGGAAATATCTTAGAATTGGGAAATATTCCAGTAAAAACATATGTCTATAATATAGAATCGAGGCCTGGTGACGGCGGCGTCTTTATAAGAACTGCGGGAAGCTCTGGCGTCGTTAGTAAAATTGTAGGAAATGAGGTCTATGTTTTAATGCCTTCAAAAAAAGAAAAAGGCTTCAACAAAAAATCCAGAGCAACCATTGGAGTTATTGCGGGGGCGGGGAGACTTGAAAAACCTATAATAAAGGCAGGAAAAAATTATCACATTAAAAAAGCTCGCGGCAAACTTTGGCCGAGAACATCTGCAGTAAAGATGAATGTTATTGATCATCCTTTCGGCTCTGGACGTGGTAAAAATCCAAAGAGCAAAATCGCAAAGAGAAATGCTCCTCCAGGAAGAAGAGTTGGTCACTTAAGACCAAGACAAACAGGATACCACAAATAAAATGGAAAACGAAGAAACAGTAGAGATAAGAAAGAAAGATTTCACATACAGAGGAAAAAGTCTTGAAGAGCTGAAAAAATTAGATGTCAGAGAATTCGCGAAGTATTTGAAATCGAGAAAAAGAAGGAGTGTCTTGAGGCAATTCCATGTAATTGAAGACTTCATTAGCAAGGCAAGAATCAAAATAATCAAAGGAAAACCAGTAAGAACCCATCAAAGAGACCTTGTTATAGTTCCTGAAATGGTTGGTATGAGAGTTGACATCCATAATGGAAAAAGTTTTGTCCCTGTAAACATAATCGGGGAGATGATGGGGCACACTTTCGGAGAATTTGCTCTGACGAGGTCAAGAGTCAAGCACAGCAAAGCAGGAATTGGAGCAACAAAAGGAAGTAAATTCAAATCGAAAAAATAAAAATGGAAAAAAACGAACAAAAAACAACAATGGTAAAAAAACCAGAGAAGAAAACAGAGGTAGAAATGCAAAAGAATCAGATAAGTAAGGAAGAAGTTTCTCAAACAGATACTGCTTTACAACCTACAAGTGTAACAGAATCTGAAAAAAAGGAAGAAAAACTAAAGGCTGAAAAGAAAACTCTTCAGGAAAAAAAGAAAAAAACAGAGGCAATTGTAATGGCTCAAAATATCCCTATTTCAACAAAACACTCTGCCGCAATCTGCAGATTCATCAAAAACAAAAAAATAGACAGCGCAATCAGCGATTTAGAAGCTGTTTTGAAATTTAAAAAAGTCGTTCCTATGCGAGGAGAAATACCTCACAGACATGGTAAAGGCATGATGTCTGGTCGGTTTCCTAAAAAAGCTTCTGAGAATTTCATAAAATTATTAAAAAGCCTTAAAGCAAATTCAAATTATAACGGACTTGAAAATCCAATTATAATCGGGGCGGTTGCAAATATTGGCGAAAGACCCTTTGGCAGATTTGGAGCAGTCAGAAAAAAAAGAACGCACATAAAACTTGTCGCTAAAGACATAACAGAAAAGAAACCTAAACCAATAACAAACGTTAATAAATAAAATGGAAGAAAAAAATATAATTAAGTTCAAGAAGGAAGAATTTTCTATTCGTGAATATGTAAGAAACTCTCTTGGAAAAGGAAAAGTAAGCAGGGTCAAAATAGAATACACTCCTGTCGGAGAAAAAATTATTATTTCAACTAACAGGCCAGGGCTTATAATCGGAAGAGGTGGTGAAAAAATAGATGAACTTACAAGAGTTTTGAAAGGAAAATTTAATCTGGAAAATCCGCACATAGAAATAGATGAAATAAGAAACCCGGAATTTGATGCGCAAATAATGGCAGATGAAATAGCGTTAAGTATTGAGAGGTTCGGGCCATTAAAATTCAAAGTCATTGCATATAAGGCTCTGCAGAGGATAATGAATGCCGGCGCACTCGGCGCAGAAATAAGGTTAAGCGGTAAAATTCCTGGGGCAAGGGCCAAGAGTTGGAGATTTGCTCAAGGCTATCTGAAAAAAACAGGCGACAGTGCAAAGGTAGTTGACAGATCTCAAGCAACAGCGCAAACAAGACCGGGAACAGTGGGAGTAAAAGTAAGTATTTTATCGCCAGACGCTGATTTAAAAGATAAAATAGATGTTAATGAAAAATTGCTTGAAAAAATAAGGAAAAACGTAGAAAGAATAAATAATCCTGAAGAAAAAGTAATTGCAAAGAAAAAACAAAAGAAGAAAACAAAACAATCAGAAGCAAATTAAAAAATAAACAAATAAAATGGCAAAAATAAAGGCAGAAGACTTGAAGAGAATGACTAATGAAGAGCGAAATAGGAAGCTTGATGATTTAAAGCTCGAATTAATAAAGTCTAAAGTCAGCACTTCAAAAACAGGAACTTCAAAACCACGAGAGATTAGAAAAGCTATTGCCAGAATACTCACACTCAACAAAAAATAACATGGAGATATGTCCAAAATGTGGCCTGCCTAAGCAGGCATGTGTATGTGAACAGATTGTTAAAAGTTCGCAGAAGATAAGGATAACAACAGACAGGAAGAGATATGGAAAGATAGTAACTGTTGTTACGGGGTTCGGAAGTGGAATCGATATAAGACAAGTCGCAAAAGACCTGAAAAACGGGCTTGCGTGCGGCGGAACTTATAAAGATGACATGATAGAGCTCCAAGGAGACCATAGGAAAAAGGTAAAAGAGGTTTTGGTCAAACTTGGATTTGATGAGGAATCCCTAGAAGAATAAAGAATACACAAGAAGGAAAAGAAAATGAAAAAAATACAAAAATCAGAGAAACAAAAATCAGAGATAGTCGAAGCTCCGGGAATTTGTCACGACAAAGACTGCCCGTTCCACGGGAATTTAAAAACTCGCGGCAGAGTGTTCGAAGGAGTTGTCATAAGAAAATTCGATAAAAGAATTGCGATAGAATTTGAAAGAATGATTTATGTAAGAAAATATGAAAGATACGCTAAATCAAAAACGAAGATTCATGCAAGGCTCTCAACATGTCTTGAAAAAGAGATAAATGTGGGTGATACTGTAAAAATTCAAGAATGCAGGCCTTTAAGCAAAATAATTCACTTTGTTGTTATCAAGAAAATTAAATCTGGAGAGATGAAAAAATGAATAATCTATCATGGTTGGTAATTGAAGACACAAGACCTGAATTAGTTGATCGCTTAAGAGAAAAATATCTTGGAAAATATTTAATTGAAATAGCAAAAAAAGGTGATGGAAATATGGTCTATTATGTTGTTGGAGATTCAAGATACGAGGATGCTCTTTGGCAAAGAGATAATGAATTAAATTGTGAAGGAAGAGAAGTTATTGGTTCTTCCTCTAGAATTAAACTATAAAATGAAATCAAATAGGAAATTTTCAATCCTTCGTCATAGGAGGTATGCCAAATGAAAGCAGTATCAGCGAGAGTAACAGCAGGCTTAAATTTAGGAGCGAAGCTGAATGTTGCTGATAATAGCGGAGCAAAAATAGCAAGGCTCGTATCTGTAAAAGGCGGTAAAGGAAAAAAAGGCGGGCAGTTCAACGCAAAAGTGGCTGACATGGTAAAAGTAAGCATAAAAAAAGGAATTCCTGACATGCGTGGCAAAGTGTTTGATGCAATCATAATAAGGCAAAAAAAACCTTATCTAAGAAAAGATGGGGAACGTGTTTGTTTCGAAGATAACTCTGTAGCGATATTAAAGGACGAAAAAGGGAATCCTAAAGGAACTCAAATTAAAGGACCGTGCGCAAAGGAGGTAATGGAGCGATGGGCTTCTGTTGCAAGAATCGCTTCGATTGTTTATTAAAATGAAAAAAAGATTTAGCAAAAGCTGGAAGTCAAGCAAACAGCCAAGAAAACAAAGAAAATACTTAGCAAATGCTCCGATACATATTAGAAAAAAAATGATAAGTACAAATATGTCCAAAGAATTAAGAAAAAAATACGGAAAAAGATCTATTCAATTAAGAAAAGGAGATACTATAAAAATTATGAGGGGGAAATTCAGGGGTAAACAGGGAAAGGTAACAGATATCAAACAAAAAATATTCGGCATTTCGGTAGAAGGCATTCAAAGGAAAAAACAAGATGGCTCAAAGGTTAATGTAAAACTCCAGCCTTCAAATTTGCAGATTATTGAGCTTAATACAGAAGATTCAAAAAGAAGCAAATTCCTAAAGCATTTTGATAAGGAAGAAAAGAAAGAAACAGAAAAATCAGAAGCTAAAATAATCAAAAAACAAATCGGAGGAACAGAAAATGCACCTTAAAAGACAACAAGCGCCTAAAAATTGGCCCATATTTAGAAAGGGAACAAAGTACGTAGTCAGGCCTAAATTCGATACTCAAAAAGGAATTCCTCTCCTTATTGTTTTGAGGGACATGTTAAAGATAGCACAGAACAAAAAAGAAGCCAAGAGGATAATTCACTTAAGGGAAGTTTTAGTAAATAACAGGTCAGTATCTGATGAAAAGAAAAATGTCATGTTATTTGACACTATAATGCTCCCAATTATGAAAAAAAACTATAAAATGGAATTATCGAACCATGGAAAATTTTATCTCATTGAAATAAAAGATAGCGAAGCCAATCATAAAATAGTGAAATTAGCCGATAAAAAAATATTGAAAGGAAAAAAGATTCAGTTAAACTGCGAAGATGGAAGAAATTTCATTTCGGAAATAAAATGCAGTGTAAATGATTCTCTTATTATAAACTTTAAAGAGAAAAAAGTTGAGAAGTGTCTTCCTCTAAAAGAAGATGCTGGCGTGTTTGTTTTTTCCGGAAAACATTCAGGTAAATCTGGAACTGTAAAAAAAATTTATAAAGAAAAGGGCGTCGCAGAGGTTGAGATTGATGGGAAACCAATCAGCGTCTTAATTAAACAATTTTTAGTCATAAAATAAAATGAAAAAAATAGGAAATAAAGAAATGCAGAAATCTGCTTCGTCAAGCGTGGTAAACCCAATGAAAAAGCTGATAATGGAGAAAGTTGTTCTCAGCGTGAGCGGAACTGGAGAAAATCTTGAGAAAGGGTTTAAGCTTCTAAAGCTTCTGACAGGAAGAAATCCTGCAAAAATGATTTCAAGAAAAAGAATTCCTTCTTTGGGGGTTAGGCCTAATTTAGAAGTTGGCGCAGTAGTCACGATGAGGAAAAACCTAAATGAATTTTTAAGAAAAATGCTGACAACTGTAGATAATACTTTAAAGAAAAATCAGATAAGTGAAAATAGCTTTTCTTTTGGCGTTAAAGAATATATTGAAATTCCGGGTTTTGAGTACCAAAGAGATATTGGAATTCGTGGTTTAGATGTTACAGTTACTTTCAAAAGAGCCGGGAAAAGAACCAAACTTAAGAAAATAAAAGCTGGAAGAGTCCCGAAAAGACAGAATGTCTCAAAAGAAGAAATAATTAAATTCATGGAGGAAAATTTCAAGACGAAATTTGTTTAAAAATGAGACAAAAATCAAAGATTTTAGCTCATTCGTTTTCAGGAGAAACCAAATGACAGCAAATAGGAAATTTTCAATCATTCGAATTAAAAATTGGAGAAAATTCAAATGACAGCAAGCGATTGGAGAAAAATTTTGAAACAGCTTAGAGGAAAACCGAAGAAAATGGAAAAGTTCCTTAAACACAATAAACCTAAAGAAAGAAAAACTGGCATAGCAAGAAAAAAATGCGAGCGTTGTGGCCGTTTTGGAGCTCATATAAAATCATACGGAATAAATTTATGCCGACAATGCTTCAGAGAGGTTGCTGTAGAAATCGGCTTCAAAAAATATAGTTAAAATGATACCTCAATTAATAAACAGAATTGGATTTTTACAAACTCCAGAAATTAGAGAAAGAAGAAGGAAACTTAAATACTTCAGAAAAGAGTTTCCACATATAATAGAATACTACGGTAATGGAAAGAGAGTACTAAGTCATAATGCAAGAATTGATGTTTGGAATGTTATTCATATTTACAGAAGGATGTATAGAGAAGCAGAAGCGTCTGATAAAGAGGGAAAAACATACCGAGATGCTAATCCAAGGGTAAATGAAGAAATAGAAAAGAATATTACAAAGATTGAAGAAATGTTAAGGAGATTTGATTAAAATGTCACAAGATATACTGGCTGATGCGCTGAATGCAATAAGAAATGCAAAAAGGGCAAGGAAAGAAAACGTAAGAATAGGAAAAGTGTCAAAGTTGCTAATCGAAGTTCTAAAAATAATGAAGCAAAGAGGGGCAATAAAGAAGTATAAAATTGACACTAAAGGAAAATCTGTTGAGGTTAGTCTTGGGGAATTTTTTGAATGTAAAGTTGTAAAGCCAAGGTTTAGCGTAAAAAAAGATCAGATTGAAAAGTATAGAAGAAGGTATCTTCCAGCAAGAAATATTGGAACACTCATAATATCAACGAGTAAGGGGTTGATGATTCATGAAGAAGCTATTGAAAAAGGAATGGGGGGTGGCTTAATTGCTTACTTTTATTAAATGAACGAAAAAACAATAAGAATTGGAAATAGGGCATCTGGTTTAGCTATGCTTGTTTTTGGAGGGGCTATTATGTCTGGAGGAGGCCCTTTTATTCCTGCCGGGGCTTTGTTTGCAACAGAGGGTTTGGGAGATTTGATAACTGGAGACCATCATTATGTAAGTTCAAAACTTATAAAATATTTTTCCAGAGGGAGAATAGAAATTAAATATAGATATGATAGATTCAAATGAAAAAAGAAATTTTTAGAGAGATTGAAATTCCGGAAGGAGTTGAAGCTGAATTAGATGGCTCTCTATTAAAGGTTCGGGGCCCCCAGGGAGAAAATCAAAGAATGTTTGATACAAACAAAATTAGTCTTACAAAAGAGGGCAATAAGGTGGTTGTTGGGAATAAAAAAGCAACTAAAAAAGAAAAGAAACTAATCAATTCTGCTGCTGCCCATATAAAAAATATGGTAACTGGGGTTGGGCATAAATTTGAGTATCAACTTAAAGTCTGCTTCAGTCATTTTCCAATTAGTGTAGAAATTAAAGGTAAAGAAGTTCTAATAAAAAATTTTCTTGGCGAAAGGGTTCCAAGAAAGACAGTAATACCTGAAGGAGTCGAGGTTGAAATCAATAAAGATATAATAAAAATTACTTCTGTTGACAAAGAACTTGCAGGACAGGTTGCTGCAGATTTTGAAACAGCAACAAGAATAAGAAGCAGGGACAGAAGAATTTTCCAGGATGGAATTTTCATAACTAACAAAGCAGGGAGAGAAATGTGAAATGAAAAGTAACGCCGCAGCTGCTCTATTCAGGAGGGAAATATAATGACTGTATTTTTAAGAAGAATATATAACAGATATCACAAACTTGGAAAGAAGAAAGGAAAAAACAGAGTCTGGAGAAAACCAAAGGGAAGGGATAACAAAATGAGAGAAAAGAGACGTGGCTATGCTCCGGTTGTAAGTGTGGGATACAAAAAAAAGGAATCTGAAAGAGAAAGAATTCCCGTGATAAGAAACGTTGCTGAATTGTCAAAGGTTGTAAAGGGGAAAAAGGTGGTTTTAGGAAAATTAGGAAAAAAGAAAAAGCTGGACCTTGTGAAAAAAGCAGAGGAAATGGGTGTTCTTATTGTAAATATTAACTCTAAAAAATTTCTTAAAATAGAAAACATAAAAAACAAAGGAGAAATTAAAAAATGAACTTAAGCAAAAAGAAAGAACTAGCAAAGAGAGCATTTGGCATAGGAAAAGATAGAATAATTTTTGTAGAGTCAAGGCTAGATGAGATAAAAGATGCTATTACAAAACAAGATATGAGGGACTTAAGAGGAAGCGGCGCAATAATCATAAAAGAAGCCAGTGGAAGAAGAGGGGCAAAAAACAAAGGAAGAAGAGGCGCGGGAAAAATAAGAAAAAGCACTAAAATCAGAAAAAAAGACTACGTCGTTCTCACAAGAAAATTAAGAAAACATATTGCAGAAATGAAAAGATCCGGAGAAATAACAAAAGATAAAATAGACGACATAAGGAAAAAAATAAGAAATAGGATTTTTAGAAGCAAGGCTCATCTTCGAGAACATTTAGGAGGAATGTCAAATGAAAACATTAAAAAGACGAAGAAAAGAAAATAAAACAGATTACGGTAAAAGAATAGGCCTTCTTAAAAGCGGCTTTCCTAGAGTTGTTTTCAGAAAAACAAATAGATATATTACAGCGCAGTATGTAACCAGCAAAGAGGCTCAAGATAAAGTTGAGCTTGGATTAACCTCTAAAGATTTACTAAAACATGGGTGGCCAAAAGAGTTTCAGGGAAGTCTTAAGTCTATTCCTGCTGCATATCTTACGGGATTTTTGTTTGGAAAAAAGATTATTGAAAAAAAATTGAAAATGCCAGTCATAGATATAGGAATGACAAGAAACATTCACAAGAATAAAGTGTTTGGATTCTTAAAAGGGCTAAAAGACTCAGGAGTTGATATAAAATGTGAAGAGAAATACTACCCTGATGAGAATAGAATAAAAGGGAAACATCTTAAAAATGATTTTTCCAAAACATTTGAAGAAATTAAATTAAAAATACAAAAATCAAAATGACAAAAAGTGAAAAAAAACAGGAATTTGAAGATGTAAAAAAGACTGTAGAAGCCCATGGAACCCTCTCTGAAGAGGTTGCTGAAGAGAAAGCTAAAAAATTCGAAGAAGTCACACAGGAATTGATTGAAAAAGATGAAGATATCAAAAAATTAGAAGCTGAATTAGAAGCAGGCATCATTGAAAAAGAAGAAAGGGCAGATGCACAAAGAGCTGGAGAAAGAGGGCTGGCTTCATGGGAACCCAAGACAAAACTTGGACAGGAAGTGAAAAAAGGTAAAATCAAAAACATTGACGAGATCCTTGATAATAACAAGAAAATATTAGAGGAACAGATAGTTGACTTTTTGCTGGATATTAAAAAAGACTTGATTTTAATAGGGCAGGCAAAGGGAAAGTTTGGCGGCGGAAAAAGAAGAGCATGGCGCCAGACACAGAAGAAGACAAAAGAGGGGAATGTGCCTACTTTCTCTGCAATGGCTGTTGTAGGGGATGAAAACGGGCATATTGGCATTGGTATCGGCAAGGCGAAGGAAACGCTTCCTGCAAGAGATAAAGCAGAAAGAAAGGCAAAGCTGAATATTATAAAAATCAAAAGAGGCTGTTCAAGCTTTGACTGTGATTGCTCAGAACTTCATACTGTTCCATTAAAAGTTATGGGAAAATCAGGAAGCGTAAGAGTGATTCTTATTCCTGCACCACAAGGAACAGGATTAGTTGCAGCAGGTGAACTAAAGAAAGTTCTTAAGCTTGCTGGCATAAAAGACATTTACACTAAAACTTTTGGTAAGCAAAGAACTACATTCAACTTGGTTGAAGCTTGCTTTAATGCTCTAAAAAAAACTGGCTTATAATAAAATGATTTGTATAATAAGAATTCGGGGAGAAGTTAATATGGACAGAGATGTAGCAGAAACTCTATCAAGACTGAGAATGAGGAGAAAATATGCATGTGTTGTAATAAATCCTAATAAAGAACAAGAAGGGATGATAAAAAAAGTCAAGGACCTAGTGGCTTTTGGAGAAATAAGTAAAGAAACACTTGAAAAATTGATAGAAAAACGTGGCCAGCTAATTGACAAGAAAAAGAAAACTGACGCCAAGAAAGTTGTTGACGAACTGGAAAAAGGAAAAAAGTATGAATCTCTTAATCTAAAGCCTTTTTTCAGATTACATCCGCCAAGAGGCGGAATAAAAAGCAAGGCTCATTTTCCAAAAGGAGTCTTGGGAAATCATAGAGGTAAAATAAATGAGTTAGTTTTGAGGATGCTATGAAATGACAAAAACAATAATAGAACCAAAGGTAGGAGAAGAATATCTTTTGTACGATGGACAAAGTGAAAGAAAACAAACCTCTTTCGAAGGAATATATCTTGGGATGAATCCTGTAAAGAACAGAAATCCTTTCGTGAGTGCTGAAGGGCCAGAGGGACACATTTTTGCAAGATTGAATGAAGAAGGGGAGGCTGAAGTTTATTGCACATACAGCGACGAAAGAAAACTTACTTTAATGTGGTACAGTGACGGAGAAGACGGGCCAGAGTGGCCTGCAGGATTTTCAGTAAGCAGAGTAGACAGAGATAAAATTTCTCAAAGAGAGCTAGAATATCTTGTTCAGAGGCTAAATAAAAAGAATGGTGAAAGGAGAGTAGCATAAAATGTCAATGAAAAAAACAAAGAAAAGAAGAAAGATGTCTCGTATGAGAGGCACGGGAACGCATGGCGGCGGAGCCAGAAAGAAAAGGAAAAAGTCAGGACATAGGGGCGGAGCAGGCATGTCTGGCTCTGGAAAAAGAGCAGATCATAAAAAAACTCTTGTAAACGCTCTTTATGGGCATGATTATTTTGGAAAACAAGGCATAACAAGCAAGGGCACAAAAAAAGACAAGAGAAAAAGAATAAATCTAGAAAATCTTGAATTAAGCCTTGAAAAATACGGCAAGAAATCCGGAGACAAATGGGAAATTAATCTAGAAGGTTATAAAATTCTTTCAGGCTCTGAGAGCCACGCGCCAAAGAACAAGATGATTATAAAAGCCAGAGAAGCCTCACAATCGGCAATAGAAAAAGTAAGAAAAGCCGGAGGAGATATTATCCTTACAAAAAAAGCCGATAAAGAATAAAATGTTGATGAAAAAAATGATTTTTAATGATAAAGGCGGTAAAAGAATTTTAATAGAAGTAAAATCAAGTTTTGCAGATTTTCATATTAACAACTTTGGTTTTTATATTAACAGTAATTTAAGTTAGAGGTAATAAAAATAAAATGGCAGACTTAAAAGATATATTCAGTTTTATTCCAGAAGTCAGAAAACCAGAAGAAAAAAAGCTAAGTTTTGGAGTAAAGCTAAAATGGACTTTGATAGTTTTAATTTCTTTTTTTGTTCTTGCAAATGTTCCTTTATTTGGGCTTTCAGCCAATGCTCTAGCAAGGTTTGAGTACTTGGCTATTATTCTCGGAACAGACTTTGGAAGCATTATTTCTTTAGGAATAGGCCCAATTGTTATGGCTTCGATTATTCTGCAGTTGCTTACTGGCTCGGGAATCATTAATATAGACACAACAACAGACGAAGGTAAAAAATTTTTCCAGGGACTTCAAAAGGTTCTTGTCTTCTTTTTTATAATTTTTGAAGCGCTTGTTTATGTCTTAATGCAGGGGTTGCAAGCAGCTCCGGGATTTACAGGGTTGTTGATATTTCAGTTGATTTTAGGGGGCTTGGCTATTTTTTACATGGACGAGCTTACGACAAAATGGGGTTTTGGTTCTGGAGTTAGTTTGTTTATCGCCGCAGGAGTTTCATGGAGATTAATGACAGGGGCATTTCAGTTCATAGACCAGCAGGGAAGAAATTGCCTTGTTGATTTTACAACAGTTCCTTGCGCAGGAAAAGTTTTTGTTTTAATTCAATCTATTATTAACAGATTCCCAGCAGAACTTTTGTCTGCCGTGGCTGCAATTGTTGCAACAGTGGTGATTTTCCTGATTGTTGTCTGGGCACAGTCTCTGAAAGTAGAAATCCCATTATCTTTTGGGAGGCTCCGTGGATATGGTGTTAAATGGCCTCTTTCATTTTTCTATGCTTCTGTTATCCCTGTTATTTTGACTGCTGCATTAATTGCCAACATACAGCTTTTCGGTGGAATCGTCGAGAATGCGGCTGCTCCATGTTTGTCTGGAGGAGAATGTATTGGAAAAGCTAAAATTGCATCTTATTTCACTTTTTTGGGAAGATTTTCGCAGGGACAGCCTATTTCAGGACTTGCATTTTGGTTTGGAAATACTAACCTTTTAGAATTATTTATTCGTGGCGGATTACTACCAAAGTTTTTAATCCAGGGTTTAACGCATATTTTATTTTTTATGTTTTTCTCTACTCTTTTCGCGGTTTTCTGGGTTAAAACATCTGGAATGGACTCAGCAAGTCAAGCACATAAAATTTCTGCTTCAGGCCTACAAGTTTCTGGTTTCAGGCAGGATGAAAGAATCTTAGAAAGCATATTAGACAGGTATATCATGCCTTTGACAGTAATGGGTGGATTGGCTATAGGCTTGCTTGCTTCTGTAACTGATCTTCTTGGCGCATTAGTTTCTGGAACAGCTATTCTTCTTGTGATAATGATAATGTTCCAACTCTACCAGAATATTGCACAACAACATGAGATGGACATGCATCCTGTAATGAGGAAGTTTGTCGGGGGTTAATTAAAGATTTTTAATTATTTCTAAGAATATTTTTTCTCTAGTATTCAAAACATCAGCCCATTTTGCATAAGCATTCCATCCTTGAAAGATTTCAAAGAATTTCTCATAACTAATTTGGTCTTCATTAAAAAGTTCTATTTTTCTTATCATATTTTTTATATTTCTTTTTCTTAATAATCTGTAATGGTAAAAGTTCCTAAAGCCAACAAAGTCTATTCCTTTTGAAAGAGAAATTATTTTAGATTTTTCTGGGTGAAGTTCTAATTTCAACTGGTTTCTTAGAAATGTCTCTATTTGGCGCTTCCAAATTTCTAATTGTTCTTTAGAACTATGCAAAATCACGAAATCATCAACATATCTTATGTAATATTTTGCTTTTAAGTCATGTTTAACAAATTTGTCAAACTTATCCAAATAAACATTGGCAAAAAACTGGCTTGTTAAATTGCCAATAGGCATTCCTATACATTGACCACGTTTGGACGGGTTAGCTAAAATCTCTGATTTTTCTCTATTTTTAATGGGAAAGTCCGCGTCTCTCTCTCTCTCTCTCTCTCTCTCAGTACTCGTTTGATCAACCAAATCACTTTTTCATCTCTTATTTTTCTTTTTATTATGCTTATAAGAATTTCATGGTCAACTTCTTCGAAATAATGTTTTATGTCTGCCTTAAAGCAGTAACCTTTTATCTGATTATTATTAAACCACCCTTTAGTTTTTCCGTTTCTTGAGACTTTTTCAATGAATTCAAAAAATCTTTTAATAGCAAAGAGATTTCCTTTGCCTTTTCGGTTTGCGCAGGAATCGTCAATGAATATTTTATCAAAAATTGACTCGATTACATTGCAAATTGCATGATGAACAATTCTATCCCGAAAATCCGACTTTGAAATTTTTCTAGTTTTCGGGTCTCTAAGAATAAATGTTTCTAATGGCTTTGGCTTGTAAGTTTGATTTTTTAACTCATAATGTAAGGTTTTTAGATTAAAACCTAAATTTTTCTCAAATTCAATAACATAGTCTTTCTGGGTTTTTCCTTTTCTTGCTTTTTTCCATGCGAGAATAAGATTTTTCATAGAATAAATTTGAGGATAGAGATTAACATAAGATTTCATTTTTAATTCTTGGAGTGTCAAGGCCATTCCAAAAGAGTACCTATTACCGTTGTCCTCAGAGTTATCGGCGTTAACGTTAAGCCTGTTGTCGAAATTGTTCGAATTCAGGTCAGCGACTCTTTACTATCCAATTAATTAAAAGTAAATCACCACCTTTTCAAGTTTCACAAATATTATATATAAACGCTACTATTTGTCAAGGTTGAATTTCATGACTTAACAAAGTTAAGTGCTATTAACTGGCGTGTGGCCTTGACAAAGAAAAGGGTTTTACCTTTTCTAATACCAAGACAAAAGTAAGAATTATAAAGTATTAAAAAAACTATCTATTTTTTGGGCGCGGCGCCTGCGGCGCCTTCAGAAACCCCAAACACCCCAAAAGAGTACCTACTACCGTAGTCCCCAGAGAGACCGGCGCCAACGTCAAGCCTGCCGTCGAAATCGTCCGAACTCAGGGCAGCGACTCTTGTTTCTGGATTTTCAACTTTTGATAATACCCAGAAATAGGGATTTACTCTATAATGCTGAGATGATTTTGCAAGTTTTTCTGCATTTTCTTCAGAACCAACTAATGCAATAACCCCTGAATTTTTTGCTAGTTCCGAGGCTGTTTGTGATTCTCTTTTGAATCCATAAGGAGTGAATCTTAGACTTCCATCATTGCTGAACGTAACACCGCGCTCTTCGTGTTTTCCTAATTTTCTTTCAAGTGTTTTTTGATTCATGACAACTCTTCCATTTGTCATTCCTGGATTGTCCTGAACAAACATTCCGTCTTTAGTATAAAGGATTCCTGTATCTCCTGTAAGCCAATGATTTCTTAAAGTTTCAACAACATTTTTTGCTGTTTCTTTATTTTGATGTTCCAAAGAGGCATAAACTAAGTTAGTAAGCTCTGGCATTGTTGGCATTCTGAAACCAGGACCATAGTTCGCGGTTCTTAGTCCTGCAAAATTCATAGGTCCAACTCTTTGAGAATTAAACTTAAGATTCACATCATCTAAATTCATTGTAGTCACTGCTACAACTTCTCTAAATGAAGGCTTTTGTATTGTCTTTACCATGATTTTTGGATGAAATTGATATTTATAAATCTTTCTATTTTGTTGTCTTTTCTTAAAGGTAACAAATAATTGCTTAAAAATAGAGGTTTCAGGAAAAAGCGTAATCTTAATCTTTAAAAACAATCATTCTTTTTAACTAAAATGGATAGCGAAGGAAAAAAGGGCGGTTTTGCGGGAATTTTTATTGTAATGATTGTTTCTTTGCTGATTGCATTTTTTTGGGATAAAGTCGCGCTCATAAAAAACTCTGTGCATTTTATCTTAAACCCAACTGCAGGAGCTCTTCTCAATTGGAATATGAATTTTGGAATGATTGCTATTGTTCTGGCAATCTCAGTTATAATGACTTTGATTCAAAAATACGGCACAGACCAAAAAACAATGAGGGAGCTTAAAGAAGAGCAGAAAAATCTTCAGGAAGAGATGAAAAAATATAAAGAACATCCTGAGAAAATGACTGAATTATCGAAAAAACAAATGGAGCTTATACCAAAGACGATGAAACTTGGAATGAGGCCAATAGTCTATACTGCCATACCACTAATCCTTTTTTTTAGATGGTTTATGGATTTTTTTAGCACTGTAGGCGACTTCAAATTCTTCGGAATATTAAGCTGGTTTTGGTTTTATCTTATAGGAACGATAATTTTCAGCTCTATTCTTAGAAAGGTTATGAATGTTGTTTGAGCCTAATAATAAGGCACTAGACTACAAAAACAGCAGGGTATTACAACTGTTTTAGAAACATTTAAATATAGTTATATCTATTGATATAACATGACTCAAATAGAAAATAAGGAAATAAAGGGAATTTTAAGGTTTCCAAGATTAGACACGGTATTAATGGTCGAAGAATTTATAAAAAAAAATGATGGAGAATACAAGAAAAGAGCTTTATGGGAGAATTTACCAAAAGGTACAATGTATCAAACTTTTTGTGTGATTATTAATTATTTGTTGTATTCTAGAAAAATATCCATTGATGCAGAAGGCAAAATCGGCTGGATTTACTATCCTGATTCTGCTCATTACTATTTTAAGAGAAAAGACTTGTCCAGAAGAAAATGATTTTACCATCAGAAACAAGATTTGCTGAAGAAAAAATTAAAGAAGCATTTTACAAATTGGAAAGAGGGGATTCTTCTGAAAAGGAATTGTTTAAGTTCATAAATCAGGCAATTGATAACATCGAGAAAAATGCTTTTTGTGGCATACAAATTTCCAAAAAGCAAATTCCTAAAGAATATGTTAAAAAATATGGTGTGACAAATCTTTGGAAATATGACTTACCAAATGCTTGGAGATTGATTTACACTATCCGTGGAAGCATGGCTATTGTTATTAGCGTTTTATTAGAATGGATGACTCACAAAGAATACGAAAAAATATTTAATTATTAAATATCATAACTTTAATGCTGGTCACTTGTGTGATATGCATGCTCTGCCTGGGTTAATATTTTATTAAAAACATCATGAATTGTAGCTGCAAAATTCCAGTCAGAGGAGTTTGCCTTGAATATTTTTCCTGAAGAAACTGTTTCTGCATTTATGCTGTATTTTTTTCTTTTTCCTTCCTTATTGTATTCTTTTATATGAATTCTTAATGATGTGAGATTTTTTATTTTTCTTTTAATTTTTGTATAGTATTCATCAAAAAGTTTGTCAGCTATTTTCTTTTCCTTTTCATCAAGGAGTTCGATGCCCTTTAACTGTATCTGCTCTGTTTTTTCCATGTTAAATCTCCTAAAGTTTATAAGCCACTTATCTATTAAATATTTATGGTAGAAAATAAAAATCAGGAGCTTTTATTTAAGCTGAGTATGTTTGAAGAGCAAATCAAAAATCTCCAGCAGCAGCTTCAAGCAGTAGAGGAAAGCATAACAGACATGCATTCTTTGAATCTTGGACTTGACGAAATCAAAGAATCGGTCGGAAAAGAAGTTCTTGCTCCGCTAGGAAGAGGTATTTTCGTGGAAACGAAGCTTATTTCAGATAGTTTAACTGTTGATGTCGGGGGGAGAAATTTTGTGAAAAAAAGCGTTCCAGAAACTAAGGAAATAATAGATAGACAAATAGGAAAACTTATTGAGATCTCCGAAGAAATTAATGAAAAAATAGAAGAAATCAACGAAGAGCTGACAAAAACTATTATGGAAGCGCAGGAATAGTTCTTAAGATAGCAATGGAGAGTGTGTTATTCTAAATAATTATTTTAAATAGTTAAAAATAAATTAGAGTGAAATGTTGTATGTTATATTAACAACTTCGTATTTTTTACTTTTTTTAAGAAAGCATCATATTTTAAAATCCCAAATTCAGAAACAACTGCTTTGATATACTTTTTCTGAACAAATTCAAATGCGGGGTTTTTTATTTTTATGTTTTTGGGGGCGCGATCCCAGATCTCGTTCAAACTCCGTTGTTCAATTGGAACTTTACGTTTTGTAAATTTCCAGGAGTCTGCGATGATATAAACAGGAACTTTATGATTGTAAGCTATTTCAGAAATCAAGCCGCTACCAACTTTATTTATTATGCCATTGTTGAGCAAGGCATCTGCCCCAAGAAAAACCTTGTTTGCATAAATCTTATCTCTTTTATTTTCCTTTTCTATAGCAATTGCCGCTGCAGAATCAATAAACATTGTAACTTTAATTCCTGCTTTTCTTAACGCTAATGCCGTGATTCTTCCCTGATATAACGGGCGTGTTTCAGTGGTATAGACCTCAAACTTTTTTCCGCGTTTCTTCGCATATATTAAAGCATTATTGACATTTGTAGAATGGCAATGAGTAAAAATGGCGTCGTTATTTTTCACCAGTTTTAAGACAGATAAGTTTATTTTTCTCTGGGTTTCATCAAAGTGTCTCAAAATCTGTTTTTCAGAATGGTCCTTTGCCAGCGATAAAACATGTTCCATCATCGGTTCGGTTGGCCTTGAAGCCAAAAGTCTTTCCTTTGATTTTGGAGATGGGATGAGGAAGTATGCTTTGAGGGCTGCTTTTGCTACGTTTCTGGCGCCCTGGACTCTTATTTTTTTTATGTCAGAAACGATTTTGTTAAATTTTCTCTTTGAATTCATAATAAAGATAAGAAAGATTGATATAAAAATTTGACTAATTAGGGGTTTTATATCTTTTGCTGTTTGAATCAAATTGGTTTAAGCTTTCAAGAAAGTTTAAAAATTCTCTTTTTTTATTCATA
>JAGVXG010000003.1 GCA_018303885.1 Candidatus Pacearchaeota archaeon
TCAAAAATTCAATTCAACTCAATGGTATCTCTATGTAAACCAAAGTAAAAATGCAACTACTGTCCTAGACACTGGAAATTACACTTATTACACTTATGCGTCTGCGAATTCCGGACTTGCAAACCAAACAGATACAAGATATATTACAGTTGCGCCGCCACAAACACAATTCATTTCGCCAACACCAGCAAACGCAACAACAACATCAAACACTTCAATTGAGATTAATGTTTCAATCGTTGAATCTAATTTAGAAAACCTAACTTACAACTGGAACACTACGAATTACACGTTTTACAACGATTCTTTAGTTTTGATGATGAATTTTGATAATTTAACTGCGATTGGAGAAGGAACTAGTAATCTAACTCGTATTGTTGATGTTTCAAACTCTGGAAATAATGGCACTTGTATTGGTATGGGTACTAATTGTAACTATACAACAGGAAAATATGGAAATTCAACATATTTTGATGGAACTGATGATAGTATTTCTGTCGGACTCACTGGGATTCCGGCGTTGAATAGCAATCAAACTATTTCCGCCTGGATAAAATATCCGTCCACGCCCGCGTCAGCAAGGCAAATCACCAGCCGTGAGGATGTGGCTGGCTTTAAAGGTGTCTCTATGGGCTTTCATACACTAGGCGGTTGTACAGGAATGAGCCTGGGGGTATGGGGATATGGCGGGCCGTTTGACGTATGTACATCCACAATTCCAACTGCTAATACGTGGCATCATTTTGTTTATACCTATAATGGCACGACCCACCAGCTCTACCTTGATGGTTCTGAAGTCAACAAATCCACAACTGCAATTGATACTGGAACAGCGACCGCAATGAAGATTGGTGCGTGGGCTGGGGGTAACGATGAATTTTGGCTTGGCTCTATCGACGAAGTCCGTATCTGGAACAGAAGCCTGACAGCAAATGAAATATCTCAATTGTACATGAGTAATCTTCAAAAATTCAATTCAACTCAATGGTATCTCTATGTAAACCAAAGTAAAAATGCAACTACTGTCCTAGACACTGGAAATTACACTGTAACTATTACAGCTGAGGCAGCAGCGCCACAAACACAATTCATATCTCCAACACCGGCAAATGCAACAACAACAGCAAACACGTCGATTGAAATTAATGTTTCAATCGTTGAATCTAACCTAGAAAACCTAACTTATAACTGGAACACTACGAATTACACGCTTTACAATGATTCTCTTGTTTTAATGATGAACTTTGATAATATAACTGCAATTGGAGAAGGAACCAATAATCTAACTCGTGTTGTTGATGTTTCAGGGTATGGAAATAATGGCACCTGTATTGGTATGGGTACTAATTGTAATTATACAACAGGAAAATATGGAAATGCAACTAGTTTTGATGGTGTTAATGATTATGTGGATACGGCAAGACTGCAGGGTATCGAAGGAGTCAGCCAACTGACCTACTCAATGTGGTTCAAGAGAATTGCTGTCAATGCAAGGGTCTTTCTCTCTAAAACAACAGCTACGGGTAGCGACGCGAATCGTATCGTAATAGAGGCATGGACTGATGGAATGGTATATCTCGAACCTAGCAATGGTAATACGAGTTACGGTTATTTCGCCAGTAATGACACAAACTGGCATCACGTGGTTATGGTATTCGATGGCACACAATCTACTAACCCCACTCGACTGAAAGGGTATTTAGATGGCGTAGAGCAAACGCTTAGCTTCCTAGGAACTATAGGGAGCACCACATCAGCGGGCGCCACTGGAAACCTTTTTATTGGAGCACTCAATGCAACAGAGGGTATGTTTTATACCAACGGCACCATCGACGAAGTCCGCATTTGGAATCGTTCATTAACAGCCGACGAAGTTTCTCAACTTTACATGAGTAATCTACAAAAATTCAACTCAACTCAATGGTATCTCTATGTAAACCAAAGTAAAAACGCAACTGCTGTTTTAGATACTGGAACTTATACTTATTACACTTATGCCAGTGATGTTTCCAGTAACGCAAACCAAACAGATACAAGATATATTACAGTTGCGCCGCCACAAACACAATTCATATCACCAACACCGGCGAACGCAACAACAACTTCAAACACTTCAATTGAGATTAATGTTTCAATCGTTGAATCTAACCTAGAAAACCTAACTTATAACTGGAACACTACGAATTACACACTTTACAACGATTCTTTGGTTTTGATGATGAATTTTGATAATTTAACTGCGATTGGAGAAGGAACTAGTAATCTAACTCGTGTTGTTGATGTTTCAAACTCTGGAAATAATGGAACTTGTATTGGTATGGGTACTAATTGTAATTACACAACAGGAAAATATGGAAATGCGACTAGTTTTGATGGGACTGATGATGCTGTGAATTTTGGGACTCCTAATGCTCTAAACTTAAGCACTAATTTTACTATCAGCACTTGGGTAAAGGTGCGTTCATTTGTAGACCTGTCAGGAGTTGTGGGAAAGGGACCGACGGGAGCCAATCCAACAATTTCAATTAGGGCAGATTCTAATGCAGGAGCTAACCAATTTCTATTTAGAATTAATGATGGAACAAACAATGCTGAAGATTCTTGGGCTGGCAACTCTATAAACACTTGGTATCATGTTGTTATGGTGGTGGGAGCGAGAGGGACTAGCGGGGTGCTTGGTTATGTGGATGGGGTACAAAGAGTTAGTCTTGATACTTCAGCAGTTGGAATAATTACCTCTTCAAGTAATTGGTATGTGGGATGGAATGAAAGAAATAATAAATACTTCAACGGCTCAATCGACGAAGTCCGCATTTGGAATCGTTCATTAACAGCCGACGAAGTTTCTCAACTTTACATGAGTAATCTACAAAAATTCAACTCAACTCAATGGTACCTATATGTGAATCAAAGTAAAAATGCGACTGCTGTATTAGATACTGGAACTTATACTTATTACACTTATGCGTCTGCGAATTCCGGACTTGCAAACCAAACAGATACAAGATATATTACGATTAGTGCAGCAGACGACTGCACTTGCACAGACGGAGCAACGTGGTTGATTGATGATGGAAGTAATTGTCAATTATCAACTACTTGTAATTTGGGAAGCAATCCGTTTAGACTGATGAATGGAAGATTAGTAATCACAAATACTGGAAAACTTAATGCACAGGGCTGCTACATTCAAAACGCCGAAAATCTGTTTGTTCAGCAAGGCGGTGGTTTGATATGCAGATGATGGGACACTCCCTCAAACCCATGAGAAAAATGGGACTTTTCCCTCTTAAACCCAGAAAGAATAAAAAAGTTAAACATTTACTTAAAATAAACTTTCTTATTGTATATTAGATAAAACGAAAGGTTTATATATCCTATTACATTTCACC
Source organism: Candidatus Pacearchaeota archaeon (assembly GCA_018303885.1). Lineage (GTDB taxonomy): Archaea > Nanobdellota > Nanobdellia > Pacearchaeales > GW2011-AR1 > ASMP01. The sequence continues at coordinate 3,393 of JAGVXG010000003.1, forward strand.
CATAAAGGTGAATTAAACTATGAATAAAATAGACACCATCTTAAGAGAAGCTAAAGGAAAAATCCTCACAAGAAAAGATTTTGATGGTTTGGCAAATAAGTATGATTTTGATAAAGATACGCTGAGAAAAGTTATGCTAAATAAAGGTTATCTCGTAACTATATTCCGGGGAGTTTACTATTTAAAAAGTCATGAAGAAAAAAAGTTTAATTCTCTAAAATACTCTCCTTATGAATTATTATCTCTTGGCTTAGAGAAAAAAAATGTTAAATGGTATTTTGGCTTGAACACTGCTTTAAAGTTTTTAGGTTTGACTCATGAAGTTTTTCCTGTAAATATTGTTATTAATAATAAATTCAATAGAACAGCGCCCCTAAAAATAGCGGGTTCAAGTTTCTTGTTTGTAAAATTAAAACCTTCTTTATTCTTTGAAATTAAAGAAACAAAAACAAACAATAATATTCCTCTTTATTTTAGCAATTTAGAAAAAACCTTGCTAGACTTAATCTATCTAAAGAAAATTATCGACCTTAATGAATATAAATTTAATAAGTCTCTTTTTCTCAGGGAATCGGTTGAATATAATCGGATAGTAAAAAAGAGAATAAAAGAGATGCTATAATGGAAATAGATAAGGATAAACTTAAGAATTTCTTGATGTCAATAAAAGACAAAACAAGTATAACTGCCTTAGAGCTGATTGAAAAAGACTTTTACCTTAATATCCTGCTTTCAAAATTGAATTTTGGGGGCTATGTGTTTAAAGGAGGAACTTGCTTGGCTAAAGCGTATCTTGATTATTTCAGATTTTCAGAAGATCTTGATTTTACTTTTGCTGATCAGAAGTTATGGCAAGGTAAACCAACAAAAAGCATAAAGAAAATTTGCAAGGAAAAAATCAATGCTTTTGGAGAGCAACTTGAAAAAATAGGATTAGAATTTAAATTTGATAAAACAGATATAAAATATGTTCAGATAGGAAGCAGTAATAAACTTGTAACTTTCAAAGTTCATTATATTTCAGTTTTAACAGGAAACCCTTCCTTTATTAAGGTTCAAATTAACTTCTTAGAAAAAATTATATTTGGCACTCAAACAAAAGAACTGCTTCCTTTAATTAAACCAAATCAATTTACAAAAGAGGATCAAATCTATTTTAAAGAATTTCTTGATTTTTACAAGCCAATCAAAACAAAAGTTTATGACATTAAGGAGATAGTAACTGAGAAAACGCGCTCATTGTTAACAAGAAAAGCAATAAAATCAAGAGACGCTATTGACTTGCTCTTCATCTATCAAAAATTTAATATAAAGCCACAAGACTTCTTGAAAGAAACAAAAGAAAAGCTTCTTTTCTCAATAACTACATATAGTAAATACAAAGATAACTTGCTTTTGACAAAAGAAAAACTTCAAGCCTTAAAGTTTCAGTATAGTGAAGTTCGCCAATTGGTAATGAAACCCTTCAATAAAGAAAATTTTGATGCTTATATCAAAGAGCTTAAACCTTTATTGATTGAGTTGGCTGAAGAGATTGATTAAAAAGAGGGAAAATTGACAACAAATAATTTTAAACAAAGTAACTTTAAGCATAGACTAAACTATAAAAAAACATATTTCTTAGTCGTTATCTTATTTTTATTCTCAGTATTTGCAACTTTTACAGTTCTGGCAATAAACGCAACATCAGGAAATTATTCTATAGCAATGTTCGGTTCTGGATTGCAATCGTCAAACACAAGCTCAAGCAGCTACAATGGGACACTGCTCTTGACTCATACCGGAAGCACACGTGGCGCAAACACAACAACATATACTACAAACATAGGATTCTTTGATAATGTATCCTATTTCAGAGCTGTAAGCATAACATCATATTCAATAACACCAACTTCAGCAGTCGTCGGCTCAACAATAAGCCTGTCAATTTCAGCATTAAATTCACAATCAGTATGGGCGAATGTAACCTCTCCAAACAATCAAGTACAAAGACTAAATCTCGTAAATGGCGACACACTAGAATTTTTACCTATTCCTTCTGTTGTAGGAACATACACTGTTACGTTTTACGCAAATAGCTCAACAGGAACAATCGCAAGTGCTGTAGATACTTTTGCCTTAACAGCAGCAAGCACGACGCCTTCTGGTGGTGGGGGTGGCGGCGGAGGCGTAACAACAATAGTACCATGCACATACAACTGGGATTGCACGCCTTGGAGTGTTTGTGCCGATGGAAAACAAACAAGAGAATGCAAGAATATAGGAACATGCACAGGAACAGAAAGCAAACCAATAGAAGAAATAGATTGCTCAGAAGCGTTATTTGACATACTCTTGAAATTAAAAAACATTGACTTAAATGAAAACAAATCCCTGCTCTTTAGCTATGACTTAATTGAACAAATTGGCGTAGAAAAAATTGATGTTCACATAAAAACTTCTATAATTGACAGCAGAAATAATGAAATCTTCAGCAGAATAGAAACCAAAGCAGTGCAGGGAAATTTAAGCGTTATAGACAAAATAGATGAAATACGGTTCATCGATGGTGATTACATTTTAAGAGTAGATATACTCTATGGAAACCTACAAAGAGCATTTGCCGAACAAAAATTCAAAGTTGAAAATGGAAAACTAGAAAAAATTGTCGGTGAATTGCCTGAAAGAGAAAAAATAAACTTAACTGTTCTCCTAATTTTGCTTATTCTTATTCTAGCAACCGCCATTATAATCATATTATTAAAGAAAAGGCGAAAAAGAAAGCACGAAGTTCACAGACACAGAATGGAAGCTCATAAGCATCATAAAACCCACAAACATAAACATAGATCATCGGTAAGAAAAATCGTGATTGCAATCGCGATAGGTGCGGCAGCAATATTCCTAGAAACATCTTCCAGGGGAAAAATAATTGGATTTGCAGTAAACGAAATTCCAAGCAAAGTTAGTTCTAATTTCCTATGGATTTTGCCGTTATTGATTCTGATTGGTTTATTAATCATTTACAGGAAAAAAATATTATCTAAGTATTTCTCAAACAAGGTTCTTGATTTAATGGATAAAGAGGTTTATACTGACTCTGGGGACTATATAGGAAAAGTTGAAGAAGTCATTATAGAAAAAAACAAAATTGACAGCTTAAGGGTTAAATTAGACGATAAAAAAACCACTTACAAAACAAAGGGGCTAATAATTAAATATAGCCAAGTAAAAGGCATAAAACACGTTATAATTATTAAGAATTTTGAATTGGGCGAGATAGAGATACATTCAGATAATTGATATTCAAAGAGAGTTTTAAATTCTAAAAACACAACTTCATTGGCACCATAATTATAAATAAGATATGATTTATTAGCTAAAGTATGATAAAACTAATTAAGTTTAGTATAATTAAAAATAGGATAATTTAAAAATCAAAAAAACCTTGAGATTTTTAGGAGGAATAAATGGTACAAGGATATTGTGTAAAGTGTAAGGCAAAGTGTCAAATGAAAAACCCTGAAATCAAACAGACTTCCAGGGGAGGATACATGGCTCAAGGAAACTGTTCTAGTTGTGGAACAAGAATGAGCGCCATGATGTCAAAAGATAATGCAGAAAAAGCAATCAAAGAAGGCGCAAAAAAATCTTTTTAATTTTTTAGCCTTAAACTTAGTCTGCATTAATTTTATAAAGCTTGTTCAGTGAGAACTTCTAAGGTTTTCCATAAAATGTTCGTAAATATAATAAAAACATATAGAAATGTTATTGCAATTTGCGATAAAGAACTGCTCGGGAAAAGGTTTGAATCTGGAAAATTTCAGCTGGATGTGAAGGAAAGTTTTTACCACGGTAAGGACGAACCCAAATCAAAAGAACAAGTTATAGAGCTAATGAAATCTTTTTCAAATGAAGATGCCACTTTCAGTATAGTTGGTAAGAAATCAGTGGCCGCGGCAATAGAAGCAGGAATTATTGACCAAGAAGGTGTGGGTGAAATTAGCGGGATTCCTTTCGCTCTTGTACTCGCATAATTAATTTTTCCAACAGTTTTATAAACAAAATTATTTTAAAATAATCATGGATAAAAAGCAAGAGAACACTGAGGAAGTAGTCACAAGAGTAAAACTTCCAAGAAGCGGGGAAGTAATTGGAATCATTGAGCAAAGGCTTGGAGGAAACAAAATGCTTGTAAATTGCCTGGATGGAAAAACAAGAAACTGCCGCGTGCCTGGCCGGTTAAGGCGTGCTCTTTGGCTTCGTCCAGGAGACGTCGTGATAATAGAATTTTGGGAGCTTGACAAAGACAAAGGCGACGTAATCTTCAAATACAGGCCCAATCAGGTTGAATGGTTAAAAGAAAAAGGCTATCTAAAAAAAGATAAAACTGAATTCTAAAATGAAAATTGATAAAAATATATTAAAATCAATAAAGAACATCTTAAACAAAAATAAACTTTTAACATTATCTACCTTTTATAAAAACCAGCCATATTCTAATACTGCATATTATACTTTTGATAGAAAATTCAATCTCTACATATGGAGCGAAACTAAAACAACTCATGAAAAAAATATCCTGAGAAATAATAATGTATCTGTTAACATTTTTGATTCTCGACAAAAGTGGGGTTCTTTACTTCAGGGATTACAAGCAACAGGTACAATTACCTTAGTAGGGAATAATAAAGAACTTATCAAAGCAGGCATATTATACATTAAAAGATTTCCGAAATCACTAAGGTTTGTCAAAAATCCTAAAGGATTCCATAATAAAATCTTTGAATCCCGATTATATAAGATAAAATTAAATAAAATAAAGACCTTTGATGAAAAAATTTTTGGGAAGGGGGAATTTAGAGAAATATTCTTAACTTAGAATGGAAAAAATCATCTGCGATAAAATTGCAAGGATAACGAAAAATAGAAAAAAGCTAGAAGAAAGACTCAAGGTAAAAATCGACAACAGTGGAAAAGAAATCACCATAACAGGAAACCCAGAAGACGAATATATTGCTGTAAAAGTTATCGAGGCTTTGGATTTCGGCTTCCCTTTCTCAATAGCCCTACTAATCAAAGAAGATGATCTCTTATTCGAAGCTTTAAACATCAAAGACCACACAAGAAGAAAAGATTTAGAAGTTGTTAGGGCAAGAATCATAGGAAAAAAAGGTAAAACACTCAGAACTTTAACTGAATTGACAAAATGTCATTTTGAACTTAAAGGAAATCAATTAGGAATTCTTGGAGATCCAGAACATATTAGATATGCGCAAGAATCTGCTATCTCTTTAATACGCGGCGCAAAACAGGCAAATGTTTATGCTTTCCTAGAAAAACATCAAGTAAAACCTGTTTTTGATCTTGGATTAAAGCCAATAAAAAAGAAGAAGAAAAAATGAAACTAACAGGTAAAGAAAAGAAGCTATTAACAATTTTGCATGAGGCAAGGTTTGTTAAGGGAAAGTTATTAAAGGAATATGAAAGATTAGTTCGCGGGAAATTTTCTTTTTCATATGAAGAAGTGCATAAATCCATTAAAAAATTTTTAAAGAGGGGGCTTTTAGAGGAACTTAAACTAAAAGATGAAGATATCATGTATTTTCATACCAAAAAGGTTAAAGATAGTATGCTCGATAAAAGCCTAATCTTTATTGGGCAATCAAATCCAAATCAAAGAGAATAGACTTAAATGAAAGTAAAAATATTAAATTATAACATTCTTCATGGATTTCATCAGACGGTAGCGCCTTTTCTATTTGAAAAAGAGCGCTTAGAAAAAGCCAAAAAAATTATTGCGGCAGAAAATCCAGATATTTTAGTTCTTACAGAAGCTGCTTATGGTGGCGATAATCTTTTTCAAATTTTTGTTGATTACAAAAAGGAATTTAATTTCAAGTATGGATTTTTTGGAAAATGGGGAAATTATGAATGGGGAAATATGATTTTGTCAAAAAGGCCTTTAATTGCGGAAATTTTCCAATTTGGAGAAAGAACAGGAATAAAATCAAGAGTAAGACTAGGTAAAAAAAGCTTGGAAATAATTGTAATTCATCCTTCTGCTGAATCAAATTTTTCAGAAGAAGTTAAAGATCTTGAAAAAGAATTAGAAAAAGTTAAGGGGTCTGCTATTGTGTCTGGAGATTTAAACTCAATTTCAAAGAGAGATTCTTACGACTTTAAAAGATTAATAAAAGGATTCAAAGCAATTACCAATAATCCAAAATTGGTTATTAAAAGATTAAAAAATCAGAAAATTATCTCAACTCTTAAAAAATTTGGGTTTTATGATACTTTAAAAGAAAGTGAGGTAACATCCACAATTCCAACAAGTAGATATAGAGTGGGAGCTACCGATATTAGAATAGATTATATTTTCGCTTCAAGGGAGATAAAGACAATTGATTCCGGTGTAATAAAAAATGAACTAACGGAAGAAGCATCTGACCATTACCCAATTTTCAGCGTAATTGAGATTTAAGATAAACTTTAAATATCGTTCTCTTTTTCTTAAATCGTGCCCGGGTAGCTCAGTTGGTTAGAGCACGCGGCTGTTACTGATAGCAAATTTATGCAACAACAGTCACCGCGGGGTCGAAGGTTCAAATCCTTCCTCGGGCGCTTTCACTTATAACTGAAAGATTTAATCAGTATCCATCATTATAGCATTATAAGATTCCTCCGTCATCTTATTTGGGTCCAAATTCCTAACTAAATATTCTGCGTCATCAGGATTCCACCCCATTACCCCAAAGAAAGTTCTGGCATAAAAAGGCATTTCGTCACTTGACATTACTTTTCTAGAAACATAAGAAGCTAGAACATCTTTTAATGTAGATAAATGATATTCTTGAATTTGGTTGTGGCTTATTTCAAATCCATCTTGTATTTTAAAAGTTTCATCTACATCAATGAGAACCAATTTTTCACCATCCCATATTTTATCATCAAATTCAGGACTATAGAAATACTGGTGTTTGTATCCTTCACGAGATAATCTAGCAAGTAATGTTGCATCAGCATTCCAAACTTCAAATCTTCTTGAACCTTCTAAAATATCTTTCGGATTTTCTCCTTCAACAAACTTAGTAAAGGCATATTGTTCTATTCCTTCCTCAAAATACCCTAACGGTTCTTCAACAGGAACACCAGCATCTGCTAACTGCACTAATGTTTCTAATTCTGTCTTTGAAGTTTTATGAGCCCCTAATCTATCAAGGGGTGTGATCCAAGATTTTGGAGGCTGATAAAGATGCCACTTAGAGTATTTTGGTCCTTTAATAACAATTTTTTGGTAAATTCCATCTCTCCTCAGAGCGTCAACAACCCAAACATTTCTCTCATTTGGTTCTTCTTGAATTCTTTCAGCTCTAGAAGCAAAATTGGTTGGTATAAAATTTTCAGGGTAAAACTCTTCGGCAACAGAAGGTAAAAGATAAACTCTTCCCTCAACCCTTTCTCCATCAAGATTTCTTTTTCCAAGTATCCTTTCAATTCTTAAAAATTCAGAAACTCCCCTGCTTAAATCCATAGGCGTATTGAAAGGTATTGAATATCCAAGAAAAGAAAAAGGTGTCATGATTCCTTCTGCTGGAAAACTACTGGGAAATTCCGTAACAAAAGGATAATTTAATTGAACATCCATTTCAAAGGAGAAAAAGAGGGGTTTTTATAAATTTCTGTAGTGGGGCGTAAACTTTTTTAACCGACATTAAACTAGTTCTTTAAGACTGAAATCAAAGATTTCGTCAAATTAAATTTTGGAAAAATTTAATAATGAAAAAAACAAAGGCTAATGAATTTATCAGGATAAGGCGTTCTAAAATACATGGAAATGGTGCATTTGCGAAGAAAAATATAAAGAAAGGAACAAGAATAATTCAATATATTGGAAAAAAGATTACAAAGGCAGAGGCAGAAAAAGTTTCAGAAAAAGATGGCATTTTTATATTTGAGTTAAACAAAAAGTGGGACATTGACGGAAACATGCCAGAAAACACCGCGAAATTCATTAATCATTCATGCGATCCAAACTGCACATTTGAAATAAAAAACAATCAAATATGGATAAAGGCAAGAAAAAATATAAAAATGGGGGAAGAGCTCTCATACAACTATGGGTTTGATTTAGATGGTTATAAAAAATATCCATGTAGATGCGGGGCAAAAAACTGCGTTGGATATATTCTTGATAAAGATCATTGGAAGAAAATAAAAAGGCAAAATAAAACTCAAAACAAAAAAACAAGAGTTTTAGTCGCAATGTCTGGTGGTGTTGACTCAAGTGTAGCTGCTTTTTTAATGAAGAAAGCTGGTTATGAGGTCATCGGTATTTTCATGAAAAATTGGTCTGATACAAAAAATGACCTTGGGGAATGTACTTGGAAAGACGACAGGCGCGTTGCTACAAAAGTTGCGTCTGGGCTTGGAATTCCGTTAATCACTCTTGACTTTGAAAAACAATACAGAAAACAAGTTATTGATGAAATGTTCAAACTTTACCAGCGTGGGATTACACCAAATCCAGACGTAGACTGCAATAACAAAATAAAATTCCCTTTGTTATGGAAAGCTGCTAAGAAACTCAAAGCAGATTTTATTGTTACAGGGCATTATGCGAGAGTAAAAAGGATTGTAAATGGAAAAGTTGTTAATGATAAAAAGTTTAGTAAAATGATTAATAATAATGTAAAAAAATCGGGTTCTGCCATTAAAAATTTCTCAGGTAAAGGTGGAGTTAAATATGAATTGTTAAGAGCGAAGGATGAATCAAAAGACCAATCTTATTTTTTATACAGACTAAATGAAGCTGATTTGCGACACTCCCTTTTCCCAATTGGAGAATACACAAAGAAACAAGTTAGGAAAATAGCAGAAAAACATGGCTTTGAGAATTTTGCCAGAAAATCAACTGTTGGAATTTGCTTTGTGGGAAAAGTAAATTTAAAACAGTTTCTTCAGACGCGGATTCCACCAAAACCAGGAAAAATACTTAATCCAGAAGGTAAAATCATTGGCACGCATGACGGAATTTATTATTACACGATAGGACAGAGAATTGGTCCTAGGTTTGGAATTGAAATTCAAAAAACAATGGAAAAAAATCACCAAATAAAAAGATGGTATGTGGCTTCTAAAAACCTAAAAAAGAATGAAATTGTTGCGGCGCCAGAAGGCCATAAAATTCTTTTAAGAAAATTCCTTTTCCTAAAAAGCCCACATTGGATAAATAAAGAGCCAAATAAAAACGACCAAATAAAGATATTAAGCAGGATAAGGCAGGTTGGAGAATTATTACCATCAAAGTTATTACATGATAAAAGCAAAAAATCTTTTAAAATAATTTTAAACAAAGCTATAACAGGCGTTTCAGAAGGGCAGGCAATTGTTCTTTACCAAGGAAAAAAGGCTCTTGGCGGTGGTGTTATTTCGTTTTAATTAATTTTATAAACTTCCTGCTCTTATCTTAAAAATGGACTTTGATAAATTAATAAAATCTAGGGCAAGTGTCCGCAAGTTTTCATCAAAAAAACCGGACTGGCGTAATATCATCGAGTGTATAGATGCTGCAAGATATGCTCCGACAGCAGGCCATAATTCTGCATTAAAATTTATTCTCGTTGACGATTCAGAAAGCATAAAAAAAATTACAAAGGCTTGCCAGCAAGATTTCATTTCCTCTGCACATTATGTTGTCGTTGTATGTTCAAATCCTTCAAGATTGGTAAATGCCTATGGAGAAAGCGGTGAAGCCTATGCTAGACAGCAAGCCGGCGCTGGAATCCAGAATTTTTTATTAAAAATTGAACAAGTTGGTTTATCAACATGTTGGGTTGGTTATTTTGCCGAAGAACAAATAAAAGAAGTATTAAAAATTCCAAAAGACGTCAACGTCGAAGCCGTCTTCCCAATTGGCTTTGAATATGAAAAAAAGAGAACAAAAAAAGCACCAATTGACTTAGACAGAATTCTTTATTTCAACAAGTACGGCAACACAAAAATGCAGGAAAAAGAAAGTATTGAGGTTTGATTTTTTCTTTAGAATAAAGCTAACAGCGTAAATTTAATTTGATTATTACAATTTTAACGTTAAATATTTTGCCATTTCTTTTGTGTTGGGGCGCGTTCGTGCACTAAGGTTAAAACTATTTTAAGTAAACAAGAATAAAATTCACATTAATAAAAAAACTAGAAATATCAAAATTATGAAATTATGTTAACCTCATAAATTCTTCTCTGGAAATTTGAATATCTTTTCTTATGATTTTGTTTAATAATCCTCTATCAAGTTTTCTTCCAGGGTGATTTGGAACTACAGTTGTCCTGCCATCATCATGTCTTAAGAATATATGGCTTCCTTCTTGTCTAAGAGCCTTAAAACCAATTCTTAATAGAATTTTAATTAATTCAACAGCAGTAAGCTGTGGAAGTTTGCTCATGCTAAACCTCTAATTTTTTAATACCAATAAATTTGTCGCTAATCTTTTTTTGTCTAGTTGCCTTTAAATACAAAGAAATTGCTTCCTTGGTATTTTCAAGTAATTCATTCATTGTCTTGCCTTGTGTATGGCATCCAGGCAATCCAACTACTTCAGATATTAAATAACCATCTTCTCCCTTTTCTATAATAATATTAAACTCCATACCGATTTACATCCCTTAAGTTATTTAAATCTTTCTTTAATTCGGTCCTCGCTAAAACAAAAATCAAATAAAAAAACAAAAAGGAAATCACCCCGAGAAAATCTCGGGGCAGATAAAAATAAAATAAAAATTAAACAAACTCTTTTTCAGCGATTACAATTATCTCCAAACCTGGATTCCAAGATCAGAGACTTCTTTTGAAAGTGGCTGCTTGTACTCTTCCATTTCTCTTCCAAGAACATATGGGCTTTTTACGCCGGTCATTATTGTAATGACACGCACTTTTCCTTGGAATTCTTTGCTGATTCTAGCACCGATTATCACGTTTGCCTCGGCACTCAAGTTGTCGGAAACAATTCTTCCTATCTGGTCGAATTCTTCCAGCTTCAAGTCAGAGCCACAAGTAATGTGTATCAAAGCTCCAGTAGCTCCTTTGTAATCCACGTCAAGTAGAGGATGTGTCAGGGCCTGTTTTACAGCTTCATTTACACGATCTGTTGTGTCTGATTCTCCAATGCCAATAACAGCAACACCGCCATTTTTCATTATCGCAGAAACGTCAGCATAGTCAAGGTTGATCAAACTAGGAAGTGTAATTGTCTCGACAATTCCCTTAATCATTGTAGAAACAAGTTCATTCGCAACTGCAAATGCTTGCTCTATTGGAAGTTGTCCAGCAATATCCACAAGCCTGTTGTTGTCCAACACAATACATGTGTCGGTAACTTCTCTCAATTCTTGAAGTCCAAATTCAGCCTTGTCAATTCTTGCCTTCTCAGCTTCAAAGGGCATTGTAACAACGCCAATGACAACTGAGCCAGTTTCTTTAGCCAACTGAGCAATTACAGGAGCAGCACCTGTTCCTGTTCCACCACCCATTCCTGTGAGAACAAAAACCATGTCTGCACCGGAAACAGCTTTCTTCAAGTCAACAATTGCTTCTTTAGCAGCCTCTCTTCCAATCTGCGGTTTTCCTCCTGCACCCAAACCTCTTGTGAGCTCTTTACCAATGAGAACTTTCTCATCAGCTTTAGTAACACTTAAGTGTAGGGCGTCAGTGTTCGCACCGTAAACAGTTGCGCCGTTAATGCCTTTGTTAAAAAGCCATGTGACCATGTTGCAGCCGCATCCACCAGCTCCGAAAACCTTGATGTTTGCCTTACCAGCTTTAAGTTCATCAAAGTTGATACTATGTGTTCCAGCGTTTTGTATCGCCTCTTGTGCAAAATTTAACACCATTTTTTACCTCCTTTCATTACAATTTTCTTCCTGAAGTGTTTTGCTAAAAAACTTTTCATGAGAAAAGCTTATATAGTTGACACACTTCCAACTAATAACAAAGAAATCAACCCAACTAGTTAATTTATTCAACTCCCAATTGAATAAATTAATATAATAGATTGTTGAATAACTTCTTCTTTAAAAATATTTCTATAGCGCAAAATAAATGTTTTTTGTGATAAATTTTGTAAAATTGATGAATTTTTGGTAAATATTTTTTGTTGTTTTTATTGAAACACGGAGTGATAATATAATTTCTAAAATAAAATTTATGTTTTTTGTGAATTAAATAAGAACCGGCACCACTTTGCTTTACAAAGTGCCGAATGTTTTTCGTTCGGTTCGTGCTGGTTGAAAAAACCTTTTAAACTTCTTTTTTATACATTTCGGAACTTCTATTCCTTCTTCAAAACCTCTGCTTTAATTCCTTCTTCTTCACATAATTCAACAAATTCTTTTGCATCAGCCTCACTTCCGATTATGCTTCCCCAATGTATCGGTATTGCCAACGTTGGCTTTATAATTTTAGCGGCTTCAGCGGCTTCTTCAGCAGTCATCGTGTATCTGCCGCCAACAGGAAGCAATGCAATGAATTCCTTATCTTGCTGTTTGTATCCTGTAAGTTTTTGCATTTCAGGAATAACATCAGTGTCTCCAGCATGATAAACAATAACGCCGCCCAGTTTTATCAAATATCCAATCCATCCTTCATCTTTAGGATGAAAATGCTTATCAATGTTGTAAGAAGGAAGCGCATATATTTTTATGTCTCCTAATTCAAGCTCTTGTTCTGGCTCTATAATTTCCATTTTAATCGGCACATCAAACTTTGTGATAGTGCTTTGGCAATCTGCAGGCGCAACAATCATCGTCCCTTCTCTAATAATTTTTCCCATATCAGCCAAACTGCAGTGATCAGAATGGCTGTGTGTTAAAAAAACAATGTCTGCAGGCGGCAAACCATCTTTTATGTTATAAGGGTCAATGTAAATTGTCTTACCATGCGCGTTTATCAAAAATCCTGCGTGTCCAAGCCAGCGCAATTCAACGTCTTTTATTTTCATAAAACAATCAAAAATTGAATCTTTTTAAGGGTTTTGTACGGGTTTAATGAGTTATGTTATAAATTTTATTTTCTTAACTTTTCCTTTATCAATTTATCTGTATAAAAATAAAGCAAAAAGAAAAAGTTAAAAATCACCAGCCAGAGTCGTCGTCTTCCAGCTCATCTTCGTCTTCGTCTTCGTCCATTTCTTCTTCCTCGTCTTCTTCGATTTTTTTAGGCATTTTGTTTTTGTCTCCTCTTTTTTGATAAACTTCAGGATTTTTAGGGTTTTTAAAGATTTCTGCAGTCAAATCTTTATCCCCACCCACCTCTTTAAATCTTAAACTTACTAATCTAATTTGAATACTCTTTTTTAGTTAACAGTGTTATTCAACTTTTAATAACATGCTATTTTATCTTCAACCCTCTTTTTTATTTAATCTAAATCCTTGAATATCTTTTACTAATCTAACTTAAAGCAACTCTTTTTAATTAACACTTTTTGCAGTCTTATTAATCAATTTACCCCAATCCTCTTTTTTAGTTAACACATTTATTGGTTTTATTAATCTATCGGATTGAAGTCTATAGAATCTTTAAGGACTGTATCTCGTCATTGTTCTTGGGAAAGCGATTGCGTCCTTGATTGTTTCCAAACCACATATCCATGAAATCACGCGTTCGACACCCATGCCAAATCCTCCATGAGGAACAGAACCATAACGACGAGTATCAAAATAAAATTCATACTTCTCAGGGTTTTCGCCTTGTTCTTTAAGGTTTTCTTTTAATTTCTCAATGCTTTCTTCACGCTGGCTTCCTCCAACAAGTTCTCCATAGCCTTCAGGAGCAATCATATCAAATCCAAAAACAGTTTCCTTGCCTTTTTTTGTTCCAGGAACTTGTTTCATGTAAAAAGCCTTAACTATTTTAGGATAATGTCTAACCATTATCGGCGTGTCATACAATTCCGAGAGTTTATCTTCTTCAATTGTCCTTAAGTCTTTTCCCCAAGCAATATTTATCTTCTTTTTTTCTTTCAGAAGTTTCAAGGCATCATCATATGTAATTCTTGGAAATTTCTTTTTTAGCGTTGCTTCCAACTTTTTCCAGTCTCTTCCAATTAATTCTAATTCAGTTTTTCTTTCTTTTAAAACTCTGGAAACAACGTGCTTGATTAATTCTTCAGCATCATCTTGCAAGTAATCAAAGTTTTCCCATGCAACTTCCATTTCTGCCATCCATAACTCTGTAATATGCCTGCTTGTCTTGCTTTTCTCAGCCCTGAATGCCGGCTGAATTGTGAATATTTTTTCGAGGGAAAAAATTGCGGGTTCTGCATGCAATTGCCATGTCTGGCTCAAATACATTGGTTTTCCAAAATAATCTACTTTAAACAAAGTGCTTCCGCCTTCTGCCTGCATTCCCATCAAAATAGGGGAATGATATTCATAAAATCCTTTTTTATGCCAATGCTCCCTCATAGCATCAAGCACAGTGTCACGTATTTTCATTATAGAAGTCATCTTCCGACTACGCAACCATAAATGCCTTCTATCTCCTAAAAGTTCTTCATTCAAGTCTTTGTTAATAGGGAATTTGTCGCTTTCTCCGACAATATTTATTTCATCAGCTTGAATTTCAAATCCAGTTGGGGCTCGCTTGTCTTCTTTTATTGTGCCACGAATTTCAACACTTGCTTCAATTTGAAGTTTGTCTATTTCAGGCCATTGTTTTTTGAAACGTTCTCTTTTCAAAACGCATTGTATTATACTTGTGGAATCGCGCAAAACAAGAAATTTAAACTCATTGCTTCCCCTTTCTCTAGCAACCCAACCTCGAACAGAAACTTTTCCCTTTCCTTGTTTTAATGCTTCTGATATTTGAATGAATTTTTGATCTGTCATTTTATCTTTATATAAATCAATTTTTATAAATGTTCTTCCTGTGACCGGTCTTGATAATTAAAATCAGCAATTTATCATGAAAAATATCTGCTATAACTCTATAATTTCCGACTCTTAACTTATATGATTTATCTCCGACAAGTCGCTCAAAATAGCTATGGGGCCTTATTCTTGATCTATCCAAAGCAGCACTAATTCTTTCCTGGATGTCTAAAGGCAAATTGTCAAATTCTCTTTGCGCACTTTTTGTAAATTGAATGTCATACATTTCTTTTTGATATCATCTTCCTTTTTACTTCTTCAAAAGAAACAACTTCTCCTTTTTTATATTCCTCTCTTGCTTTTTCAATATCTCGCTTAGTTTCTTCAGATAATTCCATAGTATCTTCCAGCAGATCCCAAATTACATTTTCATAGCTTTCACGTGAATTAAGTTTTCGTTTATTCAAATTGTTAACAAGTTCTTTACTAACTTGTATTGTTGTATCCATATCAAGCTATAGAAGGCTATAGTATATAAATCTTTCTTTAAGAGTTTTAAGGCGTTAGTCTTCTCCTGTCTCTTGGGAATAAGGTTGCCTCACGAATATTATCCAAACCAAGTATTGTTTGCGTAAGCCTCTCCAAACCAATACTCCAGCCAGCGTGCATTGGAGCCCCGTACCTGAAAGCATCGACATACCATTTGAAATCTTCGGGATTTAATTTTTTTTCCTTGAGTTTTTTTATTAAAATTTCTGGGACATGAACACGCTGGCCTCCTGAAGCAATTTCCATCCAACCATAAAGCATGTCAAATCCCCCGCTGGTTCCTTTTTTTGTATCTTTTGGCCATATGTAGAAAGGTTTTATTGAGCTTGGCCATTCATATGTGAAAATAACGTGATTTGGGAATAGAGAACAAAGCTTTCTTTCAGCTTCTGGCTCAAAGTCGTCGCCGGTTTTCATTTTAATTCCGTGCTTGTTCATCAAATCAACTGCTTCAGAGTAAGTAAGATATTTTGCTTTTGGAATTTCAAGCTTTACTTTTAGAATTTCCAATTCTCCTTTATTACTCTCAAGAACTTTTTTTACAATATACTTAACAACCTCTTCTGCATACTTCATTATTGCCATGTCATCATGAAAAGCGCATTCTATATCCATTTGTCTTATTTCATTTATGTGTTTCGTTGTATCATGCTTCTCTGCACGCCAAACAGCGCTTGTAGAAAAAACTTTTTCCAAAGAAATTGCCATTAACTGCTTGTACAATTGCGGACTCTGCGCTAAATAGGCAGGTTTTCCAAAATAATCTACCTTGAATAAGTCTGTACCGCCTTCTGTTGATGTTGCAATTATTCCTGGTGGCTGTATCTCTATGAATCCTTTGTTGAAAAAAAACTCTCTGAATGAATTTGCAATTGTCGATTGAATTTTAAATATGGCACGAACATTTGATTTCCTAACATCAAGACTTCTATTGTCCAGTCTTGCAGACAACTCTGCTTTCACGGCTTTTTCATTAACTTGAATTGGAAGTTTATCAGCTTTGTTCAAAACCTCCAGGCTCTGAATCTCAACTTCTATGTCTTTCCTTGCATTTTCTTCTCTAACATTGGCGCTTTTAACTTTTCCAGTAACTTCAATAACCGATTCCATAGTCAACCCAGAAACTTGTTTAGTTATTTTAGGTTCTTTAGCAATACACTGAACAAAACCAGTAGCGTCTCTTAGTACAATGAAAGCCATTTTTGAAAGAACACGATAGTCATAAACCCAGCCTTTCAGCAAAACGCTTTTCCCTGCTGTTAAATCTGAAATATAAGTGCGTTCCATGGTATCAAGGAGAAATAAGGATTTATTAAATTATTGATTAGGAATTCTTGAAGTGATATCATTAATAAGAACAGCGGCAGAGATTACGGTTGTCCAAAGACCGCCCTTACCTTGTGCTGATTGTGTAACATTTCTTGTTTTTATGATTTTTCCAGACATCTTGAATACTTCTTCCTTTTCATCCCAACCAAGACCCTCATCGATTTCTATCCCTAAAGTTGTTGCGAGCATAGTGGCTGCCAAGTCTTCCGCATAATTCCCTGCCGCCTCGTCTGTTTCTCCGTAGCCATGGTGCTCAGAAAGGTATCCATATTGATCCGAGTCTGCGGGAATAGCGACACCAATAGAAGCGGCGACTAATCTGTTATGCTCATTAGTTTCTGCCCTTGCCATAACACAATGAACAATTTCTCCTGGACTGAGATACCTCAATCCTTCTTCCCTAGTAACTGATTTACAATTTGGTGGATAGATACTTGAGACATAAATAAGATTATATTTTTCTATTCCTCCATCTCTAAGAGCTGCTTCAAAACTAGCAAGCTTTTCCTTATGCCTTCCTACTCCCTTCGTAAAGAAAATTTTATTCGGAACCATTTAAAATTTATTATCTAATTAGTTTTTAAGATTTTCTATAATTTTACTTTACATACTTTTTAATGATTTCTGCTGCCTCATTTCCAGAAATCTGGCCTTTGAATTGTTTCATTACAATTCCCATATAAGCATTGAAGGAAAGTCCTGGTTTGTCTTTAATAATCTTCATAATTTTCTCTTCAACTGATGAAGAGTCCTCTTTTTTAATCTCGAAAGTTCTATCATGATCTCCCCCCCTAGCAACCTCGATTAAAATTCTGCTTAAAACATGTTTCAAATCTCCTTCAGAAATCTTTCCTTTTTTCAGATTTTCCAGCACATTTACAAGAACATCCTTGTTCAAAATCTTCTCTGTTTTGTTAAGCGGAATTTTCTCTCTGGCTGAAATCTCTTTAGGATAAATAAGAAGAACTTTTGCGACGACTTGCGGGTTTTCAACAACTTTCATGAGTTCTTTGAAATCTTCAACTTTATTTTCTTTTAACAACAAAGAAGTCATTTCTTTATTCAAGCCATGGCTCGCTAATTCACTCTCAATGTCTTTTTTCAATCTTGGAAGATTTTTCTTTGCTTCGTTAATCATGTCTCTAGAAATTTTCAAAAGTGGAAGGTCTGTCTCTGGATACATTCTCGCAGCTCCAGGCATTGGCCTCAAAAATTCGCTGACTCCATTTGGCAAAACTTTTCTGACTTCAGAAATACTTTTTCCTTTTCTTACTAAATCTTGTTGTCTTTTTACCTCTGTTCCCATTGCTCTCTCAATATTAGAAATGTCTTGGAAGCCTTTTAATTCAACACGCTTGCCAGTTTTAATTGAGAGGTTCACATCTTGTCTTATTGTGCCTAAGCCGCGTTTTACTTTTGCGCTTCGTAAAATTTCTCCGATATGCAATGCAACTTCTTTTGCTTGTTCTGGCGTCTTAATTTCCGGCTCTGTCGCAATTTCAATCAATGGTATTCCAAGCCTGTCAAGTCTATAAACAGCAATTTTTTCTCCACCTTTATCTCCAATGATTCTAGCAGAGTCTTCTTCTAAACATATTGTTGCAATTCCAACTCTTCCGCTTTGAGTTTCAACAAAACCATCTCGAGCAATAAGAACTGTTCTTTGAAATCCACTCGTGTTTGAACCGTCAACAACTGTCTTTCTCATGACCTGTGCTATTGAAAGTATTTTTGCGTTCAAAAGCAGGGAAATTTGCAATGCTATTTTTAACGCTTCTTGGTTTATTTCATGACAGGGTTCTTCGTCAAGTTCAAATAAACAAGTGGTATCATAACCTTCATAAGAAAATTCCCTGTCCAACGAAGCTTCGTGTTTTGCGGCAATATCAACTTCACCAGACTCGCCGGCAACAGCATGAAGTTTTCTTTTCACTATAAAATCAGGCTCGTCTTTCCTTAAAACAGAAGGACAATTGCAGAATAGCTTTTTTGTGTCAAGCTGCTGATGAATTTCTAAGCCACTTTTTAATCCTATTTTTCCATAATCAACTTCAGGCTTTTGTTCAGACATAGAATGAAAAAACTAAATCAATATTTAAAGATAATGATTAATGTTCAAAGTTAGATTTCTCTGAATATTTTCTGGTATGTTCACTTATCCTTCCTATTCCTTGAGGTGAAACATCTACTGGATCAACACCAAAATATCTTGCAGTATCTCCGAGAAAAGCTTGGTATTTAGGAGTAATTCTTATATCCCCCACAGTTGGGAAATAACCCTGGCCATTCCATCCATTTGAAGTAGGATGATCAAAAACAGCGATATGCATGTCCGGATCGTCCATAGTTAAGATTTTTTTAACAGGAATTTCTTCAATTCTACCTTTTCTAACCTCTTCCTCATATTTCTTCCTTGTTCTAACTCTAGCTTCTTTAATTCCGATTATTCTTAATGGGAATTGTCCTGCAAGATGTTCAACTTCTTTTGTAATTGCTGGCCTATCATGCTTACCAACATTATGCTTTCCAACAATTCTTAATGCAGTATCATAAGCATTTAATATCTTGCTCACAGAACCGCCGCTAACAACTTCATCTAAACTTAGAATTCTTTGTGGTTCACTTCCTTGATGTTGTCTTTCTAATAACAAATTAGTAAAGCACCTTTCTGCAACCTTTCCAGAATCCATTATTTTGCTAGAAATTGGAAAATATACGGCTAATGATGGATCAACATTTCTATCTGCTATTGTTAAAACATCAAACAGAGGTTGCCCTCCATTTAAACTAACCATATAAATACTTGGATTAAAAGCCCTGACTAATCCAGCGGCTTTTTGCATCCCTTTCATAAAATCTTCAAAATCTTCTCTTGAATACATATAAAAATATTTGCTTCTTTACTTTTAAATCTTTCTATTGTGTCGTCACTTGATAAAAGGAACAAATTATTCTTCTAATCTATCATTCAGCTCATTGGCCATATTTGTCAGCATCATTTCTTTAATCTTTTCCTTGTTTTTTGCCCAATCTTTGTGCCCAAGAACCCAAGAAAGTTTCACAAGCGCCGTCTCAGCGAGCATGTCTTCAAGATAAATCACCCCTGTTTTCATTATATCTCTTCCATTGCTATAGACTAAAGGATCGAGCCTTCCATAAATAGTTTGTGCTGCAGCGCAAATAATCACTCCTTTTTTTTGAACATCTCTAAGTTTTTTTATCCATCCTTTTCTTGCACGCATTGTGGAAACATGTCCTAGCCCACCCATCTCCAAAACAATTCCTTTGTATTTATTCTTCAAGTAATAGTCCAAAATAGAAGGGTCCTGACCAGGATAAAACTTAACCAAAGCAACTTTCTCTTCAAATTTTGCATCAAGCTTAACCTTGCCTGAATGTCTTCTGTTATACTCTCTTAAAATTTCAATTCTGTCAGAAAATATTTTTGCAAATGGCTTTCCATTAACAACTTTGAAGGCATCTCTTCTCGAAGAATGTAGTTTTCTCACTTTTGTTCCAGGCATTGCATAACAGTAATCATCATTTGTAGAAGCATGTCCAACAAGCATAACCTCTGCAATATCTGAAATCGCTGCAATAGCGGCACATTGTAAATTTAAATTTGCGTCGCTAGAAGCCCTGTCAGTGCTTCTTTGACTATAAGTCAAGACAACAGGCTTATTCAAATTTTTCAGAAAAAAAGATAGTGCAGAAGATGTGTAATGCAAAAAGTCAGTTCCGTGAGTAATAATAACCCCTTTAATGTTTGAATCATTCAAAAGTTTTTCAGCAGTCATCGCGATTTTTTTCCAGTCTCTGAAATCCATATCTTCTGAGGCTTTCATAAAAGGAATTTCAATTTTGATGACGTTCACTTTATCAAAAATTCCATGATAGAACTTAAACAAATCCTCAGGAGAAGTAAGCCAGTCAGTTCCTCCTTTTTTAGGATTTAGACGTGCAGCAATAGTTCCCCCTGTGATAATCATCGCGATATTCGGCTTTTCATCGTCCTTTTTAACTTCATATTTTTCTTCTTTTTTCTCAAATCTCTTAAGAAGTTTAATCTCAAGAATATCTTTTCTATTAAATCCAATATTATAACCAGAATCAAGTTTCAAAAGAACAACGCCGCGCTCATCCTCAGGAACCTCCAAAAGCGTACCTTCATAGATAACTTTGATTAAATGTACCTCGACTAAATCTCCTGGTTGTGGCCTTTGTTTTACTATTATTGGTTTTTTCATAAAACGATAATAGATAAATAATATAAAAATCTATTTAATTTCAAAAGGTTCTATTTTCTTGTAGTAGAATCGCTCAGATAAAATTGCCCTTTAGGAGTTCCGTATAAAATAAATTCTCTTCCACCATTAGTTTTTATTCTAAGATCTAGATAAGGATCTTTATTAATATAAGAGATATCTGCGCGTATTGGTTCTGATGATCTTTTCTCAGAATAGTGTCCTATTAAATTTGCGCCGAGCATGCCAACATTTATAGCCGTAACTATAGCTAACCATTCTAAAGGTCCAAAACCTCCTAAACCTTCGTGCTCATTTGTTTCTTCGTTTTCCATTTTTATTTTTGTTTCAATTTAATTTTTAGCTGCTATTGTGTAGCACTTATTTTAGTATTAATAGTAGAATATAATAGTTTTACCAAACATGTATGGTATAATTACTTAAAAGAATAAAGTAAATCCGGAATTAATTTACGTTCAGCTGCTCTTAAATGTTGGTTAAATGTTGCTAAAGAAAGGCCCATAGTCTTTGCAAGCTTACGAAGATCAGTTTTTCTTGGGTTTTCGTAATATCCGTTTTTTATGGCCAACTCAATCGCTCTTTTTTGTTTATCTGTAAGATTTGGAAGGAGTTTAGGGAAAAAAACATTATCTAAATTAATGGTATTAAATTTTAAAAGTTTAAAATAAGGGAAATTTTTCTCAACTTTTTCAATAAATTTGGAAATTTCTTCTTTTTCCCAAGACCCTACTTCCCAGGTTTCGTATCCCTTTTCATCAATCAGAACAGGCTTAATAAAAATGATTTTCGGGTTATGATATGCAACGGCTTTTTCTTTTGCATTTTCTAGAAGCAAAAAGATGTTTCCTTTTGATTCTAACTTGATAACTTTTTTATCTTTTTTTAAATCCTTGATAAAATTTTGAATGTTCTTTGGGTCGCCTGAGATATAGTGCATAGAAGAAGTGACAACTTTTCCTTTTTCCTTAAACGTCGAGAAATTAACTGACTGAAGAACAACTTTAAATTTCTCGCATCTATTCCCTAAAATACAGTCGTGTTTTATTATAAATTTAGCAATCCACATGTACATACATGTATGCTATAATATAAAAATCTTTTCCATGAGCCTGCTAGGATTCGAACCTAGATCAGCGGGGCCGAAACCCGATATTCTGTCCATTAAACTACAGGCCCTAATTCAATAAAATAAAAGATAGGTTAGGTTTTTATATCTTAATATTTTTTAGTTTTATATGGAGTTAAATAGAAATAAAATAAAAGAGTACTATAGAGATACAGATGTTGCATATAAAATTATTTGGAGAGATAGAACTTCATTAGGAATGCATTTTGGTTTTTGGAATAAAAATACAAAATCTCACAAAGAGTCACTTATAAATCAAAACTTATTTATGGAAAATGTTAGCAAAGTAAATTCAAAAGATATAATACTAGATGCTGGATGTGGTGTTGGGGGAAGTAGCATTTGGCTTTATAAAAGATTTAAGGCAAAAATTTACGGGATTAGTATTAGCGGTTTTCAAATCAAAAAAGCTAAAGATTTTTCAAAAAAAGAGGGGTTTAAAAATTTGATAAATTTTTCTGTTCAGGATTATTCTAACACAAAATTTGAAAGTAATAAATTTACATTGCTGTGGGCACAAGAGAGCCTGCCTCATGAGGATAAAAAATTAAAGTTTCTTAAGGAGGCTTATAGAATTTTAAAAAAAGGTGGGCGGTTGGTCAGCGCCGATTATTTTTCCGTTAAAGAAAGGTATATTGTAGACGAAAAAAGAATAATGAACGATTTTACTAGGGGGTGGGCAATGGCAAATTTCATAACTAAAGAGAAATTTATTAGATTAGCAAAAAAGGCTGGTTTCAAAAATATAAAGTATTATGATACAAATAAATTAATTGGGCCATCATTAAAAAGACTGCTTTACGCTTATTTGTTTTTCAAGCCACTATCTAAAGTTAAACAAATAGTCCAAATATCTAATTTTTTCAATCTTCCTGTAGAGACTCAAGTAAAAAATATTGATTCGGTAAAGTCGGGTTATCAAGCTTATAAGGGCGGCCTTTGGAAACATGGGGTTATTTATATGGAAAAATGATATTAACAAAAGAAGGAAAATTAATAAACATTAAAAGATAAACTTAAGTATGCCATCAAAATACTCACAACACCCTGCAGTGGTTCATCATCACATAGTTCTCAAGCCGCATCATAAATGGCTAATTGGAAGTTTCACAACCTTGATTGTTATTTTCATGATAACTTTAAGCGTATTCTCTTATATGATATACACAAAACAGGAAGTCAATAAAAAAGTCCTGGAAAAAAAAATCGCAGACCTAAAGGCAGAAACTCAAGGAAATATTAATTCATTATCAGAAAGCATGATTCAGACAAGAGAAAACATCGAGAATATTGGTTCTCAAATAGGAGTCATTAACAAAGAATTTGCGTCTTTAAAGGCATCCGCCGGCGAAGACTTCTCTGGAATAATAGAGACTTCTGTGCCGGCTGTTGTTTCAGTAAGAACAGACGTCAGCCAAGGCACTGGTTTCATAATTCATGGTTCTGGATACATTGTAACAAACGCGCATGTGCTTGCGGATGAAAATGGAAATCTAGCATCTGGCATTCAGGCAGTAACATATGAACAAGGGACAAAAAATGCAGAATTCATAGGATACGACGGCGTTTTGGATATTGCTTTATTAAAAATCTCCGGAACATATGATGATTTAAATCTTGGCGATTCAGACGATGTTCAAGTTGGAGAAAGAGTAATTGCAATAGGAAATCCTCTGGGACTTCAATTCTCTGTTTCTCAGGGAATTGTTTCTGCTGTCCATAGAAAGGGCCCAAATGGATTAAATTATTACATACAAACAGACACTGCCTTAAATAGGGGGAACTCTGGCGGCCCTCTTATAAACAACCAAGGAAAAGTAATAGGAATAAATAATTTCAAAATAGGAGACAGCGAAAACATCGGCTTCGCTCTTGAATCAGATTATATAAAAGAAGCAGTCAATAAAATTTACAATGAAAAGTTTAACGAGGATTTGATTTAAAATGCAAAAGAAATCCAAAGAGCAAGAACAAAAACCAAAATCACAGGAAGGATTAACAGTAAAAAAAGAGGAAAATTTTTCAGAGTGGTACAATCAAGTAGTTCAAAAAGCAGAACTTGCAGACTACAGCGACGTCAAGGGCTTCATGGTGATAAGGCCAAACGCATATTCAATCTGGGAAGCAATACAATCTTATCTTGATAAAAGGATAAAATTACTTGGAGTAAGAAATGCGTATTTCCCTTTATTAATTCCAGAATCTTTTTTTAAAAGGGAGGCAGAACACGCACAAGGTTTTACGCCAGAAGTAGCATGGATAGCAAATAAAAATGATCAAGAACATGGAAAGACAGAGCGTCTAGCAATACGCCCAACTTCAGAAACAATTATTTATGATTCTTACTCGAAATGGATTCGTTCGTGGCGTGATTTGCCCTTAAGAATAAATCAGTGGTGCAATGTTGTACGATGGGAAACACGGGCAACAAGGCTTTTTTTAAGAACCCGTGAGTTTTTATGGCAAGAAGGACATTGTGTTTACAGTTCCAAAGGGGAATGTGACAAAGAAACTCTTCAGTTTCTGGAAGAATACAAAAAAATGTGTAAAGAGATTTTAGCAATTCCTGTTTTAGCCGGCAGAAAAACAGACAATGAAAAATTCTCTGGAGCCTTATACACATTAAGCATAGAAGGGATAATGCCAGATGGAAAAGCACTTCAACTAGGAACTTCACATAATCTAGGCCAAGGTTTTGCAAAATCATTCAACATAAGTTTCCTTGATAAAAACGGAAAAAGTGGCGTTCCATGGCAAAATTCATGGGGCGTGTCCACGCGTCTTATAGGAGCAGTAGCAATGGCTCATGGCGATGATAGGGGTTTAATTCTACCACCAAAAGTTGCATACAATAAAGTTGTCGTAATCCCTTTATTGTTCAAGGGTAAAGAAGAAAAAGTTTTGGCTAAAGCAAAAGAAATTTCAAAAGAACTTGAAAGCTTCAACCCAATACTAGACGACAGAGATAATACTCCTGGCTGGAAATTTAGCGAACACGAGCTAAAGGGAATTCCGATAAGAATTGAAATAGGCCCAAAAGACATTGAGAAGCGCCAGGTTACAATTGTTAGAAGAGACACAGGGAAGAAATTAGAAATAAAAGAAGCCGGCATCAAAAAAGAAGTTGAAAACTTGCTCAATGACATCCAAGATTCTTTATTTAAAAAAGCAAAAAAAAGTTTTGATGAAAAAATCACACAAGTCAAAGACATGCCTGAGCTTAAAAGAGCAATCACCAGCCAAAAAGTGGCTTTGGCTTTTTTCTGTGAAAGTTCTAAATGTGAAGAAGACATTAAAGAAAAAACAGATGGTGCAAAAGCCATAAACATGCCCTTAGAAAAGATGAAAAAACAGGGTAAATGTGTTGTCTGCAATAAAAAAGTAACAGAAGTTGTTTATATTGGAAAGAGTTATTGATTTCTAGAGATTGTTGAATATAAATTTATATAAAAGACTCAAGTTTTAAGTTTTTATGATAGCGGGAATTAGTAATCAGTCAGATATAGACTTATATTTAGAATCTGAAGAAATAACAAGACTCGAAAAAGAAACTCTTGAAGGAGTTCTTATAAAAACAAGAAGACCAAAAAGACAGGGAACAATTTCTATTTCAATCAATGAAAAAAGAAAATATGAAAATGGGTTCGGAATAGGAATTTATGATAAAAGATACTGGGGTTTTGAAGATGGTTTTCATATAGATATTTTTATGGGGAATGAATGTTATGAAGAGCTAAAGAGAAGGGGTGTTATAGGATTGAGGCAAAGAATGAGAGATGGGAGTAAAATTAATGTTTATGATATATCAAAACTCAATGGCCTCTCCAAAATTGGCGCAGAGCAATTAGAGTTTTATCGGGATAATAGAGAAAAATTATCAGATCTTTTAGGGTAGGATCAAATTACACCAGCTACTAAGACCAAATTCATGTTAGTCGGTTAGACTACTCGTCTCTAAGTCTGACAGCAAGCTCAAGCTCATATTCAAGCCTGTATGTAGTCTCGAACAAAGAGATAAGTTCTCTTTCCAGCTCTCTTCCATCACTTGCTTCTAAAAGTTCTTCTGTTTGTCTCATTTTTTTAAACAAACTCAAATTAAATTCCGTCCCATTCGAGCCCAAATTTATCAAGAAGTAAATCTCAATTCATTCAGACTCTTTAAGGAAGCGCTGAATTAAATTGAGTTATTCATATATTTAATGAATATCTTTGCAGTCCATGCTAGGTTAAATTTACAGGAAACATTCCTAACTCCACGTTCATTTAACTCAGCATCCATAATTTGGTGAAGAAAAAACGCTTTTTATATTTTTCTATGTTTCAATATTCATTCTTCAGTTAATATGTTTTCAGATGATTTTCTCGATATTCTCTCTAAACCTTTCAACATCCTCGATTTTCATTTGTCCGCCGACAGCGACTTCGTGTCCGCCGCCTCGAGCACCTTCTAAACCTTTAATGGCTTCTGAAAAAATCTCCCTGACATTTTTTCCGCGCATGGAAATATTCGCCTTTCCACCTTTAATATAAACAACGACAATTGTTTTTTCTGGAAAATTATACATAAGTTCATTTGATATATCACCGCTAGCGCTCAAATCCCCTCCATATTGAAAGAAAAGCAGCTTGCCCTTTTTTCTACTCAAAGAAATTGCCTTTTCCACTAATCTTCTGTATTTGGTTTCCAATTGGATATATCTGTGATGCATAGAGTAATTTTTGTTGTTTTCAATTAAGACTTCGTCTGGGCCTTTGACTTTGATTAAAAATCTTATCATGCTTACAACATTTGTCGTTGTGTCTTTAAGTCCAAAGCCAAGGATTTTTGCAATCCTTCCTATCTGTGATTTGTAATAAATATCCGCAGCATCTTTTGATTTTATGGCTAAATCAGGGTATTTTTTTTCAAACCTACTGTAAAACTTAGGCACATGCCTGTCAGAAATGCATCCTGTAACAGCAATCCACGAATCATCTTTCTTGTTTGTTACTTGATAGCATAAAGCTGTAACAGGCTCGTCTGTCTTTTTCCTGTTTTGTGTAGGATTGTAATAATTTACGAAACCAGGTATAATGGCATCTTTATCTACCATATGATGATCAATCCATACAACAGGAATGTTTACTTTTTCTGCTTCTAGAAAAAATTCATTTGAAACAACTGGTTTATCTAAAATAAAAATATAATCTGCTTTCAATTCATGAACTTTCCTGAAATATTCCACAGACAAATCTGGAAATGATTTTATCGAAACGCCTTTTCCTCTGCCAAGATAACGTTGAAGCAGTAAAAAAGAGCAAAGTCCGTCCTGGTCATTATCAAAAAAGAATAGGGGATTCTGGGCTTTACTTAGATGTTCTTTAATTTCCTTGACTTGTTTTCTGGTCAGCATGAAAAATTCTAATAATTGAAGTATTTAAATCGCTCGCTTTCAGCTCGCTAATTACTTTTATTGTTAATGCCACATATTCTAATATTAAAAATGAAATTTTATTGTTAATATCTTACAACTTAACCTGATTAACCACTACAAAAATATTTATTAAAAACCTTAATCTTCTTACCCATAAGTATCTTCTCTTTAACTCAGCCAAGCTTGGACGAGTTTGAAAAACTATATTTTCTTCCCCATCAATATCTTTTCCTTCAGATTTCTTATCTCATTGATTATGGAATCGACGAGGTTCTCATTCTTAAACAAGGGTCTTAAAGATTCGCCGTCAAGATTAAATACTCTGTCAAGAGTCTTAAAATTTTCCATGATTAATTCTGCATCTTTTTCAAAAATATTTGTTTTTCTGAGGATTCTTGTGCCTTTTGGAGATATCGGCCTGTCATGAAGCTCTGCAAACAGCACGCGAAGTACGCTCGATGTTTCTAACAAAAAATCGAAGTTGATATTTTCCAGTATTTTATCAACTTCTGTATATCTTGAAACAAAATAATCAAGAATAATCTGCTCTCTTTCTTTGCTGAGATTCTTTGTGAGCTCTTTTAATCTCATGCTTACGATTGTTCCTTCTTTACCTAATTCAATTAAATATCTTCGAACTATATCCGAAATTCTCCTGACCATTTCCAGCGTTTGTAACACACTGCAAACGTCACTCATAGTCGTAAGATTTGTTATCTCAAGGATGTTCAAATGTGAAAGAAGGTCATTAAGCATGTCTACCTGCTTTTCAAGTATCTGTAAGGTTTCAGCCGCCCTCCTCAAAATTTCAGAAGTTTCTTCAAGAAAATAACTCTCGTTTTTAAAATAAAGCGTTATTTTATTTCTTCTTTCTGAAACAGCAATCGTTATTGTTCCGAATTGTTTGGCAGTTCTTTCTGCTGCCTTGTGTCTTGTTCCTGTTTCCTGTGTAGAAACCTTTGCACTCGGTGTTAAAAGAGTATTTGCGTAAAGAATTTTTTTTAAATCCTGTGAAAGAATTATGGCGCCGTCCATTTTAGCCAGCTCTACAAGCTTTTGTGGGCTGAATCTGCAGTTAATTTTAAATCCTCCTTCTAAAATGCCTTCTATATTTTCTTTTTCAAGTACAATTAATGCGCCCATTTGGGCCCTAAGAATATCATCAAGAGCAGTTCTTATCGCAGTTCCTGGAGAAAAAATCTTCAAAACATCGAGAAAATCCTTTCTTTCTAAATCAAATACGCTTGCAAAATCAGTGCTCGGGCCTAAATTATAAAAGGCTTCTTTCAAATCAACTTTAGAAGTAACGTCTTGCTTTACATCTCCCGGAGTAATTATTATTTCAAAATCTTGTTTTAGTCCAGATTCATTGATACGAGCCTCTTTTTTTTCATCCATCATATGGATTATAAATACAACATGTATATAAATTTTTTTGGCTTTGGGTTGGTGACAAAAGTCTCTCAGGTTTTAGTGTTTAGCAAAACTCTCGGCAACAAGCAATGGAAATAAAATCGTCGCATCGCCAAAAACTTTTACATTTTCTGCCTTAGGTGTGATTTTTCCCCACGAAATAGCTTCTTCAGGCAAAGCTCCGGCATCACTTCCGTCAAATTCCTGGGAATTATTTATGTAAACAGCGTAATCCAATCCGTTTCTGAACATATTTGCATTTAATATTTGATGTTTTACAACGCCTGAGCCCAAAAGAATCGCGCCAGATTTTTTCAATCCAAACACAGAATCATTCATCTGTTTTATGTCTTCGGCTAAATCCAAGATAAAATCTGGATGCTTGTATTTGAAAAACCAGATATTGTCTCCCAAAGCCCCGTCTGTAATTGCAGGGCAGAAGATTTTTATTTTGTTTTTCCATGCCCAATAACAAATGCTTCTTTCATCTCCTATCTTTTCTCCGAGTTTCCAAACAAGCTCAGAAGCAGTTATCACTTTTCCTGTTTTTTTCTGTTCTTGATAAAGCTCTTCAAGCAGTTTCTGAAAAAAACTTTCAAATTCTACATATCTGCTATTAGAAATAAAAACATTTCCTATTCTGTTTATTCCTTTTTTTCTTAATACACTGCCAGAAGCGTTAAATTCTCCTAGAACAAAATCACCCATGCATTTGATAATATCTTCCTCGATTCCGCCAGCAGTTGTAACAACAAGGTTAATTTTTTTATTCTTTACAAGATATCTAAAAATATCTCTCAAGCCAGAACTCACCATATTTGAAGTATATCCAAGGTAAATAAATGCCTTATTTTCGATCATTTTATTTGTAATCTCTATTGCCCTATCTAAAAGCGAAGCCTGAAAACCAGTCGAAGAAAAGCTCTTTATAATTTCCCCATAATCAACGCCTTTATCAAAATCATACCCTTTAATAGAAATTCCATCTATACTCCTGCCTTTTCTAAGGATGTTTTTCCTTGCAATTTTTTCTTTTTCTGAAGTTTTCATTTTATATTGTATAAACAGTGCTTAATCTTGATTAAATTACCAATTTATTTAACGATAATGGTTTTAATTAAAACTAGAAGAATCTGCAGATAGGAATAGCTAAACTTTCAAATATTTCCGTGGTTTTAGTATTTTGGCTCATGTTCAATTAAAAAAATAGTTGTTTATAAAACTATCTTAAAGAAAACTAGTAATCCATCACAAGAATCTTTTTAAATCAACCTTTGATTTATTTAGCATGGATAAATGGTCTGAATTGGTTCTTGGATTGATTCTCTTAGTAGCAGTAATCCTTATTACCTGGGCATCTTCGGCATATAATTGGGTATTACTTGGCAAAGACTTTAATTTTTTGCACTCTGCATGGATATTCCTTAAAGGCGGGATTTTCTGGCTTGCCACAGCCATAGCGCTGCTTTTAATTGTCTTAGGAATAAATGATTTAAGAGAATAAGATTCTATATGTTAAGACTTTGCTATACGTTCTAAATTTATAAATATCTACAAGTAAAAACTTAATTAATCACCGATTACTAACCCCCATTTAACTAAAATCGTTCTTCTTTACAAGTAATTAGAAAAAACAAAATTCAGAAAAATCTCATTTGAGATAGATTACTGAATACTAAAAAATAAAAAATAAAATTAAAGGAGAATTTTATTTGCCTAAAGCTGCCCAAGCCCCAAAGACAATTGATAGTATTGCTCCAAGCCAAACTGCCCAGGACCCTAAACCAAGACTAAGACCAGCCTCGAGTAATACTAAAAGTCCTCCAACAGCCGCAACCCATCCTGCCCACATTGCTGCCATTTTTTACCTCCTTTTAACCTCTTTATAATATAATATACCGGGAAAATAAGTATATAAATCTTATCTCTTTTTCGATTTTAATAAGAGAAAATTAAGATATTTCAAGGGAAAAATAAGTTTTTGATTAACTAAAGAAAAAAATTAATGTGCTTTCTATTAATGCGGCAATGACCAACAAAGGTATAATTACAAAGAAAAAAGCTTTTAGGGATTTTAAAAAGAATTCTTTTAAAGACTTTGTCTTATTCTTTCGAAAAATAAATGTTCCCATCTTTAGTCCAAGGCCCATTGAAACTAATACGGCAGGAAGTTCAAAAATTCCATGGGGCAAAAGTCTCCATAAAACAGCAAACCCCTGTGTTTCTACCATTCTAACCGACACAAAACCCAAAAGATATCCGTTTACTACAACAGTTATAACAGAAAAAATTCCAAAAGCTAATCCAAAAATCATTCCGAAAAAACTACTCTGCAGGTTATTGAAAAAAATAAAGCCGACAAGTCCGGCCCATGACAGGTTCTCTGTTCTGCTCAACAACTCGTCAATAAATTCTAAAATAGCTCTCTCAATAAATTCTGGAGCAGGAATAAAATACCCAATGAGAATAAACAAAAGGAAAATAGCGGAAATAATGTAAACAAAATTCTTAGATTCTTTAATATAGCTCCAGCCAGAAGCAACGCCTTCTCCAAAAAAACTTTCTTGTTTTTGCTTTCTTCTTTTTTTTGCCATCTTTTTATATGAAACATTAAAGAGATATTAACTTAAAAGTCTTTTTAAAACTTCAAACCATAACAAGTATTAATAACAAGTATGCGGGTAAAATAAAGTTGGCGATTTAACATATTCCTTTGCATTTATTCTTTAAAGTTATTGGAGATATTTTTGCAAACCATCTTGATATTTTATCTAGCTGAAACGTTTGCTTATGTATCTTGTTTTTTTACCGTATTTCTTTTTAAGATAAATTCCATAGGCTATTCCTGCAATAAGGCCTCCAAAATGCGCTGTATTTCCTATTGGAACATCTCCTGCAATCGAGATAAGCCAAAGAAGAACAAGTAAACCTGGAATAGCATATTTTGCTTTTATTGGGATCGGAATAAACATAACATACAAAGGAAGGTTTGGTGTCAGCACTGCCATTAATCCGGCAATACCAAATATGGCTCCAGAAGCTCCTACTGCAAATGTATTTAGGTCGCTGGTAAATATCAAAGAAGAAGCAACAAAAAACAATCCTGCAAGCAATCCAGAAATCAGGTAAAAGAAAAGATATCTTTTTTGTCCGATAATTCTTTCAACAAATGTGCCGATAAAAATCAAAGAGAGCATATTTGCAAATAGATGGAAAAATCCAGCCTGCATAAACATGCTCGTGATAAAGGTCCATAGGTATTTTCCTTGAAGTATATTTGAAGGTTTTAGGGCAATGTAATCATATAAAAGTTCTGGATTGTTTCTAAAAAGAGTCAATAGAATTAAGGAAATAATAAAAAGGGCGACATTAATCAAAACCAAAGTGAGAGTCACGCTAAGAAAACCAAAAATACTTCTTTTTTTAGGGTAAAAACTGTAGATTTCTGCCATAAAATCATCTCTTTTTTTTCTTCTTCAGATTCTTTCTAGCTTTATGTTTCTTAAAAAGCTTCTTAAAAAACTTTTTTCGTGGAATTTTTTTCTTTTTTATTTTTACAGGTTTTATTTTTTTTAATGTTTTTTTCTTTATTCTAGCCAGTTTTTGGGAACGTTTTTTTGCTTCAATTTCCTTTCTTTCTTTTTTCATTTCTTTTGATTTTTTCTTTTCTAGAACTTGATTTTCCTTAGCTATTTCCTGCTGCACAAATCCTAAATCTTTTTTTAGTCTTTCTAAATTTCTTTTCATTTCATTTATCATCTTAGTATTATCTCTCATAACCAGAATAGAACCGCATTCAGTACATGTAAAATTATTGAATAGAGCATTTTCTTCATTAAGTTCAACATGGCATTTCTCGCAGACATAAAATCTCTTAGTTTCCCTACTCTTAATCTGATGTTGCAAATTATCCATTTTTTTTAGCAAATCATTTCTAATGAACTCTAAAGATTTTAAGATTTCAATCTTCCAAAAATAGGTATACCATCCTTTTCTTTTATCTTTCTTTCTTATTGAGGAAACAAGCCCATAATCTGAAATTTTATATAAAATATTTCTTGTTTGATTTATTGTCAGGTTTAATTTCTTGGCAATGATGAACTCATTAACATGTTTATGTGTATCTAGCAAGTCAACAAGATCCTCAGCTGGTTTGCCGGCAATAAGGGCCATAGCTTCTTTGAGAAATTTTTTTAACATCTAAAGATTAAAAATTATTCGAATAAATACCTTTCGGTTTTCAACTTTGTTGAAAATCGTTTACGAAATTTCTAATTTCAGTTTCGGTTTTGATTTATCAAAAACGTATGCAGAATTTCCTAATTCTAGCTTCGGTTTTCAATTTTATTGGAAAACGTTTACGGAATTCCTAATTCCAGTTTCGGTTCTGATTTATCAAAAACATACACGAAAAATCTTCATTTTTCAGTTCCTGTTTGCAATTTTCATTTGTAAAAATAAAGCTTTTTAAACCTGAGCGCATTATATATATTATAAAATCTATATTGGAGTGATAAGATGGGACTATTTGGAAAAGATAAAAAAGAGGAAAAGAAAAAAGACGAAATTCCACAACTACCTTCTCTCCCAAAATTGCCTGAATTTCCTGGATTCGAAGAAGATTCAACTCAATCAATGCAAATTCACAGGCTTCCAAGCTTTCCTTCTGGCTCTTTGGGAACAAAATTTTCTCAGAATACTATAAAAGAAGCAGTAACTGGGGAAGAAAGAGGTGATTTTTCTAATGAAGATGCAAATGATTTCGAAGATGAAGATGTGGACACGATGAGAGTGATGCAGAAACCATTAAAAAAACCGCTTACAGAAGAACTGGGAAATAGGAGATTTCCCTCGGGGTTTTCTGGGGGAATGGCTCCAGAACAAGTGTTCATAAGAATAGATAAGTTTGAAAATGCAATGAGTATTTTTAATCAAGCTAGGAAAAAAATTTCAGAAATAGAGGCGACTCTTGAAGAAATAAAAGGAATAAAGGAAAAAGAGGATAGAGAGTTGGAAGCCTGGGAAAACGAAATCAAATCAATGAAAGATCAAATAGAAAAAGTTGATAGGGATATCTTTTCTAGAGTATAATGGCTACCAAAAAAAGTGTTGATGCAAATGAAAATTTAATACACATAAAGCTTGAACGTGGAGAAGCCTTAGAATCAAAGAGAGATGTGCTAGCATCACAAATCGCGCTTTTAAAAATTCTAAAAAAAGTAAACGCTTATAGGGTATATAGAGCTAGAGATTTTGAATTGAAAATAGAGCTTTACAAAAAAATGGTGGGATTGAAAACAAGCTTAAGGAATTTAGAAAAAACCCTTCCAAAGTTAAAGATTCCAAAAACGCTAAACAAAGAAGAACAGCATGAAAAAAAGATTCTTAAGACAGAAGCCGGTGATTTAAGTATAGAAGGACAATTACAGGAAATTCAAAGGAAGCTTGAAGAGTTGCAGAGAAGATGATTTTATTTTTATTAGTTTGATTCTAATATTAAACTCATTGAAAGTATAGTCAATATTAATCAAATTAGCCTAACTTTATTATATTTATTATTAAGTTATCCCTATTAGCTAGATTATATGCCAACTATTAATCCCCATACAAATAGTTTTTAAAAACAGTATCCTTTAAAAGAATATGATAACAAGGAAAGAGCTAATAGAAAAGTATCTCGAATTTTTCAAGTCCAAAAAGCACAAGGTAATTCCTTCTGCGTCTCTTATTCCTGAGAATGACCCAACTGTTCTGTTCACGACAGCAGGAATGCATCCATTAGTTCCCTATCTTTTAGGAAACAAGCATCCTTTAGGAAAAAGACTTGTAAATATTCAGAAATGCATAAGAACAACAGATATTGATGAAGTCGGAGATTACTTCCACCACACATTCCTTGAGATGTTAGGTAACTGGTCTTTAGGAGATTACTGGAAAGAAGAAGCAATTAAAATGACTTTTGAATTCCATACAAAAATACTAAAAATTCCTTTAGAAAGATATGCTGTAACAGTATTTTCAGGAAATAAAGATGTAAAAAAAGATGAAGAATCCATAAAAATTTGGGCTTCACTTGGAATAGCTAAAGAAAGAATAGCTTTGCTTGACGATAACTGGTGGGGTCCTGCCGGGGAAACCGGCCCTTGCGGACCAGATACTGAGATGTTTTACTGGACGCCAAATAATCTCCCTGCTCCAAAAAAATATGACCCTGATGATGATAGGTGGGTAGAGATAGGAAATGATGTTTTAATTGAATTTGTAAAAGAAAAATCTGGCAAACTCATAAAGGCCAAGCAAAAAAATATAGATTTCGGGGGAGGTCTTGAAAGAACGCTTACTGTATTGAACGGACTAGATGATAATTACATGTCAGAGGTTTGGAAACCAATAATCCAAGAAATCGAGCATTTATCTAGAAAATCTTATGAAAAAAACAAAAAGGCCATGAGGATAATTGCAGACCACATAAAGGCATCGGTTTTTATCATTGCTGACGGCATTGTTCCAAGTAATACCAGCCAGGGATATGTTCTAAGAAGATTGATAAGAAGAGCTGTAAGGTATGGTAAAGGTTTGGAGTTAAATAATTTCACAGATAAAGTTGCAGAACCAGTATTTCAAATTTACAAAGATTATGATGAACTAAAAAGTAATAAAAACAAAATATTAAAAGCATTAAACGAAGAAGAACAAAAATTCAATAAAACAATAGGTAAGGGATTAAACATTTTTGAAAAACTTATCAAAAATAAAAAAACAATTTCGGGAAAAGATGCTTTTCTTTTATATCAAAGTTACGGCTTCCCAATAGAATTAACTCAGGAATTATCAAAAGAAAAAGGCATTAAAACAGATATTAAAGAATTCGAAAAAGAGCTAAAAAAGCATCAAGAGCTCTCAAGAACAGCGTCTGCAGGAGCTTTCAAATCAGGCCTTTCTGACAATTCAACCGCAACAACGAGCCTTCATACAGCAACACATCTCTTAAACGAAGCTCTTAGAAAAGTTCTTGGCCAAGAAATAAAACAACGTGGCTCGAATATAATGCCAGAAAGATTGCGATTTGATTTTAATTTCCCAAGAAAACTTACAGAAGCCGAAGTTAAAAAAGTAGAAGATTTAGTTAATGACAAAATCGAACAGGGCTTACCTGTTATCCGTCAAGAAATGAAGTTAAAAGATGCATTAAAATCAGGAGCACAAGCAGAATTTGGAATGAAATACCCTGATGTTGTCTCAGTTTATTCAATAGGACATGGCGAAAACCTTTTTAGCCGAGAAATTTGCACAGGTCCTCATGTAAAAAACACTCGCGAAATCGGAAAATTCAAAATCATAAAAGAAGAATCAATATCTTCTGGCGTTAGAAGAATTAAGGCGGTTGTTGAATAAATGGGCTAAGATGGACTTGTTCTACAAAAAAATTCTTCAGATAACCCCTTAAAATCGATCTTTCATTTTATCTTTTCTTGTAAATTTGCCTATGCCTTTCAAAGCTCCAAACCAATCAATCTTTTTTAAGAATTTTTTAATAAATTCGTCTGTTGTGAAAATCTTTACTATCTTCTGTTTTTTAAAATGCTCGTCATTTGACCAAATAAAGGCATTCAAAGCAATTGCACAAGCCAAGAAAGAAATATCTTTTTTATCTTCTATTAAATCTAAAGATTTAGGAATATGGGCTCTATAATAATGCATCGGAATAATTTCTACATATTCAAAGGTTTTATTAAATAATATCTCAAACTGCTTTTCGTTAATTTTGGCTTTGTTGCAAATATATTTTTTATATTTAAATATTTCACTTAAAGCGAATGAGGGCGTAAAAAATTCAAAATCAAGATTAGTGATAATTTTTCTAGTCAAACCATTTTTAATTAGCGCGGATAATATTATATTTGTATCTAAGACGAATCTCATTTGATTCCGTGTCTTTTTGCAATTCCTTCTTTAATCTTTTTCCCAATTTCCTCAACATCTTCCTCAGTAAATTTGCTTTTTGAAACTATTTTATCCATAATCTCCAAATCTTCAAGTCTCTTTTCTAAAATTCTTCTAATTACATCACTCCATCTAATTTCGCTATGAGTTTTTAATTTCTTATGAAGTGCATCTGGAATAGCTAAAGTTATATTTACCATAAAAATCTGTGTTTTCACAGATTTATATATCTTTCTATTTTATCATTCACTCAACCTGATATTCTTCAATCAAACCATATTTTTTCTTTAGGGCTTCAAATTTTTTGTTTTTATTAAAAATAAACCAACTTCCTTCGCGTATTTTTCTCATTGTCTTGGCGTCTTTATATTCTTGCATTTTTTCTGGAAGCGATTTTCCGTCCGAAATAACAATTACTTCTGGCTCTGACTCTAGTTTTATTCCGCCGACATACTCTATAAAGGAATCAGTAATTATTGCAGGCCCGCCGGTTTCAACAAAACAATACCCGCTTCCACGGAAACTTTTTTCTGCAGGGCATTTTATGCCAACTACCTCATGGTTCTCTTCTGAAAAATAAAATATTGAAACGCCATACCCTAACTCTTTTAATAAAAACGCCATAAGCGCGGATTTCTCGCCGCAGATTCCTTGATTATAATAAAGGACTTCATAAGGGTATTGGGAATAATTTATTTCACCGCTTGCAAAGAAAACCGTTTTGTCTGTTGATCCATAAGGAATATTCTGTACAATACTCACAGCTATCCTTGCCTGTTCAACACCGTCATTTGCTAAATTCTGTATTTTTACAACCAATGGCATCAAAAGTTCTCTTTGTTCTTCGTCATTTATTGTTTTAAGCTTAAAATCTGCCCTAGAAGGTTTTTCATCTTCCCTGTATTCAATAACTCTAGAAACCCTAGAAATATAGTCTGCCATTTCACCATACATTGTAAAGTCTATTTCTTTTTCGGTTCTATTGAGAATGTATTTCAAAGTAATCTTCTCCGGGTAAGATTGATGTACTGAGTAGCAAGAGCCCCCTAAATTTTTAGATAAACTGCTGCAACCGCAAACAGAAATTTTTTCTACTAAAATACCTTGTTCGCAGAGATATGGTTTAGTTACTGAACAAGTTTCGTAAAGTGTTCCATCACCACATATTGGAGTTTCGGATTTTTCCTCTTTTAAAGAATTTTTAGTAAAAAAAGGAAAAGCTGTAATAAAAGATGCTATTAAAATAATCGTAACAAAAAAAACAATCACTTTATTTTTCATTTTAAGCATAAAACTCCAAATCCTATTCTAAGTATATCCCGGGTTTTCCTGGTTTAGCTTTCTTAGACTTGTTTTCAGGATCATGCTTATTTTTATCAGAAACAGAAAAAACCTTGACTTTTAGCGTCGTTCTTTTTTCAATTTCCTTTAAATTATTAAGATAAATAGACGTTTCATTAGGCAGGGCATATAAGTACAATTTACCGGCACTTTTCCCTTTCTCATTAATTATTTTAGCAACATTATTCACATCACTAATTAAATATTCAATAGCTTTTTCTTCCTCGTCAAACTTTTCATTAATCTTGCTTTCATTAGCCAAAGGCCATTTTTCCAAGCTAATAAATGTTTTATTTCCAAGTTTTTGCCAGAGTTCTTCTGAGATGTGCGGGCAGAATGGATGTAAAATCTTCAAAAAATCTTCGGCTGTTTTTTTATCTATATTTTCAGGCAAATTATTAAAAAATTCTCTAATCTTTATTACAGCAAGGTTATACTCAAAAGTTTCTATATGTTGAGTAACTTCTTTTACTGTCTTGTTTATTTTATGCTCTGTTTTTTCGCCTGATTTTCCTAGTTTAATTTTTTTAAAATAATCCATGGCTTTATTAACAAATCTAGAGCTTCCTTCTATTCCATTTTCACTCCATTGTATGTCTTTATCAGGAGAAGCAATTGAAACTAAAAAAAGTCTGGCCGTGTCTATTCCGTATTTTTCGGAAACTTCTTCAGGCAAGACAACATTTCCTCTTGATTTTGACATGACAAAACCGTCTTCCCCATGAAGCATTCCTTGATTGAATAATCTTTTAAATGGCTCATTAAATTTTAGGAAGCCAAGGTCGCGAAGTGCTTTTGTAAAAAATCTTGCATAAAGTAAGTGCATACATGCGTGCTCTGCTCCTCCAATATACTGGTCCACAGGCATCCAATCACCAACTTTCTTTTTATCAAAAGGTACTTTGGAATTTTTATTGTCTATATACCTCAGATAATACCATGAAGAATCAAAAAAAGTATCCATTGTATCTGTTTCTCTTCTTGCCTTTTTACCGCATTTTAGACATTTAACATTAACAAATTCGCTATTTGTTTCTAAAGGATTTCCTTTGCCAAATTTTACTTTTTCAGGAAGCAAAACAGGGAGATTTTTTTCTGGAACAGGAACAACGCCGCAAGACTCACAATAAACAACTGGAATTGGCGTCCCCCAATATCTTTGTCTGGAAACAAGCCAATCTCTCATTTTATACTGAACCATTTTTCTTCCGAGTTTTTTAAACTCTAGGGCTTTTGTAATATGCGTCTTTGCTTCTTCTGTAAACAAGCCATCAAATTCTTTTGAATTAATTAAAACGCCAGCGCCGTCATGAGCTTCTATCATTTTCTTTTCATCAATTTTTTTGTCTTGTGGTTGTATAACAAGTTTTATCGGAAGCTTATATCTTTTTGCAAACTCAAAGTCTCTCTGGTCATGAGCAGGGACGGCCATAACCATTCCAGAGCCATAGTCTGCTACAACAAAGTTCCCTGCCCAAATTGGAATTTTTTCTTTTGTTAAAGGATTTATAGCATAAGTTCCGGTAAAAACTCCTTCTTTTTCCATTTCATCAAGTTCTTTCTCGCTGACGGATTTTATTTTCTTTATTAAACTTTCAACCTGTTTTTTTTGATTTTCTGTCACAATTCTCATTAAATCAGGATGTTGGATAGAAACAACCATAAATGTAACGCCAAAAATCGTGTCGGGCCTAGTCGTGAAAACTGGCCATTTTTTTCCGTTTATATCAAAATCAATTTCTGTTCCTTCACTACGCCCAATCCAGTTTTTCTGCATAGTTTTTATTCTCTCTGGCCATTCCAACTTTTCAACATCTCTTAACAACTCTTCAGAATATTTTGTTGTTTTTATGAACCATTGTTCCAAATGTTTAATTTCAACACCTGTGCCCTTATGAACCCAACACTTTCCATTAGGTACTTGCTCATTTGCAAGAACGCTTTCGCATTTAGGACACCAATTAACAGGAGATTTTTTTCTGTATGCCAACCCATTTTCTAAAAACTTCAAGAAAAAAAACTGATTCCATTTGTAATATTCTGGCTTATGAGTCATCAAAATCCTAGACCAATCATAACTCAGTCCAAGATTTTTTTGTTGTATTATAAAATTTTCAATCGCTTTTTCAGTATACTTTTTTGGGTGAATTCCTTCTTTAATAGCCGCGTTTTCAGCAGGCAATCCAAAAGAGTCATATCCCATTGGATAAAGAACATTAAACCCTTGCATTCGTTTGAATCTAGCGTAGATATCTCCTACAGTATAATTAAAAGCATGCCCCATATGCAACCCAGAACCAGAAGGGTAAGGATACATCTCTAAAACATAGAATTTCTTTTTATTTTTACTTTCCTTTACTTCAAAAATCCCAGCTTTCTCCCATTTCTTCTGCCATTTTTCTTCTATTTTTTTAAAGTCAAAATCTGCTTTTTCCGCCATAATAAAGAAGACATCTTAGCAACTTTTAAATATTATCTTTGATTCTGATGTTCATGGAAATTTCATCGCATCTCCTGGGAGAAACTGTTTCAAGCAACTCAACCGAAGCATTCACACTCTACAAAAAAAGCCATTTTGGAGAGCCCCTAGGAGAAAAAGTCCAATATTCCTTGCCTGAAGCTTTATTTCTTGTTGAAAAAGGCAAAATGGAGGTTTTTCATAAGAACAAAAGGATATCTACAAAAGAACTCTTAAGGAAAGCAAACATAGCAGATAAAAGAATTAACATCAAATACCCTGTTTTCAGGGATTTGCGAAATCGCGGCTATGTGGTAAAAACAGCATTGAAATTTGGAGCAGACTTCCGTGTTTACGAAAAAGGAGCGAGTCCTGGAAAAAAACATGCAAAATGGATAGTTTTTACAGATCACGAGTCAAAAAGGCTAACATGGCATGAATTTTCTGCAAAAAACCGTGTTGCCCATAGCACAAAAAAGAATCTTCTTCTTGCCATCTTGGACGATGAAGGTGATGTAAGCTATTACGAGGTTCATTGGATCAAACCATAAAAATCTTTATAATCTCTTTGTGTTTATTTGAATTATGCCGCCTCAAGATACCACAGATATAAGGGATAAAATTGTTTTATCAATAAAAGAAAAGGGTCCAACGATTCCTGTTTTTATTGCCAAGGAGATTGGGTCAAGCATACTTTTTACATCTGCTTTTCTTTCAGAGCTTCTTTCTGAAAAAAGATTGAAAATGAGTCATATGAGAATTGGAAGTTCTCCTTTGTATTTCATAGAAGGCCAAGAACCAATGCTGGAAAATTTTTCTCACCACTTGAAAAGCAAGGAAAAAGAAGCATTCACTATTCTAAAAGAAAAAAAATTCATGAAAGATATTGAGCAAGAGCCTGCGATAAGAGTTGCCTTAAGGGAAATAAAAGATTTTGCGGTTCCGTTTAAACGTGGCGAGGATTTATTTTTTAGGTTTTTTACAGTTCCAGAAACAGAATTTGTCATAGAAGAAAAACCATTGGCTTTGCCTATAAAACCTATAACATTGCCTGTTGAGGAAGTAAAAGAAAAAATTGAGTTTCCAGTCATCATTGAAGAGATAAAAGAAAAGAAAAAAGTAAGAGAAGAAAAAGAGAAGAAAAAACCAAAAGCAAAAACAAAAATCACCAGGAAGAGAGGCTCTTCAACAGCGAAACACGATGAAAAATTCCTGGAAAAAGTGAAAGAATTTTTGTCAAAAAACTCAATTGAAATAGTTAATATAGAAGGCTTGAAAAAAGATGAACTCTTACTAAGAATAAAAGTTAATGGCAATGAACAATTGCTTGTGGCTTACAAAAAAAAGAAAATTTCTGAAAATGAAATAATAAAAACTGCTAAAAAAGCCTCTGAAATGAATTTAAGATATTCTATTCTTTCTATGGGAGAGCTGCCAAAAAAAATCTCTGGATTGATTAAAGCCTTGCAGAACATTAATGATATCAAGAAAGTTGAATGAAATAAAATCAATACGATAGCCATACAAACTTAAAGAAAACTTTAAAAACAAGAAAACAAACAGATTAAAAGACTAGAATCAAAAGTTCTGTCAATGTAAATTTAATAAAATTTCCATGGGAAAAATAAAGTCAAAACAGGTAAAGAGGTCTGCTCGCGAGCTTGTGAAAAAAGGGGTTGTGTTTAGTGGCAGCTTTGAAGATAACAAAAAAGTTCTTGGAATGACTATGCCAAGCAAAAAAATAAGAAACCAGATGGCGGGCTATCTGGCGAAACTGAAGAAAACAGAATTAAGAAAAGCCCAATAAAACCTAAAATAATTAGTCTATCTGTTCAAGGATTTTGTTTACCTTTTTTTCAATCCTCTTAATATTTTTATTAATAGCAGTTAATTCTTTCAATTTTTTCTTATTAGAAATAAAAGAAATCACATTAAAGAGTATCATAAGTAAAATAACAATACCAAGCGCTTGTAGCCACAATCCAATCTCTCCTACTTGGGTTAGTATCTCGTCAATCTGTGCCATCTTTTAGTTAAAGTTAAAGGTTTTATTAATCTTTTTAAACCCCTGCACTCTTTTAATTTTGTCTCTGTAGCTCAGCGGTAGAGCGCCAGTCTCATGAGCTGGAGGTCGGGAGGTCAGCACTCCCCAGAGACATTTGTTGCAAATGGATTACGACAGTTAATCTAGGACAAGAGCCATTTGATATTTCAAATAAAGCAAAAAATCACAATAATGCTTTTAATCATCTTTTAACTAATTTCTTTAATGATTGGTTATTTAGAAAAAAATAAGAGGTTTTCCATTATTTTTATGGTTTTGATGGCCGTAGAAATTTTTGTCATTTCCTCAATTCCTGGCAGAGATTTCCCAGCTGTTGGTATAGATCCTTCATTAGCCTATCATTTAATTGTTTTCTTTCTTTTCAATTTTTTTCTTATTTTATCAATAATAGGAAAGAAAAACGTGAAGGTGAAATACTTGGTCTTATCAATTGTTTTTTCTATAATATATGCGGTTTTAGACGAAATTCATCAATTCTTTGTACCATTAAGACTCCCGTCTGTAAGAGATGTTTTGATAGATGCTGCAGGTGTTTCCCTGTCTACAATAACTTACCTGTATTATAAAAGAAAAATCTAGTAAAACCATAAAAAACAAATAAAATAAATTCAACGAACAGATACTGGCAATAACAGACCACTGTCCGATAGCGAAATTAAGATGTCGCATAAACTTCATGTTGGAAAACTGAATTAAAAGTTAAAATAAAAAATAAAATTTTTACTGTTCTATCTTCTTTTCTTTTTTTTCTTAGCCATTTTGTTAATTCACCCCTATTTTAATTGCATATGTTAAGATATTATTATTTAAAAAGTTTTGTTTTTTCGGAAAACTTTAAAAAAATAATCTTTTTTCTTATCGACGGGAAAAATAAAAACACGCAAAGTGCTATCATAAATTCTCAAAAGCAGTTTCTTTTTCAATTAATTTTCTCAAAATGTCTTTCAAATCAGAAATTTTTACGCGAACTTGTTTTTCTGTGTCTCTGTTTCTGATTGTAACGTCTTTTTTTTCCAAACTTTCATAATCAATCGTTACCGCAAAAGGAGTTCCAGCAGAAGCAGATCTTAAATATCTTCGCCCAATGCTTCCGGATTCATCGTAATCAACAACGAAATTCTTTTCAAGCATCTCTTTAACATTTCTAGAGATTTTAATCAACTCTGGTTTTCTCATCAAAGGGAATATAGAAACGTCGATTGGCGCAATGCCATAAGGTATTCTAAATGTTGTTTTGCCTTCCTCTTCTGATTTTTTCTCGTAAAAAATGTCTATTAAAGCGTAAGTCGGCCTGTCAGTGCCAAATGCAATCTCAAGGATATGTGGTATGAATTTTTCTCCATTCTCCCGCATTGCTTCAAGGTTAATTCCTGATTCTTTTGAATGCTGCTTTAAATCATAATCTGTTCTGTCATGAACACCGCATAATTCTGTCCACCCATAACTATTCAAATTTATTTCAATATCCCAAGCATCGTCGGCATAAAATGCTTTTTCATCTGGATGATGCTGTCTCAATCTTATTCTTTCTTTAGGAATTCCAAAATTCAAGAATTGGTTGTAAGCAAGCCACAAGCACCAAGCATATGCCTTGCTTTTCACAAGTCCTGTCTCAAAAGCTTCTCCGACTTTTGTTTCTGTCCATTCTTTTTCACTTTTCTGATTTTTTGAACTCCAAAGGGGAATTTTTTCATTTTTTATTTCATTAAATTCTG
This sequence comes from Candidatus Pacearchaeota archaeon, assembly GCA_018303885.1. Lineage (GTDB taxonomy): Archaea > Nanobdellota > Nanobdellia > Pacearchaeales > GW2011-AR1 > ASMP01. Next base: position 47,853 of record JAGVXG010000003.1, read on the forward strand.
GCCAATCATTTTTCTTAAGGGGATCCACGAAAATTTGTCCTTCTGCCTGCGTAAATTCCCTGCCTCGAATAACATTTTGCCTTGGCGAGATTTCATTTCTGTAGGCTTTTCCTATTTGATAAACGGCAAAAGGCAATTTTTTTCTAAAATAGTTCCATAATCTTAAAAAAGGAAGATAAGTTACTGTCGCGGTTTCTGGCCTTAACGAAGCATCGACCCCTGCAACATTTGTCTTCATCATCAGACTTTGGTATTCAATCTTCTCTGCAAGTTCTTTTCCATTCGGCGCTTTTATTTTATTCTTTTTTATCAGTCCAAGCAAATAATCCTTATCCTGACTTTTAACTTCAATTCCATTTTCCTCAAGCAACTTATCAACTCTGTAATTTTCTTTTCCATCTTTTGTCTTAATGACTGGGTCGGTAAATGTATTTAAATGTCCTGAAGCCTTCCAAACAATGTCTGGCATCACTGTAGGGCCCTCAAGCTCTCTAAATCCGTTTGAATTAAACACTCTGCGAACAGAATTTTCAACTTTATTCTTAAGAAGTTTTCCAATTGGCCCATATGTATAAAAGCCGGCTAATCCACCATAAATTTCCGGCTCAGGCCCCCAAATAAAACCGCCTTCCTGCACAAAACTAGTAAACTCTTTGCTTTCATTCAAAATTTTCTCTTTTTGAACATTTTTAATTTCATCTTGGTTTTTTATTTCAAAATTTTTGTCGCGTTTAATTTTTTTCAGGTTTTCTTCATTACCTTCTTTCTTTTCGTTTCTGCTTTTGATTATCTCGTCTGATTTTGCCTTCGCTTGCTGTTTTGTTTTGCCAAGATAGGCTATAGTTTTTGTCTTAACCTTACCATTTACTCTCTTATTCTCATTAAGATAGTAATATTCCCTTCCGTGAATTGTTTTTTTTACGATAAATGCCATTTTCCCTCTATACAATTTAACCACTACAAAATATTATTTAAATCTTTTGGTAGGCACTACTATATTTTATGGGGCAACATTGTCAGAAAAATTTATAAATTAACTATGCATTAAAGATTAGTTATAAAGATTAGTTATATAGTTGTTCAATAATAATTAGCGTTAATGCACTGTAAATGAAAACAAAAAAAGAAGCTGTTTCAGATTTACTTAAGAAAAATTTTATGGGGCTTACAATCATAGAAATTTCTAGGCTATTAAAAATTTCAAGAAATACCGTTGCAGTCGCTCTTGCTGAGTTGAAAGGAGAAAAAGTCATAACAATAAGGCCCATCGGAAAAGCGAAATTACATTATTGGAGGGGGTTTAAATGAAAATTAAAATAAATATAATCATCTCTATTTTAGCGTTTGTGCTATTCTTAAACGTAGTTTCTGCTGCGTTAAATGTATCATTGGCAGATCATGGTTCTAATATTAAAAATAAAAGTAGTGGCGCAATTTTAACTTCTGGAAATTTAAGGATTGAAGTTTATAGTGCTTCAAGCGGGGGAACTTTAATTTATAATGAGACTTTTGCAAGTGCAATTGTTAATGGTTCATGGAACGTAATGTTGGGTGAAAATTCATCAAACCCCCTGTCTCTTGAATTTGGAAAAATTTACTATAAAGATTATCTTATTAATGGGGAGAATGTGAACTTTACAAATTTAACTGGATCAAATGTTGACAGGCAGTTTTTTTACGCGCCTTTGGGAGATATTGGGGGAGAAGATATCAATCAGTCAACAAACATAACAGCTTCATGGTTTATTGGAAATATAAATGGAACAGGAACAGTTTATGCACAATCAACAAAGAACCTTTCATTAGGGTATGATTTTGCAACTAATGGAACACTTATTAGCTGGGTGAACGCAATTAATGGAACCTTAGCCTCGACTATTGCCGCAAACACCTTCGGAAATTTCAACCAAACATTCAACAGCACAACTTTATTTTTATGGAGTCTATTAAATCGGATTGGTATTGGAACAACAAGTCCGCAAAATGTATTGAATGTTTTAGGTGATATAAATGCAACCACGACCGTGTTTTCGCAGGGTAAGAACTTATCTTTAGGATATGATTATGCACTTAATGCAAGTTCCTCTGGAATTTCATGGACTAACGCTATTAATGGAACTCTATTGAATTATACAGATGCGTTGAATGGGACTTTGGCTTTGAATTCTTCGTTGGCATCTTATGTTAAAACAATAAATTGGAATTCA
>JAGVXG010000017.1 GCA_018303885.1 Candidatus Pacearchaeota archaeon
TTCTGGGTGGGTGGGTGGGATAAGTATGTCAATTTCTTCGTAACCCTTTTAATATCTCCAGGCAATAATACAACTTTTCCTTTTAACTTATTCAGTTCTATGTTCAACTCAGCGTATTTATTTGCTTCTCTATTTATTTCATTGGAGTAAACCTTTCTTGCTCTGGAATTTTTGGCTATTACAATGGAATAAGGCCCAACACCGGCAAACATGACCAACACTTCCTGCCCGGTTTTCACCATTTTAGAAATTTCATCTCTTTCATTGCTCAATCTAGGAGAAAAATAACATGAATCCACATTAAACCTAAAAACACAACCATTTTCCTTGTAAAGAGTTTCTTTTGTCTTTTCTCCCGCAATGTACTTTGTGGTTTGCTTTCTGAGTCTTCCTTTAAAACGCCCTGTTTTTTCAAGAACTGTTTTTACCGAACGCTGCTTGCTTAATAATTTTCTGGCAAATTCCTTCTTCGTCCTGGAAGAAACTCCTTTTTGGAATTTAACAAGGGCAATATTTCCAAGAACGTCAAATGATGCTTGTTTCATAGAAATAGTTGTATTTTAATATATCTAAATCTTTTGATTAAGAAATTAAATTGATCTTATTTGTACATTTCTAGTTGGCGCAAAGGCAGAAAGGAAATAGATTGCTGCGATTGCGGCAAGAATAATTGAACCAGAACTAGTTTCAATTAAGAGCAAAGGAGTCAAATCTCCAACTATTGATACTGCTGAAGCAACACCAATCCAAAATAATGCTAATCCAAAAATTCTTCTTCTAATAAAATCAACAATAGATCTTTGTGGCCACATAGGCCCCCCAGTTCTAGGCATGCCTGTTGCAATGGTTCGAGCAATTGGCGTAAAGAATATAGCTAACCCCATTAATAAAACAGCATAAGGAAGAAGTTCTTTAGGAAAGTAATTCAACCATCCAAGTGCTTCTACTGCAAGATAAAGAAGAATTAATCCATAAACAATATTTACCACCCGTCCCATCCATATAATTAGAAAATCTTCTTTATAAATATTATTCTCGTTGCGTTGAGATGTGTTAAATAAGTTTATAAAAAACATTTCCCTGAAATAAATATGAAAAAAGAGGCTTTCTCATTAGTCATATTAACGTCTTTGCTTTTTATGCCTTTTATTAACATCATAAGCGCGCAGCTTTTCGGAGGCGGATATGGAAATTATGGATATGGAGGCTATGGTTTTTCTCTCAGCGATATTTTCAGCAGAATAGATCCTCAAGAAATGATTCTTGTTTCATTCTTTGTCATTCTTTTATTATTCATATCCACAGGACTGAAAAAGGTTGGACTCTTCAGAGACATTTATGGAAACCCACAAACAGGAGTTATTGTAATTATTTCCTTAGTAATATCTCTCATAGCAACATACGGAATTTACCAATCTGGGCAGGTCTACCAAATTGAAGATTTCTTAACAAATATGGGAGTTTCTCCTCTATGGATACTCGCAGTTCTCTTATCTTTGCTAGTAATAATAAAATTAGGATTCCCCGCATTGCTAATTTCAGCAGGAGTTTTAATTGTATTAGTCACATTATTCACGGATGCATTTTATGAAAAAACTCTTCCATTATTAGGAGGTATTGCAGCATTTTTAATTGGTTTATGGTTACGAAATAAATCAAGGCAACAGCATGGCACACATGTGCATTTGCATGGGGGACGGAGAAGAAGAGGATTTCCATGGAGTGCTATTTAAAATTCAAACCAAACCCCCTAAGTTTTTCTGCCGAAGTCTTTTGATAACGCTTCACACAAAAAAGTTTAATTCCAATCTCCTAAACTTTTTTGTTTCTTCTTTTCCTTCAATTCCCGCAATTTTTCCAATTGCTTCTCGACTCTTTCTTCTGAAAAATCGTGCTCTTCTACAAGAATTTTTTTAATTTTTTCCTCATCGACTTTTTCGAATTTGAAATCAGCGCTAACAACGCTTGGCTTGTGAAACAATTCAAAAATCTCCTGCCAATCAAATCTATCTTCTTCTGGAAGACTCATCATATGTTCTTCAACACTCTGAAAGATCAAAACAGGTTGCTTGTATTTTTTAACAACTTCAAGGGCTCTTTTTTGTCCTATTCCTGGAATTCCTTTTGGATTGTAGTCTGTACCAACAAGAATTCCTAAGCATATTAGCTGATCAAGGTCTACTTCGAGAAAGTTCAAGACTTTTTCCAGTTCTATTATCTCAGGATTTACCTCAACCCAGCCAGAAAAAGTTTTCCTTTTTCTTGCCAACCCAAGATTTCTAATAAGTCGCGGGGCACCGAAAAGCAAACTATCATAATCTTGGCTGACAGTAGCATAAACTTCTGACTTGATTTTATTAAGATAAGCTGCTTCTGATTCTCCTTCGCTAGGCGCCTGGACAACAAAAACTCCCATTGCACTAAGAAGTTCTTTGCTTTCCTGAATCATTTCTTCGTTAAGTCTTATCATCTGGCTGCTATAACGCCTCATTCCTTCGATGTCTTCTGAATGTTTTGCTTCCTCATACTTTCCTTTGGCGCTTTCTCTTACCTCTTCCCTTATTCTATGTGTTCCAGTCTTTAGTTCAGGCGGCTTGCCATCGAAAACATACACGAGTTTTATGCCCTCTGAAAGTAAATTAGTGTTTCTATAAAAAATTCCAGACAGGTGTGACGTAACTCTTTTTTTATCGTCCATCAAAGGCGTCCCGTCTGGTTGCCTTATAGTAGAAAGAAATTGGTAAAGCATATTGTAAGCATCTACACAAACTATTTTTCCGGCTAAGTCAGAAATCTGAATTTCTTTTCTTGGAATGATGTCTTTGATGTTTAATCCCATAATAATGGCCTCGCTAGGACGTTATTTGACGAAATCTATGATTTCAGTCTATCAGAATAGAAAAAGATGATATAAATAATTAATGAAAATAGCTTTCTAGTCCGGAATTTTCCTGTTCTACTACTTCATGCGCCCTTCTATGTAATCTTTGAGCTATTCTATATAACTGATCATCTGGAATTTCTGAAATTGGCCTTCCTCTTATTCTATTGTAATATATACCAACTAAAGATTCTAATTCTGCTCTTGGAAAACTGGCTAAATTTGCTCCATCATACCTTCTAAGAAGAACCTTTGCTTTTGCAATATTTGAATCAAGTCCTAACCTTTTTCTCATATTGTTACCCCTAATTAAGGATATATAAATCTTACTATTGGACAGATTTCTTTCGGTTTTTCTGTTTTTCTTAATCTTTAAATAACTGTACTTCTTTCTAAATTTATGAAAACAGAGAAAACAGACTTCATCCCTCTTGATTATGATTATTTTGATTTCGAGGGAAGAAATTACATAAAAATAATTGGGAGAAATAGCCAAGGAAAGAGATTATGTGTTATAGACTCCTGTGAAGTTTACCTATGGGCGATACTTAAGGATAGCTTGGAAAAGGATCGGATAAGCAAGTTAATCGAAAAAATAAAAAAAATAAAACTAAACATAAAGGGCCGGCAGACAAAGGTTGAAAATGTCGAATTGTACGATAAGAACTTTCTTGGAAAGCCTGTCAAAGCCTTAAAGATTTTTGCAACAAACTATAAAGACCTCCACGATATAGCTGACAAACTCGGCTTGCCTGAAATAGAAATGAGAAGGGGCTATGACTTAGGATTTGCAACCCACTACATAATGGAGAAAAAAATAATTCCATTGAATTGGTATGAAATCTCGGGCGAGGTTCTTGACCATTCAGAGGAATTTGGAAAAATCGGCATGCATCTTGATGTAGATATGTGCATAAAACTTCTGGAAAAAAAGGAAATTGCTGATTCTGATAAAAAAATCAGTTTCGAGCCAAAAGTGCTTGCTTATGACATTGAAACAGATGAGATAAAAATAGGCGAAGGAGAAATTTTAATGGTATCGCTAGCCTCGCAAAATTTCAAGAAGGTAATAACATGGAAAAAACCAAAAACATTTTCTGGAAAAAATATTGATTATGTTGAATATGTAAAAAATGAAGCAGAGCTCTTAGATAAGTTTGTTGAGTATGTAAGGAAAATGTCTCCAGATTTTCTCGTTGGGTATTTTTCAGATGGATTTGACCTTCCTTACCTTAGGGCTCGTGCAGAAAAGCTAAAAGTTCCTTTGACTATTGGATTAGATGAAAGCCAGCCAAGATTTTTTCGCGGTGGCATAGGAAGGGGACTTGGTCCGGCAAAAATTTCTGGAATAGTTCATATTGATCTTTTGAAATTCATTCAAACAGCTTACTCTCAATACATGCAATCAGAAACTCTTTCATTGAATGAAGTAGCAAGTGAATTTCTTAACGATTCCAAAAAAAACTTCAAGCCAAAATTCTCGTCCAAAACTCATGATCACAATTGGGAAGACTATTATGAATATAACTTACATGATTCTGTATTGACCTTAAGGTTATTTGAAAAAATGTGGCCAGACCTTCTAGAGTTTTCAAGAGTCATGCAGGAACCAATCTTTGATGTTTCAAGAAACGGGATGTCATCAAACGTAGAAGATTATATTATTCACAACCTAGAAAGATTTAATGAAATACCTGAAAAAAGGCCTGTTCATGAAGAGATCTCAGGCAGAAGACAAATGGAAAAATATGAAGGAGCTTTTGTTTTTGAACCTGTTCCGGGAATATATGAAAACATAGCTGTATTCGATTTTACAAGCAGTTATGGGACAACAATAGTTACATACAATCTCTCAAAATCAACTTTTCTCGGAAATAAAAAAGAAAAAGATTCACATAGCATAGTTCTAGAAGGAAAAGAAGTTCACTTTTCAAAAAAACCAGGATTTTTTCCTGAAATGCTGAAAGAAATCATAATTCTCAGGAAAAAATACAAACAAGAATTAAAAAATAAAGAAGATGCAGTTACACGAGCACGAAGCAACGCATTCAAATTATTGGCAAATGCGGCTTATGGTTATCAGGGTTTTTTTGGAGCAAGATATTATTGCAGGGAAGCTGCTGCCGCGACAGCGGGATTTGCAAAAAAGATGATAAAAGAAGTAATAGAAAAAATAAACAAAGCAACTTATAAAGTAATCTACAGCGACACAGACAGCATCGCTTTTTTAATACAAGACAAAACAGAATCTAAAACCTTGGAATTCTTAAAAAAATTAAATTCTCAGCTTCCTGGAATAATGGAGCTTGAGCTTGAGGGCTTCTTCAAAAGAGGTTTATGGGTGACGAAAAGAACAGGAACTATAGGAGCAAAAAAGAAATACGCTCTTTTAGGAAAAGATGGAAGACTCAAAATCCGCGGATTTGAAACCGTAAGAAGAGACTGGTGCCCTCTTGCAAGAGAAACTCAAAACAAAATAATAAAGTTAGTTCTAGAAGAGGGAAATGAAAAACGCGCATTGGTTTATCTAAAAGAAGTAATAAAAAAAATAAAACAAAGAAAAATTGACAAAGAAGATTTGATTATAAAAACCATGCTGCAAAAACCTCTTTCAGAATACAAAAACATCACACCGCATGTTATTGCTGCCAAAAAAATGCAGGAAAAAGAACTGCCAATCACAGCAGGAAATTTAATAGAATACTATATAGCGCAGCCAAAAGATGGGGAAGGAAAAAAACTCGTTCGCGAGCGCGTTAATCTTTCGGATGAAAAGGGAGAATATGACATAGATTATTATTTAAACAAACAGGTTCTTCCTGCTGCAGAAAATATATTTCAGGTTTTTAATGTCAACGTTAATGAAATAATAGAAGGAAAAAAACAGATGAAATTAGGGGATTTTTGATTATTAAGGAATCCCGGGGATTGTGAAACCTGCGCCAATACCAACTAAAAAAACGCCAATTACACCAACAAATATTTTCCACCCTCTTTGACCGCTTAACCCTGTACCAACTAATAACCCTCCAACAATTACTAAAATAAAAGATACCATTAATAAAAAGAAATAAAGATACTATATAAATATTTCTTTAAACTAAATATTTTTAAGTCTAAATACTTTATAATTAAATGGTTTGGCCTGCTGTAGTTAAATTTCTCGGTAGAGTTGGAATTGCTAAAGGTGTCTCTAAAGTTGGAAAATTCCTGTTCAAAAAAGTTATAAGAAGAGCCCCTAAAAAAAGAAGTATCGTTGGTTCTTTAATAAAAACTGCTATCACCGCGCCGCTTTATACTGGAGCAGCTATCGCAATTACATATGGTGCTTCTCGATATGTATTAAATAATGCAAATAATTACTTAACAAAAAAACAAATTGAAACTTTAAGAAATGAAAGTGCTAATTATGGAGAAAGAATCTCCATCTTGGAGGCTTATAGGGGTGGGGTTGAAAGAGACTTAAGAGATAATACAGTTAAAGTAAATTATCTTGAAAGACAATTAGAAAATGTTAATGAACAAATGAAGGTGTTAGGAAAATCTAGTAGGCTTGAAAGAGATTCTGGCTATGCAACACAAACACTTTTATTTTTTGGCGTTTTTGGATTAATAATCTCAATTGTATTAAGTTCTTTAACATTCACTGGAAACACCATATTAAACACAGATTACAAACAATTAATTTCAATAAATGTATTTGTTTTTGTAATTTCTTTAGGATTATTATTATTTGGAATTAAAAGGCAGAAATTAAATAAAAAAAGTAATTCCAAAAACCATTAAAACCCGCTCTTTCTTTAGTTATTCATGAAAAAACCTCTTGAATTAAAACCCCTTTTTCTTGAACGCATGAAGAGCATTCTCAGCAACGAAAAAGACTTTCAAAATTACTTAAAGGCTATTGAAAGCGAACCCCCAGTTTCAATTCGTTGTAACACTTTAAAGATTTCTCCTGAGGATTTAAAGGAAAGACTCAACGAAAAAGGCTGGGAAATAAAACAGCCTTTCAAAGGATATCCTGAAATAATGATTGTTGGGGGAAAATTTAGTAATAAAAATAGTGATAATGAAGAAAAAAATGTTAATGATAAATCACACGATAATATTAGTGACAATAAAGATAGTTCTTCCATTAAAAACTCTTCTGGGGGGGTGGGTGGGAAAAAGTTAATTCCCCTCGAACCAGGCGAACTTGGCCGTGCTTTGGAACATCTTCTTGGATACTACTACGTTCAGGAAATCGCAAGCATGCTTCCTGTTCTCGCATTAAATCCAAAGTCAGGAGAACTAGTTCTTGATCTCTGCGCCTCGCCAGGTTCAAAGACAACGCAGATTGCAGCAAAAATGGAAAACACAGGAACAATAATTGCCAATGAAGTTAGTCTTGGAAGAGTAAAAATTCTCGCTTCAAACACAGAGCGCTGTGGAGTCACAAACGTGGTAATCACAAAAAAGGAAGGCACTGCTTTATGCAAGCGACTTAAAAACTCGGGTTTTTCATTCGACAAGATTCTTATTGATGCTCCCTGTTCTGGCGAAGGAACATTAAGAAGCACACCGCGAACAGCAATAATGTGGAATATAAACACGGTAAAAAAACTTTCAAAAATACAAAAGCATCTTCTTGAAGCCGCATTAGAAGTGCTTAAGCCAAATGGAGATCTAGTTTACAGCACATGCACGCACGCGCCAGAAGAAAACGAAGAAGTCGTGGATTTTGTATTAAAGGAATTTAGTGATAAGGTAAAAATAGAAAAAATTAATTTGCCAGTTAAGTGTAGAAATGGCTTGTCGGGTTGGGCGGGTGGGGAATACAATCACGAAGTAACTAAATCCTGCAGAATTTACCCTCAGGACAGCGACACTGAAGGTTTTTTCATTGCTAAATTCAGGAGGGTAAAATGATAAAAGAAAGAAAAGGAGGTTGGCAAGTGTGGGTTGATTTTTATCCAAAGCATGTAATAAAAACTCAAAGAACGAAAAAAGAAATGCGGGAAAGAATAGCACCTTATCTTAAAAGCATAGGAAAATTTAACGAACTGGAAAAAAGAGTAAATATAATGGTAAAAGACGCTAAAGAATCAATAAAAATAATAAGAAACTCAAATGTTCCAAGAAATATCATAGGGAATCCTTCTTTTTTAAAGAAAGGGGTAATAAAGCAAAAAAGAGTAGTATCCTTAGAAGATTATCTAATTAACTTATCAAAAAAGAAGAAAGTAGTAGAGGCAAAAAGAGCCATTGATAAAACAATCGAAACAGTCTTGGAATTATGGAAATATGGTATCCATGAAAAGACATTCAAATTCAACAAGAATTTTGGAATTCATAATTCAAACGTGGTTCTTGTAGATTTTTTAGAAATTACTGACAAAAAAATAAAAGTTAAAAAGCAACTAATTAAAAAACCATGGAGAAAGATAAAAGAATTTGAGAAAAACATCTCTGAGAAGATATTGGATTATTGGATTGATGAAGCAGATAAAAACTTTACTATAAAAAATCTAAATAAATATTGGAGAACAAATTATAAATCAAAATGAAACCTGAAAAAATCAAATATAAAAACCAGAGAGAGGTGTTAAAAAAATTTCTAAATTTTATAGAACCTTTCTTGAAAAAATATGGTAATGAAATAAAAGAAGCTTATCTTTGGGGGAGTCTTGTAGAAGGAACTTTTGGACTTTATAAGAAGGAATATATGGGACAAATTGGAAGTGATGTAGATTTAGTAGTTTTTCTTAAGAAGGATTCAGACATCCCAAGTGAATGGAAGAGTCTTAATACCAAAAAATCTTGGTTTAGCCTCTATAAAGAAAAAGATTTTAGGGTATTCAGATATATGAAAAATCCTCACAAAGTTGACCTAATAGTTGTTAACAAAAACAAAACCCCTCCTATAAATAAGGATTTCAAGAGAGTAAGATGACAAAAATCCTAAATCAGCAAGAGAAAAAAGAAATAGAGGCAAGTTTGCATGAGCAATTCGGCGTAGAAAAAATTCCTGGCCTGATTTTAATGAGGGGTGAAGAAAGACTTTTCTTTTTTTCAGGAGATTTTTCAGAAACTGAAATAAAAAATCTCGAGGCTTGTGTTCCCATAGAAAGGGTTGGAATTTATTTCGCTAGAGTCATTGGAAACGATGTAAAATTAAGCATAGAAGGAACAAATATATTGAAAAACCAGATAAAAAAGAATATCTTTAACTTGGATTCTAAACAACTTGAGGAATGGATGACTGGCTCGGATTTACAAGTAAAAACTGGAAAAAAAGGCTTTCTTGTCATAAAGTACAAAGATGATTTTCTCGGCTGTGGAAAAGCGTCTGAAGAAAAAATAGGAAATTTTATTCCGAAATCAAGAAGATTAAGGCAGAAAGGCTAAAACTAAAGAAAAAATGCCAAAAAACAAAATAAGGTACCTTAAGCCAAGGATGGAATTCAATCCAGGAAGACAAATATACGAGCCGGTTCTGCCTTTAAGAAAAGTTGGTAAAAAGATAAGAATTAGCGTTAATTGGAAGTGGATAATAATTTTACTTTTAACTTTGGGGTTATTGTTAGCAATATTTTTAGTATTTTTGAGAATTATGTATAACTAAGGTGGCTTCAAGAAAACCCTATAAAAATCTTTGCAAAAAACAATTTAATTTTGTTTCCTATGCCAACTGCTTTTAACTTTATATTACCATTATCATAATTTGATAAAATCGCGTCAGCCGGATTTTCTGAGCTAATAATCTCATTACAAGTATCTTCACTGGTGGAAATCGTATATTCAATTTCTTCTGGTTTTCCTGTGGAAATTCCAATAAGTCTTTTGTCTTCCAGGGTGATATAAAACTCGCGTGTAGAGCCGTCGCTCATTGCTACAGCAACAAAGATGTTTCCATTTTTTATCAAATAGCCTGCTGAATCAGGTATAAATACTTCCTGTAATTGTAGTTCCTCATTTATAGCAGGAATATCATTAAAAAATTCATCAACCGAAGTATAAGTGAAATCAGTGGAGCCGGTAGAATTTATTTCTTCTGCTACAAAAACAGGCAAAATCAATAAAATGCTAATAAAAAGTGTTATCACTATCTCTTTTTTCATAGCCATTATAAAAATCGCAGGTTATTTAAATGTTGTTTTGAATTTTAGTAAATGGACATAGACAAACAAAAAATCATTCAAGCTGGAAAAATAGCATCACAAGTGAAAGCTTACGCAAGAACAATGGTAAAAAAAGGAATGCCGTTACTGGAAATAGCTGAAAAAATAGAGGCAAAAATTTTCGAATCGGGCGGAAAACCAGCTTTTCCTGTAAATCTAAGTATAGATAACATCGCTGCGCATTACACTCCAAGTCACGATGACACGGCTTTAGCTCATGGACTCTTAAAGGTTGACATCGGCGTTCACATTGATGGTTGGGTTGCCGACACCGCATTTTCTCTTGATCTTGAAAATAATGATGAAAATAAAAAACTGATTAAATCAAGCGAAGAAGCTCTGGAAAATGCATTAAGTCTAATAAAATCAAGAATCGAAGTTAATGAAAAAAATAAAGTTAATGATGATAATAAAGTTGGTTCTTCTATTAACAGCTCTTCTTCGGGGAGGGCGAGCGACTTCGCGGGAGCTGGAAATGTATTGGACAAGCGGGGTCGCGAGGAGGGCGGGAATGATTTAATCGGCTTAGACGAAATAGGAAAAACCATTCAGGAAACAATTGAATCTCATGGTTTCAATCCTGTAGCTAACCTCTCAGGGCATTCTATAGGACATTATGATTTGCATGCAGGAGTTACTATTCCGAATACTGATAATAAAAGCAGTTTAAAATTAAAAGAAGGCTTGTATGCAATAGAACCTTTTGCAACAACCGGCAATGGAAAAGTCCACGATGGAAAACCATCTAACATTTATTATTTGCTCAATGAAAAAAATCCGAGAAGCCAGATAGCACGTGAAGTTCTTGAATTTATAGCTAAAGAATATAAGAGTCTTCCTTTCTGCTCTCGCTGGATTGTTAAAAAACTTGGTTCTCGTTCCTTGTTCGGCCTTCGTGACATTGAATCAAACGGAAATCTTCATCATTTCGCCCAGCTTGTTGAAACACAAAGCACGAAAGTAAGCCAATCAGAACAAACAATTCTCGTAGAAAAAGACAAAATTACTGTGACGACGGTTTAGCTTCCTCTTTTCTTTTTTGTTTTTTCTTTTGTTTCCTTAATTTATACAAGATACTTATAACCGAATTTTTTGTGCGAATAGATTCTCCAGAGTGATACTTTTCATTAAGTTTTTCTGCTATTAATCCTATATTTATTCTTCCCATGTATGGTCCCTCTTGGAAATAGTATTCTGGGCTTTGAGAAAAAGAGCGGGCGTCTTCTATTTCCTTCTGTTCCCAAGGCGTCTCTCCTTTAGCAAAAATAGATTTTCTAATATCTTCTCTTCTTTGTTCTGTGGTTCTTCCATGAACTCCGACTTTTAATTCTAAAGATCTATTTCCAGCGCGTCGATGAAATTCTACTAAATACTTTCCAGATATTCTTTTTTTTTCTTCTCTATCAATAAGCCCTTTATATGGGGGGATGCCAAATCCTCCTTCGTGTCCATTTTCAGCATAATAAACACCCTGTTTAGCGACACCCGCCGTAAGATGTCCTTCAGTAAATTGGCTGTATCTATTCACAATATCATAATTATCAACTATCCAAGAGCGAGTTTTTCCGTTTCTTGCATCTTCAGCTATTTCTGGTAAATCTCTTTGTAATATTAAACCAAGTTCAATGCTTTTCCTAATTGCTCCTCCTTGGGATTTTTTAAAGCCTATGAAAACCATATAAAAAATCAAGAAATGATGCTTTTTAAAAATTATTGAAATTCAAAATCATCCCAAATAAGAACTCTCAAGAGGAAGCGCTGACTTTGCTGACTTCAAGAAATTGTCCTCAATCTTCTTGTAAACTTCTAGAAGGGGTTTGCTGACGCTTGGCTTGATTTTCTTTAATGCATCTTCGAAGTGTGAGTTTCTAACTTGTTTTGCTTCTTTGTTTTCTCTCAAGGCAATCATTCCAGCTTCTCTCGCAAGGGCTTCAATATCAGCTCCAGTAAATCCTGCTGTTTGGTGAGCGATATTGAATAATAATTTATCCTTGTCAGCCAGATCGGTAAACCTAATTCTTTTCTTAAATTTCTTATTTACTTCTTCATCGCTAACCAGCTTATCAGAAGCCATTTTAGAAAATATATTACTTATCTCTTCGTTGCCAAATTTTCTGTCTAACTCTTTTACTTCATCAGCACCTATAGCAAGAGGCATGTTTTTCGTATGTATCTTCAATATCTGAAGTCTTCCTTCTTCTTCCGGAGCTCCTACTAAAAGTATCTTATCAAATCTCCCAGGACGCAACAACGCAGGATCAAGCATGTCTGGCCTATTAGTTGCCCCGATAACAATCACGTCGTTTAAATCCTCTAAGCCGTCCATCTCTGCAAGCATCTGATTCAAAACTCGTTCTGTAACCTTGGTTCCCATGTCAATTCCTCTTTTTCCTGCAAGTGAATCAATTTCATCAAAGAAAATAACACATGGAGAAACTTGCCTTGCTCTCTCGAAAATTTTTCTCATTCCTTCTTCGCTTTTTCCCACCCACATACTTAACAAGCTTGGCCCTTTGACATTAATGAAATTTGCTTCAGATTCTTTTGCAACAGCCTTAGCAAGAAGTGTTTTTCCTGTTCCTGGCGGCCCATAGAGTAAGATTCCTCTAGAGGGCCTAATTCCAATATTCTTGAAAACTTCAGGAGATTTCAATGGCCATTCAACAGCTTCTTTTAATTCTTCTTTAATTTTATTCAAGCCACCAACATCACTCCAGTTTATATTTGGAGTCTCAACAAGAACTTCTCTCATTGCACTCGGACGAACAACTTTAAGAGCATCCATAAAGTCCTCGTGCCTGATTACCAATCTCTCTAGCATCTCTTGAGGAATTTGCTCTTCTGCATCAAGCTTCATTTTTGGGAGCAACTTACGTAAAACACTCATTGCAGCTTCTTTGCAAAGCGACTCAAGATCAGCTCCCACGAAACCATGAGTTACAGCAGCAATTTCTTCAAGTTTAACATCTTTTGTAAAAGGCATGCCTCTGGAATGAATTTTTAAAATTGAAAGCCTTCCTTCTTTTCCTGGAACATTAATCTCAAGCTCTCTGTCAAAACGACCCGGACGCCGTAGAGCAGGGTCAAGTGAATTAACTCTGTTAGTTGCTCCGATGACAACGACTTTGCCTCTTGACTTCAAGCCATCCATCATCGTCAAAAGCTGGCTTACAACACGCCGCTCAACTTCTCCGGTAACATCTTCTCTTTTAGGAGCTATTGCATCGATTTCATCAATAAATATAATTGCTGGTGCTGTCTTTTCAGCTTCCCCGAATATGTCTCTTATTTTTTTCTCGCTCTCTCCGTAGAATTTGGACATCACCTCTGGACCATTGAGAAGAATAAAATTTGCTTCTGATTCATTCGCAACCGCCTTAGCCAAAAGAGTCTTTCCTGTTCCAGGAGGACCGTGAAGCAAAACTCCTTTAGGCGGTTCAATCCCAAGCCTTTCAAATATTTCAGGGTGTTTCAACGGTAATTCAACCAGCTCTCTTATTTTTTTTATTTCTTCATTCAAACCACCAATGTCCTCGTAAGTTATTTCAGGGATGCTTTCTTCAGTTAGCTCAACTGCCTTTGGATTCAAAGTAACTTCTGTATTCTCTGTAATGATAACCGGCTGGTTTGGACTTGTGTTTATTACTAAAAATTTAATCTGGGTAAAGCCTCCTAGTTGATTAAATCCCATGTTTCCCAGCATGTCACCAAGAACATCTCCGAAATCTCCCCCAAATTCGTCTGATAACAAATCTCTTCGCCTTTGAACGCCCCCAAGAACAACAATATCGCCCTTAACAACAGTTCTTCCAAGCAAACCTCTTCGCAAACTATCTGGTTCTGCCTGAACCATTATGTTTTTCTGTGCGGGCGCAATCATTACTTTTTTTGCTTCCTTAACTTCTGCCTTGTAAACTTTAACCATTTCCCCGATTCCTGATTTTGAGTTTTTCCTCATGATTCCATCTATTCTTATTATTCCTTCACCAACATCTGCGGGGTAAGCACGATCTGCAATCGCAACAGTTTCCCTATTTCCTTTTATAATCACAACATCGCCTCTCCTGATTCCAAGTTCCCTCATCACTTCGCCGTCTATGCGAGCGATTCCTTTGTATGCGTCATCCTGCTGCGCTTCAACAACCTTAAGCATGACTTCTTTTTTCTCAGCCATTTTTGTATAGTTAATGATCCCCCTTGTATTCTCCCGTAGGAGCTGCCCTAGAATATTTTATTGCTCTTTCATAAAGGCTCTTTTGAATCTCATACGAATTAACCTCATTAGATGTTCCTATTTGGTTATATGATATTCTATTTGTTATGTAATTCATCTTCTCCTCCTTAATTCAGCTTCCTTAAGTTGGTCTCTTTTTTCTAGTTCGCGAACTCCTCCAAAATT
>JAGVXG010000016.1 GCA_018303885.1 Candidatus Pacearchaeota archaeon
GGCTTTGAATTCTTCGTTGGCATCTTATGTTAAAACAATAAATTGGAATTCAACTAACACTTCTTATGTAAGTTGGGCGAATGCGATTAATGGAACTCTGTTGAATTATACAGATGCGTTGAACAACACGTTGATGCAACAGGCAAACTGGAATGCCACTAACACATCGTATTATTTAGCAACAAATCCATTTAGTTTTTACAACTCAACAAATCCTCCAATGGAAACGTTATGGAATGCAAATTATTCTACGTTTTTAACGCATGTTACATGGGCAACGGCAAACAATGGTACTTTGTTAAATTATTCCAATGCCTTGAATGGCACACTTGCATTGAATAGTTCTTTAGCAGATTATGTAAAGACTGTGAATTGGAATTCAACTAATACAACTTACAGAACAACGACAAATAACACTTTTGTAAGTTTCCTTAATGTTAGTTTAAATAATGTTTCGTTCCAGGCAGGAGCAATAAACATAACCTCAAACTCAACTTGTGTTAAAATATATGGGGCTACATCGATTTTGGAGGTTTGTTAAGATGAAGAGCTCATTAAATTCACTCTTGTTTGTTCAGAATTCAAACAAATGGAAAACAATATCGTTTATTTTTATTTTATTAGTCATGGCTTCGATAGTGGTAAGTGTAGTAAGTTTATTATTCATAGCCAAAAAAAGTGTTAGCTTAACAGGAAATGTAGTAAGTGAAAATAAAGAAGGTGTGGGCTCTTTTGCTAAAGAGTTAGTTAAAGAAGATTATTATACATTAAAGGATTTTGATACAAACGGAAAGGCAAAAATAACCATAAAAAATCCAGATACAAAAGAGCTTACTTTTGAAGAATTAAGAAACAAAACAACAGACAAGGATAAAAGTCCTCTAGATTTTAATGTCAACGTTTTAGAGGGGGGATATGAAAGCATTAACGCCTTTGTTCTAGAAAACGTTACTATCCCTATTTTTGGTTCAGTAAAGAATAATACTACATTCACTAATGATTATGTTAATGTTATAGATTTTGATAAAGATAACTTACAAGTTACAGAAACAAGAGGGGGAAAGAATGGCACATATTTTTTAAGTAAAAGTGAAGTTTTTTCTTGGGACACAGAAAAAAACCAGATTACATTCAATCAAACAGAACAAAAACAGATAGGCTCAAAAATTGAAGTACAAGAGGTGCCTATAAATACAGACAATTTTACAATTCCAGCGGGAAAGGAAAAGGATTTAGTAGTAATTGTAAAACCAAAAATAGGTTTAAGGTCAGATGGGACATGGGGGTATAGCATAAACTACAATCCATGGTATAATACTTCTTTTAACAAAAGAATAAACATCACTTTTAATAATTCTGGCATTATTGAAAATTTAGCTCGGTTCACTGTTCTTGTTGTCCTAAACTCTACAAGAATTGATTATAGCTTAACTAATGATAATGGCTCTGATTTAAGATTTACTGATAGTGACGAAAGCACGATTCTTGCACATGAAATAGAATTATGGAACGAGTCTGGAAATTCTTATGTCTGGGTTAATGTACCTCAAATAAACTCGGACAGTACAACAGACTTTATTCAATTGTATTATAATAACAACAGCCAAATAAGTGATGGGCAGAATGTTACAGGAACTTGGGGCACTAACTATACTGGTGTTTGGCATCTTCCAAATACTGGTAATCTTTTAGATAGTTCTCCTTTCAGAAATGACGCAAGTGGAACAGGCGATGTTAATAGGACAGGACAAGTAGACGGAGGTGTAAGTGCAAACACAACTAAAACTGTTACTAATTCAAATACCTTAAATTCCACTAGCAGTTTTACAGCTTCTTTTTGGATAAATACTAATGCAGCTTTAAATTCCACTTATGGTCCTGCTTTTATTAACAAAGAGTCTTGGCCGGATACAGGATGGAATATAGCTGATAATGGGCAATGGAATGATGGAGATACTATACAATTTAGAATTCTTCCAGGAGGCAATAGTGGATCTTGTGGAACTGGAATGGCTTGTTTCTCAAGAAAAAGAATAAATGATACTAATTGGCACCATATCGTTGGAGTTTATACTTCAAGTTCCACTAATATGAAATTTTATTATGACAAAAACCTTGCTGATTCAAGGTCAAGTGGGACATTTACCCAAAATGCGAATGATATCGGAATTGTGGGATTAGCGGCCCCAGTCAATCAAAATGGTTCAATAGTAGATGAAGTAAGAATAAGCAATGTTTCAAGAAGCCACTACTGGATTAACGCAACGTATAAATCAGAATCAGACACGTTCAATACATATGGTGCAGAAGAATCGCCTGCACCAATAATAATTGGTAGTCGTGAGCCAAGGAACGCAACATATTCTGGGTATAACAATACAGTATATCTGGACAACTTCATTTTCTTGAATCAATCAAATATAGATAAAATTGTTTATAATATCAATAATGAAACAAACAATACAATTTTGCCTCTTGTGATAATAAATCAGTCTTCAACTCTCATTGACTTAACCCAGTACAATCAGTCTCTTAATACCTCTGGAATAAACTGCAATTCTCAAGTTTGTACTTATAATCAAACCGCGTTTATCAATGTTAGCAATTCAACATCTTTGAACAGCATATCAAAGAAGTTCTCGGTTCATTTAAATAACGTAACTTTTACATCAACAGGAGGATACAGCAGACTGTTTGAAAGAATAGGTGGCTTTGGTGCTTTATTTAATTTTGATGGAACAAATATTGTATTTGAAATGACAGATAACAATTCCAATCTCTGGCAGTTAACTTCTACTCAAACATTTACCTCTGGTGTGCCTTATAATTTAAGTTTTGATTACGATGGCGCAGCTATGAGAATTTTTGTCAACGGAACCCTCGATAGCCATCGTGAGCTCCTTGCACTTACAATTAACAACACACCTAATGTAAACTTATTCGTTGGGGGCGCTACAGCTAGTTATCATTTTGATGGAACAATGGGGCAATTTTCACTTTATAATGATTCGTCTGTATTGAAAACCCATATTGGATTATTGAACCCTTCATTCGAGCAAAGACCTTATGATACTGATGAAGTTGGAAATAGCGAATATCTTGCAGCCCATTGGAGAAACGAAAACATATCTGGAACCCCCTCTTTCTATGTTATGAATACATCAGATTCAAGAACAGGAAATGCCTCTATACGAGCATCTCACACATTAGCAAGTGACAGAAGTTACATAGCACAAAATCCAAACAGGTACAAACCAGATGTAGTTGCTGGAAACTGGTATAATCTTAGCGCATATTACAAATCAACAATAAACGGAGGAAGCGGGGTAAGGCTTCAATTAATATGGTGGTATAACAATTGGACCTCTATACACGCAAATGCATCAAGTTATGATGCTTCAAATTACACAGATTGGCATTACATCAGTGTAAATGCGACCGCTCCTGCAGGAGCAGTAAAAGGAGATTGGGTATTAGAATTTCTGGGTTCTGGTAATGTAACTTGGGATGACGTGGCTTATTCTACTTCAGACACATTAAAGGGACTTGTAAATGGTTCAAATTATGTAAACCACTTTGTTAACGATTCAAATGCAAATTCAGGAGCATCTATAACATACTTTACATTAAATGCAACTGAGCCTGCACATTTTACAGGGGATACTTGCACTTATTATTCTGGAAACTGGAATGTTTTATGTTCTCAAAATTGCGTCGTAGCAAGCAATGTTGATGTTGGCGGAAATAATATTACGATTACGGGAACAGGGACATTCAAAACAACAGCGAATATAACTAACTGGAAAAATCTATTGATTCAAGGAACAAGCGCAAGTAATATTTGTTATGTAAAGGCGGATGGCGGTGGAGGATTCAAAGAATGAGAAATGTGATTTTAACTAAAAAAATAAAAAATATTAATAAGAAATATGAAGTTAATAAGTTTAAGTTTGTAATAAGTAAGGGTTTATTTAAGTTCAAAATATTTTTATTATTAGCCATCTTATTTATAACAATATCCTCTATTTCAGTTTCTGCCAGTTTAGAAATAAATTCGCCAATATACTCTGGGCAGTTCACTACAGGAATTTCTCCTGGAAATATTACAAATGCCAGTTATATTGGGGAAAGTTCTTTGTTTTATCAGCAATCTATTGGAAATATCAACGATTCTATTTTTTCGGGAGAATCTGGCTTTTCATTTAACACATCAAATTTATCAGATTCCACTGAGGAAGAAACCACGACATCGACTGCAACATCTTCTAGCAGTGGAGGCGGTGGCGGTGGAATTGTATCTTCTGTGCCTTTTATTTTAGATAAAAGTCAAATTTCAGTTTCTTTGAATCCTGGGCAAGTAAAAACAGAAGAAATTACAATAACTAATACGGGAAATGATGTTATTAGTGTCCAGTTGGATAATTTCCTTAAAGATTTTGTCATTATTAAAGAGCCTGTAATTGCTTTAAATCCTAAAGAATCAAAAACAATTTCGTTAGATATTATAGCCAGAATAGACACAATTCCAGATTTATACCCTGGAAAAATTATTCTAAGCTCTGGTACAACAAAAAAAGAAATCTTGATAATTATTGAAGTTGAATCAGAAGGTATCTTGCTAGATGTCAGGGCAGAAATCTTAGAAGAGTATAAAAAAATCTTGCCTGGGGGAGAAATTTTATCGGAAATGAGGTTGTTTAATCTTGGAGATGATGCTGAAAGAAAAGATGTTACAATAGAATACATAATAAGAGATTATAATGGAAATGATATTGTAAAAGAGCACGAATCATTAGCAATAGAAACTCAAGCCAGTTTCATAAAAAGAATTCTTATTCCTGAAAAAACTCTTTTTGGAAATTATATTTTATACGTAAGAGCAACATATAATGGTGAAATAGCAAGCGCATCAGATAATTTTGAAGTTGTATCTTCAAAGGCGGCTGCTGGAGAAAGAATATATAAGATAATTATTGCTGCAATAATCTTTGGTTTAATTGTGCTAAGCTTAATTATCTATTACATAATATACTTAAGAAAACGTAAGGAAAGGGTGGAATTTTCACATGAACTTATAGAAAATGCTTATGGCTATTTGGCAGAAGGTGTAAGAAGAGGCTTCTCAGTAAAACTCTTGAAGCAAAAACTATTGGAAGCGAAGTTTAATGAAAAAGAAGTCGACAACGCAATAGCCAAATTAAATAAACAGCTGCAGCCAACAAACAGGAGAAAATATTTTATTTATGGCCTAATTGTTTTGTTCATTATTGTATTCTTATTAATAATTAAACTTGGCGTAACTGGAAATATCACAGGAAATATCATTGGAAACGAATCTTCTTCTGACAAAGTAGGCTCGGGTTTCTTATGGATTTTACCGCTATTAATTCTGATTGGTTTATTAATCATTTACAGGGAAAAAATGTTCCCAGAGTATTTTTCAAACAGAATCCGTGACTTAATAGGCAAAAAAGTTTATGCTGCCTCTGGAGATTATGTTGGAAAAGTTGAAGAAGTCATTATAGGAAAAAATAAAATTGACAGTTTAAAGATTAAGTTAGATAAAAAAGGAAAGAAGAAATATAAGTCAAAAGGAATAATAATCAAATATAATCACGTAAAAGCTATAAGAAATATTGTAATTATTAAGAATTTCAAGATTGATAAAAAATAAACTTGTTAAAATTTTATCTGATCTATTAAACTATATTTAAATTAGAGCCCGACTTAAATTAATTTATTATTAGAAGCGCTTATAAAAAATCTTAATTTATTTCGTTGTTTTCGCTTTCCTCATCCTTCTAGCAACAAAGATGATTACAACAAGAGCGAGAACAATAGCTACCAAAATCAGTATGCTGCCTGTTCCAAGTCCTTGCCCGAATATTGCAAATCCCCCAACAGGCGTTCCTAATGTTATTGGCTCAAGTACAGATGTCTTATATACTTCTGAATTGGCGTTGGCAGATAAGCTAAAGTTTCCTTGAAGAGATTCATTAATAGGGATATTAGCAGTAAACTCGTCTGTTGAATTTGCGTCAATGCTCCTATTTTGCGAGAAATTTGCCAATTCTTTATTTCCAGAATCAAGAATAGAGAAGTAAACTTCAACATCTTGATCGCTGCCAATAAGTTCCTGTAATGAATAAACAACCCTTACCCTGTCGTTTCTTGTCCTTTGCGCATCAATAATATCAAACTCTAACTTTTTCTTTTCTACATTAAGGTTAAAAGTCTTTCCAGCAGATGTTTCAGCGCATTCAACAGAAACACTTACTGGATATGAACCGTCTTCGGTATCTTCCGGAACATCAACAGTAAATACAAACTCATGCGAATCTCCTGCATTTAAGTTTGCAGAATCCTCAGAAGCAGAAACCCACGAAGCAAAATCTCCTCCGACTTTCAATGTACATGTACTTACTGGTTCTGTTCCCGTATTCTTGGCGCTCCATTTTATTTCATGTATGCTTCCAGGAATTACGGTAAATGATGCAATGTCAGATGCAGTTATCTGTGTTACTTTAGCCGGCTCAATTGCTTCTGTGGGAGCTACCGGAACTTGTACAACTGCTCCAGTAATAGATTCACTTTCTTCCTCTTCTGTTGTTGTACTCAATGGTAAATCTACAGAAAAGCTAGAACTCTTAGATGCAAATCCAGATGAACCGTTTGCATAAACATTAAGAGCATAACTTCCTTCTCCTGCGCCAAGATCAAAAGTCAGACTACTACATCCAGAGATACTTGTATTATCTTTTATAACCGCACCATCTGAAGCATCATGAACATCATACCAGCATGTAAGGCCTTCACCAACAACACTAAAATTCAAAGGAATTCCTGTACTAGCTGATTTTGTTCCGCTAGGCTCTGAAATTGAAACAGAAGTCTGAACAGGCACAGGAATTGGCGAAGAACCAACAGAAACACTGCTCAATGATAAAGTTTCATTGGGGGACGCGCTAGCGTTGAAAGTTACTTTATACTGAAGATACTGTGTTGTAAGATTTAAATTATTCAAATTAGCAACGCTGGAAAAACTTTCATTTGCACAAGTTGCAGAGGCACAAGCTCTTACCTGAAATGTTAAAGCGTTAGATCCGACAAAAGTTAGATTATTCCAGTTAACAGAAGAGCCAGCATCAAAAACCTTAGAAGTATATGCTCCAGAAGTTTGATTTGGGCTTAAAACAACAGCACTTGAATTTGAATCATAGGCAAGATTTTCATAGACCCCTTCATTGAACGCAGCTGCGTTATTCTGCTCAAAAACTGCAAAGCCAGTAATGCCTGGATTTAGGTAATATAGAGTTAAAAATACCCCTACGGCAAGTAAACCAAGAAACAAGTATATGCCAACCTCTTTTTTCATTTTCTTTGAAGCAAAAAGCGTAAAAAATTTAAGTCCACACTTTTTTATTAGATTAATGAGATGTTTTTACTTTAAAAACTTTTTTAGTTTACAGTATCATATTAGTCAATAAGGGAAAATTATATAAAACAGGTATTTTTTAAATTGTTATGGTATGGGAAACTTATTTGGTTATGTATTTTAGGGCTGGAAGTGAAAAAGCTTCTGATGTAATAAAAAAAGTTGAATCAGTGGGATTCAAAACTACATTTGGGCCTGTCGATTTTATATATAAATGGAAAAATAAGCCGACAAAAGAACAAGTTTTAAAACTTGCAGACAAATTAACTTTGGCTTTAAATGGCACAGGCGTTATGTTTAACATAGATACCCATGAAGGCCCTTAGATTAATTCTTTGACTTCTTTAAGAATGAAATAGTGTCAAGCACTCTTCCCTCATAAATTCCTTTACGATTTCTATATTTTCGGCTGATTTCCTAATAACTTCCTCGCAAGAGATATCGACGGTTCTCCAGAGATAATCACCATTAGAATTTGAGAGTCTATAATTTCTCATATCTTCAAATCTTGCCCCATAGACTATTCCACGTAATTTAGCAAAAACAGAGGCTCCAGCACACATAGGACAAGGCTCATGAGTTGTATAAAGGATACAATCTTCTAAATGCCGGTTATTAGCAATCTTCGTAGCATTCATTATTGCTACAATTTCTGCATGAAAGATTGGATTTTGGCTAATCTTGGATTGGTTATACCCCACAGAATAAATTTTATCATCTTTTACAATCACGGCACCGATTGCATAATCTCCTTTTTCACGAGCGAAATTTGCCTGTGATATAGCTGCGAGCATAAATTCTTTCTTTGGCTTAATCATTTCCATTTTCTTTAAGTGGGGAGTGGGAATTGAACCCACGAATACCCGGGTTGCAGCCGAGCGCGTTAACCACTTCGCCATCCCCACAAACGACCACGCCTGGGCGTTTGTTAGACGCCGCAACGGCGTTTGTATGCCCCGGACAGGATTTGAACCTGCGACCTGCTGCTTAGAAGGCAGCCGCTCTATCCAGGCTGAGCTACCAGGGCCCTACAATAAACAATGAAAGAATTATATTTAAAAGCTTTCTATTAAACACTAAGAACATCTAAATCATTAGGGATGAATGTGTTCTTGAAGTATTTTTTCGCCTGCTTTAAAAGTTCTGAGGATTTTTTTTCGTATCTTTCGCTGATGTGAACAAGACATAGCTTTTCGACATTCGCCTTTTTTGCAATTTTTCCTGCTTCTCCAGAAGTCAGATGCATATATTCTTTTGCCTTTTCAGCAAGCTCCTCTCCAAAGCCAGACTCACAAACAAACAAATCAGAGTCTTTGACAAAGGGAGCAATTCTATCATTGAATGAAGTGTCCAAAACAAAAGAAACTTTTTTTTCTTTTTCTGTGATGGCAAGGCTCTTAAGTGTATATTTCTTTCCGTCGTAAATCATGTAGCCTTTTTGTTTTAAATCTGATAGGTGTTTTCCCTCTTTTATCTTGAATTTTCTAAGCTTTTTCTTGTCTAGCCTTGTGCCCCCCTTAAGCACAAATGAATATGCATTACATAAAGGTCCATGCACCATTTTTTCAGCGTTGATAAGGAAATCTTTTGTTTCAAGAAATTTGCCTAAGACTTCTTTCACTTCTATTTCATATTCAGTTGTGTCACCAAAAGCCTGAAAAATCCCGTCAATTGTTTTCTTTATTCCTTTCGACCCATAAATCAAAAGTTTTTTCTTGTAGCCTGACATTGCTAATGTTCTAAACAGGCCTGGAAGTCCAAAAGTATGGTCCCCGTGTCGGTGTGTTAAAAGAATTCTTGTAATTTTGTTTGGGCTTATTTTTGCTTTCCTGAACTGTATCTGTGTTCCTTCTCCGCAATCTACTAAAATGCCTTCATTTCCATATGAAAGAAAAAAAGCTGGATGGTTCCTCTTTTCGGTTGGAATCATTCCTCCGGTTCCTAAGAAAGTCAATTTTATTTTTTCTGTCATGATTTAATAAAGAGTAAGTTATTTAAAAAGCTATCAAAAAAATATTTTTATTAAGTACGGATTATCTAAACAAAATGTAAAAATTACCAGATTAAATCAAAACCCTAATCCTTCTTCAAAGCAGTGGAAGCAGGGGAAATAAAGATTATTGTGTCCCCTCTTAAAAAAGTCAAGCCGAGGTTTCTTTTTATCTCGTTGTTTTCCATTTCTTTGATATTGTCAAGAACGAGGTTTATGTGAATATCAAATGCTAGAAGAGTTCCTACAAATTGTTTATCTCCTTTCAAATGTACGAGAATCTCTTTGCCTTTTGAGTTGTTTAAAAGATCCAAAGGTCTTTCAATTCCGTTAACCATTTTATTTTTTACTTGTATCAAATGGCTTAGTGAAATCTTCTGATTTCAGCTTAACCATATTTTATCTTCTTTAAAGCTGTTTATAAATTCTTCGGTTTATTCAGAGTTTAGTTTACTTAGAAATTCAGATTACCTACGAGACTTATAAATATTTCCATAATAGTGCTTACAAATTTCATAATAATCTTTATTTGGGAATAAATTTAAAGATATTCATAGAAAGTTATTTAAGGCAAAAATAACTGCAAAAATTGTCAAAATGAAAGCAAATATAAAATTTTCATTCATTCGTCACAGGAGTGCCAAATGAAACACGGGAGGAAAATTTCTGGGGGAAGGTATCACAAGCAGAGAAAGAAAAAGCTCTATGAACTTCCAGGAATAAAAAGAATAGTAAGACTCGGAGAAGAAAAGAAAAAAACCGTAAAAGTTACGGGCGGAAGGAAGAAAACTTTTTTGTTTAAGGCTAATTTCATAAATATTGTAGTTTCTGGGAAGATTAAAAGGGTTGAAATAAAAAATGTAGTGGAAACGCCTTCGGACAGATTCTTGGCAAGGCAAAATGTGCTTACAAAGGGGACTATTGTTGAAACAGAAATCGGAAAAGCAAAAGTAACAAACAGACCTGGACAGGAAGGCGTTGTTAACGGTGTTTTATTAAAGTAGGTGTTTCTTACTCAGACTCCAAAGATGTGAAAAATAAGCTTTGAATTCATTTGCCATTAGCCTATTTTGAATTTCTATTACTTGAGGTTTCGAATTCATTGTAAACAAAAAGGCCACATAATCTCCGAAAATTACAGTTGTGACTTTTGTAGGAAGATTTGAAATAAATCTATCTTCTCCAAATTTAGAAAAAAGTCTCACTAACTTATGATTTATAAATTTTATATCCCATATTCCTCTATATTTTATTCCTGTTTTCTTCGCCGTTCTCAAAAGACTCTCCAAAAAAAATTGTGAAGTTACATCCTCAGGAGGACCGTTCCCTATAGAATAAATTTCATTAACCTTCCCGTTTTTTATTAAACTAAAAAGATTATAATTAAATTGCCTTTGTCCATTCTCGCTTTCTAGTAATCGGACTCTTAAAGGAAGCTCTTTGTTTATTTTTTCTAATTCTGGAACTAACGAAACAATCATAGATTCTTTCTCTTTTAGCCTAGAAACTATTTCACTTATCTCCAAGACAGAATAAAATATCTTGTCATTTTTTTCTATTTTGTTCACAAATCCTTTAAAGATTAATCTTTCAAGCACATCATAAGTAGTAGAACGGTGAATTCCAGTTTTCTTGGAAATAAAATATGCGGTTTGTTCCCTATTACCGACTAAAAATAGATAGATTCTTATTTCTTTATCATCCAAACCAAGATCTTTAAGTATATAATGAATTTTTTGTTCCATTGAGTTATATCTTAATAATAGTTAATAAATATTTCTATTAAGTCGGTCTTTTCCGACTACTAAAACTTTTAAGTTTAATAATTAAAAATAGAAGATGGATAGGGGAAAATTTCTAACTAAAGATGAAGGAAGAGTGCTTAGTGAAGTAATCTATGAAAAATATAGAACCCGCAGGGAGTTCTGTGAAAAAATAGGGTTTCACGAATCTGAATTTTCCAGGATAACTAACGGGAAACAAAGCATATCAGCCACAAAAGCACTAGCAGTTTATGGACATTTTAACAAAGACCCAAGATTAAAATCACTTGGAGATTTTTCTATGGAAAGCGATTTGATTGCACCTATGAAAAAGATCTATCAAAACATTGCATTGTTATACATCAATGAATTAGGCTATCAGATTAGAGAAAAAGGAATTCTATTTGAGAATAGGGAAAGAACCACTAATATAATATCAGATTTAGAATCCTTACTCAAAAAACATTTTTCTTAAACGACTAATTTTTCTCGACTATCACAACAGCAAGGTTTATAAACCGAAAACTTTTTAAATACTCCGTGAACCTAAATCTTTAACATGGCCTTTATAAAAAAATGTCCTGAGTGCGGAAGTATCCATCTTACTTACGATTCTCATCTCGGAGAGATAATCTGCAACGATTGCGGCTTGGTTATAGAAGAAAAAATGGTCGACACTGGAATCGACCTTCAAAGTAAGTTCGACAAGGGCGAGAAAAAGGGCCGTGGAGGCGCGCCAACAAGCATTCAAAAATTCGACAAAGGATTGACAACTAACGTCGGTGAAATCTCTGACATATACAAACTGGAACCAAAGCAAACCCGTAAATTCTTAAGGCTGAAAAAATGGCAGGAACGTGTTTCCACAAGTATTGAGCGTAATTTGCGTCTTGCAATGGCTGAATTAAGAGTTATTTCCTCATACCTAAATCTTCCAAATGTCATAAGAGACGACGCAGCAAGAATTTACAATTACGTATTACAGCGTGGCTTGGTGCGTGGTAGAAGCATGGAATCTGTAATAGCTGCATGTTTGTATGCTGCCTGCAGAAGCTACAACATTCCAAGAACCCTTGATGAAATGGCAACTGCTTCTGACGTCGAGAGAAAAGAAATCGGTCGTACATATAGGTTCATAATTAGAAAACTCGGAATAAAAGTCAATCAGAGTTCTCCAAAAGACTACATCTCAAGATTCTCATCTGTTTTGAAGCTTTCTCCAAAAACACAAAATGATGCGCTAAAGGTTTTGAAAAGGGCAGAGGAAGTTGAACTCACATCAGG
>JAGVXG010000004.1 GCA_018303885.1 Candidatus Pacearchaeota archaeon
TGAATTGTTTTCTGCTGAAGCTCTTCCTTAAGGATTATTTGCTTGCGTAACTAAAACATCAAAACAACTGATACTGTTTATTTTGATGTTTTAGTTACGCAAGCAAATAATCCTTTAGGAAGAGCTTCAGCAGAAAACAATTCAAATAGCAGCAGCGGGACTTCTTATGGAAAAGGCGCTGGTTGCACTGCGGATACTACAAAACAAGCTTTAACAAATGCAACAATCACGATTATAGAAGTAAAAAATGTTGAATCTGGAGAAATACAAAATCTTAATACAACAGCCTCGATATGCGGCGCTTCTGGAAATAGTTCAGGAGGTTATGTTTGTGAAATAAAACCTCTGACAAAATGGAGCGGCGGCTCAAACGTTGTAAAGTTCAAAATCACAGGCCAGGATGGCACAGAAGACATAGCTTACAGTAGATTTGAAGCAAGAGCATTTTACCTGTATGGTTGGAGTTCAACATGGCAAAATAATCCTTCAAGTAATATTACATTGAATCTTAATATTTACGAAGCAGGAAACAGTTGGTGGTATAGCGGTTCTGGCGGCGGAGGAGTCAACGGCACAGTAACTTTGAAAAAAGTGGAATATCAAGGAAGTGATGGAGAATGGATATGGCCCCCAATTGCTTATGATTACAATGTGTCGAATGTTTCTGCAGTTAGTATTTCATCGACAACCTCGTCTTCTAATGGTGGGCAGCTAAATCTAAGTGTGTCAAATGCTCTTGGTGGAGTATGGAAATCTGGTTACTACAGAGTAATTCTTTATGCAAATACAACCTCTGGAGATTCAGATTATGGTTATGCATGGTTCGGCGTAAAATTATGGGATGTTTACGGACAGCCTGTTGATTGCGCAACCACTGTTTGTAATTATAAAAGTTATACTAATACAAGAGAAAACATAACATTATATGCTACAATAAATAAAGCAGGACAAAGCTGGTGGAATTGGAACAGTAATGGGCAAGATTTAGAAGCAAATGTTACAGTTTCTGTGAAAAAAATATTAAATTGTAAAACATGGCCATGCAAAGAATTAAACTCAAGCAACTATAACTCAAGTAGCATAACTGTAAATAAATCAAGCCCTTATTACGGAAATGCAAACCTAAGCACAGCAACTCCTTATTTAATACAAATAAATTCTACTGTAGGAAGATGGGACCCTGGATGGTATCAAATTGTTTTAAACGTTGCTGGCGATAACAATAAAACAGAAACCGGTAGTGGCTGGTTTAATGCAATTGCCTTTTATGTTGAAACACAGCCAGTAAATGCAAACGGCTCCTCCTACAGGTATACTGTAAAAACAGGCGACACAGCTTATTTTAATCTTTCAGCAACAAAAAGTTATAAATGGTGGACAGGAAGTTCTCGATATGTTGCGACAGATTATCTGAATGCAACTGTTGTTAGTGTTTCTTTAAGAACTTGGGATCAAACTACTTATCAATCAAAAGAATTTAATTTAACAAATAATTTAACAGTTGTACCAAGAAGCTTTAACGGAACTGGAATTTTAAACATCAGCTTTTATAATGGAACAGCAAATACAAGTTGGCCAGCTGGTTATTATTGGGGAGAATTAGCCATGAATGATTCTAATGGGGAGAAATCAACTGGCTGGTTATGGTTCGAAGCAAAACCCTTTAGAGTTCATTTCACCAGTTTCAATTATACAATTGCGTTTGATCAATGCATGAATGCAACATTAGGAATTTACGAACCAGATTGGTCTATTAACACTTTGGTAAATGGAAATTACTCCGTGGTAAGTATTTATGAGGATATTTGGTCAGGAAATTCAAATAGTAAAACTACTTATACAGATTACAACACAAGCAATTTTAGTAATTCATTGAATATTTCTGTTTGTCCGCAAAATAATGACTGGGGCTTGGGAAGCTGGGGTGGATATCATTATCTTAACGTTATTGTTAGTAATAATTCACAAGTAAATAGCACAGGATGGCTTTCATTTAGAGCTGTTCCGTTCACAGTATCTTGGAGTAGCGGTTCTGCAGGCTCCACAGGCAGTCCAACATATACAAGAGCCACACTTAGTACACCTACAGGAAGCTCTTCTATCGGCAATTTAACAAAACTATATCAATGGCGCTGGGATAACAATCAAAATACAAAAGAAGAATATATTTTCTCTGTTGGAAATTCAAGTGTTGGATATTGTTATTCAAATGTTTCATCTGGCGGTTGTACTATTAATGGAACGCAAAACGTAACAGTATATCCAACTTCTTCAGGATGGAGAAGCGGATACAATTATTTAAATGCAGAATGGACTAAACACAATTCAGCGACAAAAGTGGATGATTGGAATGGTATTTATTTCAGTATATGATAAAATGAAAACAAAAATTTTTATATTGGTATTTTTTGCTTTAGTTTTAGCACTGTTTTCTAGCGTTAATTTTATTAACGCTGCTGCAGATTTTCAAGTTACAGGATTTTCTTGTTCTCCATCAGAAGTTGGTGTTAACACGCTTTTTTCTTGTACCGCAACAATAAAAAATAATGGAGATGCATCAGGAAGCGTTAGCATCGCAACCTTGTATCCAGATGCAGCAGACTGGCTTGAAGATTCAACTTACCCGGAAAGTTCAGGAGAATCTGTTAGCCCAGGAAGTTCTACAGAAGTCACGTTTTCTGGGTTAAGGGCAACAAAGTCAGGAGATAATGGTTTTTCAAAAATAATGCTTGATTCTGTAACAGATACCTATGTTGCCGACGTAACTGTTAATGTTATTAATGTTGCAGTCACAGTTTCAAATTCTGAGTCAAGCGCCGCAGTTAATGCGGAAATTACCACAACAGTAGAAGTAACTGCTGGAGGAAATATAGATGTTTCATTGAGTTTTGCAACTGTTTCAGGAGGATGCAGCATCGGAAGCCAAAGCAATCCAAAAAGCATTACAGGAATGACAGACGGAAGCAGGCAGTCAAGAACATGGACAGTTACACAAACTTCTTCTGGAAGCTGTAATTTTAGAATAACTGCCTCGGCAACAGGAAGCGGCGGAGTTGCAACAATAGACGACTCAACAACAAGTTCAATTACTTGCACGAATTGCCCCTCAAGTTCAAGCAGTTCTAGCTCTGGGGGCGGAGGTGGTGGCGGAGTTGCAGGAGCCGAAACAGGAGATTTCACTTCTCTAGAAAGAGAAATGGCAATTGGAGATATAACACAATTTAAAATCAATAATAATACTCATTCCCTAACATTATTGAATCTTAGTGCAACAAGCGCGGTAATTGCAATTGAAAGCGAAAAACAAGAGTTTAATTTATCATTAGGGGATACAGTTAAAGTTGACTTAAATTCTGATGGAATAAATGATTTATTTGTCCAACTAAAAGCAATTAACGTGCCATTGTTAAAGGCAACTTTTTACCTTGAGAACCTGAACAGTCCTAGTGTTCCAGGAGAAGAATCAGAAAGCGGAAAGGAAAGCGAAAAGGAAAACGGTGCAGAATCTAAAATAGGAGGCATTATAAAGAAATTACCTCGCAAAACTCTTTATGTAATTATTATAATTGTTCTTATAGCAATTCCTCTAATTATTTGGGGTTTGAAAAGATTTCTAGCCGACAGAAAATTCAGAAATCTAGCCTCCAGGGTAAAAGTAAAAAAATTTACTCCCATAAAATAAGATTTTAGTAGTTTTATATCTTAAATTCTTAAAATACTAATTACTAATATGATTGTTAGCCAAAACCCACCTAATTAAATAAGTATTAATGATAAGTAAGAATCTATCAGTTATATAAAAATTATAAATAAACCTGTAATTAACAACTCATTAACAAAATTTTAATAAAGCCATTTAACAATTTAATTACATGAAATCTTTTAACGAGCGCTGTTATTCTGTCCTGAAAAAAGTCCCTAAAGGAAAAGTCACGACGTATAAGGAAATCTCTAAAGCACTAAATTCAAAAGCTTATCGTGCTGTTGGAAACGCGATGAATAAAAATCCATATGCTCCGCGTGTTCCATGTCACCGCGTCGTAAAATCTGATGGTTTTGTCGGCGGTTTCGCTTCAGGCCCAAGAAATAAAATAAAAATGCTGAAAAATGAAGGCGTTGAAGTTAAAAACAATAAAATTGATTTAAGTAAGTATTTATATAAATTTAGATAAAAACCAAAATGAAAAATCCAAAAGTTGTTTTTCTTTCTTTTTTGGCTTTGGTATTTGTCATACTAACTTTTGCCATTGATTGGTTGTTCATAATTCCTGCTGTTGTGTTGATATTTATTAACCAAAGAGAATTGATGAAAAATCGGCGAAAATAAAACTATTTTATTTCCTTTTCCTTAAAATATCAAAACCTTCCTTTGCAACGTACAGTCCAAGAATAAACATTAACATTGAAATTCCAGCAAGGAGATATTCTCCTTCACCGATATATCCTCCTGCCCTAAATGTCAGAAAAAGCAATGCAGAAAGTGTAGTCACTAAAACAAAAATCGCCGGAATTATGATGAATTTAACTTTTATCTTTTTTGAAATAAAAAATGCAGAGACTCCTATCATTGTTATTGAAGCGATAAGCTGGTTTGAAGTTCCAAAAAGCCTCCATAATGTTTCATAGCTATTTGTAACAGCGAGAAGCCATGCAGGAACCAATGTAATCAATGTTGTGACAAATCGATTTTTCAGTTTTGGAGCAAGATGTTCTGAAATTACAAATCTTCCAAGTCTTGCAGAAGTATCAACTGATGTAAGAATAAATTGGTTAACCATAAATGCCCCAAGAAGAGCAGCAATACCTATGCTAAGAAAAGGAATAACGCTTCCTACAATGTTTCCGAATCCAGTCGAGAAAAGAACAATCCATCCCTGACCAAGAATTTCCTGAAAGCTTCCAGAGCCAGAGCCCCATTTTAATCCAGAGATAACAACAACAGTCACAAGAATAGCAAGGGTCCCTTCAAGTATCATGCTTCCATAGCCAACAGACTTTCCATGGGATTCTTTTGCAAGCTGCTTGCTTGTTGTTCCAGAAGAAACAAGTCCATGAAACCCAGAGACCGCCCCACACGCTACTGTAATAAAAAGAATGGGCCATAAAGGAAAAACACCTCCTGAAATGTAAGCAGGAGCATTAATAACAGGGCGCACAATAAAAAATGCAACAATTCCTAAAATCAAAATTAGAATCATTTGTATAGAACTTAAATAATCTCTTGGTCTTAAAAGGAACCATACAGGAAGAACAGATGCAGCAAAGGCATATAAAAAAATCATAGTTATCCAAACATTTCTTAATAAAATCGGATTGTCTACCGGAAGGTTTATCGGAAAAATATGTCCAACCCAAACAAAGAAGAAAATGATGGTTATTGCTGCAATACTAGAAATCTTGTAGTCCCAATTATATTTCTTGATCCCCAAACCAAGAACCATTGCAAGAACAGTAATCGCGAGCAACGGAATAACCAAATCCGGTTTTCCCACGATGCTGTCGGCGGCAGAAATACTGAATACAGTAATTATGAGAACAAGAGTAAGCCAGATCATAGCACCAAAAACCCATCCTGCCTTTGAACTTAAATATTTCTTAGTTATAACAGAAACACTTTTTGCCTTGTTTCTTACAGAAGCTATCAAAGACACATAATCATGCATTGCGCCAATTAAAACAGCGCCAAGCAAAACCCACGCAACAACAGGAGCCCATCCAAAATAAAAAACAGCAAGAATAGGTCCTATGATTGGCCCTGCTCCGGCAATGGATGCAAAATGATGCCCAATAAGAAACGGTTTCTTCGACGCAGAGAAATCAACACCTTCTTTTTTCAAAGAAGCCGGTGTTTTATTTTTGTCGTTGATTTTAAGTCTTTTTTCAATGAATTTTCCATAAATCCTGTATCCAAAATAAAACCATACCGCAGCCAGAATTAAAATCCAAATCGAATTCATTTTAAAATAAAGCAGTTATGTTTTATAAACTTAAACTTGCTTAAACATGAATGGAAAATCTTGAAAGTTTAAAAAACGAAAACGAGGAGCTAAAAAAAGAAATTGAAAGATTAAAATCAATAAAAATCAAGCAAAAACAAGGAATGATAAAAAAAGCGGGGAAAGGAAGCGTAATGTCAAGGGCGCCATTTGGTTATGTTATTCAACAAGGGAGGTTAATTCCAGCCGAAAACAAAGACGAAATAGAAGAAATTTTCCAGGAATTTCTTAACGAAAATATAAGCTTAAGAAAACTGGCAGAAAAACATCATCTTTCTGTAAATGGACTAAAAAAAATCTTAAAAAATTTTACTTATATAGGAAAAATTAAATTTAATAATCAGATTTATGAAGGCACCCACGAGCCGATAATCTCAACAACATTGTTTAATCATGTTCAGGATAAGCTTGAACGGTTGGGGATAAGATGACCATAAAAACAATAATCTTTGATGCAGGAGGAGTTCTTTTCCTTCACGATTGGTATAAATTAAAATCCCATATCATGAAAGAACATAATTTTTCAATTCTGTTATATTCAGACCATCCAAAGAAAATCCAGAATAAATACAAAGGGCTAAATATAGGAAAAACTTCTTTTAAAAAAGTATTGAGTGGTTTAAGTGGCCAGAAAGATATAGACCTTATCTTAAGAGATTATGAAAAAGGTTATAAAAAATACCAATGGCTTAATTCTAGATTATTAATCTTTCTTAAGAAAATAAAAAAGAAATATCAATTATTTGCTCTGACAAATACAAATGATTTACATTTTGAATTAAACACCAAACAAGGACTTTTTAAGGATTTTAAAAAAGTTTATGCTTCTTCAAAAATAAAAGTCCAAAAACCAGACAAGAGAGCATTTCTCGCCGTCTTAAAAGATAATCACCTAAATCCAGAAGAAGTTTTATTTGTAGATGACCAGCGCCAAAACTTGGATGTAGCAAGAAAATTGGGCATGAACACACTTATTTTCAAAAACAACAAAAAATTTTTTAAAGATTTAAAAAAATTTGGAATAAAGTAATTTATCTGTAACTCGTCTGCCGCTTTCTTCTCGCCTTGCTGTCTCCTGGCTTGTAAGCTTCTTTTCTTCTGACATCGGCAACGAGAAGATTTCTGTCATATTCAACAAAAGCTCTTTCAAGTTCTTTGTTTTTTGTGAATGCAACAATTGCCCTCGCAAGTGCAAGTCTTGACGCCTCTATCTGGCTTTTTTCTCCCCCGCTTCTGACATTTATCGCAACGTCGAAATTAATTTTACCAATCATATTCTGGGCAATTCTAATTGGTTCTTCAATTTTAAGTCTATCTAACATCTGAAGTGTTTCATACGGTTTTTTGTTTATTGTTATTTTTCCAGAGCCTTCTGTAGCTACTGCTCTTGCGACAGAAGTTTTTCGTTTGCCTGAGGTAATTATTTTGGTGTTCATTCTTATTGTTGTTTTTTAAGCTCCTCAATTGTGATGAATTTACCCTTTACTTCCTTTCCTCCAGAAATTTTCTTTAGCCCCTGAAATTCTTTAGGAATACCAATATAGCATTTTATTTTTGCCAAGGCAATTTTTCCCCTACCTTTTCTATGGTCTGGAAGCATACCCCTAATTACTCTTTTGAGAATTTTTTCAGAACTTCGCGAAACTTTAGGCCCTTTTTGTCCGCTTCCAATTCTCGTTCTAGATGCCTCAAAATCTGCCTTAATATTTTCTCTGTTTCCTGTTATTATAACTTTCTCCGAGTTTAATATAACAATTTCCTCTCCTTTCAGAGCTTCTTTTGCAGCATAGCTTGCTAATCGTCCCATGATTGCGCCTTCTCCGTCTATTATCTTTGTCATTTTATTTTTGGTATAACAAGACCTCCAATTAAATCCTGTGAGAATACAACATCCTTTAGTCTTTTACTTCTTATAATCTCTCCACCAGAAAATCTTTTAATATCGCCATTTATCTCTAGCAGATATTCAAAACCCGTGTTTTCATGTCTTAAAGGGCCGCGAAAAGGAAGTTCAGGAGTTACTAACATTAAAACTTCTTTTAAAAATTTGAATGTATTCTCTGATAAAATATCGTTATGTCTAAATGCAGGAAGCATTCCTCCAGAATAAGCCATATACCAAATCCTTTGTCCGTCATCTTTTTGCCATCTTACTATTTCATTTCCAGGAGCCTGATAAGAGCCAGCATAATTATCAGTATAATGAAAGTTTCCTTCTTGATATGTGAATGTTTTGGAGCCATCAGCTTCTCTTTTTTTACCTTCGCCGCCAGCATAGCCATTCCTCTTAGCCGCAACTAAAAAACCTTCTAGTTCTTCTAAGTCAATTTCCAATTCTCCCAGCCTTATTTTCCTAAACAATTTTGTTACTGTCATTTTTGTTTATTTGTCAAAATCCTTACGCCTTTAGCTCCAGGGTTCTTTTTAATTTCTTCCATTATTGTTATGGCTTGCGATTTTGTTTTTAATAACTTTTCCTTTGTTTTATCAGAAAAGGCAAAAGCAACTATCGCCACTTTTTTGCTTAACTCGCCTTGGGAAAGAACTTTTCCAGGAACAACTATTGAATCGCCTTCTTTTGTCGATTTTTCAATATCATTTAAATTAACAGCAACTTTTTGTCTTCTTGGGCTAGAAAGTATGCTAGCTACTTGCATCCAAAATTCAGAACCTGTTTTTTTAGCAGCCCTAATAGTTTCAACTAAAACTTCATTATTTTTTCTTTGCGACTGCTTTTCTATTTTTGTATTTGACTTAACCATTTTAAATTTGCTAAATTAGTAGAAATATTCAATCCTACTAACGCGTTAGCTCGCAGGTTAAAAATTTGAGTTTTATTGCGTTTATAAAACTTCCGCGAATTTGAAAAATTCGCTACTTTCCGTGAACAAGTTCACGTCAGATGCGGGAAGAAGGATTCGAACTGAAAACCACCTGCGGGTTTTCGATCCTGCATCCATCGAATCCAATACTATTTTATTCAATAGCATAATGCGGGAAGAAGGATTCGAACCTTCGCAGGCACTAAGCCAGCGCGTTTCTTTTAGATGAAATCACCATTAGACTGTTGAAAACAGTCTTTCATCTAACCTTAGCGCGCTTCATTTGACCACTCTGACATTCCCGCACAGAAGAACCAAGGTTCTTCCGCACCATCTCCTTAAGAGACAGCAGCATAGAACCTAAGGTTCCGCGCCTCCAACCTTTAACTATAATAAACACAGAGACAAAGATATTTTAAAGCTTATTATTTAATAAAATAAGATGATACATTCCTTTACTAAGCTGGAAGATTTAAAGAAAGCTCTTTCTTCGGCTAAAATTCAGAGAGACGTTAATTCCCTATTAAAATTAGAACTTCCATTTTTTGACTATCAGGATAAAGTTTCCATTCTTTATTTTCCTATTTACGGAGAAAACGACGGAAAATGTTTGATTGTAATCTCAAAGAAGGATATTTTTGTGTACACTCCAGCTAGTTTTGGAAATCATTGGAAAAGTTACAAACAACTTTTAACAAAATCACATGGTGAGAGTACAATAATGACTTTTCTCATGCTTAAATTTGTCCTTAAAAATTATTCAGAACAATTCCAAAGAATAAGAGATAGAATGAACGAGTTAGAGTCTTCGCCTATTCTTGACTATGTTGAGGATTCTGGCAGAGCCCTTAGAAGATTGACAGATAAAATGGAAAGTCTTGTTGAGCTGATAATTATCTTAAAGCAAAGAGAAATAAAACAATTCGACACAAATCTTGTTAGTTTTGATTATGAAATCCTAAGTACAGAGGCAAGATACTGGCTTGAAAGATGTAGAAGCCACATATACAGGATAGCGTCTTTAAGAACTAAATCTGAAATGCAATCAAACAGAGAGCTAAACGATACTATGACAAGACTTACAGTAATCATGACTGTTTTGACAATTGTAAGCATAGTTGTTTCTGTTCCAGGAACTATTGGAGCTGTATTTGGAATCCCTGCGTTATCAGAGGCATATTTCAGCTCACACACACCTTTTTTGGTTATAATACTCATCGCTGCCACAGCAATGTCAATTATTTTTGGATTCCTTTATTGGAAGTCCCTTGGTTTGAAGTATAAGAGATAATTTTATAAATGCATTAAATCATAGAATTTTGAAGACGGCCATAGTAATTAGGTCACACCTGATCCCTTTCCGAACTCAGAAGTTAAGCCAATTACGCCGTTTGTGTTAGTGTCCGTCAAGACGCGAAGCAATGGTGCTGTCTTCGATTTTCTTTTTCATATTAAATTCTCAATGGATTTTTTAAATCGATTTAAAATTTTATTAGCCACGTATTCCCCCCGTTCTTCATAAGTCATTTCATTAAGAACTCTTTGCTCATAAAGCCCTGGTATGTAATATTCTAAAATTTGCCTTCCGGAAACAAATTTCTTTCCCATACCAAACCAAGCACCATTAACTATAAAAAATTTATTGTAGTGTATAACTATGAAAAAACCCTCTAGAACAGAATCCATAAAAAAAATTGACGATTTTTTTAAAAATCCACAAGGCAAAACCCCTAAAGATGTTAAAAAAATCAAAAGCCTGGCGATGAGTTATAATCTACCGTTAAAAGAGCGAAGAAAAGCGTTCTGCAAGAAATGCCTAAATCCATAT
Source organism: Candidatus Pacearchaeota archaeon (assembly GCA_018303885.1). Lineage (GTDB taxonomy): Archaea > Nanobdellota > Nanobdellia > Pacearchaeales > GW2011-AR1 > ASMP01. Next base: position 10,647 of record JAGVXG010000004.1, read on the forward strand.
GTGAATCCAAAAATCAGAATAAAAAACCAGCTAAAATCTATTACTTGTGAGAAATGTGGTTTTGTGGTTAGATGGAAGATAAAATGATGATTAGTCTGAAAAATATATTGATAATTTAAATAGTTAATATTGGAAATAACAGTTGAGCTAAGTTCAACCAAGATAAAAGAATTATTACTAATAATTTTAATAAACTATCTTAACTCTTCTTGAATTTGCTTACCAATTCTATATAATCTTCTTGTCCTAAGAACATTGCCCTGCAGCAATATCTCTCTAAGCCAAGCTCGTCGAGAATCTTTTTTGGTTTTTCGCCAGCAGAAACGCGTTTCTTGTATTCTTCCCACAAATGTCCAATTGGCTTTCCACACGAAAAACAACGCACCGGTATTATAATTTTAGATTCCTAAAGATTTTGATTCTTTGCTATTTACTTACACAGTATAATCTTCATTCTTGGTTTTTAAAGCTTTTTACAGGATAGATTTAAATACCTTTTACTATTGTGAAAAAAGAGGTGACGAGGAAACTCAGATCCTTGATATTTCTGAGACAAAATGACACAAGAAATAATAAAACTAAACGATGTGCATAGAGATTACAAAATGGGGGACGACATAGTCAAAGCCTTAGATGGCATAGACGTCTCCATAGAAAAGAATGATTTTGTGGCAATCATGGGTCCAAGCGGTTCTGGAAAATCAACGATGATGAATATGGTTGGAGCCTTAGACCTGGCAACAAAAGGGGACATTTTGCTTGATGGAGAAAATATAGAACTTTTTGATGAATCACATCTAGCTGAAATCAGAGGCAGAAAAATAGGATTTATTTTCCAGCAATTCAATCTTATTCCTACCTTGACCGCGAAGGAAAATGTAATGCTCCCCATGCTTTTTCAGGGCTATGATCTAGAAGAACGTGAAACGACAGCTGAAAAACTTTTGGAGATGGTTGGTCTTTCAGATAGACTAGAACATTATCCCAATCAACTTTCAGGAGGGCAACAGCAAAGAGTTTCAATTGCTAGATCACTTGCAAACAATCCTGAAGTGATTCTTGCAGACGAGCCAACAGGAAATCTTGACAGCAAAACAGAAAAGAAAATAATGGAATTTCTTACAGATTTGAATAAAAAAGGGAAAACAGTAATAATAGTTACCCACGCTCCAGAGATTGCGGAAAAATATGCAAAAAAAATCTATTGGTTACGCGATGGCCGTGTAGAACGCGTCACAAAAAAATTCGGAAGTCGCTGGAAAACAGTAAATAAAAAGAACAAATTAAAATGAAAATAGTGAACAACAATCTTTATAAGGAGAGTACATCAACGAAACTTATGGGCCCAAAAGCAATAACACGAGTATCCACATACCTAGCTTTAGCAATTTTTTTAACAAACTTAATTTCTGCAATTATTGTCGATGCAGATTATGTTACATTATATCCTGGAGAAGAAAAGACAGTTACGTTGAATGTCGAAAATAACGAGAATTTTGACATAGAAGATATTAGCATATCCCTTGATTTAAGCCAGGTTCCATTTACCACTGTTGGCAGCTCTACAAAAGATATTGACGACCTGGATGAAGGAGATGACGATTCTGTAAAGTTTACTCTCAGGGCTTCAACAGACATTACTCCAGGAGATTATGATATACCATACACGGTAAAATATACAAATGCAGGTAATAATTCTCAGAACACCACTGAACAAGGAAGCTTTGGAATAAGAGTCAGCGCAAAAACAGACCTTGATTTTTCTGCAGAAACCAGAGACGCGGCAATTCTTGGAAGAGCAGGACAGGTTTCTTTAGAGATAGTTAACCGCGGCCTCGGAGAGGTAAAATCAGTTTCTGTAGAGATATCCCCTGCAGGATTTGAGCTACTTTCTTCAAATAAGATTTTTATTGGGACAATTGACTCAGACGATTCAGACACCGCGGTTTTTGACGTTATTTACAAAAATCAAAACCCAACATTATCTGCAAGAGTGACTTACAAAGATTTTGACAACATAGATCAAGTCGAAACAATAGATATACCCTTCAAGGCATATACAGAAGAACAGGCTTTACAATTAGGTCTGATAAAGAAAAGCAATACTTTATATTACATTCTGGGAATTTTGATTCTTCTTATCATTTGGTATGTCTGGAAAAAAATTAAGAAGAAAAGAAAGAAAGAAGAAGCAAATAGGGGGTAATCACCTCTATGTTAAAAGATTATTTCTTAATGGCGATAGGCAACATTCGTCATAGAAAATTAAGAACATGGTTAACTGTAATAGGAATAATTATCGGAGTTGCTGCTATAATTTCATTAGTCACGGTTTCAAGAAGTTTAGAAAGCACTCTAGAATCACAATTTGAACAATTTGGAGCCAATAGAATAATCATAAGCTCAAAGGGATTTCAGGGCCCAGGAACAAGTTCAGAAGGCTTAACCACTCAAGATCTTAAAACTATAGAGCAGATTTCTGGCTTTAAGTACATTGTTCCAGGTTTATTTATTTCTACAGAAGTTCGCCATAAGGATGAAGTTGGATTTACTTTAATTAATGGGGTTCCTGCCGAAAATTTTGAAGAATTCTTTTTAGATTCTGGCGCCGAGCTGCAGGAAGGCAGATTTATCAGAAATGGCGATAGGTTCGAGGCTGTTGTTGGATCAAAGGTAATAGAAAGCATGTTTGATAATCCATTAAAACTCGGCAGCAAAATTGAAATAGAGGGCAAGGAATTCAAAATTATAGGAGTCTTAAAAGAAATAGGAAATTCTCAAGATGATAACCAGATTAACATTCCTTTAGACACTGCCCGTGAAATTTTTAATAAGCCAAATGATGTCGACGCCATAATCGCCCAGGTTAAATCGCCTGATGATATCCCTTTACTACAAGAAAAAATAGAGCGTGAATTAGAACGTAAAAGAGGCGATACAAACTTCCAAGTTGTTACTGCAACGCAAATTCTTGAGCAGATTGGTGAGATTCTGGGAATTATACAATTTGTTTTAGTCGGGATTGCAGCTATTTCATTGATAGTTGGGGGAATTGGAATAATGAACTCAATGTATACAAGCGCTTTGGAGCGGACAAAAGAAATAGGAATCATGAAAGCGATTGGCGCAAAAAATTCAGATATTTTTGAAATATTTTTAATAGAATCTGGTCTGATTGGCTTAGTAGGGGGATTATTTGGAACTATATTGGGAAGCGTAATTGCTTTGACGATAGGAGAATTTTCAAAAAATGCAGGGTTTTTATTGAATATAAAAATTGAGATTTTAGTTTTGGTTTTTGGATTAGCGTTTGCTTTTGTCATAGGAATTTTTTCAGGAATACTCCCTGCTGTTCAAGCAGCGAAACTAAAACCAGTCGAGTCATACAAATCTTTAAAAAGTTTAAAATTTTAATTGTGTAATAAAAGAGGAAAAGTCAATGCAAAAGAAGTGTATTTATTGTAAGACAGAGATTCCTGGTGAAAGCGTTATTGATTTCTGCGCTCGTTGTGGAAGGGGCGTATGGGGGGAAAAGATGTTCAATACTATACTAAAGAACATGGAAGAAGCCAGGGAAAAGGGAGATTTGGTTTCCACAAACCTCTCAGCAGATTCAAAAAACCTTCCAAAATATTAAGATTTCTAGCCTAAAGATAGGTTTTTAAATAGAATAAATTGAGGATTATATGGCTAGAAGGAAAAAAATAAAAACGCAAGGTAAGCTGCAGCTAAGCAGATATTTCCAGGAATTTGCACCCGGAGACTCTGTTTCGGTTGTTAAAGAGCAGGCTGTTCAGTCTAGTTTTCCCTTAAGAATTCAAGGACGCACAGGAACTGTGGAATCAAGAAGAGGGAAGGCATATATGATCAAAATAGAAGACGGAAGCAAAGAGAAAAAGTTTTTAATTGAGCCAGTTCACCTTAAAAAAATAAGAATCATAAAATCAAGCGCAGTATAAAACATAACACAATGATAAAAAATACAATCCCGTTAAGCATGGCAGAAGCCACAGAGTACATAGGAGAAACTAAAGACAGCGAAGTAGAAGTGAAGAAATTCATAAAAAGATTTGTAAAATTAGATCATAAAGAAGCAAAAGAGATGAAAGCCAAGCTTGAAAGTTTGGGGCTGGCAAAATTAAGACCTGAATATATTACGAAGATTATTGATTTTCTGCCGGAAGAAACAGAAAGCTTAAACAAAATATTCACTGATGTTAGCTTGGATGAAGATGAATCAAAAAAAATACTTGACGTTGTTAGCCAATTCAAATAAGGAAAATGGAAAAAGAAGAACACGCAATAATCTTAGACTATCTGCCGAATGGCTACCCTCTAGAAAGAAAAATGATGCCTTTGGCACAAGCAATAGGCGAGGTAAATTTGACTTTGCTTGAGCTTGTCCCTAGAAGAGGGATTTCTTTGGAAATCGGGGAAAAAGTATACATTGGTGACGGCAAACGTGATAAGATATATTACATTTTAGGAAGATTGCCCCGCGAAAAATTAACAGAATCAGCCAAGAATACCCTGCAAGAATTCATAAAAAAAGTAATAAGCGAACGAGAAAGCAGGTTCGTAGAATTTTTCAATAAATCAGAGGCAATAAACAAAAGGATACATCAAATAGAACTTCTTCCAGGTTTGGGAAAGAAGCATATGCAAGAGATACTAAAACAAAGAAAAGAAAAGCCTTTTGAAAGTTTTGCGGACATGAAGAAAAGAATCCAGAACTTACCAGACCCGGAAAAAGCAGTCGAGAAAAGAATAATCAAGGAACTAACCTCTCTTGAGAGACACAATCTTTTTGTGCACTAAAAATAAACAAAAAAACTAAAAACCATAAAATGGAAAAACAAAAGTCTGGAATTGTAAAGCAACAAGAAAAAAAATCGACTAGCATAGCAAATGTACCCATGAAGACACAGGAAGAAAAAAGATATGAAGAAAAAATGGTTAGGCTTATGTCTGAAGACATAGAAGGAAGCATGAAAGTCTACCCCGCATTAACTAAAATAACCGGAGTTTCATGGGGGATAGCTAACGCAACCTGCAGCGCACTAAAACTCGATAAAAATAGGAAAGTTGGCTCTTTGACTGCGGAAGAAATAAAACAAATAACAGAATTCATAAAGAAACCAACGGTGCCAGCGTTTCTTTTTAATAGAAACCGAAATCTAGAAACAGGAGAAAATATTCATTTGTCTGGAACTGGTTTGGAACTACAAACAGAGTTTGATATTAAAAGACTGAAAAAAATAAAAAGTTACCGTGGAGTTCGCCATGCTGCAGGCCAGCCTGTTCGTGGCCAGCGAACAAAAGCTCATTTCAGAAAAAATAAAACAAAAGGAATGGGTGTCAAAAAGCGAGGAAAAACAGAAGAAAAAGGTGAAAGGAAGGAATATGTAAAATGAAAAGTAAAATAAATTTTCCATTTCGCCTTAAAAAATTAAAATGAAAAGAAAACATAAACAATATTCAAGACCGAAAAGACCTTTTGATAAAATAAGATTTGAAGAAGAAGCAAAAATAAAAGAAGAATTCGGCTTGAAAAATAAAAGAGAAATTTGGAGAGCAGATGCGAGAGTAAAATCTATAAGGGAAAAAGCAAAAAAATTGATTTCTGCGAAGCCAGAAGAACAGCAGGCTTTATTTAACAGATTAAAAGAAATAGGCCTCGAGGTTAATTCAATTCCAGACGTCCTTTCGCTAGACAAAAGAGACTATCTTCAAAGAAGACTTCAGACGGTCTTGGTGAAGAAAAGGCTTGCACGAACACCCAAAGCGGCCAGACAGCTTATTGTCCACAGGAAAATTTTAATAGGCAAAAATGCAGTTGACAGCCCCTCATACATAGTTCCTATTGAAATGGAAGATAAAATATCCCTCAAAATAAAAAATAAAGTAGAAAATAAGCCGAAAACCGAGCTGGAAATAGAAAAAAATTAAAATGAAGCAACAAATCGCCCCAGAAGAAGTCTTACATGACAAAAAAATTTTGGAAAAAACCCCAGAAAAAAAAATAGAAAGGAAAACAAATAGAATTAAAACTTTGCCAGTGAAAGAAGAAATTTTAGAGGAGATTACCCCTGAAATAAGCATTGATGAAGACGAGGGTATAAAAGAAACTGCTTCGGATGATGGTTTTGATTCTCAGGATAAAAAAGAGAAGAAAACAGTAGAAGCTGTTGTTAATATTTATACATCTTTTAATAACACAATCGTTCATGTTACCGACATGTCTGGAAAAACTCTGACTAAAGTTACAGGAGGAATGGTTACTAAACATGGCCGCCTCAAAGCTAATCCAACAATAGCAATGTTCATAGCAAAAAGAGTAGCAGAAAACCTGCATGAGACAGGTGTTGGCTCTTTATATTTCAGAATAAGAGCAAAAACAGGAAATCCTGCACCAGGTCCAGGAGCCAACGCAATAATTAAAAGCCTTTCTAGAGAAGGATTTAAAGTATTGAACATTCTTGATACAACGAGATTTCCAAGAGGCGGCCCAAAGAGAAAAGGAGGCCGAAGGGGAAGAAGACCATAGGTTTAAAAAATTTGAATAACAAAAAATAAAATGACAGAAAGAGAAAGTATGAGAAAAATTAGAGAAGGCTTAACATTACTAATAGAAGGATTGATCGATGATACAAATGATATGATCGATAAAGAAGGTTCTGTTAAAGAAATAATTGATGTAGCAAATTTTAGAGTGGGTTTAATAGAAGGATACCTAAATGATGCAGAAAGATATATATTACCTAAAGATAAATTAGTAGAACTTAAATCGAAATATGCTGGACTAAAATCAAAATTAAAAGGAAATTCACTTTCCTATGTGGGAGCTTAAAATGATGAAGAAAATCGAGGAAACAGAAAATCAGATTGTTTTTATTGCAGATATAAGTGAAACACTCGCCAATTCAATAAGAAGATACACTAACCAGGTTTTGGTAATGGCTGTGGATGAAGTCGAAATTTCAAGAAATGATTCACCCTTATATGATGAAGCAGTTACTCATAGAATCGGCCTTATCCCGCTAAAAACAGAAAAGTCAGTTAACGAAAAGTCAACAGGAAAACTAAAACTCGCCGTGAATAAGGAAGGCCTGGTTTATTCAGGAAGCTTGAAGGGGAATTTAGATGTTGTTTATGAAAAAATTCCAATAACAACTCTTTCTGAAGACCAAGAACTTCAGTTAGTGGCTTTTGTTAAAGCCGGAAAAGGCTCAGAACACTCAAAGTTTTCCCCCGGCTTGATGTTTTTCAGAAACGTTTCTGAAATAACTCTTGACAAAGAATTTTCTGAAGAAATAAAGAAAACTTTCCCTGAAAGCGAGATAAAAGAAAAAGGAAATAAAATCCTCGTTCTAGACAATAAAAAAAGAGAAATACTTGATTTCTGTGAAGGTCTTGCAGTTAAAAAAAATAAAAAAGCCGAAGTCGAAACAAAAGACGAGCTCGTGATTACAATAGAAAGTTTTGGGCAGATGAGTCCTGAAAACATGTTTAAGAAATCCATTGAAGTTCTCAAAAAAGATCTTGCTTCTGTCCAGAAAAATATAGAAAAGATTTAAATTCAGCAAAAAGAAAAAATTATCTATAATTTATTACTATTTTTGATTTATTTTAGGATAAAATTATTATATAAAGAGATAAAGGACACTATCTAGTAGCCAATTTTCTTGTTTAACAATTTAGCCTTTACAATTTTTATCCCCCCCAGTTTTAGAATTCTAAAACTTTTTATAGGTTTATTTAGTGATATTTTGATGTGGGTGTGCCGGAGTGGTCAAACGGGCGGGTCTCAAGAACCCGTAGCTTAGTGCTTTCCTAGGTTCGAATCCTAGCACCCACATAATCGGTCAGCCCGGGTAGCTCAGCCTGGATTAGAGCGAAAGGTTCCTAACCTTTAGGTCGCAGGTTCAAATCCTGTCTCGGGCATGAAAAATGAACAAACAAAAACTCAAAAAATTCGCAAAGGAAGTTTCAATACCAATTATCTTATTAGCAATTTATTTTATTTTGTTTCATGTCCAAAAAGTAGTTTCTTTGCCAGCTCAAGACGCTTTAATCGAACTTACCTTAGATTACATAAACACGAGAAGCATTTTTTTCATTTTTTTAATAGCTCTAGTTGAAGGAGGCCTGATTCTTGGACAATATGCGCCAGGAGGTATTGTTATTTCTTTAAGCATAATTTCTGCTGGCGGCGACGTAGTCAAAGTAATTCTTTTGTGCCTAGTAATTTCATTAGCCTACCTGGTTGCCTACGGTATAGACTACTTTATTGGTTATTATGGGATAAATAGGTTAATTGAAAAATTTGGATTGTACGATCGCGTTTCAAAATACAAAAGACTTCTTGAAAAAAATGTGTTTACTACTATATTTTTTAGTTATTGGGAAACAAATATAGCTTCAATTGTTGCTGCAGCAGCGGGTTCTTTGAAAGTTTCCTTTAAAAAATTCTTTCTATACTCTGTTATTTGTGTTTTATTCTGGGTTATTTTTTGGGCAATAATACTCTTCTTTTTTGGAAACATAGTTTTGAGAATTTTAGGATACCAATACCTTCTTATACTGGTTGTTATCTGGATATCTTTTATTTTTTATAGGAATTTTTTAAAAAAAGAAGAACCACCCCAAGAAAGTATTATAGAAAAAATAGAGGAAAAATTAACGTAAATCCTTAAGGTAAGTATAGCAGGTAGTATCATCGGTAAATTTATATACTTTGAAGCCATAAAGTTTCATGGCTCTTTTTGTTCGATTATCTTCGAAACAAAGAAAAAAGTTGTTTACTAAAATTAAAACAAAAATAAATTCTTGGGAAAAATTTTATCCTAATTATAACATTAGCCGAGCAATGTTTTTTAATTATTTGTCTGGGAAGTACCATATCCCCCTAGAACTATTTAATTCTTGGAAAAAAATAGCAGAATTTAAAGATAATGTCAATGTTATTGAGAAGGAAAGATATCTAAAAAAGGAAATAAAAGAGATTCTTTTAGATGAAAACTTGGCCGAAGTTATTGGAGTTTTAAATGGTGATGGGCATATCTCAAAAAATAGGAAAGAAATTTGTGTCGTAGGAAACAAGAATGAAAAAGAATATTCAGAATATTTACAGAATTTATTTCATAAAAAGCTGCAGATAGATTTTCATTTATTCTTTTATGGAAGTTGCTTTAAACTTAAAGGTTATTCTGTAAAATTAACAGATTTCTTTACAAAAAATTATGGTTTACCGAAGGGCAATAAAATGGGTAAGTTGCATATCCCGTATCAAATATTAGTCAACAAAGAATTTTTAATAAGATATATAAGGGGGTTATTTGACACAGATGGCAGCTTTTATATCAGAAGAAAAAAAGACCCTGTTATAGAAATAAGCAGCGCAGATGATAGATTTTTAAAAGAGATAACAAAGGCGTTATTTTCTCTAGGATTTAATGTATCAAAAGGAGTTAATAGACTGTTTATCTATAGAAAAAATGATATAATAAAATTTTATAATGTAATAAAACCTTCTAACTCTAAACATTTAAAAAAGTACCAAAACACCTTTAAATAAAGCGCTGGTGGGTTAATGGCTAGACTTCCTGCCTTCCAAGCAGGAGATCCGGGTTCGACTCCCGGCCGGCGCACTTTAAAATAGAAAATGGAAGAAAACAAAGAAAACATTAAAGAAACTAAAGAAAAAACCATAGAGCAAAAAAAGAAGTTTAGTTTTAACTATGATAAACACTACAAAAAATTGCTTTTAATACCTGTAATTATCATGCTTTTTTCCCTCGCCTATTTATTTTATTTTCATTCGCAAACAGGCGAGTTTATAATAAAAGACATAAGCCTCTCTGGTGGAACAACAATAACTCTTACAGGAGATTTTCTTGACCAAGACCTACAAAAACTAGAACAAGACCTAAAAGCAGAATATGGTGATGTTTCATTTAGAAGGCTCACAGAGTCTACTTCAGGCAAAACATTGACTTTTGTAATTGAAAGCCATGCCAATGCAGATGAGCTAAAAGCATCAATAGAGGAAAGCATTGGACAGGAACTTACACATGAAAACTCAAGCACAGAATTTTCAGACTCTGCTTTAAGCGGAAATTTTTACCGCCAGTTGATTATCGCATTGATAATATCTTTTATTTTGATGTCTGTTTTTATATTCTTCTTATTTAGGTCATTTGTGCCAAGCTTAGCTGTAATTTTTGCTGCTTTTTCTGATATTGTTATGCCTTTGGCTCTTATTGATTATCTTGGTATAAAAATTTCAGCAGCAGGAATCGCTGCTTTTTTAATGTTAATCGGTTATTCAGTAGACACAGACATTTTGCTTACTACAAGAGCCCTTAAAAAACAAGAAGGAACAGTGAATCAAAGAATTTACGGTGCTTTTAAAACCGGTATTTTCATGACGATAACAGCGTTAGCTGCTGTTCTACCAGCCTTCTTTATAATTACCGGGTTGCCGGATTCATTCAGACAGATATTTTTTATCTTGGCTTTAGGTTTAGGTGCTGATATTATTAATACATGGCTTACAAATGCCAGCATAATTAAATGGTATTGTGAAAAGAAAGGAATTAGATAAAATGAAAATATCATGGAGAATTTGGGTTTTGATGTTTGCACTTGCTTTTTCCGCAGTGGCAATTCTTAATATTTCTTCATCTTATAGTTTCCTTGTAGGAGTATTGATACTTTCTATACCATTCACGCTAACTTTTTCAAAATCAAAAACAACAAAAATAATTCTTTTATCGCTTACAGTTGTGGTGCTTGTACCTATAGTATTTTTTTCTTTCCAAAAAGGAGTCGTGATAACATCGGTAAACTCTGATTCAGTATATTTTGCCGAAGGATTGCGAAAAGGAATAGTAATAACTGCAATAAACGGGAATAATATAGATAATGTTGAAGATTACATAAACCATTTACCTCAGACATCAGAAAGTCAGAAAAAAATAGAACTTCAAACCAGTCAAGGTAATTTTATTTTCTTAACTAATAAAACGCCAGATATAGTTGTTTCTAACATACCTAAAACTAATTTGAAAACAGGATTGGATTTAAGCGGCGGCGCAAGGGCAATTTTGAAACCGGTTAATGCAACTCTCTCGCAAAATGATATCGATGACCTAGTTTCAGTAACTTCAAACAGATTGAATACTTTCGGAATAAGCGATGTAGATATTAGAAGTGTTTCTGATTTGGAAGGAAATAAATTCTTAAGGGTTGAGGTTGCAGGAATAACTCAAGAAGATCTTAAGGAGCTCGTAGGACAGCAGGGAAAATTTGAAGCAAAAATAGGAAACGACACTGTTTTCGTGAGTGGGGAAAAAGATGTAACATTTGTCTGCAGAAATGACGCAACTTGTGCAGGAATTGAAACATGCCAGCAAGACAGTTCTTCAGGAGGGTATTTTTGTAAATTTAGATTCTCAATATCTTTAAGTCCAGAAGCAGCAGAGCGCCATGCGCGAATAACACAAAATCTTACTTTAGACCAGACAAATTCACAATACTTATCAAAAAAACTGGATTTGTATCTTGACGATACCCTTGTCGATTCTTTATTTATAGGAGCTGATCTTCGTGGCGCTGTAACAACTCAAATACAAATTTCCGGTTCTGGAGCAGGAGCGACAGAAAATGAAGCATATGACGACTCCTTGGATTCCATGAAAAAACTTCAAACAATCCTCATTACAGGAAGCTTGCCATATAAGCTAGAAATTGTGAAGTTAGATTCCTCTTCTCCAATACTTGGGAAAGAATTTACAAAAAACATAATTACTCTTGGAATAATTGTATTCTTGATAGTTTCCATTTTGATATTTATAAGATATAAGCGCATTAAGATTACTCTTGGAGTTATTTTGACTATGTTTTCTGAAGCAGTAATAATCCTCGGAATTGCATCTATAATTTCATGGAACCTAGATGCACCAGGTATTGCAGGAATCATCGCCGGAATAGGTGTGGGAGTCAATGATCAAATCGTGATTATAGAAGAATCAGTTTCCCGAGAAGCAACGACGTTAAAACAGAGAATTAAAAGAGCCTTATTCATAATTATTGGAGCCTTTTTCACTATTTTTGTCGCAATGCTTCCTTTATTTTGGGCTGGCGCAGGATTACTCGAAGGCTTTGCATTTACTACGATAATAGGAATCACTGCAGGAATATTAATCACGCGTCCCGCTTTTACAGAGATTATGAGAAAAATTCAGGGTGAGTAATTCTGTTATTCTATAGTAGTTGAAAAATAAGAGAAGTAAGTTTTAGAGTGAAACACCATAAAGATTTTAAATGATTTCCAATAAAAATCATTAAGATGAAAATTATGGTGACTGGTGGCTGTGGTTTTATTGGAAGCAATTTCATAAAATATCTTCTCACTGATCCAGAGGTTACTGAAGAAATTAAAATTCTTAATGTGGATAGTATAACTTATGCAGGACAGGGCAGAAACATAGAACATATGTATAAAGAAAGCAAGAACCAAAAATTTTTAACTAATTATAAGTTTATTCGCGTCGATATTTGTGATTTTCATTCTATTGATATCATTATAAAAAAATTTAGTCCTGATTGTATTGTTAATTTCGCCGCAGAATCTCATAATAGCTATGCTATTTTAAATCCTACAGTTTTCTTTAAGACAAATTTATTAGGGACTCAGAATTTGCTAGAAGCGGCAAGAAAGAATAATGTCGGGAGATTTCATCATATATCAACATGCGAGGTTTATGGAGATTTGGATCTGAAAAGCAAAAAGAAATTTACTGAAACTACTTCATATAAACCAAACACCCCATATAATGCATCTAAGGCTGCCGCAGATTTAGCTGTAAGAGCTTATTTTAAAACATTTAATCTCCCAATAACTATCTCAAACTGTTCGAACAATTATGGGTCATACCAATTTCCTGAAAAATTAATCCCCCTTTTTGTAACTAACTTACTAGAAAATAAAAAAATTCCACTATATAAAAATAGCCAAAATAAAAGAGAATGGATTCATGTCTTAGACCATTGCAAAGCCATATACAAAATCTTGAAAAATGGCAAGGTAGGAGAAACATACAATGTTGGAACAGGCGTTGAAAAAAGCATAGAAGAAATTACCACAATAATCCTTAAATATCTTAATATGCCCGAGACTATGAAAGAGTATGTGCCAGATAGACCAAGTCACGATAGAAGGTATTTACTTGATTCAAAAAAAATAATGAAAGAGCTGAAATGGAAACCCGCGATTAACTTTGAAACAGGAATGAAAGAAACAATTGAATGGTATAAAAATAACAAAATTTGGTGGTTGTCTTTGAAAGAAAAAACCTTAATCCAAGAAAATAAATGGGGTGTCAAACGAGACAAAAATCAGAATGAAAGTAAATAGAAAATTTTCAATCATTCGCCGTAGGAGGTATGTCAAATGAGACAAAAATCAGAGATTTTAGCTCATTCGTCTCCAGGAGGAGCCAAATGAAAGGGATAATTTTAGCAGGGGGAACAGGAAGTAGGCTATATCCATGCACAAAAGTTACAAACAAACATCTTCTTCCAGTTTACAATAAGCCAATGATTTATTACCCTTTAAAGACTCTTGTTGATGCAGGAATAAAAGAAATTCTAATCGTTTCTGGGAGCGGACATGCAGGACACTTTGTCAACCTTCTTGGCTCTGGTAAAGAATTCGGCGTTAGATTAAGTTATGAAGTACAGGAAGAAGCAGGAGGAATTGCGCACGCTCTTGCCCTTGCCGAAAGTTTCATTGATAACGATGATATGGTATTAATTCTTGGAGATAATATATTCGAGGACAACATAAAAAACTATGTTGATGAATTTAAGGCACAAGGGGGTGGAGCCAGAATCTTTTTGAAAGAAGTTGGAATGAAAGCTGCGAAAAGATTCGGCATTGCTGTTGTGGAAGGCAACAAAGTCAAATATGTTGAGGAAAAACCAGAAAATCCAAAATCAAATCTTGCAATGACCGGCCTTTATATGTTCGATTCAAAAGTCTTTGATATAATAAAAACGCTAAGCCCATCTACAAGAGGAGAACTTGAAATAACAGATGCTATAGAAAGATATGTTCGCTTTGGAAATTGTTATAATAGTTTAATAAAAGGTTATTGGTCTGATGCCGGGGCATTTGAATCATTAAACAGGGCAAGCAATCTTGTAAGAAAAAATGAAGCAACTGAAGAAGATCACTGGTCTGATACCGATGATTTTACCGAAACATTTAAATTTCCATCTAAAGACGATGATACTAAAACAATTATTGAAAAACTGTCTCTGCTAGCAAAAAAACAGACAGAAGTTTTAGATTATCTTTCAAAAAAGCAGAATAAAAGTTTTTCTACTGGGTATTTTTAGATTTCCACTCAATAGTTCTTCTCAAACCTTCTTCTAAACTTGTTTCTGGTTTCCATCCAAGTTCAGCAATCTTTGAGATGTCTGCGGCAAAATGTCCAGGCTCAACAGCTTTTCTTTCTGGAGGATATGGTATGACTTTTATTTCACCCTTTCCAGCAATTTTTACAACCATTTCAGCAAGCCTCTTGATTGAAAGAAAATTACCTCCTATTCCGCCTTTTTGCATATCTGTTTTTCCTACACAGCAGCCAAGATTGTAGAACTCTCCTGCTGAATCAGACGAGGCTATTATCAAGAAAGCATCGACTACATCATCAATATAATTAAGATCCCTTGAAACTTCTCCGCCCCCCCATAATTCTATTGTTTCACCCTTTACTGCTTTTTCAATAAAAACAGGGATAACAGAGCCTGCTTTTGAGGATTGTCCTGGACCATATGTATTTGTTAATCTTAAAGAATTAATTTTGACATCAATATTTTGTTCCTTTAAAGCATCATTTAAGATTAGGTGATGAGACTCAATCGCGTTCTTGCTGACTGATTGGTAGTCTGTCATTTTTTTAGGCAAAAAGTCTTCTTTGATAGGCAAATCGTTTTCTGAAACTTTCCCATATTGGTCTCTTGTGCCAGCGAAAACCATGCTTAATTTTTTTCCAGAATTTTCAGTCATAATCTGTCTGCATGCTTCTAAAAAAAGCATTTGAGGAATAAAATTAACATCAGTGTCAAATTCAAGCTCTTTTTTATTAAAAGGAGTGTGCTTTACAGAACCTGCAAGGTTGAAAACAAAATCTGAGCCTTTAATTAAGGGTTTCATTTTTTCTATGTTTTTTATGTCTTCTACAATTATTTCAACATTTTCTTTTTCCTTCATTTTATCAACGTTTTTCAAGTCTCCGCCCAAGCCTTCCACAAGCGAATCAACAATAATGATTTTTTTCGGACTTAGTTCTGAAAGCCTGATAGCAAGATTACTCCCTATAAACCCAAGCCCGCCAGTGATCAGAACCGTTTTTTCTCTAAATTTTTTTTCATAATCTTTTAAATTACTCAAATTTGAGTTATCAATTGAGGAGAACAATCTAATAGTTTCTCTAACTTCATTCTCCAGACTATCCCTAAATTCAAAGCCTAAAGAAATTACCTTTTCATTTGAAGCGTGATAAGGCTTCTGATTAATTATCGGAGACTTTGTGATTTCTATTTTTACATCTGGTACTACTTTTCTTATCGTTTCAATTACATCTTTCATAGAATAATTTTCTGTCACAACATTGTAAACTTCCCCAGATTTCCCATACTTTTCAATAAACTCAAATGCTCTTATGCTGTCGTTTAAACCAAGATATGGGCGTTTACTTTCCAAGGCAGAATCCCATACAGTTAAAGGTTTCCCCAATGCAGCCAGATAGCAGAATTTGTTGATTGCGGTATGAAATCTCATTCCAATGCTTGTTCCAAAAATTGTTCCCATTCTTAGAACAATCGCATTAATTTTTCCGCCTTTGCCAACTTCCTGTAAAAGTCTTTCTGAAGCAAGTTTTGTTTCTGCATACGGTGTCGACGGTTTAAAATCTTGGAAAGTTTCATCAACTATTCCTTGAGCTTCACCATAAACACTTGTAGAAGAAGGAAAAAGAAATTTTTTGACTCCGGAATTAATTGCAACATCCAGAGTTTTCCTTGTTCCTTCTAAATTAATTCTTTCGGTTTCCTGAGGCTTTGATATTGTTGAAGGCGCATCTGTTATTGAAGCCAGATGGATTACCACATCAATGTCTTTCATCGCTTTTTCCAAATCTTCTTCGTTACTTATATCCCCCTCGATGAATTCATATTTTACATGTGTCTTGGGCAGGTTAAATAAAGAACAATATCTTTGCACAAGAAAATTATCTAAAACTCTGATTAATTCTATGTCTTCCCGCTTTGCATATTCTCTTATTAATTTTGAACCAATATGTCCTAAACCGCCTGTAACAAGGAATTTCAACCCCATTAAAAAATCAAAAGAAAACTATATTTAAGGATTATGAAAGTGAAAAACTATAATCCCTAAAATGTTCTCAAAAAAGATATAGTTTCAATCACCATCAAGTTTATAAATTCTTTTTCAGCAGATTTAAAATGCAACAATATACTTCTGAAACCGAAGGAAAAAATTGGCAAGACATCCAAGAAATTAGAGGTTCTTTCACACCAAAATTGTTAGAAGACATTAGAGCAACTTCTAAAGAAGATGCTATTGAAAGGGCAACAGATGTGATTCAAAGGACTTTAACTTCTTTTAGAGATAATGGCTATAGTTTTGCAAATGTTGAACCAGGACATGGAATCGGACATTTAGTAAGGGATTATATGAATTCTTATATTCTTTTTTCTGGCTTAGAAGCAGATCCAAAACATTTATTTTTAGGGTTTGTTGGAGGCTCGTTGCATGACCTTGGCTGTGCAGTAGTTCCAAGATATGACGAATCTAAAAGAGCTGTAAGACATGCAGAAGCTGGTTCCTTACTCGTAAAAAGTTTACTTGAAAATGAAACAGAGTTAAACGACGCCGAAAAAACTTCAATTGCATATGTAATAGCCGCACATACTCATTATAGGGGGGAAGATCCTGTTAAATGCCAAGATGGAGAAACAAGAATAGTAAAACCATACCAAGAATTAGATGAAACAGGGCATCCAATTTGGCCTGTTTGGTTTACGAGATGGGTTGATAGACTTGATTGCAATGGTCCTGCGTTTGTTGGAAGACATTACTTAACGCTTGGAGAAAAACATGAAGATTATGATGGCGTTGTTCATTTTGATGTTGATTTTTCACATCACATGAAACCATTATTGCGGCCGTTTAAAGAGCAAGTCGATGAAAGCGGCAAAAGAAATCAAACAATGTCAGAACATATGAAAATGTTTGCAGATTCGCAAAACAATGAATCTCCTTATGGGAAACATGATTATGGTTTCATGGTTAAATTAAGAGACCGCTCAAGAGAAAGGCTTTATAGAATTGTTAACTCGACACAATTACCTCCTCAATTTAGCGTGGAAAGAGAAAGCGAAATTAGAAGAGCTTGGGCATCATTTTTATCTGAAAATGTTGAGCCTTCTAGACTTGGAAGACAAACTGCATTAACTCTTGATGGTATGTTTTCAGGATTAGAAGAAGGAACAAGACACGCATGGTGTAATGGATTTTTATCAATAATGCAAGAATATATACCTTATTCTTTAGATAGATTGAAATTGTTAGAAAAAGAAACCTTAAATGACGCTTACTTCCACCTTCCAGGAATTGCCGGAGATATTAGAGGGGTCATTTCTGCTAAAGGAAAAGCTTGGGTGGCTGCTGTTTGATTTTATTTATCTTGTAAATAAAAATCAATAGTTCTTCTCAAGCCTTCATCGAATGAGACTTTTGGAAACCAGCCAGTTGCTTCTTTGAATTTTGAAAAATCAGCGACAAAATTTCTTTTGTTTATTTCGTTTTCTTCCTCTGGAAAGGGTATGTGGGTTATCGCAACATCTTTGCCTGTTTTTTCTTCAACAATGCCCTTTATTTTTTCCACTACTTCATTAAATGTCTTTCCCTGCCCAGAGCCTAGAACATAAACCTGCCCATTTGTTTTTTCAGAAATCGCAGCTAAAATAAAAGCGTCAATATAATTTTGCACATAGCAATAATCTCTTATGAAACTCCCAGTACCATAGACTGTTAACTCTTCGCCCCGGAGTGCTCGTCCAATCATGAAATTTAAAACGCCACGATTTGGATTATCTATTCTTTGTAATTCACCAAAAACATTGGAAAGCCTTAAAACACAGGCTTTGATTCCATGAATTTTGTAGTATACCTGAAGATATTTTTCTGCTACTAGCTTATTTGCTTCATAAATTGACAATGGGTGCTCTTGTTCGTTTTCATCTGAAGGAATCTTCTTTGGCAGTCCTATAACAGTTACCGCACTTGCGAAAACTATTTTGATATTTGGATTTTCTTTTCTGCAAGTTTCCAGTATATTCAGAATTCCAGCCAAATCATTTTTCACGTCTTCTATTGGTTGTGCCATTGATTTTTTAAGATCTGTCTGCCACGCCAAATGAAAAAGATAATCTTTAGACTTTATCGCTTTAGAAACATCAGACTCGTTTGTTAAATTACCATCAATAAAGCCTAATTTATCTTCAAAGCCCTTCAAATTTTCTCTGCTCTTTTCAGCACGCGTAAAAACAGTTACATTTGCGCCAAGCTCAAGAATCCTTTTTGCCAGGTTAGCACCAAGAAAGCCAGCACCCCCTGTAATGAGAACATTTTTTCCCTTTATACTGCTAAAATCAAAATCCATAAAATGCAAAAATTTAGGTATTATATAAATATTATGAATTGTATTATTTACCTTCATAATCTATTTAAATGATTTGAATGATTCCTTTTTATGAATGGCGCTTTGGGTATTTGCAGAATTTGCAACATAAATAATCTTAGAACCTTTATTTCTTTTGGCGAGATGCCTGTAGCAAATGCATTTCTAAAAAAAGAGGAAATCCAAAACTTTTTTTTCAAGGAATTCAAGTATGAAATGAAAGTCGGTTTCTGTGAAAATTGCAAGATGGTTCAATTAGTAAACATAGTGCCTTATGAAAAGTACATTGTTCCAGATGAAACAGGAAAAACAAATTACGCATTTTTTTCATCAACTTCTAAGGTTATGGAGCAGCATTTTGCAGAAATTGCCAAGGAAATTCAGGAAAAATTTCTTATTTCTTCTTCAAAAGTTCTTGAAATTGGAAGCAATGACGGAATTTTCTTAAAAGCCTTCAAAAACCACAGTGTTCTAGGTATAGAGCCCTCAGATAACGTTGCAGACGTGGCAAAAGCCCAAGGAATTGAAACAATAACAGAATTTTTTTCAGAGAAATTAGCCAGAGAAATTGTTTTCCATAGAGGAAAGTTTAAGGCGATTTTTTCTGCAAATGTGGTTCTTAATATAATTGACTTACATGACTTATTAAAAGGAGTAAATCACCTGCTTGAAGACGACGGTGTTTTTATATTTGAAGACCCATATATTGTCGATATACTTGAAAAAACCTCATACGATCAAATATATGATGAACATATATGGTATTTTTCCTTGACCTCTCTGAAAAATCTTTTGAGCACGCATGATTTGGAAATTTTTGATGCAGAAAGACAGGAAGTTCACGGGGGCTCGATGCGGGTTTATGTTTCCAAAAAAGGAAAAAAAGAAAAGACAGAACGACTCTTCAAGTACCTTGAAGAAGAAAGATTGAAAGGAATAGACACTATTGCACCTTATAACGAGTTTGCAAAAAGAGTCCAAGAATCAAAAACAGAGCTTGTAAAGTTATTGAAAGAGCTTAAGTCCCAGGGAAAAAAAATTGTTGGCTATGCAGCAGCCTCAAAAGGCACCATAGTTTTAAATTACTGCGACATTGGAAGTGATATTTTAGACTATATCTCAGATTCAACCCCATTCAAACAAGGTTTGTATAGCCCAGGAAAACACATTCCCGTAGTTTCTCCAGAATACTTTCATAACGATAAAGACGTAAGATATGCATTATTAGGCGCATGGAATCACGCAAAGGAAATAATGTCTAAAGAGCAGGATTTCTTAAAAAGAGGTGGCAAGTTTATAGTTCATTATCCTAAAGCGAGAGTTTTAGAGTCTTACCCCGCGACTGCTGAAAGTCATGCAGATACTACACAAAGTTCGGAGTTAATTTCTGGTGTTGAAATAAAAAAACTAAAGGTTTTTGCCAATGACCAAGGTTATTTATTTGAGACACTGAGAAACGATGATACTTTCTTTGAAGGAGCATTTGGACAGGTATTAATTTCAGAAGTTTATCCAGGAGTAATTAAAGGATATCACCTACATAAAAAACATGACGAATATATCACTTGTTTAAAAGGGAATATAAAATATATAATCGTGAAAGAAAACCCAGATGGGACAAAAAAAATTAATAAGTTCGTTATTGGAGAAAGAAATCCGATTTTAATTAAAGTTCCTAGAGGACTATGGCGCGGATATATGCCATTAGGAAATCAACCTGCAATGTTAATGGATATTATGAGCAGACCTTATGACCCAAAAGATCCTGATACAGAAGAAAAAGACCTATTTGAATTTGGTGATCCTTGGACTGTTCAGAAAGGCTAATTCTTATTTTATCTTTCGTTGACAATCTTTTTTATTTTTTCAGCAATCATCCTAGCATCTTCATCTTTTAATAAGGGATACATCGGTAAGGAAATTATCTCCTTAACTATTTTTTCGGTGGTTTTAAGTTTCGATGGTTTTAGATTTTTCATATTTTTAATTACAATTTGTTGATGTACGGGGGTTGGGTAGTGGATTCCTAAAAATACATTGTTTTCTTTCATTTTTTCTATTATTTTATCTCTTATCTCTTTTTTAACTCTTATAACATAAAGATGGTAACTGTGCTTTGAGTTTTTTGTTTCTTTAGGGAGAGTTATTTTTTTGTTGTCATCAAAAGCTTCGTTATAAATTCCTGCTATTTCTCTTCTTCTATCGACAAAAGATTCAAGCATTTCCAACTGTTTTATTCCTATAGCAGAAGGTATTTCTCCAAGCCTATAATTACCTCCCAAAATCACATGGTTGTATCTTCCATCTTCACCGTGGCTCGCCATCATTCTAGATTTTTTTGCAATTTTGTCATCATTTGTTATTATCATTCCACCCTCGCCACATACAGTTAAATTCTTCGTTGGATAAAAACTAAAACAGCCTGCTATACCGAAAGTTCCAACATGCTTTCCGTTGTACCTTGAACCCTGAGCTTGTGCGCAGTCTTCTATAAGGTAAATCTTCTTTTTTTCACAAATTTCAGCTAATTCATCCAAATCTGCCGGATTTCCATAAAGATGAACTGCAATTACTGCTTTAGTTTTTTTACCTATTTTTTTAATGACTTCTTTTGGATTGATATTGTAGGTATCTTCTAAGCAATCTGCAAATATCGGCTTTGCCCCAACATGCAAAACAGGTTCAACTGTGGGCATTGTTGTATGAGAAGGCACAATAACTTCATCACCCTTCCCAATTTCTAAGCTTTTTAGAACTAATTCAATAGCAATAGTCCCATTAGAAACAGCTACGGCGTGTTTTATACCGCAATATTCACTGAATTTTTTCTCGAATTCTCTGACCTTTTCACCCGAGGTAAAAATTCCAGAATCAAAAACCTCGTTTACAGACTCTCTCATTCCTTCTGTAACCGATACTTTAGATGTAAAAATCTTTTCGGAGCCAACTTCTTTAGAAGGAGTTACCAATTTTGAACTTTTTAAATAATTTAAAGCTCTTAATTCATTTAATATTTCAGTTACATTTGATTTAACTTCACCAACATCTTTCTTTATATTCTGAAAGCTATTTTTTATCTTATCTTCATTCATAAAAAAATATTAAAAACCACATATAAAAAGATTATGATGATAAGATATGTATCTCAAGAATGTTATTTTTTATAAGGGTACAATTTCAGTGGCGTCTTTTTTATTAGCGCATGCCCTATAGCTGTCAGATATGTCTTCATTAACCCTGGTTGCCTTTCTTTAATAAACCTTGTAGACCGAATAACAAAGAATACTGTTGATTGCAAGAAAAGTATCCACATAAAATAAAATACATTTTCATTATATTTGTTGCATAACAGCCAGTTTCTTACGTCATAATATGTAATTATTTCTTTTTTGTTAGGAGTCATATTCAAGCTCGTAGAAACCTTATGCCAGACTTTTGCTCTTGGAACATAAAGAATTTTATAGCCCCTTTTAGAAACTCTTAGACACCAGCCAGTCATTTCATGCATGGTAAAAAATTCACCATTTAAGACACCTTCTTTGCGCAGAACATCTGCTCTCATTAACATAACACAATCTACGGCAGGAAGATATTCTTGTCTGTCTGCCTGTCCTAAATCAATTTCTTTTTGATACCTAGAACGGAAGCCACGGAAATGATAGTCACAGCCAGCACTCCAAATAATATTATCCGGGTCAGCATAATAAATTTTTGGGCCAACAACAGCAACTTCTGGATATTTTTCTATCTCATCAACAAGAATGCTAAGAAATTTTTTGTCAACATACATATCATTATCCATGATAAGAACATAGTCGCTTCCCCGTTTAAGAGCCTCTCTGATTCCAACATTAAGTCCTTCGTCTTCGCCAAGATTTCTTTTATTTTCAATTAATGTGGCTATTTTTCCATATTTTTTACCAAATTCCTTTTCAATCCCATCTGTAGAGCCATTATCAGAAACAATTATGTCAAAATTTTTGTAATCCATTTTTTTAAGCGATTCTATAAGGGTAAAAGTGTGTTTTTTTGCGTTCCAATTTAGAAAAACAATAGAGACTTTTGGTTCTTTATTCTTTATTGATGGTTTCATTATAAGTTTTTTAATTTTCCTTCTATTTTTCTAATAGAAAGTTACCCTTTTTAACATTTTATATAAAATTTTTCAATATACCTTCAACTAACCCCTAGGCACCAACCTATCATTTACAATATATTCTGCAAAAGCTAAGCTGCATGTCAGTCCAGGGGAAACAGCATTTAATATATGAAGAGAATTTTCTGTTTCATCTATTAAGACATCTTTTAACATTTTTCCATTTTTATGAACCATTTGAGCTCTAATCCCGCAAAAAGCAGGCTCCAGGTCTTCTTTCTTTAAATTGAGGCTGGTTAAACTTTGAATTTCCTCCAGAAAAGCTTTTTTGGAAATAGAAAATTTGGCATTTTTAACAACATTCTCCCAAAACTCTTTGTACAAAGCCATTCTTATAAAATTCATAGAGCCAAAATAATCTGCAAGTTCTTTCCATTCAATTTTTCCATCATAGTTTTCCCTGCCAAAAGAAAGTGTGGCTGTTGGCCCAGCCACCACACTCCCATCAATTTTTTTTGTTAAATGCACGCCTAAAAAAGGAAATCTTAAATCAGGAGGTTGATATAGCATAGAGTTAATTGGAACAGGCACCTTGACGTAGTTTCCTTTAAAAGGAATAATAAGATAATCCAAACCAACACCCATCATATGAGCTATTTTATCAGCATGCAACCCAGCACAGTTAACTATAAAATCAGCATTTATAGTTTCTTCTCCTGTTTTTATTGCTCCATTATCTGAGATTTCCCTTACTTCTGCACCAAATTGATATTTTACTCCAAGACTTTCAGCTTCTTTTGCAATAGTTTTTAATAATGCCTTGCTGTCGACAATAGCTCCTGTAGGTGATAATAGGGCAACTAACCCATTTGAAAATGGCTCACGTTCCCTTAATTCTGTTTTATCAATAATTTTTAAACCAGGAACTTCTAATTCTTTTCCCATGTACATAAGTTTGTCTAATATCCTTATTTCTTCATCATCTCTTCCTATTACAAGAGTCCCGCATTCTGACATTGGAATACCATTTTCTCGACAGTAATCTCTTAACATCCTATTCCCCTTTACGCATATTTTTGCCTTTAAAAGACCAGGAGTTTGATTTATTCCAGAATGAATAACTCCACTGTTCCTGCCACTTGCATGATACCCTAAATCAGGTTCTTTTTCAAGAACTACAACATCCCCCAAATCTCTTTTCCTGATTTCTCTTGCTATAGAACTGCCAATAATCCCCCCGCCAATTATAATGTATTTTTTCATCTTAAATTCTAAAAATGAGAATTTAAATATACTATAAAACCTTTATGAATTCTCATTATATATTATGTTATTCATATAAATATTAAAATAAAGAATGAATTTGATGCAAAAACGTAAAAAACATCAAAATTTATAGATGATTGAACCTAAATATTTATATATCTTTTTCGTGGTGTAAAAACAACCTTTTTTGCTTAAGTTTTAAATGATTTAAAATGAAAACCTTTGGAAAAGACATCTGGGACAAAAAAATGCGGGAACAAGGCGAGCTCGGCGTCATAGCAGGAATCAGAGCCAAGAAGAAACAAATCAGCAGAGACGCCAACGAAATACTGGGTTTTTTTGATAAAGAAGTACGCCCGCATCTTAAAGGCAACAAAGCCGTAGATATTGGCGTAGGTCCTGCTTCCAGATTTTTAATTGGGTTGTCAAAAAGAGGGCTTATTGTAGATGGAGTAGATATTAGCTCTCTTATTTTAGATGAAGCCGAAAAAAAGGCCAAATTGGCTGGAATTACTTCCTCAAGGTTTTTCAGTATTGATATAACAAAAGAAACACCAAGAGGGAAGTATGATTTTGTGTTTTGTTTCGGAACTTTTGGGCATTTCCCAGGATATACTGCCTTAGATGTCATGAGAAACTTCAATAAAATATTGAATAAAAAAGGAGTTTGTATGATTCACTTTTGGAAGCCAAGAGCTTTAGGACTGAAAGAAATAATCTCAACTGCTGTTTATGATTTTATGAGATTTGTTAAACTTAAATTTTTTAAGAAAACATACCTAGTTAGCTGTTCTTTTTACACTAAAGAAGACATAGAAGAACTCTGTGACAGATCAGGGTTTAGCTTAATCAAATTAGAAGACCGCCCAGGTTATTTTCTAGCAGTTTTATCAAAAAAAAGTCAGTAAAACACCGAGATGGCTTCCACAACTAATAAATATACTAAAAACTAGTTCTTGAAATGGATATAAGAGAAGAGGAATCTGATATAAGAGCTTTTTTTAGCAGATTAAAAAATAGAGACTTTTCAGGAAATGTTGGAATTGCACTAAAAAACAGCATCTATCAATTTTCCACGACTCTTATAGGAAAAATAGGTGCTTTAATTCTTACAATAGTTCTTGCTAGATTACTCATGCCAGAGATTTTTGGACTTTACAGTTTAGCATTATCTACGATTATTATTTTTGTCGCATTTTCTGACTTAGGTATAGGAGATACTTTAGTTAGGTTTGTTTCAAAAGAGCTAGGAAAAAGAAACATAGCAAAAGCAAAGGCTTACTCAGAATATCTAATAAAAATAAAGGTTTTTATAATGCTGGCTGTTTCTTTAATTTTAATACTTTCTGCTAAATTTATCTCTGAAAATTATTATCATAAGCCCCTAACCTTTGCTTTAATGGCAGGAAGTCTTTACATTCTTTTTGGAGGCGGAGTTGTTATCCTCCAAGCCCTTTTGCAAGCGCATAATTTTTTTAAACCAATTCTTTACAGAGAAGCTATTTTCCAGATACTTAGAATAATAATTATCCCTATTTTTGTTCTTCTTTCAATAAAAAATCTTAGCCCGGAATTTTTGGTGTCAGCAATAATTCTAATTCTTTCATTATCTTTTGCTATTTCAGTTCTGTTACTCTATGTTTTTTCTAAAAAGACCATATTTGTAGGTACGTTGAGAACTCCGAAAAAAACACTTTCAAAAAAAGATAAAACCAATGTAAAAAAATTTGTTTTATTAAATTCTACAATAATTCTTTCTGGAATATTTTTTGGTTATATAGACATTGTAATGCTAGGATATTTTGTTTCTTCAGAGTATATTGGGTATTACCAAGGCGCATTTAGCTTTATTAATGCAGCAATTTCTCTCATAACTTTTTCTGGAGCCCTTCTTCCGATTTTTAGCAGGCTTAACAAAGGAAAAATGAACACTTTTTTAGAAAAAACAACAAAAGTAGTTTCTTTAGTGTCAATAATTTTATTTTTATTTATTTTCTTTGCTGCAGAACCTTTAATTCTTACCATTTTTGGACAGGAATACGCTTCTTCAATAAACATTCTCAGAATACTTTCTTTGCTTCTTCTTTCTATACCAATAACAACCATTTATTCAACTTACTTTCTTTCTTCCGGCAAACCAGGAGTTGTATCTAAATTTTTGGTAATTTCCACAATAATAAATATAATTTTAAATTACCTTTTAATTTCATATTTTATCTCGCATAGTTCTTTATATGCTACTTACGGCGCGGCAGCCGCCACGATAATTAGCCGATATTCTTTTATGATTTTTCTTATGGTTTATAGAAGAAGAAATATAAAGAAGAAAAATTAAAGCCCAATAAAATCAATAATTTTTTTAACTGCCTCTTCTGGCTTTTGTTTTACTGAATCAATTTCTATTTCCGAATTTGTTGGAGGTTCATAAGGAACATGTAGCCCAATAAAATTTTCAAGTTCACCTGCTTCAGCTCTTGTATAAAGTCCCTTGACATCTCTTTTTTTACATTCATTATAAGAACAGTTTATATAAATTTCAACAAATTCTTTCCCAAAATTTTTTCTAGCTTCTTCACGTGATTCTCTAAATGGAGAAATTATTGGAACCATAATATAGTCTACTTTATCAATAACTTTCTTGCATAATTCAATAATAAGCCTATTATTCTCTTTTATATCTCCAGGAGTAAATCCAAGATGCCTATGCAACTCTCGCCTGACATCATCACCATCAAAAACCTGATAACTTTTCCCTAATTTATCAAACTCTTTTTTTAATAATTCAGTAATAGTTGTTTTTCCACTTCCAGATAAACCCGTAAACCATAAAACTCTACCCATATTATTCTACAAAAACCCTTTCGCCATTTTTAATTTTATCTAGAATAAATCTTGAAATTTCTGGTCTCATAAACCATTCTGGAGGCTCTTTTCCTTTTTGAAACAACTCTCTTGCTTGTGTTCCCGACAAGTGCAGTTTATTTTCATCTGGATGATCAATGAAATCAAGATCATGGATATACCTTTCTTCTAATTCTGAATAAAAAACCTCTCCAAATTTAATTGGTTCTATCCCTAATTCTTCTTTTGTAAATTTATCGAATATTTCATGAGAAGCATTTTTTGAATAGAAATCTCCAACACCAGTATGATCTCTACCAATTATAAAATGACTGCAGCCAAAATTCTTCCTTACAATTGCAGTAAATAAAGCTTCTCTAGGCCCAGCATACCTGGAGTAATTTGCAAATGTTCCCATCAATACCTTAGATTTTGGATAAAATTCTTCCATCATTTTTTCATAAGATTCAATTATTATTTCAGACTCAAAATCTCCAGACTTTTTCTTTCCTATTATAGGATGAACAAATAGCCCATCACACAGCCCTCTTTTTAACCCCTCAAGCTGTATAAATTCATGACTTTTATGTATCACGTTTCTAGTATGAAATCCGACAACTTTGCTCCATCCTCTTTCGGAAAATATTCTTCTTGTTTGTTTTGGAGTTAGTTCATGAATTTTGTATTTTGATGGCTTTCTTTTTAATAAAGTTATTTTACCACCTAAAAAATAATCTCCTAAGCCCATAAATCTCTTAACACCAGGATGTTCTATGCTTAATGTTCCAAAAATCTTTTGTACTTCTTCATTTTTATCAACCTTATAAAATTCACTAAGATGTAAAATGCCATAACCTTCTCCACCATAAGTTAACAAAACATTTTCCCCCTCTGAAAGTTCTTTTCTTTTATCCTCCCCAATAGTTAAAACAATTGGGAGCGGCCAAATTACTTCACTAGTTAATCTACACTTATCAGCTACAGACCTAAAGTCTTCTTTTCCCAAAAATCCTTCTAGTGGACTAAAAGCTCCTACCCCAATTTGTTCTATGTCCATAAGAGTCTCTTCATCAATTTCTACACTTTTTTTTGGCAAGTCCTCAGTGTAGTTAGAAACATATCGGTCTATCAGTTTACCTCCATGGGGTTTGACCAACAACTCTGGCGTTTCATGAGAGTAAATATAATTTGTATTTTCTAAGCTTTCTAAAAAACTGCCACTCTTTCCTTTTTGAATAAACTCGATTTGAGAAATTAAATTTGACAACATGTTTACGGTTTCAACAGGATATTTCCCAACAGCAGTTTCTTTAGTCAAAGCAATACCTGTGGCACCATCCAAAATTGTATTTATAATATCA
Organism: Candidatus Pacearchaeota archaeon; assembly: GCA_018303885.1. Taxonomy (GTDB): domain Archaea; phylum Nanobdellota; class Nanobdellia; order Pacearchaeales; family GW2011-AR1; genus ASMP01. Next base: position 38,987 of record JAGVXG010000004.1, read on the forward strand.
TTGACTTCTGCTTTGTTGGGTTTTAAAGAAAAAGCCATCTGTTCAAGCGTATTTGTAGCAACAAAAGCATCTTTTCCCAGATCTCTCATTTTTTTTAATATAAATTTCTGGATAAAAGGGATTTTTTCAAGTTGAACCTGGCTTCCTAAATCCCCCCTATCAATTAATATTCCATTAGAAACCTTTGCTATTTCCATAAAATTCTCTAATCCTTTCTTTGACTCTATTTTTGAATAGATTACCGCTTCAGGATAAAGTTGTTTAAATTTCAATATACTCTCTGGAGACTCCATAAAAGATAGTGTAAAATGTTTTATGCCATATTTCTTAGCTAAATTAACTGCTAAATGATCTTTTTTACTAAAAGGGGGAAGATTAAATGTAGGGCTTTCAATTTGAACGGCCTTTTTACCACCAATTCTTCCACCAATCACAACTTTACATTCTATAAACCCGTTGTTTAATTTACTGTCATCAAAAACCCTTAATAAAACAGAATTAAATTCTAAGGAAATTAAATCGCCATCTTTTAACTTAGATATTATCCCTAATGGCTTAAAAAACAGATTAAATGAGTCACAGACTACCTTTTTTGCATGTATTTTTACAACACCCCCTTCAAAGAAATCAATTTCGGAAGTATTACCTGTTCTTACCTGAGACCCCTCAGTATCTAAAATTATTGGCACATCGTATCCCAATAAACCCCTTATTTTTTCTTCTATTTCCTCATCTTCAGTATGAGAAAGGTTTATTCTAAAAAAATCAGCTCCCCTATCTTTAAGTTTCAATAAGATATCCTCTTTAAATGAGCTTGGTCCAATAGTACAGATAATTTTGATTTTATTTATCATATCCTTTAATCACCATAATAACTTTTAAAGATTATGTAATTCTAATCTGAATCCTTTAGCCTCGATAAATTTAAAAGTACAATGATTTGGTTTATCTAATGGATAAAGTACTATGGATATTCTTACATCCTCCTAGAACAGGCGGGAATACTATAATTGAAACCTTATTAAAAAAATTTCCAAGAGAAGAGATATTTATGGCATCTCTTGCAAGGTATAAGTTAGATACGGAAGAATTTAAGCCTAAAAAAGTAAGATTTATGCTTGGACATGCAACTTATTATGGCATTCATAAACTTGTTCCGGATAAGGAGCCGAGGTACTTTATAGTATTAAGAGATCCTGCTGAAAGATTGATTTCCCATTATAATGCAAAAATGGAAAAAGAGATGAAAAAAATATCTTTTGATGCGTGGTATAAGAATCAGATAAAAAACGAAATGGTTCATGTTCTTGATTTGAAGCTTAAAGGAAGCCCATCAACAAGGATACATACTCCAAGTATTTTCTTGCCTATTATTAGAAAACTGAACTATAAGGCTTTTTATTTCATTCAAGCCTTTATCTTTAATCTTTTAAGACTTAATAAGAAGAATGATTACAGAAAACTAGAAAATGCAAAAAAACTTCTAGATTTATGCTGGTTTGTCGCTATTTTAGAAAAAAGTGACAAAGATTTCAAATTTTTGCTTAAAGCCATGGGCATAAAAAATCCTAAATGGGTTGACGATGGTGTTAGCAAGAAGATAGTGAAAATCGATGAAAAGCTTAGGCAAAAAATATACAAAGAAAACCCGCTTGATGTTCAGCTCTATAAGTATGCTTTAAAAGTCAGAGAAGAAAAGCTTAAGTTAATAAAGAAATCTAAGTAGATTGCCTTATTTTTTTAAATCTAGTACTTCTAAGCCATTTTTTGAGGGTATTGCCTTTGGAAACTTTTCTTTCAGTTCTTTAGTTTTTACCAGTAGTTTATTTCCAAGCATGTTTCCGACAATTTTCTGAAAAATTTTAGATTTAGAAGAGGGCTCAATGTCATGAAATAAACAATAGTGTTTTTCAAACAAGACCTTTGAAGGAATTAATAAGGGCATAGCTATACTCCAGTCTTGAGTGTAAATGATATCGTAGTTTTCTTTTTCATTTATCTTTAAAATAAAGCCCTTTAATCCTTCCATAGAACTAGAAAGAGTTTCAAAATTTAGGTCCTCATTTCTTGAAACTAAGTCAACTTCATGCCCCTGTTTTTTAAGGCTTTCAGCTATGTTTTTAACAAACTTTCCTACAAAATCCTTCTCTGTCCTGTAAACTACTAATATTTTCATTTTATGCTGTATTACTGAAGCCTTCAAGTTTTTTTAATATATCTTCAGCATGATTTAGCTCTTTTTTGTCATTAACTGTTAGCCAGATTCCATCGTGATGAAAACTATGTAACATTTTTTCACCAATTATCTTTCGAAAGGCATTTTCTTCTATATTCCCTCCGACAAGAAAATCCTTTATTTTTTTATTAAAAACATAAAAGCCGGCATTCATTCTTTTATCATGAACTTCCCCTTTCTCTTTGAATTCAACTACCTTCCCAAAATCATCTGTATGGACAATCCCAAAATTAGTTCTAAGATTTACAGTCGCTATAGTGGCTATTGCATTTCCAGCAATATGCGCCTTTTCAAAATCATCAAGTGATAGGTCTGTTACTTGGTCTCCATTCATCGCATAGAAATTTTCATCTTCAATGTTTGCCTGCTCTAATAACGCCTTAAATGCATCTTCAGTTCCGCCGGCTTCATCGTGCTCTGTATAAGTTATTTCAACCCCAAAATCTTCACCATCTGAAAAATAATTTTTTATCATCTCTTTTTTGTAAGCAGTGCCTATAATAACTCTTTTAACCCCGCTTTTGACCAGCCATTCGATTATTCTCTCGAGAATTGGTTTGTCATTTATAGGAATTAATGGTTTAGGCAGATCCTCTGTACGTTCTTCAAATCTTTTACCCCGGCCTCCTGCAATAATTATTGCTGTTTTTAGAACCATAAATTAATAGGGTAGACGATTATTTAAAAAGACTATGGAATAACAGTCCATAATTAATTGAGAATTCTTAAAATTATCAAAGCAGGGGAATTGCCCTATCCATCCCAAACCGAACATAGGGATGTAATTCTTCACCAAGTCCATTTCCATACATTTCATGTGTTACAACTAATGGTTTTTCGTGTAACCTATCTAAATTTAGTTCACCATCAGCCTCACAATAATATAACAATCCCGTGTCGTCTATTCCCAAGGGAAGACCTTTCTCTTGAGGATTAGAGTGGGGAGTTGTATTCCAGATAGCCCTTATAAATCCAAGATAAACTAAACTATTTTCATTTACATCTAAGCCGCTTTCGGCCTTAATTCTTGATACAAGAGATTTTGATGTTGGGACTCCTCGGTCTATATATCCTCCAAGAGGCCATAAATAACCTTTTGCTGGTTCAGCTTTTCTTCTAACCAAAATAATGCCTTTTTTGCCTTCTTCATTATGATATGCAACTAATGCATCATGACAACTTCTAACTAATACTTGTCTTCCATCTGAATAAACAGCTTCTCCCCTCCCCCTATACCTCAATGTTTCTAAATCAGTTCCACCCTCTACAGAATCTATAATGAAAGGGTTTGTTACAGTTTTATATTCTCTAACTGAATCTGCCATGTTTTTTCTATCTTTTACTCATTTAAAAAGATTATGAAACTCTATTATGCATTTTTATTACAACAATCTTATTAAAGACGTTTTTTTCATTAGTCAGATGGAATTGAACAGAAAAAGGGTTCTTATTACTGGCATAACAGGTTTTATCGGAGCAGAGTTAGCTCATAAACTATTGGAACAAGGTTATGAGGTTTTCGGTTTTATTCAGCCAGTTATCGGAAGAGACTTAAGCTGTTTAGAAGATATTAGAGATAAAATAAAGCTTTTGATATGTGATATTAAAGATTACTTTTCTGTTAGAAACTCAATAAAAAAAATAGAACCAGATGTGGTTTTTCATTTGGCTGCTCTTTCTCCAGTTAGATTAAGTTTTGAGCATCCTTTTGAATATCAGGATTCTAATTTTGTTGGCACAGTTAATATAGCAGAATCTCTAAGAGAACTCTATGGACCAGATAAAGTAAGACTTATTGCGGCATCAACAGCAGAAGTTTATGGAATCCAAGAAAAAAACGAGCCTTTCGTTGAAGCTTTAAGATTGGAGCCTTCAAGTCCCTATGCAGTTTCAAAAGCTTCTTTGGATATGTATCTTAGAATGATTCATACTGTCTACAATTTTAACGTCGTGATATTAAGGAATTCCAATACCTTTGGAAGAAAATATGATCCAAGCTTTTTTACAGAGTATCTCATAACAGAGATGCTTAATGGAAAAGATATCTATATTGGAGCACCGGATTCAATCAGGGATTACATGTATGTCGATGACCATGTAAGTTCTTATTTGCTTGCAATGAAAACTCCTGAAGCAAGAGGGCAGGTATTCAACATTGCTGGAGGCAAAGGTTATACAAATAAAGAGTGGACATTAAAAATTGCAGAAATTTTAGGTTTTCCTTTGGGAAAAATCCATTTTGGGCAATATCCTCCTAATTATCCAAATAGGCCACTTCCTTCAGACCAACCATATCTTGTTCTTGATTCTACAAGAGCTAGGACAGTGCTTGGATGGTCGCAAAAAATCCCTCCAGAGGAAGGATTGAGAAAAACTGCAGAATATTGGAGAAATAAGTATCTTAAAGAACAGAAAATAGGCATCTCTGAGCAAAAATTAGATAAAATCAAAGAAATTATTGATTCTGAATAAAATAATAAAAATGAAAGCAAATAGGAAATTTTCATTCATTCGCCATAAGAGGTATGTCAAATGAAAGTAGCAATGGTTTTTCCAACAAGAGAATCCGAGAAAGCTATTTCAGGATACGCAACGACTCTTGTTGAAAACATAAAAAAAACAAAAGTTGATATAGAAAATTTCACTTATGTTTCCGGACATCCAAAAACTCTTTTTAATCGACTAAAAGCGTTAAAAAAATATGAAGTTATTCATATACAACATGAATATAATCTTTTAGGAAATTATGGGTTGCCATTCTTTCTTTTATATTTTTTGCTTTTCTTTTCCGAAGCTAAGATAATAACAACGATGCACACCATTCTTTCTCAAAAAGAAAGGTTTCCTGGCAGTAGCCGCCTAAAAACTTCCCTTAGAAAAATACTTTATTTGATACAAAACCGCTGGATAAATTGGTTTTCAGATATAATCGTTGTGCATACTAGTTTCTTAAAGGAAACGCTATCCAAAGAGTACCATGTTAAAAAAAATAAAATAGTCGTTTTTCCTCAAGGGATTATTGAAAATGCACCACAATACAACAAAAAAAAGATAAAAAAAGAACTAAAGCTCTTCGGCAATGTCTATCTTTTTATGGGAAGCATGGTCCCAGACCATGGACATGATATAATTATAAGACAAGCAGATAAAATAGGCAAGACAATTCTTGTTGTAGCAAATTCCGGTTCAGTTAATGATAGGAACAGTGATAGAACAAGAACGTATTTAGAAGAAAACAGGAAAATTGTCCAACAGAAAGGTTTTGAGAAATTTGTAAGATTTGATATAAGCGAAAGCATAACAGATAAAAATCCCCTTTGGTGGAAATATTTTTCTGCAGCAGACTTAATTCTTTTGTCATATAGGGTAGGACATGGAAGCGGGATATTTGCGCATGCTATGGCTGCAAAAAGACCGGTAATTGGAAGTAATGTGCCCTTCTTTAATGAAATCTCAAAAAACTATGGATGTGTTTTTATTGCAAAAAACGATCAAGATTACCCAAAAGTAATTAAGGAAGCAATGAAACCTAAAAACCATAATAAAATGACTAAAGAATGCGAACGATATCTTAAAGAATACGGACTTTCAAGCCTTGCACTTAAATATAAAAAACTTTATTATTCTTTAAAATGAAAATCGTTATAATTGGTTCAAAAGGATTTTTGGGGACTAAAGCAAAAGAGATTTTATCAAAAAATCATGAAATAATAGAAGCAGGAAGGAGCAATGACGGAGAATTTCAATTAGACGCAACAAAAAAAGAAGAAGTAAGGAAATTTTTATTAAAACACCAGCCAGATGTTGTTTTAGATACAGTGGCACTGACAAGTTCCACTCAATGTGAGAATAACCCAAAATTAGCAGAAGATCTTAATTATCTTACAGCAAAAAATATTTCAGAAGTTTGCCATGAAATCGGCGCAACAATGGTTTTTATGTCCTCCGCATATCTTTTTGATGGTGAAAAGGGTAATTACAATGAAAACGATAGAACTTCGCCGATAAATGAATATGCCAGAACAAAAATAATGGCAGAAAAAGAAGTCTTAAAGAACCCAAAATCAATTACTCTTAGAGTTGATGTTATGTATGGATACAATGGAAAAGGCAAAAAAAATGGAGTTTTTGATATGATTCTTTCTGGAAATCCTATTCAATTAAGGCAACCAGACCAATTAAGACAGCCAATTTTCGTTAACGATGTTCCAATAATAATGATTGAACTAATAAAAAAAAATCAGACTGGAATTTTCCACCTTGCCGGACCAGATAGGACAATGATGATAGATTTTCTAAAAAATCTGGAATCTTTAGTAAGAAATAACTCAATAATAAGCGTCGGAAGCACAAATAGCAGCGTTGAAATAAAAATCCCAAAAAATGCGACATTTGATACATCAAAAGTAGAAAATTTAGGAATAAAATTCACTTCTTTTAAAGACGGGCTGGAAAATATGAAAAGAAAATTAGCTGAAAACTAATTCTTGCTTATAACTTTAAATTCAGGCAAAGCTACAATAAACTTTCCGCCACTGTCAAAATAATCCTTTTCCTGTTTTATTATTTCGTCTAAAAAATGCCATGTATTAACCAAAAGATAATCTGGTTGAGCTTCTCTCATTTTTTCCGGCGAGTTTATTGGAATTAAACTTCCTATGGTTTTCTTTCCCCACTTATCAGAATTCATATCTGCAATACAGTCTATTAGATTTGGACTAAGTTCAAAATATTGAAGAACTACATTACCTCTTGTTGAAGCTCCATATATCCAAATTCTTTTCCCCTTATTTTTTTCCCCCTTCAAAAAACTCATAAGTTTTTCCTTTATTCCATTAATTCTCGACGCAAAATCTAAATAAGGTTTTTCGCTTTCAAGTCCGGCATTTTTTTCCTCTTCTATTAGACTATTAATTCTTTTTGCAGCCCCTTCAAAACCATTTATTTTTTCAGATTGTTTGAATTTTATATATGTTCTAACGCTTCCACCATTTATACTATTTTGCTCAACATCAAATATTTCAAGCCCGTGTCTATCCAAAAGATTCTTTAGCGAAATTAATGAATAATATTCTCTGTGTTCATGCAATATATTGTCAAATGCATTCTGCTTAAGCATAGTCAATAGATAATTCTGCTGAATTATAAACAAACCATTTTCATCCAAAACAGAAGTTATATCTTCTAAAAACCTATTTGGATCTTCTAAGTCATAAAACATAGAAATTGCCGTTATAATTTTAGCTTTTTTATCTCCAAAATGACTTCTAAAGTCTTCAGCATTGAAAAAATTATTTATGACATGATAGCCTTTCATTGAAGCCTCTTTTGCTACATTTCCAGAAGGCTCAAAGCCAACTAAAATAAAATCTTTTTTAGGATAAAAATCAAGCAGAGTCCCATCATTGCAGCCAATATCAATCACTATATCTTTTTCACTAAGTTCATGTAATTTTTGAGCTTTTTCTACTATATCTTTTAAATCAGCTTTAATCGTCGAGCTAATTCCAGATCTATACCAGTATTGTTCTCCCCACATTGCTTCAGGAGGAGCGTCATGTTTTAATTGCAGAAGCTTACAGTCATTACATAAAACGAGATCAAGTGGAACTCTTATGCCTTTCTCATTTTCTTCTTCAGCAGAAACAAAATTGCTTACATACTGGTTTCCAAAAGAAATGATTGAAATCAACTCTTCTGATTGACATAATCTACATCTAAAAATTTCTTTAGTAACCATTTTATTAATTTAAATAAATAGCTTATAAATATTTATGTAACATCTTTTTTATAGTTGAGTAACTCACAATCTTTTTAAATCAAATTTAGTTTATTAGCTTATGAAAAACCTAAAAGTTTATATCAATCCCGGCGTGCATCCACAATTTAAGGAAATAACTAGTTTCCCCCCAAAAGGCATAAAATACATCTATGAAGAGCCAAAAGGAGACCACAATTCTAACAGAAAAAGGAGATTTAGGGAAATTGCAAGTAATTTGCATAGAACAGGCTTCCCGAGGATGGCGTATGTAAAAAATGCCGAAAAATATGATTTAATACATTCAACGCGAGGTATTTTGCCCCTTAACAAAAAACCATGGATTGTTGATTTAGAGTCTGCAGCAGCTTTTTCTGGCTTAGACTGGAATCATTTACAAAAACCATTGATGCAGAGAATAATTAGAAGATTTTTATCTTCTCCACATTGTAAAAAAATACTTCCTCAAAGCGAATCAGCCAAGAAAAGTCTGCTTGAAAATGTTGATTGTTCTGGATTTGAACATAAGATTGAAACATTATATTTGGCTTATCATACGACTAAACTCAAAAGAAAACATTCAGACACAGTAAGAATTTCTTTCATAGGAAAAGGTTTCTATGAAAAAGGCGGCAATGACTTACACGAGGCTTTTAAAATATTAAACAAAAAATACAAGATAAGCTTAAAGTATAAAGGAGATGTTCCAGAAAACAAAAAACTGAAACTGCCAAATGTTCATTATTTAGAAAATATTCCAGACCCTAAAAAATTTTATGAAGCAATTTTTGGAGATTGTGATATTTATGTTCAGCCAACAATATTCGATAGTTTTGGAGTTTCTATTCTTGAAGCAATGTCTACAGGACTTCCAATCGTTTGTACAGATGACTTTACCCTGCCAGAGCTTGTTGAAGACGGATATAATGGTTTTTTGGTAAAAAGCCATGCTCACTGGTACGATCACAGGCTTACTCTACACAAATTCTGGACAGAATTAGTTCCAGAGCAACACCCAGAAACAGTTAAAAAGCTTGTTGAAAAGATATCTATTCTTATAGAAAACAAAAAGCTTCGGGAGCAAATGGGCCGTAATAGTTTTAAATTGGTTTCAACTGGAAAGTTTTCAATAAAAGAGCGCAACAAAAAATTATTGAAGATTTACAAAGAAGCGTTAGAAGATTGATCCTGTCTTAGGTAATCCAAGAATTTCCTTATCCCATCTTCTGTTGGTTGAGGCATTACCTTAAGAATTTTTCTCATCTTGAAAGTATCTGCCTCTAGTTCTTCTACATAATTTAGGTCTTTTGCAATATATTCTGGTTCTATATCAGTTCCTAAATGATCCTTTATTGTTTTCCATATTTCATTAAATGAAATTCCTTTTCCTGTTCCAACATTGATAATTCCGGTTTCCTCTATTTCAGTCGCTTTCATCAGAGCTATTACGACATCATCTACATAAACAAAATCTCTTATTTGATTCCCATCCCCCCATATTACAGGCCTTCTGCCTTCAAGCGCGTCTTTTGCAAACAAGCAAATAACGCTTGCAAAATCTTTTTTTCTTTCTTCTCCAGGCCCAAAGCCTGCAAAAACTCTCAAGCCAAGGCTTTTTACATGATTAGAATATGAGTGTGCTAAGGCCTCTATAGCGATTTTCGCTGCCGCGTACAAATTATAGCCTATTGGATAAAGCTCCTCACGATGAGGCATCCTATTTCCCGCATAAAGGCTTCCCGTAGAAGTGTATATTACCTTTTTTATACCATTTTTTTTAGCAAATTCTAAAACATTGTATAATCCAAATATGGTTTCATAATAACATCTCTCTGGATTTCTGTTGAATAAAGTAACTGAGGAGGGCCCTGCCAAGTGAAATATGTACTCTATGTCTTTTGGTGCTTTATCCCATGCCTCTTTCATTGCAACATCCCCACTAATAATTCTTACTTCATTAATTATAGGAACTTTTTTCTTAGTAATCTCGTAGTCAATATAAGAAAAATTATCTATAGAATAAATTTCTGCGCCCTGATTTAATAGCTCTCTTCCAAGATTAGAGCCAAGAAATCCGCTTATTCCTGTTATCAAAACTTTTTTTCCTTTCCAATCCATCACTAAAAGTGCTAAAAATTCTTTTTAAGCTTTATGAAGCTTTTCTATATAATACTCATACTCGCTTATCTAAAAATTAAGCATCATAATCTTTATAAAAGAAGATTTTATTATTTTTTTATGATAACACAAGGAGTTTTAATTGAAGGATTTGGTCCTTACAGTTTTATTGTAGAAAAAGGATTAGCCAAAGCCATTCTTCCAGAAGAGGGAAATAAAGATTACTACAAATGGGCAAGAACTAAGCGTAGGGGATTTGATACGGCCTTAGAGGAAAGAATAAAACTTCCTTTTGAAAGTGGACTTTTAGTTGTTAGAAACCCTGATGGTTCTATTAAATTTGATGATAGAAAACTTAGATTTAGTGGTTACTCTAAAAGAGGAGATCAATATGTTTTGCAAGTTGCTCCAACACATTTTGGGGAAATTAAAGCAACAGATATAAGAGCAGCAATGAGTCCAGAATTTGAAAAATATCTTTTAGAAAAAAGCCTAACAGACTTTGGCGAAGAAATGGCCTATTTTGCTTGTTCTATAGCAGTTAATGCTGTTCCAATAACAAAAGAAGGTTATGTACATGTCTTTAGAAGAAGTGATACTCAAGAATTATATCCTGGAAGATGGGATGTAATAGGTGGTTTCGTTGAAGTTGGCGATAGAATTTTTGATTTTTACGAAGGAGATATGTCTAAAAAATTTGCAGAGCTGGTAAATTATAATGCTAAAAAAGAATTTGTTGAAGAAACTGGAATTGATTATAATTTATTTAACTTAACAGGTTTAGTAAGGGGCGCTAATTTTGTTTTTACACATGAAGCTTTTCTTGATATGAGTACAGAAGAATTTCTTGCAAGATTTTCAAAAACTGGAGACTCTTCAGAGATCGGAAGAGTTTTAGTCCTTAAATCCTCAAAAGAACTTTCCGGGTTTTTAGAATCAGAAAAAGCTAATACTTCTCCAACAGCCTACCATGCCCTGAGACTTCATTTAAAAAACAGACTATAGACTTATAATCCCAGCTCTTACATCTTCTATGAACTTTTCATATCTTTCCGGCGTTCCGATATCTAAGTAATACCCTTCTCCATTAAAAGAAAAAACTTCCATTTTTTTTATGTATTCTGGAATAAGGTCGTTTTCTAGAGATATAGCAGTCCCTTTTTGTAGTTCTTCTAAAACTTTTTTATTAACAACAAAAGTTCCAGTTATTGCGAAATTTTTTTTAGAATTGTTCTCTTTTCCATAATATTCCCTAACCACGTTATTTTCAGAGAAGATATGGGCAGACATTCCTTCAGTAATTTTGCTTGGAGTTGTGGTTGCTATCGTAATAGAGGAACCACTATTTTTATGAAAAGAAAATAGTGCGGAAAAATCTATATCATGATAGTTATCTCCATTTATTACTAAAAAATCATCTTCAAGTAATTCTTCTGCTTGTTTTAATGCTCCAGCAGAGTATAGAGGATATTCTTCATGTGAATACCTGATCCCTATACCAAAATTTTTGCCGTCACCAAAATACTCTTTTATTTTATCTTCTTGATGGCCAGTACAAAAAATAAAATTTCTCACCCCTTTTTTCTTTAACATCGATAACAAATATTCTAAAAAAGGTTTTCCTAATACTGGCACCATTGGCTTAGGTAAATTCATTTTTTCTAAAACAAAACTTAGTCTTGTTCCTTTTCCGCCAACTAATATTACCGCCTGCATTTTATTATTATAAATAACCCCTACTTTAACAATTCCACAATCTTCCTGCTAACTCCTTTTTCTCCATATGGGTTTTTAAAATTTTTAGCCCTTACCTTGTTTTCTTCTATGTCTTCTATGACTTTTCTTGCGTAGCCTAAATTAAGCTTTGTCAGGAAATTTATTCCCGTGGAAAGCCCTTCCTGCCTTTCTGTTTTTTTTCTAAGAATAACACAGGGCTTTTTGAAAACAAGGCTTTCCTCTTGTATGCTGCCGCCGTCTGTTACAAGATAAAAGCAGTTTGCAATCAGAAAAATAAAATGAGAATAGTTCATTAACGGAACAATCTCTATGTTTTCCATTTTTTCAATCTCTTTAAGCAATCCGTACTTTTTCAAGTAATGAGCCGTGTTGTCATGCAACGGCCAAATCGCCTTTGTTTTTATGTTTCCTAAAATATCAATAATTTTTTTCATTCTTTTTTTATTTTTTAGGTTTTCATGCCTGTGAATATTTATCAACGCATATTTTCCAAGAGGTTTTTTTAGCCTTTGTTTTTTCGCTTTTTGATAAGATATATATGAAGCATCAACAATAGTATTACCAACTTTAACAATGCCTTTCTTTTTTTCTTTTTTCAAGTTTTTTTCACTTAAATCTGATACTGCTAAGAGTATGTCTGAGAACTTATCACTAATTTGCCTCGAGATTTCTTCTGGAAAAGGCTCAAATAAGCTTCCTGAACGCAATCCAGCTTCCAAATGAACATTTTTCCATCTTTTCCTAGGGTTTAGTATTTTACTTGAAGCTATTGCAGCAGCTGCAGTGCTCATAGTATCTCCATGATAAATTATGTATTTTGGTTGTAGTTTATTGACTAATCTCTTTATGCGCGATATTATTTTTAAAAACCATATCAACGCCGCCTTGCTAACCTTAGACCAAAATTTAGTGCTAATCTTTGGCTCTTTGCTAAGAATAAAATCTGGTTTTTTTATACCAAACTCTTCACAAGCTTTTCCAAGCGGATGCTGTCCGGTGTGAATAAACCAATAATCTTTTTTTTGCGCTTGAAGCCGTAACATTAAAGGCATGCACTTGATAAGCTCTGCTTTGGTTCCAATAACAATGGCTATTCCTGAATGGCTGTTGACTATCTCATGGCTTTTAAGCATAAACCTACCTGTAAAGAGCCAGTTTTAAGCTTTTTGTAAGTAGAAAATCATTCATCTAAATCTTTAAAAATAGATTGGTTTTGAGTTTTTTATGAAATGCAAATGTGGAAATAATATTGATATAAAAATGGGCTCAAAGTTAATTTCTGAAGGCTGTAGAGTTTTAACAGCAATAACTATTATAGTTACAGCACAATGTGAAAATTGCGGCTCTGTTTTTCAAGTCCCTATTAAAAGTAATGGTGCAATAATTAAAAAACAAATTTAATTAAACTTTATTTTGTAAAATCGAAATTATCCATATCAGCATATTCACCAGAAGTCCTTAAAAATTCTTCTTTATATAAAATATTTTCCGGATAATCAGTTTTCCATATTTTTATTGGCCCCCTAAAGCCATTAAAGTACGCAAACTCCCCTATACTTGCTCCCTGGCTGTTTAAATCAGCCAAAACAATGTCTGGCTGCGAATGCGCGAGTTTTACTGTTTCATATTTTTTTGAAGGGTCGTTCAATAAATATAATTGTGCAAACAAGCTTTTAGAAACTTTTGGAGATAAGTAAATAGCTGTTCCAATTCTGTCAACCTGAATGCTCCCTTGAGCGTTTTGAGATACTGAAGGAATTATTTTTATAACTGAATCCAAGCCACTGCTGAAATCTAAAATCTGATTTTCATTTTGAAGATATCTTATAGGAATGGTTATTTGTTTATTATTGTATATGAAAACCCCAATAGGTTGTTTGAAAGATATGGAGTTATTGCTCTTTAAAACCTCAATAAACAATCCCGCAACTCCTGCGCTACCTGAAGGTAAAAATATTTGGCTGTCGTTATTTGTTTGGTATACTATATCTTCGTCAACAAAAGTTGACCCTTGATAAACTCTTATTTCACTAGAGTTTGTTTCTCGTGTTTGTGCAGGATTGTATAACATGACTGGAATTTGTGCAAACCTATCTTTTCCATTTTCGTCGCTGCCAATTATGCTGTATGCGGAATATTTTCCCAAATCTGTTGAGTCTATCAATAAATAAGAGACATTGTAAGACTTCATTAAACTCAATGCAGTTTCTGGTTGCGTTGTTGTTAAAAGATACCTGCCAGTTAAATGGTCCCAGTAACCAAATGCATGGCCGCCATCAGTCACTGTCGGCCGCTGTCCAATTGTCTGCACCCAATAACCATAATCCCACCAATGCACAAAAATACTGTTTTCTGCAGTATTATCTCTTACCCATGACATAGCGTACTGCCATTGAATCGAATACTGATTAGGAACAGTATATTTTACTCCATTAGCAGTGGCAGTTTCATAATTTTTGAAAGTCAAACCAATATAGAAAAGGCTAATCAACAGTAAAATCAATAGGAAAAGTTTCAAAATATCATCTTTTGCTCTTATCCTATGACCTAACAATGCTATAGGCAAGAAAGCCATTGATATGACAAAAACAGGAGATGAAATCACAAGCAATCTTATTGCCCCTCTTGAAGCCACAATCATTAAAATCGTCAAAGACAGTAAAAACAAGTGCGAAAATTCTATATTTTTTAATTTTTCAAGTTTGCCTTCTGCCTTAAGATTTTTTATATAAATGTAAATTAAGGAAACAACAAAAATAAGCAATGATCCAAAATATACTAACTGGCTTATGAAGCTTTCTCCGTTAAAGACAGTGCTGTTTGGGGAATACCTTGAAAAAATAAATCCTGTTAAAAATATTATAAAAGAAGTTATCAATATTCTTTTTTCTATTTTCTCCAAGTTTTTTACTGCCTCAGAAAACAGCAATATCAGGCCAAAAAAGAACATCCAGAAAAAACTTTTTCCAAAACTGGAAAAAATATCTGTAAGATAAAGCTGCTGATTTTCAGCAACAGTTAACCCTATTCTTGCTCTCCCAAAAGGATAAAGAAGACGTTCTATTAATTCTTTAAAGATTCCGATAAGAAAATCTGGCTTTATAACTAAAAGCACCAACAATCCAACAAAAACAACCAAAACAAAAGAAACCATTTCTTTTGTTATCCATTCTTTTTTAACGATGTTCTTAACTTTTCTCTCAATCTTTTCTCCAATAAAAATATTAACTAATAAAACCAGAAAGACAAATAAAGGAATCGTTGCGTAAGTAACATCCAAAGCAGCAACTTTAAATCCAGATTTTATTCCTAAAAATAAGAAAGCGGGAATAAACCACAAAAAAAAGACTGTTGTTTCTTTTTTGCCTACTTTTCCTATAAAAAATGCTATTAACGTCGCCAGCGATAAAGAATAAAGTATGAATCTGAAGCCTCCCCAAGTGAAAATCATTAATATGGTTGAAATTCCGGCAGTTAAAGCGAGCAGATAACTTTTATTTATTTTAAAAATCTTTTTTTCATTGTGCCATGCTTTCAAGAAAAAGAAAAAGGAAAGCCAAAAAAAGAAAAGACCAGCGCTTTCCAGTTCAGGAATGCCTGCAGTTGTTCTGTGCTGCATCAGCGGTACAACAGCATAAACAGCTGTTGCTAGTATTCCTATAAGGCTCTTTTGGAATTCTTCTTTCTTGTAAAATATCTCCCTGACAAAAAAGAAAAAAACAACTATGCTAAGTCCAAAAAATATCACTGGAAAAATTATTGCGGCATACTCCAAAGAGACATCACTTGAAAAAAGCTTCAGAAATTTGTAAAGATAAACTATCCCCCACTGAAGAAAATTTTGGTATGGTTCTGCCATGCCAAGATATCTCATAGAATCTACGCTTGGCTGCGATCCAGTATCAATAATTTCGTGGGCAAGTCTTAAATAAAGAAAGGGGTCCAAGTCAGGTCCAAGAGTGTAATTCCCAGTCGTTGCGTCCTTTAAACCGCTGATATTGGCGGTTCTTATGTATGTTCCTAAAATCAACACCACTAACAGCAAGACTAAAGATGCATAAAGCCATTTCTTGCTGTCTTGCCAATTCTCTTTGAATTTAAAGCTAATCTCGCCTTCGACCATTTTATAAAACGAGAAGGAAAAATCCCTTTAAAACCTTTCCTTATAATTCATAGAACCATATTCTATAAGGTTTAAAAATAAAAAATCCCTTGAAATTACCATGGTGGAAATTTTAGTTTTAATATCTTTTTTTATAAGCTTTTTTTTGGTCTTTTTTACAATCCCGTTCTGGATCAGAAAAGCCAAAGCGACAGGATTAATATGGGAGGATATGAATAAGCCAGGAAAGCCAAAAAATGTTGCGGGGTCTGGCGGTATTGTCGTCGTGGTCGCCTTTGTCGTTGGAGTTTTATATTATATTGCGATAAGAACTTTTTTCATAAAAGCTCAAAATGGTATAAGCCTTGAAATTTTTGCTTTATTAAGTGTAGTTCTTATTTTAGCAATAGTTGGAATTATTGATGATCTTCTTGGATGGAAACATAAGGGGCTTTCAAAAAGAACAAGAATTTTTTTGGCGTTTGTTGCTTCCATACCCCTTGTTGTTATCAATGCTGGAAGTTCTGCTATGAGTTTTCCATTTTTAGGGGAAGTAAACTTAGGAATTTTATACCCTATTTTTCTTATTCCTTTAGGAATTGCTGGTGCAACAACAACTTATAATTTTCTCGCAGGATTCAATGGGCTTGAAGCAGGACAGGGAATTCTAATTTTGAGCTTTTTGTCTCTTGTTGCTTATAAAACCGGTTCGTCATGGTTAGCTGTTGTAGGACTAATAATGGTCTTTGCTTTGCTGGGTTTTTGGTTTTATAACAGATACCCCGCTAAAGTTTTTCCAGGCGATTCTCTTACGTGGACAATTGGCGCCTTAATCGCAGGAATGGCAATTCTTGGAAATTTTGAAAAAATAGCGGCCTTTGTATTTATACCATATATACTTGAGACAGTATTAAAATTAAGAGGAAATCTTGACAAATACTCTTTTGGCAAACCAAATAAAGACGGAAGCTTGGAAATGCCTTATAACAAAATTTATGGACTTGAACATTTGTCAATTTACATCTTGAAAAAGTTGAAGCCAAGTAAAAAAGTTTATGAGAATGATGTAACTTATTTGATTCATGGATTCCAAATTTTATTAATAGTTATAGCCTTTTTTATATTCCTCTAATAACTATTTAAAAATCAATTGAAAATCAACGGCGTTAAATAGACTTCCACCACCGCCGCAATAACAAGAATTGCCAGTGCTATAAAAAGAAGCACAGCAGTATTTTCAAGCACGTGCAAAAATCTTTTGTCTTTTATCCCGTTTCGCAAAACCCCCACGCCAAAAATTCCTCCCGCCAAAGCAGCTATGAAGTATGCCGCAATTTCAGGGAAGCCATGAATCATGTATCTTAAAATTCCAGAAGGTATGTCGCTGATTTTGTTCTGCGCAAAAATGCTTATAGCAGTAGCAATGACGCTTGCATTCCACGCCAAAACAAAAATAGCCCCAGCCCCAAATATTAATGACAGTATAAGCGTAAATATCATAACATAAACATTGTTTTCTATTATTGAAAGAAGCCTGATTTCTTTTACAGCTGCTCCTGTTCCTTTAGTAAAATCATATCCTTTGACACAAGATTCTATATTTCCAGGACTATTTATCCTGCAGAATGTTTCTATCTGAGCATTGAAAAGGTTTGAATCTTGAAGAATAATATACCAAAAAGAAAAAGCAATGATAAATCCAAGAAAAAGCCATAAAAATGAATAAATTGCATCTTTGTGAATTTTCCAAACACCAAGAGAGCCAAATACTTCTTCATCTTCTGCCTCTTCCTCCCGGATTATGAAATACATGAATGGAAGGATCAGCATGACACAAAAAGTAATGACAATTATTCCAGAATACCCAGAAAGCACAACATCTTTCCCAAAAAACCATTTTACCAGAATTAGAGAAAGGGACGCATAAAGAATTCCAATGAAAAGCATTTTCCACGGCCCCTTTTCAAGTCTTCTTGGATTGAACATACTCTCTAACATTATATGAATAAAAAAAGAGAATTTTTAAACTTTCTTGAAAGCTTAAACCAATTTGATTCAAACAGCAAAAGATATAAAACCCCTAATTAGTCAAATTTTTA
>JAGVXG010000005.1 GCA_018303885.1 Candidatus Pacearchaeota archaeon
GTGATAAATTTAAATTATTAAACTAAGATGATTAAAAAAAGAAATCTATCACTAAGTGACTGCTTCTACATACTTCATACCTTAATGCTTTTCGAAAACGAAATCATCGAATGAATTATGCACATTTTTAAGGCACTCATCTTAGTTAACAACAATTAAGATTTTTGAGAGTATTTAAAGGTTTCGCGGGTGTTTTATTAAAATATTAGAATAAGGGATTAAAATAAATTCGCATAGGACTCACTGAAGAAGAGATTATAACAGCCCCATCTTGCCATTTATCATATCTTGAAGAAATTTCATATTTAGAAAGTAATTGTTCAAAATCATTTACGGATAGAGGATTTTTAAATCTTACACAAAAAGCGCCAGCATTATAATAAACTTGACTAACCTTCTCGTCAGTCTTCATCCAAGCCAATTTTCCAATTAATGTTAGTTGTTCTTCTCCAATCCCAAGCTGCTCAAACAAAAATCTCTGCCCATCTGCAAGTATATTTGAGCCGCCGGCAATTTTTTGAGATAAATCTGACATATCTTTCTATAATTTAACGGTTTTTAAGAATTATTGTATCGCAGTTTTCTCAAGCTTCAAGAAAACTTTTCCCTGATATATTTTCTAAGATCTGTTGAGGACTTAACTTCTAATAATTTTCCTGGTGTTGTTCCAAGAGCATTTGCTATCTTTACTAATTTTTCTAAAGAAGGCGATTTTTGAGCATCTCCACTTTCTAAAGTAGCAATATATTGTGGAGTAATTCCTACTCTTCTTGCAAGTTCTGCTCTACTATATTTACGATGCTGACGCAATAAACGAAGATTATGCCTAAAATTTTCCAGGTAGTCCACTCTTTCTGTCATTAAATCACTTCATGTCGCTTATTTTTATTAATTTCTATCCTGAAGAATAATCAAAAATATTTTTAAATTGCCTTTCATTTAATTTTATCTATGGACGAGATACACCACAGACAAAAAGAGCAGGAAGAAATGCAAAGATCTGACGCGTTCGTCGATATTTTCTCAAAAGTTGTTTCTGGCGGAAAAGCAGGATATAAAACAGTTGTTCAGGTAAAGCCGATAACGACAAAATGCAAGAGCTGCGGCGCTGTTCTCGACGAAAAGCAAAAATTTTGCCATGAATGCGGCACCAAGAATGAGGCTCTTGAAAAAAAAGAAGAGAAAAAATAATTTTATTAAAATACTTTTATCAAAAATTTAAATGAGGTAAATAAAATATATGGACGTTACAGCCAGAATAAACGATGTCTATGGTGAAATCGCAAAGATAAACGGAAAATCCAGAAAAACTCATGTTTTTGATCATAATGGCTATCCTATTTATGCCTTTCAATACGGCAGAAATCCAGAAGTATTTGTTTCTTCTGGAATGCATTGCGATGAATGGACAGAAATTTACGCTCATTTATTTTTTCTTCATAATTTAGGAACAAGAAGAAATTTCCCCCCTTTTGTAAGTATACCATTTATCAACCCAGTAGGATTAACAAAATACCCAAAGAGAGATCGTTCAAACCGTCGTTGGGGGGGAAAAGCAAAAACAGAAGGCATATTGCAAAGAACAATAAGAAATTATCTTTCTCGTTTCAATTTTCAGGATAGTTTAGACATGCATGAAGACACAGATATGCGTAGAGCATATGTCTATGAAAGATTCAGAAACGGAAAAGCCAGTTTGGCGCGTAAAATTCTTGATAGCCTTCATTATCCTGTTTTAAAGGCAGAAGAAATTTATAAGGAGGAGTGTGTAGAAGGTGTTGTTCCAAGTAATCATATAGAAGAAAACACCTTGGAGAGTATGATGTTCCACGATTTCGAAACAAATCATTCCTTAACAAGCGAAGTTCCAGGAAAATTGTCCAGAGAACACAGAGTTAAATGCGGAACTCAAATCTTAACTCTTTTCATGAAACATTTGCATTAACAACATAAATTTAATAATTCTAAGTTCTTTACTTAACCAATGGAAAATTCATTAAAAACATACAAAACTAAAAGAAAATTCTCAGAAACACCAGAGCCAAAAGGTAAAGTTCTTAAGAAGAAAGAGAAAAAACTAATCTTCGTTGTTCACAAACATTTCGCGAGAAATTTACACTACGATTTAAGATTAGAAATGAACGGTACTCTTGCAAGCTGGGCTGTTCCAAAAGAACCGCCGATAACAAAAGAACATAAAAGATTGGCAATTCAAGTTGAAGATCATCCTCTAGCATACGCGAAATTCCGCGGAGTTATCCCAGAAGGAAATTACGGCGCAGGAAAAGTTGAAATCTTGGACAATGGCAATTACGAATTAAAATATGCAGATTCCAAGAAAATTGAATTTATTCTTCATGGAAAAAAACTCAAAGGCAATTATGTTTTAATAAAAACCAGCTATGTAAAAAACGGCTGGTTATGGTTTAAGGTTTAGAAATATAAATCTCCCTAGCAGGACTCGAACCTGCATACATCGGGCTACGGCCAATTGCTCTACCCTTGAGCTATAGGGAGAGAATTTTTTAATAGAATTCTGAGTTATAACTATAAAAATTGATTAATTCGCAAATATTTAGATTAGGTTTATTAGCCATACCTTACTAAGATTTATAACATATTTAAACTTGTTGCCTCTATGGACCATATTTTTGAAATAACTGATAAAACAGGGAGAAAAATAAGACTAACTAAAAAACAATGGACTCATATTACTTCCCCAACTTCTCCACATGCTTATATGACAAATTATTTAGAAGAGATTAAAGAAACTTTAATTAATCCAGATAAAATGGTTAATAGTTTAAGTGATGATCAAAAAGTAAATTATTATAAATATTACAAAAAAAGAGAAAGATACCTCAAAAACATAGTTAATTATTTAAATGGAAACGGCTTTGTTATTTCAGCATATTTTGTAAAAAGTATTAATTAAAATGGAAGGAAAAATGAGTATTTATTATGACGAAGAAGGAGATTATTTAGAAATCTTCATAGAAGGAAAAAGTCCAACATATGGGGAAGACCTTGGGGATGATGTAACATTATTCAAAAAAGAAGAAACTGATGAAGTTGTTGGTGTGGGGGTTCTTAATTTCAGAAAAAGAACAAAAAACCTAGATGAAATAAAGCTTAATTTACCCTTCAAAGTTAATTTTTCTTCGCTGAAAATTTAAAAACGGCTGGCTGTGGTTTAAGGTTTAGAATTTTCATTCATAAACAGCGGCTTTTTCTCTTTCTTCAGGATCATATATCGCTGCTTTTGTTTCTAAATCTATATCATATAATTCTAAAGCAGAAACCTTATCCTCATCTCTTTCGTAACGACTAGACAAAACATGACCTTTAAACGCTTCAGCAACAAATGGCGCCAAAGTCTTTTTTATTCCTTTTCTTTTATAATTTCTAAACTTTTCAAAAACAAAATTATCAATTTCTACATTTACTCGCTTATAGTCCACGCTAGCCACAGCTTCAGTTTGACGCATATCAATTACCCATTCTGAATCGGGAATATACAAACCAGGAGGCAAATCTCTTAGCTTTTTTACTCCAAATGACAAAACAACACCATTTGCATTTTCATACCATGTTTTTTCAATTGTCATATCACCACGATCAGATCTTAGAGTAATCATGTCTGTCTGAGGAATCCACCAGTCTATTCCATTTTCATAATTTTCAACGCCAAATTTTTCATCCAAGACTATTACATCAACGTCTTTATGTTCGTATAAATCGTCTCTGCGCCTGTCTTTATGCCAAACAGCTTCAGACAACCCTCCAATAAGTAACCCTGCAGACTCTTGTTGTTGTAATAATTGGTGTGCTACTAACATCCCCTCTAAACCTTGAGCTGCACCTGGAAATTCTGGGTCTTTAAGCTTGAGACTTAAAGAGAGCAGTAATTTTAACCCAAGTCTTTGACTATGATTTAAACCAAATTTTTGTTCTAGTCTTTGATAATTTACCAAACCCATTCCTAATTTCATTTTTTTAGAATAAATTATTCCTTTATAAATTTATTTTTCTTTTCCTAGCCCAGCTCTTTCAACCAAAGCCTCTAATTTTTCAGGATTTCTTAAAAGATGTCCTTCATAAGCCTGGATTCCTTCTGGTCCAGCTATTTCCTCAGGATGTTCTATATATCTATTTTGGAAATCTTTTATTCCTCTTCTCTGAATACGTCTTGCAAAATATCCAGGCCTTCCTCTACGACCCCAATAACTTCCAAGATACATTGCCATAGCAGAAGCCGTAACTAAAGATGCAGCAGCTACACCCAAAGTATAACCAATTTCGTCTGTAGCTAAATTGTCTGCAAAATTATGAAGTGCTTCGAAGAAAGGATTCATATCTACTTGCTTTAATGCTTCTATTGCAGGTCCAGCTGTTTCTGTAAATTGGTCTTTTCCAGCATTAATATTTGTAGCTGCAGCCTCCATTGTCCTTACACCATCTCCAAGAGAATGATAGGCACTTATGGGATCAAAAGGCTTATCTCCTCCAGGCCACAAGTAATCTCGAGCCTCTCTGAATATCTCCCACCCCCTTTTTACTTCAGTTGCTCCAGCTTGTAATAATCTTCCAGAACGTCCAAGTTCTTCAGCAACTTCTGGGCCTCTTTCCCTTAAATATTGAAAAGCAGCATCAGTTTTTCTTGCATACTCAGGAGCATGAATGTAATGATCAATAGAACTCACTATTCCTTTAGGTATTGCAGTGACAGCATCTCCTAACTTTTGAACTAAAGTTTCTCCATTTCCAACAAAAACACCAGCTATACCAGCCCCGCCAGCTAATTTTATTGATATAGAAGCTGCAAT
Source organism: Candidatus Pacearchaeota archaeon (assembly GCA_018303885.1). Lineage (GTDB taxonomy): Archaea > Nanobdellota > Nanobdellia > Pacearchaeales > GW2011-AR1 > ASMP01. Next base: position 4,827 of record JAGVXG010000005.1, read on the forward strand.
AGCAACAGGCCTTCTTCTACGAGGCTTTTCTAAGAATCTGTCTACGGCTTTAACAGCCTTGCTATTATGAACTTTTCCTACATATTTTCCAACAATTTTAAACGGACTTTTCATTTTTATCTCCATTATTTCTTACTTTTTAGTAGTTACAGTTGTATATAAACTTTTTGGTTTTATAAAAATCTTAAATTTTTTGAGAGAATCAAATCATTGCTTTTCTTCATCCATCATCCTTAAAATTCTTTCTCTGTAACCCTTGTGATCCTTCATATCTCTCTTTTTTGGAGGATTTTTAATCAGAAATTCTATTCCCCTATCAATGCTTTGATCAAGAATTGGTGCAACAATTTCATACCCAACTGCTGCGTAGCCATATTCATATCTTGGATATCCTTCAAAATCACTGTGCCAAAGATTTCTTTTTGAGCTATCTCCAAAGGTTCTGTATTCAAAATAGGCTGCTATGCCCTCGGATATTACTTTTTCCCTCTTCTTTTTAAAAAATTTCCAAATCGATGGCCAACTTCCATTTCCCAAACTTTCGCTTAATTTATCAGCGTACCAATGTCCTAATTCGTGAGCTATCGTGATACTGTCTTCTTCTGACTCTCTAACCCAAACATTATCATAAAAAGTGCTGTATCTGCCTACTAAAGCGTCCTGTCTTGGTGCATCTAATGTTATTCTAGGTTCACCAAAATGTCTTATTCCCAATGTTTTTTCCTGTCTTCTAACCACATTTTCAATTTTTTTTCTTAGAAATACAGACTCAATAGGATCTGCCGTGCTTCTAGAAATAATTCCCAGAATGTTTAACCCAGCAATCCCCCATGCTACTCCAATTAAGGTCGGCATCACAGTTCTTCTAAAACCTCTGCTTATTCTTCCCATTTTCTTAATTATTTAGTAGTTACACTCCTATATAAGCTTTTCTACGAGCCAGTCTTAAAAGATAGTTATAGAATTTAATGCCCAATTTCCATCATTCTTAAAATTCTTTCTCTATACCTTACCAAATCTTTCAAATCTCTTCTTTTTGGAGGATTTTTAATGAGAGTTTCTATTCCTTCATTGATATTCTGATCAAGAATTGGAGCAACTACTTTCGGGCCAATTTCATAATAAACAAACTCCGCCTTTTCACCTTTATACCTATCTTCTTTAAAGTAATCTTCAAGGTCTCTATGATCTAATTCAGGGTTAATGTCAATACCTCTTGTTCTAAGCTCAAAATAATTAGCTATTCCTTCAGAAAGCAACAGAGTACCTTTATTATTTTCATTACCTGGCCAGCTGCCGTTCCCCATTCTTTCACTTAATCCATCAATATGACAATGGGCTGCTTCATGGGATAAGGTATTAATATCATATTTACCCTCATCAAGCAAGATTATATTGCTGTTATAAAGATACCATCCAATCTTAGGGATCTTGCTTTTTGTTCTTGGGCGTAAATTTTCATCAAATGATATGCTTACAGGATCACAAAGATTTTTTATTCCAAGTATTTTTTCCTGGGCTTCGACTGCTTCTCTGAACTCCCTTCTTACCTTAATTTCATTGCCTAAAACTCTGTCTCTTGCAATTAATGAGCCTAAAAGTAAAATTGCTCCTGTTGAAAATCTTCTAAAATTCATCATAAAAAAATATAATAGTGTATTATAAAGATTGTTATAACAGAGATTTATACCCCAAACTGCGCGCCAGGCTCTGCAAGAACTTGCATTGGTTTCTTTCTCTCTTCTCTTCTTTCTTCTTCGCCAACCCACCATTCTAAATCAGGAATATTTGCTTTAATCCCTCGCGCTTTGCAATATTCTCTTGCAAGAAGATAAAAAATAAGCCCAAGACTTCTGTCATGCTTGTTGTTTCCTATGATAACTACATCAGCGCCTTTAGAAAAATTATTTGTATCGCAAATCATCAGAACTTTTTTGCCGGCCTTTAAAGTATCATTTAAGGCATTTTTATCAACCCATTGGTCTGTAATTATTGTCAATTCATTTTCAAAAAAATCTGGCAGGATTTTGTTTGTTAGAATTCCAGCAGGGTATTTTTTTGTGAAGACTCTTATTCCAGTAATCTCAGAGAATTTTTCAGCAACCTTCCATCCAGCCGGTCTCTTACAAACTAAAATTACGTCTTCTGGAGCAAACTTTGAAAAAAATTCAATTCCTTCCTTTAGTTTTTCATCAATCAAATCTGTATTGAAAATAGCAAGCCCGTCAGCTCTTCTTCTGTAGACAAAAGGCTTCATGTTTGGCGTTACAACACGGGTTCCAAGGTAAATTCCTGCTTTGACATATTCGTCAAGAGGAACAAGCATGTCTGATTTTTTCTTAGCCCTTACTTTTTCTTTGAGCTCCTCTGACGTTATCTCGCCTGTTGAAACCTTTTCCTTAAGTTTCTTTACCTTTTCCAAAAGTGCCTTTTTCTTTTCCGCGATGCTTTTTTCGCCAGTTGTTGATTCGGCTTCTGCAGCTTTTTCTAAAGATTTTTTCAATTTCTTTCTAGTTTTCTCCTCAGTCTTTTCTGCTTCGTCTTTAACAACATCATTAATTTCATCAACCATTTCTGCCATAAGAAACCTTGTTGGATTTAGTTTAAAAAGGTTTTCAATTCTTAGAATTATTATCTTAAGCCAATACCATGCTCTTGAGCATACTGTTGAATTTCTGTAAAATGATAAAACTTGTCCATTTTATCTATAAAACTTTTTGGAGCAACTAAATCCGCAACAATTACACTTCCCATCAATGCTATGGTAATAAGAGTGCTAACCCTAAATTCTTTCCTTTCTTGTTTTACTTCCTCTTCAGTTTCATTTACACTGTTATATCTTATTTTCATAAAATTAGTAAATAAAAATAGTATTTAAGCATTATGCAAATTAAAAATATCTTTTCAATCCCTTTTTATGAAAACAACTGCTTTTTTTCCCGCAAACTCTTTTGGAAGTATTATGTGAGCAGCGTTCCCAAAAGGCTTAACATCTACATTTTTAACAGCATGAGGCACCATCATCTTCATAGAATCGTAAGCTTTGGAAACGTCTTTTTGCAGCTGTTCGAGATTTACTCTCAGTTCTTTAGAACTTATTTCTATTCTTTTTCCAGATTTTTCTTTCCCTTTTTTCATATATACAAATGTATATACATATTTATAAGCTTTTCTGTATAATAATCTTTAAAAGTAATAACAATTTAGAGTAATATGGTTGCAACTTCTAGAATTTATGATTCTACATCTTTAAGCTTATTGTGGATTATTGATAATAGGAGATTGAAGCTTGCTGAAAGAAGTCTTAAGCAGAGATATGGGGAATGTGACAAAAATGGGCACCGTATATTTAAAGAAAATATTTGCCAACACTGTTATAGGAGACGAGAATACACACCAGAATTGGTTGAATTGATTAAGAAAACAGAACCAATAGTCTTCCCCCCATTATCAATTAAACTAACTTCTGATTTAATTGACGAAATAAATGGTGATATAGAATCTTTGAAAAGAAGAGATTATGCAACTGGCTTAGCGAAAATTCTTATTCAATTGCAATAATTATTTTCTTAGCTTATTTTCAATCTCAATCAATCTTCTTATTTTTGCTTCACGCTCTTTACCAGTAATCCCACATTTGAAGAAGTCGGCGCCGAAACCAAAAGCCAAGTCAGCAAGAATATTTTCTTCTGTTTCTCCGCTTCTATGCGAGAAGACAATTTTTATGTTGTTTTTTCTTGCAAGTTCGCATAAACTCTTTACTTTAATTAAAGAGCCATTTTGATTAGGTTTCACAATTATTGCATTTATGCTCTTATTGTCAATGGCTTTTTGTAGTCTTTTGATATTTGTTGCTGTTAAGTCATCTCCAACAACCATCGCATTTGGATATTTTTTAAGAAGTTTTGCAAAACTCGCGAAGTCATCTTCATCAAAAGGATCTTCTATATAAAAAAGACCAAAATTTTTTATTAGGTTCCCCATATAAGAAAACTGCTCCTCTACTGTGCGTTCAAGTACAGGATTTTGATAATGGTACTTTTTTCTTTTGTAGAAACCAGAAGCAGCGACATCAACGCCTAAAGGTAATTTTAAACCATTTAAAATTTCTAAAACTTCTTTTTCATTTAATGAAGTCTTCCAAGCATCTTCATCATTTTTCTTATTTTCAAATTTTTCGTCTTTTCTTTTTAAAAAACCAGCTATTTCTTTTTTTGCTTTCTTGTTTATCTCAAAGGCTTCTTTAACAGAATCTGTCTTTGGTATAAGAAGAAATTCCTGAAAATCAGGTTTCTTTTTTGTATCAGGGCCAGAATGTTTTCCACCGCCGATGCAGTTTCCGACTAATCTTGGAAACTTTCTTGCATTTTGATTGATAATCTGCCAGACTTCTTTCTTTTTTTCTTTCGCGAGAGCTTTTAAAATTGCTGATTCAAGTGCAAAAAGAGAATTTGCCCCAATATGCCCTTCAACCGTGTCTTCAATTCTTCTTAAATCATTGAAATCATCTACCACATCATCAGAAAAATAATCCTTGAATTTTTTCAAAGTTTCAATATCTTTTTCAAGATCTTTTTTATAGGGGCTTGCTTCGTGCTTGCCGGTTGATTTTCCATTTGGCGCACTCGCAGAAAATTTTCCCGCGTTCGTATTGATAGAAACGAGAATTGTTTTTTCTCCGCGCGAATCAAGAAGATGTTTTGCCGACACACTCTTTACAACGACCATGAAAAGGAAAAGCGAAAATTAGTTTATATAGTTTTTTAAAAATTAATTATTAAATAAAAATTAATTATAATTCCTACTTAAATTAACAATCTTGCCAATATTGTGAACGAGTTTATGAGTGAACGTATTTTTAGAACTAAATTTATTCCCTTTCCCCTTCGTCTCCGCCAAGCTCATTTTCTTCCATTTCATCTTCTGGATTAACAAGTTCCATTATTTCCCCTTCCTTTGCAATCTCCTGCTCTTCTTCGGATTTTCTTTCATCGATTTTTTCATCGCTGATTTTTTCCTTTATTCTCTTCAGCTTCTCCTCTTTCTTACCTGGGAAAGGCTTTTTTACAGATATAGGCAAGACTCCGGATTCAAATTCAATTTCTGCTATTTTGAGAGCATCGTACTTTACTCTTTCCAAATCTTCTTTGCTTAATTTAATCAGCAATGGAGCGTTCATCGCGATTTGTAGGGCTCTTGCCCCAAGAATCCTCGCAGTTTCGTATTTGCTGAAATCTTCTGGTTTTGCCATTTTATTTTGTATAAAACAACGCTAGCCAAACAGTCCCTTGTTTAGTTTTAATTACACGATGTTTTAAATGTGCTGGTATATATGTATAGTCTCCATCTATCATCTTGACTTTATTCCATGCTCCCCTCTCATCTTCAAATTCTAATTCTGCATATCCTCTTGCTATCATAACGAACTCATCTTCATCTTGATCGTATATTCTACTAGGAGTTTCTGATTCTGGGGAAATCACCCCCTCTAGTCTAACAATATTGCCTGCTGAAATAAGAATATTAACTAACTCTTCTTTTAATCCTACTCCATCATTTGCAAAAATATTCTCTAATTGTACCATTTTATTCTAAAAACTTTTCAATCTTTAAAAAAACTTTCTTTCTTATTTTTTCAGTGAGATCAAGAATTTCATGAACTTCTTCTATGCTTAATTCAGCAGGACTGCCTTTTTGCATAGAGGAAATTACGCCATCTGGAGTCGCGCCTATCGTGATTTTCGCCTCGCTGACATCTTCCTCTTCCAGCGTAGGATCGACAATTATCGTACCGTCTATTTTATGTGCAGTTATGCAGATAGGAATATCTTTTGCAAGAGGTATTTTTTTGTCTGTAGGTTCATCATAGATAACTTTTCCTTCTTTTTCGTCATACTTTGGCATTTTAGTCCATTTTAATGCAGCAACTGCGGCGATTCCTGCGGCGTCCACGAGATTTCCATCGTCATTTATTGAATAAATATCTATGAAAACAGACCAGACTTTTTCTCCTTCTTTTATGCAAAGTTTCTCGAAATCTATAAACTTGCTTTCTCTTATTGCCCTATCAACAAGTCTCCCAAGTTCAACTGCAGGAAATCTAGGTGGGCCACTTTCAAATCTCGGCGAACTTAAAGGAAGCAGCTCTGCAGTTACCATTAAATTCCCTTTATTTGGAGAATCAGGGTAAGGTTCTGCAACACCCATTTTTATTCCGACAATAACTTCTGTTTTTCCTAATCTGACTCGAGCAGAGCCTTCTGCTTTGTTGGACACATTTCCTTCTATAGAAATCTCTCTAAAGTCTTCTGGCTTACGTCCGTCAAATCTTTTTCCCTGTGCCAGATATTCCCTTATTCTCTCTGCTGTTAGTCTTGGTGTTTCCATTTTAATGTATCATACTCCTATTTATTTGATAATAATGAGAACGAATATCTGCATAACTAAAATGTCTTTGAAAGCCCATTCTTCTTAAAGTATAGCCAAATCCAAGAAACCTTATAATTCTTTTATTCTTTAAGACTTTTAATCGTCTTTCATCTATTCCACTTATTCTCGTATACCATGTTCCATTATCTCTAAAGCCAAATCTTTGCGCAAAATCTCTAATAAAGTCTGAGTCTATATCTTCAGTCGGACTCTGATTTAAATCTTCTAAAGTTGTTTCCATTTTTGATGTCGATAAAATTTAATTTTTTGTGGAGTCAAAATCCAAAAATGCCATAAAAATTTACTAAATAACGATTGAGAGAACCCTACTGTTCTGGTAACACCAATTAAGTCTTCAATAGTATACAATGCGTCATTGCTAGTTAAGTCTCCCCTAACATCTCCATCATAAAATTCTTCATTATCCGAACCCATTAAACTAATTTTTTCATCAGAAGTTCTTAATTCTAAACTTTCTCCTTTATAATTTCTTAAACGATAAGCTACCACTTCTCTAAATCTTTCTCTTACTTCTGAATCTGGAGTATCATATCTTGTCATTTTATTCTTTTAGCGACTCTTTTAGCGCTTTTTTTTGAACTTCATAAATTTCTTTTGCGGCTTTTCTTGCAAGTTCAATTGCTTCTTTTAATTCTTTTGATGTGATTTTTCCGTCTAGCTGAAGATGTGTTATCATTCCATTCGGAGTCATGGTAATTGGAATGTCTGTTGCTCCTTCGCCTTCTTCCCAGTCTTCTTCGTCTTTATTTACATCGACAACAAGCTGCTTGTCGAGTTTTCCTATTGAAACGCTTGAAACCATTTCCCTCATAGGAATTCCCGCATGTGCAAGCGCAAGGGCAGCCGCATTTATTCCAGCACATCTTGTTGAAGCATTTGCCTGCAGAATATTGATGTGAACATCTATCACCATATTTGGATATCTCTTAATCATGAGAATTGGTTCTAAAGCCCATTCTGTTATCTTGCTGATTTCCATGCTTCTTCTGCTTGGCCCTGGCTTGATTCTGTCTGAAACAGAAAAACTAAGCATACTATAAGTGCATCTCAATGTTCCTTTCTCAGGATCTTGCTGATGCTGCGGGTGCATTTTTCTCGGGCCGTAAACAGCAGCAATTGCAATCGTGTCTCCAAAAGAAAACATCGCGCTTCCATCTGCATTTGGCACGATTCCCACTTTCGCTTCCATTTTTCTCATTTCGTCCACTTTTCTTCCGTCTGGTCGCTCAAAGCCTTTTTGTTTTGTCATTTTGTTCCCACCATTTGCACATATTCTTTATGTTCTTGAATCATTCCTTCTAAATTTCCAATTACCTCCAGATTTGTATCCAATAAAGTAACCTTGCATCCTCTGATTGTTATTTTTTCAACCTTTTTTCCTCTTGTTTCAGTGTAATAAACATGTGTTCCAAAAAACGTATACCTTTCATTCATGCCAAGGCCGCTTAAATAGGCTAATACTTTTGGCATCAAATGTGGATTAAATTCCAATTCTCTGTAGCTTTTCTGTGTCATTTTCCTTTCTCCCCTTCAAACCATTCTTTTACTTCTTCTGTTAAGCCGCTCGTGAAAGATTTTTCAGTTATGAACATGATCGCTTTTTTTACAAGCAATTCGTCTTCTATCTTATTTCCCTTTATCCAGATTAATCCATTTTGCCCGACAGTAACATTACACCCTGATTCTTCTTTTATAAGATTTATCATACTCCCTTCTTTTCCAATTACCCTTGGAACTTTGTTTGAGTTTATTTTTATAATCAATCCATCTTCTATTTTACCTAAACCCCGCAATTTTATAGTAAGATCTATTCCTCTCCCGCCTATTCCTATTATTTTTGCAGCAACCATATCTCCAATATCCATTATTTCAGCCAAACCATCTTTGCTTACAAAGCCAGGAACTTCTTGCAACGGCAAAAAAGCGCCCTCTGGAGAATCAATATCTATAACCCATCCATAAAAAGTTAAGTTCTCAACCTTTCCGATTACAACATTCCCCCTTCTTGGCTGATAAACACCAGACAATGAAATTACCTTTACAAGACCATTTGATTCTTCTGCCAAACCATATTTTATAGCAACTATCTCATCACCCCGTTTTTCTGTTCCTTCGCCAGGCAGATAATCTTCTCCCTTGAAAATAACTTCCCCAGGAATTACTACTTTTCTTTCTGAATGTTCGCTTTTTGCCATTTTATTCGCCATCCTCTTCTAGTTTTAATTTTTTTACCAATTGTGACAGTTTTTCTTCTGCTTCTCTATCTATTGGGTCGTCTAATAAATCCCTAGCATACTCTCTTAGCCGAGAATAATCATGACACACGCCCCTATTTTCCACATCCAAAGGAGCCTTTAAGTGTGCTAGTCTGTTTAAGTAATCCCTACTAAAATTCATTTTAACTTCCATTTTTAACCTCTTCTGACATAACAGAGCCATGAGTTGCCGAATTTAATTTATCATAAAAATCCATTACAAGTCCTGCAGGTATTTTTAATGTGGCTTCCAAGTCTCCGTTATTCATCCAATTTTCACTTTCTTTGTAAGGATTTAGTATTCCATAAGCTTTTCCAGTGTGGATTGCAGGAACAATCACCTTTATTTTTTTTGTTTCTAGTTTTACTGGCAGGATTGCACTTATTTTTTCAATAATGTCATTTATTTGGCTTTCTATCGGCGCATTTTTTATGTTAACTTGAGCCTGCTCCAATGCTGTTTTTATTCTTTCTGCAGTATGCGGGTTTCCTGTTTTAGGGTCAACAGCATTTCTCGAAAGGAAGTCAACAACCTGTTTTATTTTTTTATCTTGCTCCCCTTCCCTATAATCTTGCGTTGTAAGTATCTCGCCGCTTTTCACTATTTTACCGACGACAGAATTTAAATCAGTTGTTCCAAAAGCCTCTGTGAGCTCTTTTTCAGGAGCGGCAAGCCCCTTTTTTGAGTCAGTAAAAACCCTGTCTATTTCCAAGAAATCTATGTTTGAAGACTCGCCCTTTCTGAACTTCAAAGCCTTGTCAAGGTCCACAATAATTTCAAAATGTTTTCCATGCTGTTTAATTCTTGCTGTGGTCTGGGTCATTTTAAATCTTCCCAAAAAATTTTAAAGTCAAGGCCCTTAACCTTAGGATTAGTCAAAATTCTAATTTGATTTAAGCCGAGTCTATTTATTAACATTCTTAAATCTCTAGGAAGAACAGAACTAACCGGCTTGCCATTATAAATTAGTTCAGGTGAATATCCTCCATCCTGCCTTCTTTTAGCCAATAATCTGTACTCAGTCATTTTAATCACTTAATAAAATCCTTTAATCCGTCCCCAACAACTCGTTTGATTTTTCCTTCCTCACCTTTGATATATGCAAGTTCAAATTGGTCTAGATTAAAGTTTTTCTCCTGAATTTCTTTGAATATGTCTAAGGCAATCTTTACCCCTTTCTTTATGTTAAGTTCTGGACTATGCCTTTCCCGAAGTTTTTCTTTTATTTTCTCGTCGTTTTCCCCTATAGAATTTGCATGATAAGCAAAATAATTTCCGGTTATGTCGCTTGTGTAAAGCTCTGGTTTTTTGTCTTTGATTCCCGCAATCATCAAAGAAACACCGAAAGGACGCGCACCACCATATTGAGTAAATTGCTGCTTTATGTTGGAAATATCTTTGATTACAAGTTCAGGCTCTATTGGAGAATCATATGTTATTCTGTTCTGCTGGGCAATTAACTGCGCCCTTTCAATCAAGACACGTGCGTCAGAGACCATTCCTGCACTGCTTGCGATTATATGCGAATCAATTTCATAAATTTTGTTTGCAGAATTCTCGACAATTAACTTATCTTTTATTCTTTTATCAGCCAGAATAAACACGCCGTCAGAGCACGTCATTCCGATGCTCGCGCTTCCAAGTCTGACCATCTTTTCTGCATATTCCACCTGAAGCAAATGTCCCTCAGGAGAAAACATCGTTGCAGTTCTATCATAGCCCATGGCTTGATGCTGCATGTCTATTGGCATGTCCATTTTCTGTAATTTAGGAGAAGTGTATAATATATTTAATTTTCTGTCTTCTCAACCAGCAATTAAAAAATTTTGATATTTAAAAGGTTTTCGGCGAAGGCCTTTTTTGGTCTTTCGTGGTTAAACCTTACTTCCTCAACCCCTTCAGCGTCCCAGAAACCCTTTCTACAGTAATCTTTTCTGGCCAGATTGCGAAACAGGCACGAACAGAGTCCACAGCTTCCCGATTTACACCTATGATTGCAAAGTCTTTTCCTGTTTTTATTTTTGAAAACCCTAATTTTGACATTCCTAGAACACCAATTCCATCATAAATTGCTTTTTCGATATCGGAAACCGCACCACGTACAAGAAGATATCTTTTCTTTTCGCGCATTGTTGGCTTTAGGGATTTCATAAACCAAAGAGGATAAAAAGGTTTATTAATTTTTCAATTTGTGCTTGCAAATCTTTCAGGAGAGGCAGCAAATATATCTTTTAAAGAAGTACCGTCTTTTAGTTTTTTATCTAAGCCACTTTCTTCCAATCTTTCACCAAATTCCATATCTCTTATTTGTGCAGCCACAAAAGAACCCCTATCTCCATCGCCGCAAATAAAAGGAAGAGCCTCGGAATATAAAACCCATGTTGTTCGGATTAAATCTTGACCATGCCCACGATAAAATTCAGGCCACTTTTCTCTGAAAACTTCTCTTTCTTGTTGAGTTAAATTCGTAAGTCTTAAATATGTCAAAATTTTCAGACCATCTTCGGAAGTATAATCAACCATAAAAAACAAAGAATAATTTCTTATTTAAAGATTATTGTGATAATCTTCAATCAAGCGCCCCTTAACATTGCATCTAAGCCACTTTCTTTTAATTTCCTATCAAATTCTTCAGCCCTGCTTTTTGCAAGATCAATCGCCCCGCCGTTTCCGTCGCCGTGAGTAAGATGGAGATTAGAATAAATTTCTCTGGCTGACGCAACAGGATCTCCCTTTCTTCTATAAACAAGAGGCCAGCTTCCTAAAAAAGACACTCTTTCTTGTTCGCTTATTGGTAAGCCCATGTATTCTAAAATATCCAACCCTTGTTCTGCAGTATACTCGTTCATCTTTCTAAAATAAAGTAGTTTATTCAGAAGAATATATTTTTTAAATATTATGTTTTTTCGCGATTTCAAATGAAAATCCACAACAGCCGTATTTTTGAAAAATCTTTTGTCGACGTGGAAAACCATGTGGCTTAGTTTTTTATTTAAGCGTAAAAATTTTATTGGTAACCGCATCTTTTTAAGTAATTCATTACATTACTTACCAGAAATATATTTTCTTGATAATTTGGGTGCTGAGAAAAGACATCTTCTTCACTTGCCAGAAATATATTTTCTTGATAATTTGGGTGCTGAGAAAAGACATCTTCTTCAGGCTCAAGCGCAAAAACAAATTCTTTCCATTCTGGTGTATCTGGACGAGTTCTAAGCCATTCTTCATGAGATTTTTTATCTAATATTAAACCCTCAGCTGGCGTAATAATCTTCCCTTTATTTCTAATAATTTGTCGTCTTAAATCACCCACATCGTTAACTTCTATATCATTATTATTGTTTATTAGAACTAAATCTCCTGGCAAATTAAAAAACATTCTTCCAGGAACTTCTATTCTATAATATAATCTATTTCCTCCATCACCTCTTAAACCACTTGCTCTGTGACAAAAAAGAGCACTATCTTCAAAATGCCTTGCCTCCAAGATTTCTTCTATAGTCATAAATCTCGAATCAGCTAAAAAATAGCTTGTTGTCATAAGTCTATTTAAGAAAATTCTCTCTATTTAAATCTTTTTAAACTATATTTGCTTATTTTTTAGAAAATGGAAGTTTGCACAATAGGCGGATTCGAGGAAGTAGGAAAAAACATGACTGCGGTGAAAGTTGGAGAAGATGTTTTTATTTTTGACGCAGGGCTTTTTCTTCCTCCTGTCATAGAAATGCAGGAAACAGAACCGCAAACACCTGGTCAGGGTTATAGTGAGCAAAAACTGAGAAAAATAGGAGCAATCGCAGACGATCTTGTTCTTGATAAATTAGGCTGGAGAAATAAAGTCCGCGCGATAATCATAGGACACGCCCACCTAGACCATATTGGCGGTTTACCTTATATAACAAACAGATATCCCGACGCACAAATAATAGCGACACCATTCACAATGGCTTTTTTCAATGCGCTTCTGGAAGATAATAGAATGGCTTCAAAAAATAAACAAACCATTCTCAAAGGAAACTCTTCCATGAAAATAAAAGGACAAAGCGAAGAATACACCTTAGAATTTATTCACGTTACCCACTCAACCCTTCAATGCGTTCTATGTGCTTTGCATACAAAAGAAGGCGTGTTTTTTTATGCATTGGATTACAAGTTCGACAACTATCCTGTTATGGAACCTGTTACAAATTACAAAAGAATTAAAGAAATCGGAAGAAAAGGTGTTAAAGTTCTTGTCGTTGAAGCTTTATATTCGGGCGTTGAGCGTAGAACTCCTAGTGAAAGAATAGCAAGAAACATGGTAGAAGACGCATTCTCTAGGATAAAACATACAAATTCTGCAGTCTTTGTTGCAACCTTCTCTTCACATATTGCAAGGTTGAAAAGTATCGTGGATTTTGGAAAAAGAACAAACAGAAAAATTGTATTTTTAGGCAGAAGCCTTAACAAATATGTAACCTGCGCGGTAAAAGTTGGTGAATGCCCTTTCAAAAAAGACGTAATGCTGTTCAAATACAGAAAACAAGTTGATGGTTTTCTCAGAAAATTAGATAAAGAAAGAGGAAAATATCTTATTGTTTGTACAGGGCATCAAGCAGAACCAAACTCTATTCTCGACAGAATCGTTAACGACACAACTCCTTTCAAATTTAGGCCAAACGACAATGTTATTTTTGCCTCAAGTATCATTCCTACACCAGTAAATATACATGCTCGAGATAAAATGGATAAGAAACTCATGAGGAAAGGCGTCAGAATTCAAACAGATGTCCATGTTTCAGTTTTACCAAATACAGAAGTTGTTTTCAATGATAGCAAAGGAATTAAAATAAAAGAAATAGGAAGCATAGAAGACGAAAAAGAATTAAAAATTCCTGCCTTTGATCCAAAGGATTTGAAAATTAAATGGTACGATGCAGAGGTCATAAAGCATCCATACAAAGGAAAAATTTTCAATATTACAACAAAATCAGGTAGAAGCGTCTCAATAACTTCCGGGCATAGCTTGTTTAAGCTTGAAAAAGGCGAAATCGTAACTGAAAAAGGAGAGAATCTTAAGTTAGGAGATTATTTAGCCATTCCAAAAAAGTTTTCATGGTACAAAACTATTGATGAAATAAATGTACTTGATTATATTAATTTAAAAAGTTATTTCAAAATAAAAGAAGACCGTATTTATTATAATAATATACTTCTGTCTAATACAAAGATTAAATTAACAAAAGGTTTTGCAAAGTTATTAGGATATTATCTCGCAGAAGGATCTGCTCCAAGGCATATATCGCTGGTTATAAGCAAAAATGAAAAAGATTTGCTTGAAGATATTAAAAGTTCAGTATCAAAAGTTTTTCCTTCTAAAATTAATGTAAATGAAAGGGGAAATGCACTTGAAATAACATTTGGAGCAAGGATGTTAAAACATTTGTTTAAATCGTGGTTTGGTGAAAATGCTAAAACAAAGAAAATACCTAAGTTTGTGTTCTCTGCGTCAGATGAGTTTAAACTTAATTTTATTGGAGCTTATATTAATGGTGATGGTTGTATAGATAAAGGAACTAATCATTTTAGAATAAGGATAAAAACCGCCTCTAAAAAACTTGCATCAGACTTGCTTTATCTATTTTCTCAACTTGGGATATGCGCTAAATTTGATCATATTGAAATAGACGAGAGAAAAATAATTGCTAGCAATAAAAAAATAACTCCTATTACTTTCGCATATGTGATAAGAATACAAGATTATGAGCATTTGGCTAAACTAAAAGACTTCTTATCTGATAAGTTTAAGTCTCAAATTGATGAAAAATTATCTCAAGGAGCCAGTTCCATACACTTCCCTCCAGAAGCCTTGCCCATTAAAAAAATTAATTTAGATGAAATTGAACCCAAAAAAGGCACTTTACTTTATACTATAAAAAACTACAAAACTAAAAAAATAAGAAATCATGTTGGAAGAAATGTATTGCTTCAACAATCAAATTCTGTTACAGGATTTACAAATAAAATTTTAAATGGAGAATTATTATTTGATCCTATTAAAAAAATAACGATATCTGAATATGAAGGACCTGTTTTTGATTTTACTGTTCCAGGGCCAGAAAACTTCATAGGTGGTTTTGGGGGAATAATGTTGCATAATTCAGGTCATGCAGGACGCGAAGACTTAAGAGATATAATTGAAATGTTAAAACCAAAACATGTCATCCCCGCTCATGGAACTCTTCAGCAGGAAACTCCATTAATTGAACTCGCAAAAGAACTCGGCTATAAGTTCGGTGAAACCTCACACCTATCGCCTAATGGAAAGGTTTTGAAGTTCTAGGGTTTTTTTATAAATAAAAAATAGATTTTAATAAAGAGCTAACTTAATTTATACAATTTCTTATTAATTGACATTTATAACATTATTTAAGAAATGAAAATAACATAAAACAATTTTTAAATCTACTCTTCTTTATATAAGAATGATAAATAAAAGGGAAAATCGAAAAAAACCGCAGGTTGTTTTCAATGGCTAAAGAGGAGATTGTCGAGGGTTTGAAAGCAGCGATTGCACGGGGTGAGAGTTTGAACAAAGCCATGATGAGTTTTTATAATTCTGGTTATGCTAAACAAGATGTCGAAGATGCTGCTAAACTGTTAGACGCACCACAGCTTCAACAAAGCCAAACCTCACAACCGCAATCACAACCCCTTAAAACAACAATATCAAAACTCCCGCAACAAGCTCAAACACAAACTTCCCAACCTGAGATACACTCTGTGCCGCAGCCTTTAAATTCACAATCGCCACAAACTGAAACGCAAACTCAACAATTTCTGCCTTTGCAACAAACACAATCAATTCAAAAAGTCTCAAACTACGGCGGAAAACCAAATCCCTTAGGCGCAGTTGCGATTTTTGTCCTGGTTTTCTTCCTTTTGGTTTTAGTAGGAGTTTTAATCGCTGTTTTCCTTTTCAAGGACGAACTCGCAGGCTTATTTAACGGACTTTTATAGACCAAATCACAATCAATTTTATATACTTCTTCTATACTTGTAAAACTATAAAAAAATGGTGATTTAAATGAAATTAAAAAGTGGTTTAAAGTCTTCAAGGGAAAATCGAAAAAAACCGCAGGTTGTTTTCAATGGTTAAATTTGCTCATATTGCTGATGTTCATTTGGGAGGCTGGAAGCAACAGCCTCTTCAGGAACTGAACCTACAATCATTTAAAAAAGCGATAGAAACCTGCATAAAAGAAAAGGTTGAATTTGTCTTAATTGCCGGAGATTTATTTGATTCTGCGTTTCCGTCGATTGATATCTTGAAAGAGGCGTTTTCTGAATTCAGAAAACTAAAAGAATCAGGAATTCCTTGTTTTCTTATAGCAGGCTCACATGATTATTCTGTCTCTGGAAAAACATTTCTTGATGTGCTCGAAAAAGCAGGTTTTTGCAAAAATGTAGAGAGTTTTGAAGAAAGGGCAGGGAAACTGCTATTGAATCCAACTATTTACAAAGGCGTCGCAATCTATGGTTATCCTGGAAAAACTTCCAGCCTCGAGTTAAATGATTTAAAACGTGCAGAATTAAACGAGGCTCCAGGAATGTTCAAAATTTTCATGCTCCACACAACAATTGACAAGGCAAAAGGTGACCTTCCAATAGACGCTTTAGAAACATCAAAAGTTCCTTATGCAGATTATTATGCAATGGGGCACCTTCACATAGACTTCCAATACGAAAACTTTGTATACCCTGGCCCTATTTTCCCGAATAATTTTCAGGAACTCGAAGATCTAGAATATGGGAGGTTTATAATTGTAGATACAAATGCTAATCCCGAAAGACAACTAAAAAAAATCACACTGAAAATAAAAGAGGTTGTCTCATTTGACATAGAAGTAAAAAACGCCCCTTTGGCTACTGAAAAAATAATTTCTGAATTAGAAAAAAAAGACATAGAAGACAAGATAGTTCTTTTGAGAATTCGCGGCGTTTTAGAAAACGGCAAAAACTCTGACATAAAGTTTCTTCAGATAGAAGAGGCAGTAAGAAAGAAGAAAGCTTATTTCATGCTTAGAAACACGCACGAATTAATAACACAAGAAACCGAAATTGATTTCAAAATAGAGGAAACCGAGAATGTTGAAGAGGAAACAATAAAAGTCTTTTCCGAGCAAAACCTTTCTGATTTAAACAAGACAATTCCTCAGCTGATGAACTCATTTTCAACAGAAAAACAAGAAGGAGAAACAACAGAAAGTTTCACATCAAGACTCATGGATGAAGCAAAAAAAATCCTGAGCTTTTGAGCGAAATAAATTATAGCCAAAAATGAATAAGGAATATAGAAAAAACTTGAATGTAAGTTCATCAAAGTTAAGTGTTGCTCCCAATATTAACATTTCAAGATTAAATCACTGTTTTGATAAAAGAAAATGATCTTAAAAAAAATCACGTTGAACAACATAAGAAGCTACAACAACCAGACTATTGAGTTTCCAGAAGGCTCCACGCTTCTTTCAGGAGACATTGGTTCAGGAAAAACTTCTGTTCTTCTTGGAATAGAATTTGCCTTGTTTGGTTTGCAGCCCGGCCAGCGGGGAAGCGCGCTGCTGAAAAACGGAGAAAAAGAAGGAAGTGTTACAATGGAGTTTGAAGTCGATGACAAAAAAATCCTCGTCGAAAGAAAGCTTAAAAGAGGAAAAACAATCTCTCAAGAATATTGTTCAATAACCATTGATGGAGATAAGCGTGAATTTTCAGTTACAGAACTTAAAGACAAAGTACTGGAAATACTTAGCTATCCAAAAGAGTTCTCCAAAAGACAAAATCTTCTGTATAAGTTCACGATTTACACACCCCAGGAAGAAATGAAGCAAATAATCCTGGAAGATCCGGAAACAAGAACAAACACCTTAAGGTATGTTTTTGGAATAGACAAATACAAAAAGATTCTTGAGAATGTTTCAATTCTTGCTTCACGCTTAAGAGAAGAAAAAAGAATAAAGGAAGCAATGCTTGAAAACATGGAGCAGGACAAAGCAAATTTAATTTCTAAGGAAGAAGAAATAGAGGCGAAACATTACAACCTTGTTTCCGTGGAGAAAGAGCTTTTCATCAAAACAGAGGAGCGTAAAAAGGTACAAGAAGAAAAAGAACAGGTTTTATCTAAGATTGAGGAAAAGAAAAAGCTTCAGCAGGAAATCGAAAAGACAAAAATAATGGTTTTAAACAAAAAAGAATCCACAAACAATAATGTTAAAACCATTGAACAGCTTAGACTTCAAATAAACGAGCTTTCCACACTTAAGTTCGATGAAAATCAAATAAGCAGCGCTGAACAGCAAATAGCCCTTTTAAAAAAAGAAAAAGAAAAACTTAACGAAGAGAATTTAAAAATATACTCTCAAATTCATTCGCTTACTGGAAAAAATCAGGAAAGCCAGGCAATTAAAGAAAATATAAAGCATATTGAAATCTGTCCAACTTGCTTACAGGGTATTGGCCCGGTTTATAGAGGAAATGTCGTTAATAAGCTTGATTCAGATATCGCAGAAAACATGAAAAAGATAGAAGAATTTTCCATTGAGAAGAAAACCATAACCGAAAACATTAAAAAAACCGAGGAACAAATTTCATTAGCTGAAAAAATGGTTAACGACTTGAAAATATTAAAGATAAAACTTGAGGACGTTGAAGAAAAAAAGAAAAGAATGTCGGAAATTGAAAAAACAAACGCATTGACTCAAAAAGACCTGGAACTTTTGGATGGTCATATAAAAATCCTGAACAATTCTGTCTTTGAATTAAATAAATTTGACAGCATTTTTGACGCCAAGCAGCGGCAATTCGAAAATTCTTTGCGTGAGGAAAGGAACGCCGAAATAAAGGTTGCAGAATTAAGAAAGGAAATTGAAGTCTTTTCCAGGCAGATAGAAGAGTTTAGGGAAAGGATAAAAAAGACAGAAGAAATGAAAAAAAAGGTTGACCACTTGATTAAGATTGAAGCCTGGCTTTCAAAAGACTTTACTTCTCTTATATCTACAATTGAAAAAAACGTTATGATAAAACTTAAGGTAGAGTTCTCGAAATTATTTGCCAAATGGTTCTCAATGTTGGTTTCTGATGTTTTTGACGTGAGACTCGACGATGATTTCACGCCAATAATAGAACACCAAGATTATGAAATTGATTACTCGCATCTTTCTGGCGGAGAACGCACTGCAATTGCCCTCGCATACCGCCTTTCTTTAAATCAAGTTGTTCATTCTCTTCTCAGCAAGGTTAAAACAAGAGATTTAGTGATTCTTGACGAGCCTACAGATGGTTTTTCAGAGCAACAGCTTGATAAAATGAGGGATATCTTCCGCCAAATGGAAGTCAGACAGCTTATAATTGTCAGCCACGAACAAAAAATCGAGAGCTTTGTTGAAAACGTGATTCGTTTCAGGAAAGACAATGGCATTTCAAGGGTTGAAAGTGTGGCTGTGATGTGAATTTTAGGATTTCTGAGAATACCCCAAACAGTTTTTATTCGTACTTCTTAATAATTTTCAATGCTCTTTCTAAATCATCAAGTCCTTCCTTAAGATATTTATTGAGGAGTTTGTTTGGCCGCCCAAGTTCTTCTAAATGTTTTTTTATTTTGTTTAATAAATCATCTTCAACATAAATTCCTGGGAACAAACGCAGGAAAAAATGTTTTAAATAATCATTATCATGTTTTTCAAATAGGCTATTTATATCTTTTAAAAATAAGTCTATATACTCTCTTAAATTTTCTTTCTGATGCCTCCAATAAAAACCTCCCATGGCATCTTTTAAATAATCAGAACTCTTTTCTTTCCCAAATAAGAACATATCCCAAAATTCTTTCTTGTTTTTCAGGGAAGAAGCTTTTGCAACCGCGGCTTTTTTTTGACCCCTGTCACTTTTATCAACATCCATCTCTTTCTCCAAAATATCATTAGCATTTTCATGCCCAATAGAATTAAGAACAGCAATAGAATTCCATCTTTTGTCCTGATCAAACTCAAAATTCTTAAAATTAATTTCGCCATTTAAAATCATTAAAAGAGTATCTGCTTTTTTCCTATCTGAAACCCCCGTCACAGAAAAATTTAATAAACTAAACCAAACACTTTTTTTATCCATATCTATATCAGAGCCCATCATTTGCAAAGATAGTTCAAAAAGCCTTTCACAGTTATCTTTGAATGTTTTATCGTTAGCGTAATATGTTAAAATAGTCTTTATTTTTAAGGCCATTCTCTCTAGGAGAAGCAAATCCTTTTCACTAGGAGCGTTTTTTATGAGCAAATTGAAAAACTCTTTTGGGCTGAATTCAGCATCCTTTACAATTTCCCATAAACTTCCATAAATCACGTGCCTTGTGAGTGAATTATCTATGCTGTTTACATTTTCCAGGATATTCTTCATTGAATGGCTGTCAAACTTGCTTTTTGAATAATCCCAGTCTTCATGGTTCAATAAAACAAATTTAAAACCTTTTTCATGGGCATTTAAATTTTCAACCTTTGTTTCACTGCCACTATAATTGACTTCTTTTATTATTTCAGGATTCAGAACCCCGGGCTCACCACCATAAAAAAAAGCAATCTTTGTTTTATGATTCCTTAGCAAATTATTGTCTTTGGAAGGTTCTTGAATTATCTTAAAATTAATTATTTTTTCACCTGAAAAATCAAAGTTGGAAAGTGTGGAATTTACTCCCGTTGTTTTTATCCAGGCATCAAACCATTCTTTCAATTCTTGATTGCAAGCTTTCTCAAAACAACCCAGAAAATCTTTTAGCTCTGTATTTTGCCACTCGTACTTTTTGAAATAATCCCGAATCCCTTTCCTAAAATTTTCTTCACCAACATAAAATAAAAGTTGCTTCAAAACACTTGCGCCCTTTGCATAGCTTATCCCATCAAAATTGCTAAAAGCCACATCTGTATCTTCTGCATTAGCAGCAATTGGGTGTGTAGTCCTTAGTTGATCCTGATAATAGGCCCAAGATTTTCTAACATAAAAATCTCCCCAAGCATCTGTAAATTCTGTTGCTTTGACCATCACAAAATGAGCCATAAAATCAGCGAAACTTTCATTTAGCCATAAATCATCCCACCATTTCATTGTTACCAGGTCTCCAAACCACATATGAGCCATTTCATGAATTAATGTATTTGCGAGCGCAGCCCGGTCTGTTCTTGTTGGTTTGTGCCTCACTAAATATCGCTCTGAAAAAGTAATTGCCCCTGGATTTTCCATTGCTCCGCTATTGAACTCTGGAACAAAAAGCTGATCATATTTATCAAATGGATAAGGATAATCAAAAAAATCAGAATAGAAATCCAGACCCTGCCTTGTCCAATTAAATATATCTTCTTTTGGAACGTACTTTTCCACCGATTTCCTAAAATAAATTCTCATCCTCATACCTTTGTAAAATTCCTCAAAATATCTATATTTTCCAAGGCTTAAATGGAAAAGATAAGTGCTTAGCTTTTTTGTTTCTTTAAACGAAACAATCTTTTTATCGCCTTTTTTTTCTTCAGTTCCAAGCTCATTAGAAACAGATTCCCATTCATGCGGTATTTCTATAGTTAATTTTAGCACAGCTTTTAAATCTGGCTGGTCAAAACAAGGAAACATTCTGTGAGCATCATAAGGTTCAAAATTACTGTAAATGTATTCGTTTCCATCTTCAGGATCTATAAATTGATGCAGTCCGTCACCAGTATGATCATATTTGGCTTCATATTCCACTTCAATTTCATTCTCCTTTCCTTCCTCTAAACCCTCTTCCAGCATAACGAATGCGCCATTTCTTTGATATTTAGCTTCTTTGCCGTTAACCCAAATTTTTTTTATATCACTGATGCTTTCAAAAGAAATCCCTTTACCTTTGTTTTTTAGATAAAATTTTATTTTGCAGTTTCCACTATACTTATCTGATTTTGGCTCAAAACGCAGAGACAAATCATAGTATATATCTCCAATTTGTTTTTTTCTGGATTCTGCAAATTCTCTTTCAAGCACACTTTTCATTTTAAAAAAATAACATGGTGCTTTAAAACAATTTCTATGTAAAAAGCCCCTTCCGAAAACTTTATAAAATGCAATTATCTATAAAATCTATAGGATTATTCTGGTGAAATTAGGTGGATTTAACTTAAAGAATAAAATCAAACCCAAAATAAAAATGGAAATGGACGCAGAATTAAAAAACTCAATTTTAAAGACAGGAACTACAATACTCGGAATTGTCTGCAGAGACGGCGTTGTAATGGCTGCCGATAGGCAGATTACTATGGGCCATGTTGTTTATAGAAAAGATGAGAGAAAAGTTTTCCAAGTTAATGATTATATTGTGATGGCTGGCTGTGGAATTGCAGGAGATATTCAAAGAGTCCCAAAATTTATCTCCGCAGAATTGAAACTTAAAGAGCTTAGGTCAAAATCACGACCTACCGTAAAACAAGCAGCAAGCTTACTAAATAATATTAGCTATAATGGAATAAGACAACCCTCGATGATTCCCCAACAAGCTGGATTTTTAATAGGTGGCTTTAATGAGGACGGTTCTGCTGAACTTTATAGTGTGGAGGCTGCTGGAAGTGTTTCACATGTTACTGATTATGATGCAAATCAAGGAAGTGGAATGCCTTATGTTATCGGTCTTCTTGAAAGGCAATACAAACCAGGAATGTCTGTAAAAGAAGGCGTGGAGCTGGCAGTTGAAGCAATAAAGTCTTCCACACAAAGAGACACTGGTTCTGGTCATGGTATCGACGTTTTCACAATAACAAAATCTGGAATTCAAAAAGTGATTGACCAAGAAATTCTTCCAGAATACAGAGATAAAGAAAAGGTAAAGGTTGTTGCAGAGAAGAAATGATTTTGATAAAAACAATTTGATAAAAAATATGATATCTACTGTTAATTAGATAAATTAAGATGATAAAAATAAGACTCTTAGCAATTTAAATTTTACTTAAATCATTCATAAATTAAACAAAGGAAAATCGAAAAAAACCATAGGTTGTTTTCATGACAGACATTCTTAAGCATATAACTGATAAGCTGGAAGGCAAAATAACTGAAGCCAATTTTGAAGGAGCAAACATAGTTCTCTACACGGAAAATGAAAAATTCTTCAAAGAAGGCGAGCCTAAGATTAAGGAACTTGTCGATGAATTGAAAAAAAGAATAGAGCTGAGAGCAGATCAGAAGATTCTTCTAGACCAGGAAAAAACCAAAGAAGAAATAAAAAAAATCGTTCCAGAAGAAGCTGAAATAACAAATATCATCCTTGATTTTCACAGAAGTATTGTCATAATCGAGGCAAAGCGGCCTGGAATGGTTATCGGAAAACAAGGTTCTATCCTGGATGAAATTAAAAAAGCAACCTTATGGACACCGCAAATTAGAAGATCTCCTGCAATAAAAAGCCAAATCACAGAAAACATAAGAGAAGTTTTGTATGCAAATAACAATTACAGAAGAAAATTCTTAAATGACGTCGGGAAAAAAATATACAAAGAATGGAATCCTGAAAAAGTCGAGGAATGGGTAAGATTGACATTCTTAGGCTCTGCCAGGGAAGTAGGAAGAAGCTGCCTTCTTTTGCAAACACCAAACTCTAAAATTCTGCTTGACTGTGGAATAAATGTTGCCGGGCATGGAAAAGATAAGTTCCCTTATTTTGATATCCCTGAATTTGACATAAGAAACATAGACGCGGTAATATTAAGCCACGCACACCTAGACCATGTTGGTTTATTGCCTTACTTGTACAAAATGGGCTACAAAGGCCCAACATACATGACACATCCAACAATGGATCTTGCTGCACTTACTTCTTTAGATTTTATCGGCGTTGCTTACAAACAAGCAGCAACGCCTTTGTTTAGTTCCAAAGACGTCAAGGAAATGGTAAAACACACAATCTGCCTTAATTTTAATGAAGTTACTGATGTCACGCCAGATGTAAGAATAACAATGTATAATTCAGGACATGCATTGGGAAGCGCAATGGTGCATTTTAACATAGGAAATGGTTTGCATAACTTCCTTTACAGCGCAGATTACAAATACACTAAAACACGGCTGTTAGATCCGGCGGTGACTTCTTTCCCAAGAGTAGAATCTGTTTTGACAGAAGCAACTTATGGTGCAAAGACAGATATTTTGCCCCCGAGAATCGAGTCAGAAGAAAAACTGATTGAGCTAATAAACAAAACTATTGAACGAGGCGGAAAAGTCTTAATACCAGAGCTTGGACTCGGTCGTGCACAAGAAACCATGTTAATAATTGAAGATGCAATCGCTTCAGGAAAAATGAAGAAAATTCCTGTTTATATCGATGGAATGATATGGGACATCAATGCAATTCATACAGCCTATCCTGATTTTTTAAGCACACAAGTTAGATCCTTAATCTTCCAGGACAAAAATCCTTTTGTTTCTGAAATTTTTTCACGTGTTGGAAGTCCGCATGAAAGAAAAAATGTCATTGAAGGAGGCCCTTGCTTAGTTCTCGCAACTTCGGGAATGCTTGTCGGAGGAGCTTCTGTGGAATACTTCAGGCATTTTTCAGACAGCGAAAAAAATTCAATGATTTTTGTTTGTTATCAAGGCGTCGGTTCTCTAGGAAGACAGGTTCAGGAAGGCTTGAAAGAAACAAGAATGATGGTTGACGGTCGCGAAGAATCTGTAAAAGTTAATATGGAAGTTCATACAATTACAGGGCTCAGCGCCCATGCAGGAAGAAACGAAATAATGAGTTTTTTCAACAACATGAGGCCAAGGCCAAAAAGAATCATGATAAATCACGGCGAAGTTTCAAAATGCCTGGATTTGGCTTCTGCTCTTTACAAACTAAGCCATGTAGAAACAAATGTCCCAAGAATTCTGGAAACATTAAGGCTGAGATGATTTTCTTGTATAATTTGTTTCATCTCACCCACCTAACCAAATTTTAATATAAGAATAATAAATTAACTTTCTAATAAATATAACCTGTTTAACTTAACTTTCTAATAAATATAACCTGTTTAACTTAACTACCTCATATTAATTCTTACTTATTAGCAACTTAAATATTTCGGGCGAGTTTACGAGCGAGTTCATTAGTGAGCAAACACACTAAACTTTATAAGCATTTTTTCCATTAACATTTATAATTTATAAAATAAAGAGAATCATATGAAACACAATCCAAAAATAACAGCCATTCTTCTGGCAATGTTTATAGTAACTCAGTTAATTGGAATTTATGTTGTTAGTTATTATTCTCCTGTCAAAGTCGTGAACCAACAAGTTACAGAAGTTACAAATGCGCCTTCGTTGCCACTTGGACTGGAAACACCAAGAGTCGAAAAAGAATCCCAATATCCAGGGCTTTTTTTAGGAATAGTAGTAGCATTTATTTTTGCGATTTTATTATTTCTTCTTCTTACCAGATTTAAGGTAGAATTTGTCCTTAAACTTTGGTTTTTTATTGTCGTCGTAATAGCGCTTTCAGTTTCTTTCCTTAGCATTCTCTCTCCGTTTATCACTAAAGCATTGATGATCTCTGTTATTCTTGCCTTTATTCTCGCAATGGCAAAAATCTACGGAAGAAACTTTATTGTTCACAACGCTACAGAACTTTTTATCTACCCCGGAATCGCAGCTGTCTTTGTCCCGATTCTGAATGTCTGGACAATCGTGGCTTTGTTGATTTTAATTTCAGTTTACGATGCCTGGGCTGTTTGGCATTCTGGAATCATGCAGAAAATGGCAAAATACCAGATAAATCAACTGAAAATTTTCTCTGGATTTTTTGTTCCTTATTTTGCTAAAGGCGTAAGGCGTAAAATAGCGAATTGGAAGAAAACGCTAAGCAAAACTCAGTTAAGAAAGAAAAAAATCAAAGTAAGCATCGCAATCCTCGGCGGGGGCGACGTAGTATTCCCAATTATAACAGCAGGAGTCATGCTTAAGACTTTAGGATTAACATCAGCGCTATTTGTAATTGCTGGAGCAACTCTTGGGCTTGCATACCTGTTTTTCTTTTCAAAAAAGAAGAAATTTTATCCTGCAATGCCATTCATAACAGCAGGAATTTTGCTTGGTATTGCGGTTAGTTATTTAGTTTTGTGATCTAAGAAATGTTTTAAGAGTTTAAGAATTCTTAATTTCTTTTAAAAATTTCGCACAATTTTCTCTCAACTTCAATTATTTTTTCTTTTTTTAAAGAACCAAATTTATAGATTATTAGCTTTTTTCTAAGTGTAAATAGCCTAGAAGGCCTAATAAAACTTTTTATTTTCAGACTTCCAGATTCTATATCTTTCATATTTAGCTCAATTTTATCTTTATCAGCTCTCTCTTTTGTAGTAATTTCACAGAGAATTATATCATCTCCATCCAAGTTTGCAACGACTAAAGCAGGCCTTTTTATTACCGATGTTAAGTCAGTAAATGGAAAATAAGTCACAATGATATCTCCTTTAGTATAAATTTGTTTCATTTTTTATAATAACGGAATTTTAGATTTTTACAAATCTTTCCAAGCCTCATTATCTTCTTCACTTAGCCAATCCTCTGCTAAAAGTTCCTGATCAGCCAATATAGGAGATTTTTCACTAATAATTTCTAATTTTTCAAGCTGCTCTACTCGACCTTCAATAATTTTTCTAACAAATTCACTCCATTTTATTTCAGAGTACCTTTTCATTTTTTTGTAAACTTTATCATCTATGGAAAGAGTTATATTCGTCATAATGTAATAAGTGGGCTCACTTATTTAAATCTTTCTGTATTAATAAAGTTTGGTTTTGAAAAAAACTAAACTAATAATTCAAGTCGAGGAAGTCCTCTTAGTTGCTTTAGTCTGGACAAATCACCCATAGTATGTGTATAAGCATGTTCTGCCTCGTATCCTATTAAATTGCCTGGATTAGAAACGACAAAATATCCTAAAGGAATCATGTTCCAAGAGCGAATTTCTGCGCAGCCAACATTTGCAAAAACCCCTCTTTTCAAATGCCCGTCTGTCATTTTTCCCAAATCATGCCAATTTACAGGCCCATCAGACGCAACCCATGTATGGTAATCTGCGTGTCCAACAACAAAAATATTTCCAAAATCTGTATCTTGAACTACCTGTCTTAAATCCTCAGAAGAAGCTCGTTCAACCAAATCAACTTTTCTTCTAAAACTAAATTTTCCCCTCTTTTTTTCCAATTCAAATTTTAATCCAGAAGCCGCGACTAAGTTATGATAATGGTCTATACTACTTTCACATCCATCTCCGCCACAACTTGAAACCAAAATTGCAGTTTTATCTCCTTTATTCGTTCTCTCAAGTAACCTTAATGCAAGATATTTGGGTAGAAGCTCTCTAACTAGCTTTTTCTCTCTTTCTTCAATGCCTGTTTTATAATTACTAGGTAAAAGAAAATCTATGTTTTTGTCTGGATATAAAATACTCATAAAAAATCTAAAATTTTTCATTATATAAGCTTTTCCCTTATGTTGTCACTTCAGAAAAGCAACATACAGAAAGATTTAAATACCTGCTATTTCTGAAAAAACTATGAGAAAAACACTAAGAAGTTTACTTGGGATTGCTACGGTTGGTTTAGCTTTGGCTGGATGTGAACTAGAAGGTTTCAGAGATGTAACAAGAGAAGAATTCAATAAAGCTGGGGCAGTTGTTAATTTAATTTACCCAGCCGTGGGGGATACTTTTTATAACTCTGGCCCATCAACTGGCACTTACATTGAAAGAGATTTGTCAATAGTGGACGTAGATGGAAACGGAACTGCAGATATAATCAAAGGTGAATTTGGCTTATCTATCAAATTTGTAGCTGATGAGTTTGCTAACCGAAAAATTGGCCGACTTGAAACTAACTACGCTAGATTAATGACTCCAGAAATGAGGGAAGCGGCAACAAGAGCGCTAAAAGCAGATCAAGATTTAGCTTATTTAATAGCTAAAAAAAATTATAAAGTATACCTAGAAATAAAAAGAAAGGAAGGTAAACAATAAAAAAATGCTCGTAAAACAAGATTTAATAAACAGAATTAAGGATTACTTTGACCTTAACATCTATGAAACAAAAGTTTGGCTGGCTTTGCTTGGAAAAGGCGTGGCTTCTGCAGGGCAAATCGCGGTAATATCTAATGTTCCTCGTTCAAGAACCTATGATGTCCTTGAAAGTCTTGAGAAAAAGGGCTTTGCAATTGTGAAGCTCGGAAAGCCTGTAAAATACCTTGGAGTAAAGCCATACATGATTCTTGAAAAATTAAAGAACAATGTAAGAAGCGATGCAGAAGAAAAAATAATAACTCTTTCAAACATAAAAAGCACAGACGAATTCCAAAAACTTGAAGAAATGTACAAAGGCGGCTTAGAACCAGTGAAGCGTGAAGATGTTTCTGCTGCATTAAAAGGAAAGTCAAACATTACAAATCATTTGAGAGATATCCTTCAAAACGCATCCAAGGAAGTAATAATGTGCACGAATGTAAGAGAAATGGGTTCAAAGTTAAAACTCTTCCAGCAAACAATTGAAAACCTTAAAAAAGCCAACATAAAAATAAGAGTTGCCTTGTCAGGAGACGAAAAACTCATCAAAAAAATGGAAGATGACTTACAGGTAAAAATCAAAAAAGTCAATGTAGATGCAAAGTTCTTCATAATTGACAGGAAAGAAATGCTCTTTTACATATCAAAAGATTCAAAAGAACCTGGCCAGTCCTTAAAGAACAAAAACCAGGAAGACATCGCCATTTGGCTTAATTCTGAATTTTTCGCCGGAGCATTCGCAACTCTTTTCGAAAAGGCTGTCGGTGGTGATTGAGAATGGCGGACGACGACTTCATTCCAAGAGCAATGAGAAGTTGTTTTTCTTCAAGAGAACTTGAGAGAATGACAGAGTTTTTTGATAAAAATTTTGATGGTTTAAATCTTAAAGATTTGCCAGAATATAGAACAGTAGTTAATGCTATGGGTGCTTATGCTGAAGCAGTAGCTTCACGTTATGTTACTGCTAAAGCTCAAAATCAAGGAGGGGAAAAATAAAATGACAAGAAAATTAGAAAAATTACTGATCGGATTTGGAGCGGTTGGCGTTGGTACAGGAATGGTTTTATCATATTTACCAAATGCCAAAGAGAACCCAGAGTATATAGTTGGATCAATTTTAGCCGGAGCAATTTCCACCCTTGTGGGAAGTTGGATTTATTCTGGAAATGAACAAAAAGCAATAGAAGAGGTTTATCGAAGATACCAGCAAGCAGCTCTTGAAGCAACTAAACAAAGAGAGCGAACTTAAAATGACAAACACAATAGAAGAAAGATTAATCGCTGAAGCAAATTTTGGCGATTTAGTAGAAGTTACTTTAAGAGAAGGTAACTTTTGCGCTCTGCATACTGAAGGTGGAATAACTATCTTTGAATCAAACGCTAAAGAATTACCTGTAGATGAACATAGAATTCTACATGCGGTTGGTTATTATGGTGGAATGACGGACACTAAATATGAAGATCAAGGAACTCAAATGGTTGAACATGCTGGGGGAGAAATATTAGTATGTTTAAATCCTACAGTTCATGATATAAATGCTGTTAGTCAAATACATTCTACTGGTGCAGGATACGTAAAAGTACCTCTTTCAGCTATAGAATCTTATTCAATTAAAGGAAAAGAGAGAAGAGGATTGAGGGTAGTAAATTAAAATGACAAACACATTACTAAGTTTAGCACTTGCTGGTGCAGTTGGCTTAGCTTCTGTTGGATGCAAGGATAAATTTACATTAAAGGGAGAATTAATAAAAGATTACGTCCATAAAATGCAACCAGAAGGCTATGTTTATAGAATAGTTGTCCAAAATTCTGAAGGAATAGTCACTTATCCGGTAATTGGAGATTCGGCAGAACTTGCAAGATTAGAAAGATATTTTGTGAGCAGAGAAGATAATGGTGTTAAAGGCGACTCTATAGCAATTAATCCAGAAAGCGTTATTTTTTCTTTAGATGAAGTAATTTTATTGCCAGAAAACATAAAAAAGATTAGACAACAGAAATAATTTCTTAAAAAAACTAAACTCCTAAACTTTAAAACTTACAATGTACATCTCTTTAATCTTGTCTGTATTTGACTTTTTCCAGCGGGCAATGAATTCTCTTAGACTGAAACTTATGTTTTCTTTAGCATAAATCCTACCGCTTTTGATAAAAGTTTTTTTGTGCCGTGCCTTAAACCTCTTTAGATTCTCTTTATCATCTGTTTTTGGGCCTTGGAGCAGAATTTCTTTTTTCGGCTTTACTGCAAAAGCGAATTTTGCTGTTTTATTGTCATTATATTGAAAACCTTTTTCTTTTACTTCAAAATATCCACTTAGTTCTTCGGCTAGGTGATTGTAAAATTTCAAGAGCTTGCTTCCGGCAATGTCTCCTTCTTGCCTGTCTGTCATTGCCTCCAGCAAGATAAACTCATTTTTCCTCTTTTTGGCGCTCTCCTTCAAGGTTTCAAAATCAACACCTTGGTTTTCAAAAGACTTTATACTTGGATTCTTTAAAAAATCAGTGCACGCTTTTTGGAATTTCTTAAAAGTTTCTTCAGACAATGCAGCAAGCACATTTCTCTGTTTATGCGTCGGGTCTATAAGAACTACCGGCGATTGCAATTTTGCAGCATTAACATCCATTAAAACAATGTTTTTGTTCTTATACTGTTTCTCGATGTCTATGACAAGCTTTTCTCTCGCATTAACTTTAGCCATGGCTGCTATGAATTTTAGAAAGCTTCCGTAATGGTAAATCAAAAGCTCCAAGCCATAACCTGAAAATCCCTTTATGTAAGATTCAGCGCCGTAACAGCCGTTTGCATGACAAAAAGCCTTGGCGAGCCTTACTTCATCCAAGAGATTTCCTTTTAATTTTCTTTTAACATAATTAACATGAAAATACGATAAATCGGTAATGTTCTCTGCTTCTTTCTGGTTTTTGATTTTTTTAACAGGGACAACCTCAAAGAACAGGTTTTTTGAAGCTTTGATTCTGAAATAATCTCTTGAGCCGTGAATTCTTTGCTTATTCTTGGTATTTTTCAGCATTTTTTCAGTTAAATCCGAGACATTGCTTTTTTTATCATTGCCAAAATACTTTTTATCAAATCTTATGAAAACATCTATGTCATAATGTTCTTTTTTTATTAGAGTCCTTTTGGCAGAGCTTCCCCCGACAAAAATCTCTGCGGCAATTCCTAGCGTTTTTCTGTTTTTTTCAAGACCTATGAGAAATTTTTCAAGAAGAATATTGATATTTTTTAGTCCTTCTTCCTTGGGTTTCACTTTTTCCAGCGCCTCTTTTAAAATAGAACTAATGTTTCTCTTTTTCTTCATGTCAAAATCAAGGTAATAATATTTATAAGGTTACCTCCATATAGACAATAAATGTGGATAGAAATTCTAAATTTACTTGTGACTCTTATGGGAGTTTTAATGAGTTTAGGGCATTTTCCCCAAGCTTATAAAATATATAAAAGGAAAAGTTCTAAAGATATCAGTTTGGTAACTTATTCTATATTTACTTTTGGCTCTATTATCTGGCTGGCTTATGGGATAACCTTGAATCAATTGCCAATAGTTATAACTTTTATTATTGCAGTCATAGGGACTTTAAGCGTTATGATTTTAGCTTTAAAATATAGGTAGAATCATTTTTTTCTCACATCAATCTCGTCTTCATCGGGATTCCGGATTTCTTTCAGGTCTTTCAGATTCACCCTAAGCGTTGAGGCAAGGTCAATTATGTATTTTCCTTCTTCAAGTTTGTAAATCAACGGGCGGTCTCTCCTGAATAATTTCGCAAGGTCAAGCTCAAATTTCCCCTCTCCTGTAACTCTTATAGATTCTATGTCGAGTATGACTGGAGCTTCTTCGTCCGTGATTCCAGCCATTTCTCTTATGTCTTTTTCGATTGATTTTCTTTGCTCTGCAGGAATCTCAATAATCCTTTCATTTATCTCTTCTAATTGCTCGTCCTTTATGTAAAAGAAAAAACGCCCCTTGCATTCTTTACAACCTTCAAGTATCTCCTTGCTTCCCTGAGGAATTATTCTTGAACACCTGACACATTGATGGGACATTTAAACTCAATGAAAAGCAGAATTATAAATTTTGTGGGGATAGAATTTGTGTATTGTCTACTTCTTCAGCAACAGCTCAATCTTCTTCGGATTCCTTTTTATTTCTTTTACTATTGTTGCAGGCCCGACTATCGTAACAGCACCCAAATCACCGCCGGCAATGGCCTTTACAAGCCCCGTTCTCATTTTTCCAAATATTCCCTCTTTGTCATTGCCGCCGATTACAGCGAGCTCAATCCCCTTGAAGTTTTTTAGATGCTTGATCATTGCCATTGTGTCTTCAATAAGCCTCGATTCCTCGTCAGCTTCCAAACGCCCCTGAATTAATAAAATATTATTTGCAAGAACAATATCAAGTATTTTTTTGATTCTTTGAGCGCTGGTTAAGCCGCGTATTTCCGAATATGGCAGAAATTGAATGCTGAAACCCTTTATCTTACCAAGATTTTTTCTGACCATTTTAATTTTCTTCTGATATATTTATTAAACCTTGAGTTATGAATAATAAAGATAAGATAAAGGATGTAATAAATATCACAGCAAAGCCTATTATAATATTTAATTGCATAGAGATCGTAATTAATTCTACACTCGGCGAGTAAGTTTCTTTTAAATTATTATATGGGATATATGTTAAAACTCCTCCAGCCACTGATATTATTAATAAAATTATTCCAATCCATAACTGAATTTTTCCTGCTACCCTCTTTTTGACCATTTTCTTTTATTATTGTTTTCTATTATATATGTTGTAATATATACTTTTAAATTTTATTTAAACCCTTTTTGCAAGCTTGAAGACAGACTCGTAAAACTCCTCCAAGTTTTTCCCATACTTTGCGCTAATGCCAACAACGTCATATTCAGGGAAAGCAGCCTCAACCTTTTTTATGTTCGCTTTTTTCATGTCAATTTTGTTGGCAACTATTAAAACAGGAATTTTTCTTGCAACAAGATTTCCTATTATCGTGATGTTTACCTGATTGTAAGGATTCTGCGTTGCGTCCAAGACAACAACAACAACATCCATGTCATCCAGCCACTTTATGCTTTCAACAACTCCTTGGGTTGCTTCTTTTGCCCTTGTTTTTGCCTCACCCTTCTTTAACTTATATTTTAAAAAATCTTCATAGTCTATTTTTGTGGCAATTCCAGGAGTATCGACTATTTTAAAAGTCATGGTTTTTCCTTTATAAGAAATTTCTACTTTTTCCTTGAATTGTACAGCTCTCGTTTCATGGGGTATCTTGCTGACATTTCCTATTTCTTCTCCGGTAAAATCTTTGCAGATTCTATTTGCAAGCGAAGTTTTCCCAGCGTTCGGCGGCCCGTAAAATCCAAGCTTCAGTTCCCTTTTCTGGCTAAACAAATTCGAAAAAATTCTCTTAAAGAAATTCTTAAGCGCCTTTGCCACCATATTAAATTTTGTTAAGCAGACTTATTAAAGTTTTTTATAATCCTTTAACATTTCCAGTTCCATATGTTTTTGGATTCTTTTTGAATAAGCTTGTTATAGGAATTTCAAACATGCCTGTTCTTTCACCAGCGTATTTTTTCATGGCATAATTTACTTGTTCAGAGCCCCATTTGGCTTTTTTCAGGTTCTCTGAAATGTCTTTATTGCTGAGCCCTTTCTTTTTAGAATTATGAATGTAGTTAGCCATGTTATAAAGATCGTTCCTATTTTTGAAAAGATAGTTTTCGTATCTTTTTCTGTACCATTCTTGGAGAATAACGTAAACAATGAATGCCGCGATTACTAGAAAGATAATAACAAGAATAAAGATAACCCATTTAGGCTTTTCTTCTCCAGGTATAGATTCCCCGGTATTGGTCAGAGAAAGCCTGTTAATTCCAGGAGATATGAATGCTGGAAGATTTGTAAAATCCACAGCGTCTGTTGTGTAAAATGAAATTCTTTCCATGTTGGTTATGTCAACATAAACATATCCTTGATCTTCACGAACAAGAACACCTCTTTCAAACCCAAGGCCTTCTAATTTCGGCATAATCAGGAAGTAACTGTCGCCAGTTCCTTTGTTTGCTACTTCTAATTCAAATACCTTAACAATAGACCTCAAGTCACCGTCGTAACTCCCGATGAATTCC
Organism: Candidatus Pacearchaeota archaeon; assembly: GCA_018303885.1. GTDB lineage: Archaea > Nanobdellota > Nanobdellia > Pacearchaeales > GW2011-AR1 > ASMP01. The sequence continues at coordinate 38,787 of JAGVXG010000005.1, forward strand.
TTGAAAGTTACTTTTGAGTCGATATTTTCTTGATTCCAGCTTATCACTGCATCAACATAACTGTCTTGATTATTGGAATCGTAGTCTCCGCCCGCCGCGTTTTTTATAACTTCTAAGTTTATGCTTTCTCTTTCAGGAGAAAAAGTGATTGACGTCGCAGTTTTTGTTTCAGAAATTGACTTTGGAAAAACTGGCAATTTTAAAAGCCTGGTTACAATTTGATTGTATTCTGCATCAGATTGTGCAGAGTTAAATCTGGTTTCGAGTGTTGCAATTTCTTGCGTCGTGTTTTCAATTCTTAAAACAGAGTCTATGCTTTCCTGGGAAAACACGTCGAAATTTGCCATTTGAGTGTTTATTCTATCAAGGTTATCTTTTGTTTTAATGATAGTTGTGTTTATGAGATTTTTAGGCGAGCGCACGCTTATGTTAAAGGTTTTTGAAGAGCTTAAGTTTCTGGTGTCTGTTACTGTCAGGGTAATTTTATAGTTTCCTGTTGCGTTGTAAGTATATCTTGTCGAGTTTGTCGTTGTTATCTGTGTTTTATTGTCTCCAAAATCCCAAAAGTATTTTTTTATGCCTGCTGCCGAATTTACAGAGGCTATAAAATCAGTTGGATATACAGAAGCAGTCGTTGTTGGATTTAACGAAACAATTCTTGGTATGTCTGTAACATTTACCTCTTGAGAAACCACATTCCTGCTCCCTAATTTAAGAGAGAAATTATACGATCCTACTGCTTCAGGAACAGAAAAGCTTCCATCGTTCAAATAAATAGGTTTAAATCCAGAACTTATTCTTGCCGGAGTTTCGCTTAGTTCATAAAACCTGTTTTCTGACACAAGCCCGGTTGTTTTCTGGTAGCTCATAGAAAGTTCTGTTATTGTTATTCTCTGGTTTGCTCCTGAAGTGAATTTTATTGGAACAACACATTCTGGATTGCAGTTGAGATTTCCATACTTGCTTAATATGTAGTTGTAAACCAGGCTTCCGAAATTTATTCCACTTGGCAGAGAGTTTTGAATTTGTAAGTTTCCTACAGGAGCAAAGCCTTTACCTTCTGCAAAAATCTCATATGCTCCTGGCGTCGAAGATGGTATTGGATTTCCGAAAAATCCACAGCCTTGAACAGGCGACGGATTTCCTCTTATTCTATAATCTCCTACACCAGAAACAGAATTTACACAAACATAAAATCTTCTCGGCGAAATCACAGAATAGTTGACATCACATGAAACTTCCTCAAAATTTCCGCTGGCATTTGAAAGCACACAGTTTGCAACTCTTGAATTATCCTCATAAATAACTGCTTCTAAAGTTCTTGAGCCACTGTTTTTCTTGACAAATGCCCCAATTTTAAACCCTTGGGAATTTGAGAGATTTATTCTTTGGCAATATGGCGTTTCTGATATAAGATTCTCTTCTTTTTCGATATTAGAATTATAACATCCATAAGTCCTTAGACTAGAACAGCTTGCAGAACCAACTTTGTTATTTACTACATCAACTTCTCCGTTGCTTAATATATCAATTGTTATCTGATTTTCACAGGATTCTAAGGCATCGCTGTTTAAATTGAAATTTATAGAATTTACTTGCGTGACATCTCCGGTGAATCTCAAGCCTAATGTTTTTGATTGTCCTATGCTTAAGTTGAAAGTTTTTGAAACCTCTCCACTAGCCGACGCATATCCTGTAGAACAATTAGTGGGCGAACACGAATAAACATAGCTGCTATTTTTCTTTAATAGGTCAATTAGTGTTATTGAATTGTTCCTTGAATCCTGAAAAAGAGAGTTTATCGGCTCATTAATCAGGCTGATGTTTACCCATCCTTTAACTGTTTCAGACTGCCCATACCGCGTTTCTATTGAATGGCTTTTGTTTCCAACAGCAAAATCAGCAGAAACCAAATTTACAAATAAAACTACAAAAAGCGCCAACAAAAAAAATGCAAACAATCCCTTAAAATACCTTTTAAAATATCCTCTATTTTTCACCATCTTTTAACCCGACTTTTTAACCCGAATTTATTTCTATGAAAGTCAGAAGATATTTATAAATATTCTTAGTTGCCTTTTAAAATAGCCAATATAAAATGTTTAATGTTAACTATGATATACTATGCAAAATAACTTTAACTTTATTAGAGATATTTTGACCTTTAATTAGCCAATTTAAAACTATCCTGTATTCTGTAAATCCATCATCATTCCTTAAGAAATTTGACCAATCTCACAGCAAAGGCAAATGGAAGAATCAAAATCAGCCCAGCTGCCATAAAGAATATTTCCATTGGTTCACTAAAATCTTTGAATTCCATAGAATTCAGCGCAAAAAACACTATTTAAATTTATTTCCTTGCTTAAATCTGGAGTTCTTTCTTCTTCCAAATTTCTTCATCGCCAAAACCCAGTAAATTAAACCAATGACAATTACGGCAACTATCAAATTATAGAAACTAAAGAAAGGAAGAGCAATTTGTGCAGGGCATTCAGCTATTCTTGAGCCGCTTACACACCGCAAGTGAAGTCCTTCAGGGTCATCTGCAGCAGTCTTTCCAGAAAACCATGTCCATCGTGTAGTCCAGCTGAATGTCAAAAATCCGTCGCTACAATCATCAGTTGTTTGCTGTGTGTAAACACACATTCCGACTGGTCCACTGACATTTGCATCACAATTGTTTGTTGTTGTGTTCCACGCGCATGAACAATCTACGTTTGGATAGTCGCAATCCACGCCGCTTGGGACACTATTCTCAGCTACATTGCATACATCATCATTACATGAACCAGAGTCAATATAATTACCACATGTTGCAATATCGCTACATTGAAAGATAACTGTACTTTGATTCACATGAAGCAGCTGGTTGTCTAATGTTCCGCTTGAAAGAGGCGAGTTTCCAGCACCAGAAACACTCGCTAAGAAATAATATTCTGGGTCATTGCCAAGAATTCCATCATCCTGCCATTCTGCTGCCCAGTTTCCTGTTGCAGTATTCCCAGAAAATGCAACACTAACAGGATTTACATTTACAGCGTCGTCAGTGCTTGTAGTATCGTCCTCCCAAACTACAAAAGAAA
>JAGVXG010000011.1 GCA_018303885.1 Candidatus Pacearchaeota archaeon
CCTTCCATTCAACGCTTTCATTCTCTGCCCAGCTGTCTGAAGCTGTTATTGTTTCCGATTCTGAATCTATTGTTATCATTTTACATTCTTCCTGATTTTGTTCAAGGCTAAAGGTTAAGCTGCTCGGGGAAAATCCTACAGCTGAAGCCATACTTGTACTAACTATTACAAATACGAATAATAAAAATAAAAAATCAAATTTCATTTTTTATGGGCTTGGTGGTGATCCTGTTACAAGGTATGTAATAGCTCCAAGATAAGTTCCTTGAGAAGTTCCTACTGGGACATCTAATGTAGGCACTGTACTTCTAACCACATATGTACAAATATCATCTTCAGGTACACATTCTAAAAACCAAGATTTTCCTATAGGATCATCTCCGTCTAGGAATAATGTGGCGCCCGCAAAAGGAAAACCAGTTACATCATCAACGGTAACAGTTACATCAACATTGCTTCCATCAGCATCAAATTCAATAAGTCCCCCATTTGTTGTTGCGGGATTATCAGGCCCAGGCACAACTGTTCCAAAATCTACTGGATTTGGAGTTATTTCAAGATTAATGTCTTGTCCAATAATTACTGTTAAACTTTGATCATCGGCTAAGATAAAACTTACAGTGCTAATAAGGATACCAAACATCACCGCAAAAACTAAAAGTTTTTTCATTTATTATTTACCCCCTTTCATTATTAAAAATGCCCAACAAAGTTGAGAATAATGCATACGCTGTATACACTGCTCTTTTTTTAATTACAGCTCCTTTTTTAATCACCATCGAATACTTAAAATCTTCTTCTTTAAAAGCATTGTTGTCGTCGAAAGAATAGTTTCTGTCATTCCTTTTGCTTGATGAAAAGAAATAATTTCGTCGGTAAAAACGTAGCAGAAAGTTTTTTAAGTAAGCCTTATTTTAAGATAACATGGAATTTAATGTTATAATAGAGAAAGATGATGAGGGATGGTATGTGGCCAGCGTTCCGCAAATACAAGGATGTTATACACAAGGAAAAACAATACAGGAAGTATTGGAAAGAATCAAAGAAGCCATTGAAGTTTGCCTTAAGGCAGATGGTGAAAATGTCAAGCCAATGAAATTTATTGGAATTCAAAAAATAGAGATGTGAAATGACTAAACTTCCTAAGATTTCTGGTAAGGAGTTATGCAACATTCTCGAAAAACTAGGATTTAAAAAGATTTATGGGAAAGGAAGCCATGTAAGATTTAAACATGACGATGGAAGAAGAACAGTTGTTCCTGTTCATGGAAACGAAGATTTAGGACCAGGACTTTTAACAGCTATTTTAAAACAAATAAAAATAACCAGAGAAGAATTTGAAGAATTAATCTAATTTTTTAATCAAGTTTAAACTATTGTGAAACTAACTGCTTCAGTGTCGCTGTTTCCCGCTTTATCTACTGCCCTGATTACTAAATCATGCGCCCCTGTGCTGAATGTTACTTTTTTATTGCAAACCCCATTCTTCAGACTTGAACATAATTTTTTCTCTCGTGGGTTACTTTGACTTAAATCAACATAATTTATTTCATCAAAATTAGTTTCAGTCACCTGAATAGTAAATTCAACAGTTTTTCCGTTTATTGAATGATTAAAGAAATTTATCACTGGTGGCGTCGTATCAACTAAAACCTTTGTCGGCTTTGTGCTGGCTGTTCTATTAGCAACATCTGTCATATTAATCGAATAATTTATAAATTGTCCGTTGAAAGCCGATAAGTCAAGCGCGAAATCGCATACAACATTTTTTCCTCCTTCGTTGCATTGGTTTGTCAAATTGACGGTTGGATTCCAGCTTACCAAAAGTTCTTTTATATTATCCTCTGTATATTTTATTGAAAAGTCAGAGCCGTTTGTTACCTTGTTTTTTGCAGGCACCACTCCATGAATCTTTGGAGCTTTGCTGTCTATGAATAAACTTACATTCTGCTGGCTTGTCTGCCCAAGGAAATCTGTTGCCTTTATTCCAATTTTGTTTTCACCTTCAAGCAATGTTTTGTTCTTTTGTTTGCTATAACCCGATTCGTTGCAGTCCCTGCATAAAATTTTAAAGCGAGGATTTTTGTCATTGTAATTTATGTATTCTAATTTTTCAACCTCGCTTGTTAGACTTATATTAAAAGGAATTTTTTTTGTACCATAGGTTATATTCTGCGGCGAATAAACAGTCATGTTAGGAGGGGCTGTTTGGTTTATTGTAAAATTCCATGTTTTTGATGAAAATCTTCCTGCGTTATCTGTGACATTTACATACACTTGATGATTTCCATTAGCCAAATCAAAGCCAGGTGTGAAACTAACAATTGCGTCAAGAGAGTTGTTTATAGAAGCGTTTGTCACATTAGGCGCCACAAGAACTCCATCAAGCCTCATAGAGACATTGCTTTTGTTGATTCCAGAGTTGCTTCCATAAACTTCATCTAAAAGAGCGCTTATCGTCGGCCTTGGATTATTAAACACGGTTGAGCCATCTGCTGGTTGTGTGTCATTGATTTCAGGATTTGTTAAATCAATACGTAAAATCTGACTTTGAGCGGTTTCATTTCCACAACTTCCAAAAGTTGTCCACCAGTTTAATTCTAGGGTTCCTGCAGATATGGGATTAGGGTTTGGAATGTCTTCCAAGCCAAAAGGCCCAGAATACATGAAAATAGCGTCGGCATCCCATTGATACCAAGAATCATTAATGCTGTCATTGGTTTGAACATCTTGAGTTAATGTAAATGTTGGTTCTGTAACCCACCAGCCATTTAATCCATCTGCTGGGAAAGGTACAATTCCTAAAAATGTTGAATTTCTCACGTAAAATGTTTTATCTCCATTATGAAATTCAAATCCAGAAGAATCATTTGCCCAAACATTCCACACTATATTTTGTCCGCCAATTAATTCAGAGGAATTTATTGTTGCAGAATAATTATTTCCTCCGACGTTTAAGGCTGTTTTATTGCGATTAGTTCCGTTTAAGAAAGTATAGGAAAACCAAACATCATCTATAGGCAAGGTATTTGATAAAGAAGTGACATTTGCGGCATACAATGTTACATTTTCTGATTTCTCTGCACAAGCAACATCTGCTTTCAGATTTATGCAGACCCCAAGCCAAGGACTGAAAAGAACAGGAGCTGTTGTGTTTACAATACTATCTCCTGTTCCAGGAGGATTATATGTTGGATAAGTTGGCCCTGTGCAATCTCCCCACCAGTTATATGTTGCGTTGAAACTGAATGCAGCTTCGTTATTAACTCCAATCGTATTTCCAGTAATAGTATTTTCACTAGCAACGTTATTCCCCCCTGCAGAAGTACCAGCATCTATGCCGAATAATGTGTTATCAACAATTAAATTACCAGTAATGATGTTATCTGTAGCAGTGCTTTGCTCAATTCGAACACCTTTAACATTATCATGCAAATTATTATTTTCTATGTTGGAAAAATTTGTCCCCGCAATCAAAACAGCATCATCAACATCGAAAATTTCATTTCCAGAAACTAAAATTCCAGTTCCTGCCTGATACAATAACACTCCAGAGCCTAAAAATGTGACACCCGTATAATGATTTGCGCTGATTGTGTTATTTGTTACATTTCCCTTGGCGTTGGCAATAAGAACTATTCCGTTAGGAACATTTGCAGGCCCGATAGAACCTGGACCAACAACTACATTGTCATGAATGTTTGCTAAAATATTTGCACCTTGGGCTTGAATAGCTGTTCTTGCAAAATCATTTACTCTGCTGTCTTCTACTTCTATGTTTAAGGGATTGGTGACAGAACTTACATCAATTACATATGTTCTTATTGTATAACCAGGTGTTTTAATGTTATTTACAGTTACGTTTGAAATTAATCCACCAGCTTCTCCGTACACAATTCCAGCTAACCTATCTGCACCAACAGGAAGTGCGTCCACATTTATCCCATCCACCTTTAAAGTTTTAACAGTAACATTTTGGGCATTTTTTACCAAAATTGGGCTTGCAAGTTTAAGCCCTTCCCACCCAGATAAAACTCCTAAAGGATATGTGTAAAAAGTAGCAAGAATACTTTCAGAAGAAGGCATTATAATTGTTGTATCCCCCACACCTTGCAATGTCAAGTTTTTTCCGTCAATCACAACCTGTTCGTCATAAGTCCCGGCAGCAACATTAATAGTGTCTCCAGAAACCGCAGCATTAACCGCTGCCTGAATTGTTGCCTGATCTGCAGGAACATTAATCACAGCCGCAGAGATAAATCCAACTAGAAAAATCGCCAGCGCTATTGTGAAAATAATTTTTTTCATGTTTCATTATTTAATTCCTTTTGTTTATATACTTTATTTGTTACTTTTTTATTATACAATATCAAAACTTACAACCTGCCCGACACTGTTTCCGGCTTCATCTATGACTTGAATTGATACATCAAAGTGTCCTGTCTTGAAACTTAGTTTTTTCTCGCAGATGCCGTCTTTTAATCTCGAACACATTCTCCCTTCCCTTAGCCTTCCATTTGTGTCTGTGTAAGAATAAGTCATTTCTTCAAAGTTTTCTTCTGTAATATCAGCCCTGAAGGTAACATATTTTTTATTAATAGTGTGAATTAGACTATTTATTACAGGTAGCGTTGTGTCGACTGTTAATACATTTTGTCTTCGGGGATTAGCTTTATTGTCGGCTGTGTCTGTTAAGTTTGCCCAATACAATATTTCATTTCCATCGTAAGCAGACAAGTCAATATGCGTGTCACAGTAATATTTTCCATTGTTTTCATCTAACTGGCACTCACTATCTATATCAACTTCATAAGTATTAAATCCGGGGTTTGTATCCCCGAATGTTATATCTAAACTAGTTGGGTTTTCTTCTTTGAATTGAATTAAAAAATCTCCATTTGTGAATCCTCTTCCTGGCTCTGTTTTTAGTATTCTTGGTTTATCACTGTCGATAAAGAACGAGACATCTACATAAGCAATATTTCCAACGACGTCTACTGCTCTAAACCGCAGTTCATTAAGTCCTTCCCTGAAAGAACGCGTTCTCTCGTATCCAAAACAATTTGAACACACTGGCGTCCAACGCCCTCTTCCGTTGATTAAATCAAGATAATGAATATCTGATTCTTCATTTACAGATAAATCAAGTAAAACAACTCTAGAATTATAAATCCCATCTTCTACAGGATTATTTACTGTTAATACCGGCGGTTCTGCGTCAATTCCTCCACCGCCACCACCAATATCTGAACATTCTTGGGGAATTTGATTACACTTTGGCCAAACCCCATGAACATAACAATTCGTTGTCTCATTATATTTTGACATGCAATATGTACATCCATTAGGCGAATCGCAAGTCTTCGAAGGCTTGTAATTATTGCAATAATTTATAACTTGTTTGTAATCTGCACAAGCCCAGAACTCTGCACCAGCAAATGATAAGGTTAAAACTAATGAAGCTGTAAGCACCGCTATCATCAAGAATGCCTTTGCGTTCATGTTTTTTTCTATTGACATTTTTTATTGACCATTTCGCATTTTAACGCGAGTATTTTTTTTGTGTTTGGGTGATTTCTTTGTTTTGGTTTTCCGTTTTACTTTGTGATTTTCTTTTCCTTTTCTTTCTGTTTTGTTATTTTTCCTTCTTCGCGTTTCTTTCCTCTTCTTTTTAGTTCATACTAATGATTATGAAGAAGCCCGTTGAGGTCGGGCCCCCCACGGATACATAAAATAAAAAATAAAAAATAAAATTAAGTTCAGTTAGATAGCTTCTCCCCAGAAGTATAAACTTCCAGTATCGAAGTCACCGTTACATGGCTCTGGCAAAGTCAATTTGAAGGTCAATGCCATTTCTGCTCCAGGTGCAAGGACATTAGCAAGGTCATAAGGTCCACTCGTTGGTCCTGCCTGAAGGATTTCAGCGTTATCATAGAATGGTACTGGATCGTTGAATCCTATTCCATATTCTATATTCAAGTAACCTTCACCATCAACACCCCTTACATTACCTAAAGCAGGCGCATCGGTTAAATCATCTTGAGCGCTGTTGTAAGCACCATTTGTAACATAGTATCTGAATTGACTCAAACTTAACTGGTTTGTTGTTGGGCACATTGCTCCACTGCTTGATGAATCATAAAAGTCTGTACCTGTTATGAACATATCAAGTAGAACTCCTGAACCATCATCAGCGTCGTTTCCAACTAACAATGTGTCTGAGTAAGATTGTGTTCCTGGTCTAACATCATCAAATGTTAAATCTCCTATAACGCTCAAAGCGATTTCAGGATTAAGGAACCAATATTCATTCTCATCCATTGTTCCAGACAAGCCATCTAAGTCAAGAGCTTCAACAGTTATCCAATGCTCTCCATACATGCTTTCAGGTGTTTCAACTGTAAGAGTACATTTATAGAATTCCATCATGTCTTCGTCAAATCCTGTTATACTTTCTTCCAAAATTCTTGCATTACAAACACTTGGAATTTCACTTGGCCGATAAAAAGTTTTCTGACAGTTCACTTCAATGTCATTTCCTTCACCTTGAGAGGTTCCTACAGTGGCAAAAACATCTTGAATTTTTTCAACTCCGTTTTTGTCCATAACAAGAACTTTCCACTCAATTTGCTCTCCTTCGAAGGCATAGTTGTTTATTCTTTCAACTAGTTCCTGACCATCGTAAGATATTCTTCCAGGTTCAGTTGCGTCGTCATAGACAACTCTATTATCACACATCCAAACCAAAGGAGCGAAGTCCTCTGTTACGATGTCAACTCCTATGCCGCTTCCAACGCTTACAGCAAGTACAGCAGGCATAACAGCCAATACTAGCAAAGCCATTACTGATAGCGTAAATAAGCTTTTCATTTATTTATATTAACCTCCTTTCAGCAATGTAAAGGCTCCCAACAATGTTGGGGTGAGTGAGCATTTCACCCTGCCGAGTGTCATACATATTTAATGCATAACTATGATTTCTTTGAACAGTTGCGATTTTTGCAAATGCCTGGGTGCTTGCAACTGTTTCAAAGGTTGTGATTGTTGTTACTTTCATTTGGATTTCTCCTGAATACGAACGAATGAAAATTTCCTATTTGCTTTCATTTGGATTTCTCCTGAATACGAATGAATGAAAATCTTTGATTTGCTTTCATTTAGGCATAATCTCCTGTTGTGTTGTTTGTTTTCTGAAAAATATTTGGAGAGGAATGTTCGTCAATCTTCATCAATCGCTTATGAGTTACTACTCTTTTGTTAATCCGCATTCAATCCATAAAATCGTTTTCTTTAAAAGCATTATTGTCATTAACAGAATAGTTTTTGTTATTACTTGTTTTGAATGAACTGCTGTTACTCTCGTCGAAAAAACAGCTTTTTGTTGTTACTAAAAATAAATGAAGTTTTTAGGAGAAATAGGGAGAAAAAATTGAGGTTTTTTAGTTAATTTTAATCTAAAAATCATTTTCTGAAAATTTTATCATGATGATCGTAGTCTAAAATTCTAATTGTTTTTTCACTTTCTAAAATCTCATACGTTAAAACAAAACTCTTTCCAATGTGAACCCGCCTTATTCCCGCCATTTCGTTTCTCAATGGTTTGAATTGATAAGGATTTTCTAAGATGTGTTTTATTTTATTGTTTATTATCTCCAATGATTTTTTATCTTTTTTAGAAAGTTTTGCAAAAACTCTGTCTAAATTTTCTGAGATATCTAATTTGTAATTCATTGTAAGCCGTATCGCTTAGCAAAATCATCAACTCTAATAAACTTTCCTCTTCTTATTTCTTCTAATTTTTGAAGATATTCTTCTCTTACATCTTCTTTATCTTCAACCCTAGATTTCATAAAAATCTCTATCTGTTTGCTCATACTAATTCCATTATCTTTGCAGAACCGTAAAAACTTTTCATATACACTTTCGTCAACATTAAATGTTTTAATCGCCATGTTATATAATATTATATAGGATTATATAAACTTTTCCTTATGATTACAATTATCTTTATAAGTAACGAAAGTTATTTAGATAAGTAATTCTAATAAAATAATATATAAACCTTACCCTTTTTATTTGTTATAATTAAAATAAAGGGTAAACGCTTAAATCCCAATTCCAATCTTTCTTTTTGTCCAGAAATAAAATAAATGAAGTTTTTAGGAGAAATAGGGAGAAAAAATTGAGGTTTTTGAGTTAATTTAAAATCATAAGGGCTTTTATAATTGAATCTTACTGTTAATGGGTAAACTTTTGTGTTATTTTCTTAACTCGCTTATCTTTTTTACTTGTTCTAAGTCTATATCAAACTTTTTCTCAACAAAAACCCCCTTAAAAGAATCAATAAAATTTTTATCATTTACAGTTTTATGTAACTTTGATAAATTTTCTTTTAACACCTTTAAATTACCTATAAACAAGAATTTCTTTATTAATTCTAAATCAGTATCCTTTGCTAATGCAGCTATGTCTCTAAAATCCGTTAATCTTCCAGAATGTAGTTTCATTACTATCAATAATTCCTTTGTTGGAATCCTTGCAGTAACCTCTTTTTCAATTCCAATGATCTTTCTTTTTATAGAATTATCAAAGACTAACTCGTAGCCAAATGAAGAATTGGTTGTTCTTGAAGCTAAAGCATCAATCAATATGTCTACACTAGCTTGTTCTTTCTCATACCTGACAAATTTTGAAGAATAGATATTTTCTAACTCTTTTGTAATTGTTTTCTTAAAGCCTTCTTTTCTTAAGATACTTTCAAATTTAAATAAATCTTCAGATTTAACAATTATATCGGCATCTACAGAAAATCTATGCTTAAATGCGGAAACAGCATATCCCCCAACTAAAATGAAATCTAAATTAGAGCTTAAAAATTTTTGTAGTATTTCAAAAATATCATTCTCTTTTTTAATAAGCTCTTCCATTATAAATAATTAACTTCTTTGTATTTAATGTTTAACTTTTTCTTATACATCTCTTTAATCATTTCCAAGGCAGGCTCAAAATTATAAATATTTGCTTGCATAAAATTAATAGTTTCGTTTAATGGTTCAACAAATGAATTCTTCTTTTTAACACACTCAAAACCATCTAAAACTTCAACATTATAAAAAACCCCACTGCCAGAATTAATCTTTAATCCCAACTTTTTACAGTACTCTAAAAATATGGGATAGTCTAACTTTTTTATTTTAACAAAAATAGGGTAATATCCTTTATATCTCGCGATGTTATATCTTCCCTCTGTCCATAAATAAACAGCATCTGTTTTTGTAAAACAGTATTCTATTCCGAATAAGTTTAAGGCAGAGTAATAAAAGTTAATATCCTTTAAGTTTTCTTTAATAAATCTTAAAATGCTTTGATAAGCCTTATTATCTTCTTGCAAAATAACCCCCCTCCATTTTTCCTTTAATACCCCCTCTTTAATCAATTCATTAACCCACTTATTAGTCCAGCCATAAGATAAGTTGATTCTTTTAGAAATAGAGCTGATGCTATCTTCTTTTCTTAATGATATTAATATCTTTAATACATAAGGATTTAACATTTCTATTTTCATTTTTACCACCAATTGTATATTATCATTATAGTGATAGTATTATTTAAACCTTTCGATTTAAAATTTTCTTTCGGCATTTTTCAATAACTCTCCCACAAAACCAAGTCGCCGGAATCATCTCGCAAGAACAATCCCCCTCCGGAATTTTCCAGATCCAAAGAAAACCCTGTCTTTGCGTTTGGGCTTAAAGTTTCTTTAAAAATAAATTTTTCGCGGCCCTCGCCCTTTATCCACCAGCCAGAAACATCGCAGGAAAATGAACAAGAATTTACGATTTCATTATCTCTTATTGCTATGCAGTTAGCGCAAATGTCTCTTGATGGTTTGCATAGGTTTACTTTGTTATTCATGCAGCTTTTCCACACCTCAAGCAAATCGTCAGAGTATTTGTCTCTGCCAGAATAAAAATAATAATTGGCAAAGCCATTCCTTACAATTTCCACGTTTATGTTTTCATCGCTTTCAAAAACATAGGCTAAAGTTCTTCCATATTTGTCTTTTCGGTCCCCAGCAAATTCCAGTGTTACATTTTTACCAAGAACCCTTCTTTCTAAGAAACTTTTGGCTTCGTTATAATACAATTCACCTCTTTCAGGCGTGTTGATTCCGAGAAGCCTTATGCTTCTGTTCCCTGTGACAATAGTGTCCCCGTCAATCACTCTGTCTACAAAAACATCCTCGGTTTTGTAGCCCTTCAAAAAACTTTCAGCTTTTTTATCTAGGAAAGAATAGTTTATTACTAAAAACAGTATAACAAGGAAAATAAGAGTTATAGCATCTCTTTTTTTATTAAGCATCCATTTAAAAGATAATGCCCCTAAATAAATTTAATTATAGATAAGCTTTTTAAGTAATTCTATACTAGATATTCTATGGAAAAAGAACTAGAAAATAGACTTAACGAATTAGTACACAGAATCTCTAAATTAAAATTCGTGTCCGCGGTATTTTTATTCGGAAGTCAAATAAAAGGAAAACCAAGAAAAGATTCAGATGTAGATATCGCAGTAATAATTGATAAACCAACAAGAGAAAGAGAACTAAAAGTTATAGGAATGGGAAGCGATTTATTCGATATATCCATTTTATCCAAACTCCCAATAACAATACAATTTAGAGTAATTAAAGAGGGAAAATTAATCTTTATCAGAGATGAAAAAGCAATTCATAACGCCAAGATAAGGATTTTAAGAGAATACCTGGATTATTCTGTTTTTCTTAATAAATTTTATAGGAGAATGCTTTCAAATGTACGACATTGAAAGGATAGGGAAAATTATTGCAGACATAAGTAAGTATTGCAAAGAGCTGGAAAGTTATGGAATATCAAAAGTAGATAATTTACATGATAGCAAGACATATAATGCTTCTTCAATGGCTGTTTTTGCAATACTTAATAGGTTAATTGATTTGGGAAGCGAAATTATTTCTGCTGAAAATCTTGGTGCCCCAGATACTTATCAAGACATTATGCCTATTTTGTCGAAAGCCGGAATAATGAATAAAGAACAATCTGAAAAACTAAATAAATTGATCAGGAAAAGAAACGTACTCGCCCATTTTTATGAGGACATGGACGAAAAAGAACTTTTTAAAACCATAAAGGAAATCCCAGAAGCTCTACGTTTTGCAGAAGCTGTAAAAAAAAGAATAAAATAGCTTCCCGTTAGCCAAGCTAAATTACATCCTTCTGAGCCAAAAGATGATTATTAAAATAATCAGCAGAATTATTAGAATAAACAACCAAAGCAGTATTTTTCCAGCTAAACTAATTTTGCCCTTTACTGGTGCTTCTGGCTCTTCACTTAAGACTATTGGAGGATTAAACTGGCTAAGATATTTTGCATTGTAGAAATCATCAAGAGGAAGTGTTCTTATTCTTTCTCCATCTCCGTCCTTTCCAGAAGGCCCATTGCTTGGCGGCGGAACAATAGGAACATTCTTCACTGTTAGAGTATAAGACTGTGTAACAAAACCAGTTCCATCAGAAACCTTTACAGTTACGCTGAATGCAGTATCAGCATTAACTTGAGGAGCTGTCCCAGTTATCAATCCTGTTGCAGAATTAATTGATAGCCAGCTAGGCGCCGTTGTCAGTGAGTAAGTTAAAGTGTCTCCATCAGCGTCGTTTGCATTAACATCATAAACATAATTCTGTCCCTCGTTAACCTGTGTAACTGGCGTTGAAGTTATTACAGGCAAATTATTTACTGGCGGAACAACAACATTC